>JAHHGU010000013.1 GCA_019359765.1 Aphanothece sp. CMT-3BRIN-NPC111
GAACTGGTGGGGTTGGTAAGGGCGTGGTTCTGGGTGGTGGAGTTTCTTGACGTGGGGAGGAACTGGCAACCGGAGCCACAAATTCCTGTACTGGTGTTTGTGTTGGCGTTGGTTGGGGCGGCTTGACGGTAGTTTCTGCTGCTGTAGAGGGTGCTGTAGGAGTGGTTCCTCTGGCGATATTTCCACCTGAGGGATTTTCGCTGACTGAAGCCCAGTAAGTTCCAGAAACATCGGCAATCACTCTAGCTTTCTGGGTGGCAGTAATCGGGAGACCTCGACCAGCAGTATCTCCAGCCGCTACCGCCCGCCACCAAGGAGAGTTTGTATCCGGGGTGGCACGAACTACTGGCTGCTGATTTGTCACTCTATACAGCAATGATTGCAGAATGATGCTGTTAGTGCTGCTCGTGAAAGCCGCAGTTGGTTTCCCGGTTTGTTCATAAAAGCCCTCATAATAGCCCTGGGAGGGATTGAATAAGCTAGCTGTTGCCTGGGACAACTTTTGAGCATAGCTATCTTCGGGAAACATAGCTTGATAGGCAAAAGCATTTGCTGTGCTGACGATGCGGGCATCGGGAACAGATTTACCGTCGTCCCCTAGTGTTGCCCAAGGCTCGTTCCCAGCAATGACGGTGCTGTGAACAACATAAGGCTCGCGGTCGATTACGGTGGTGGCAGAGGCTGTTAATTTCCCTGTACGACGGTAACGCTCGGCTTCAGCACGGCGGATCGGTTCAAAGAGCGATCGCATTTGCGGATCGAAACCAAATTCTAAACCGTACAGCAAGAAAGGATTGCTGACTGTGAACTGATTTCCGTCCGTCTTCACATCCGCTCGAATCCGCCGCAGCGGGACTTGCACCCCTTCTACAGCCACCTTTTGATAATCACCGCCGACAGCGGAGCGATCTACCTCAAATCCCCATAACTGAAAGGCACGGGCGGCATATTCCTCATAACCCAGGCGAGTTTCCGGGGTGAACCTGGTGGAGGTATTTGTCCCCCTTTGGCGCTCTTGGTCATCGTTAGTGGCGATCGCGCTGGAAAGCCTGCCTGCCCGCACTACCCGTAGGTATGACCAATTCAGCAAAATTTGGTCTACGGCGTCTGTGTATTGGGGATAGGAGCTTTTTAAGCTGTAAAGTGACGCTAGTAAGCGTCCAATATCCAAAGATGACCAGCCTGTTCCCTCTGCAACTAAATTACCGCCATAATCTATTGGTTGCAAGGTGCGGGTATCGTAACTTCGAGAAGGTAACTCATTACTAAATAGGGGCAGTTTTGTCAAGGCTCCCAGCAACAGCCGGGTGCGTTGGTCAAATTCTTCAGCGGAGATGATGCCCAGCGATCGCGCAGCATTGAGGGCGGCGAGATAATCACCGATGCCCCAAGGTGTGACTCCTTTCACGTCACTGCGATCGTTCACCAACCCAGTATTAGATTGATAATTTGCATTAAAGTAGTTCCAAGCGCCCTGAGCATAGCTTCGTTCTGTGGCATTCAGGGGTCTAGCTAGTGCTGGAACTTCAGACTTTTGGGGACTACCCACCGGGGGGATAGGTTGAACTACCACCGCTGTAGCTTCAGGGCGGGTCGGTGTATTAACAGCAGGACTCGCCGCCGGGGATGGGGTCGCCGCAGTAGTGCTAGGAGTGGAGGTTGTGGGGGGTGGAGTGACGCGAGAATCTACCGAGCGAGGTGGGGCGGCAGCCGTGGGGTTGGGAGCGGATGGCGTGGGTGTTGCTGCCACCGTAGGACTCGCCGCCGGGGATGGGGTCGTCGCTGTGGGGGTGGAAGTGGGGGATGCTGCCGTCAAATTATTCCCCGTGGGCTGTCCAGGTGCAAAACTGACAAGATTGGAGCTGATCAGAGGGCTATTCCCTCTGGCTTTGTAATATAAAATCTCCAGAATCAGTCCGTTAGTATTACCCGTTAAGACTTTATTTGGTTGTTTGTTTTCTTGATAAAGCCCCGCGTAGAAACCACCTCCATCCGGGCTACGCAGATCTTTTGTTGCATCAAAAATTTTCTGGGCATAGGGGTCATTTGGGTACAGGTAGCGCCAGCCAAAAGCTGCTTTTGTACTCAGGGTGCGTAGTTGCGGGTAGGGCTTGTTTTCATCTGTAATCACCGCCCAAGGCACGCCATTTGAGTAAACAGTGTTGTAGAGAAAATAAGGCGGTTGATCGATGTTATCTTCTGACACCGCCGTCAGCTCGCCAGTGGTGTCATAATAACGCTTTTGCGCCTCAAAGACGCTGAGTGCATAATCCTGTAAATATCCTTGCAGCCCAAATTCAATGCCATCTAGGATATAGGACTCGCTGACCACATAATTATTGGCATTAGTACTTTGGTAATTACGGGTATCCGCCGGAATATTGAGGTTGTTAACTTTGACGAACTCAAACGGCTCTAGAGCGATCGCTGTATAGGGTTGGAATCCCCACAGTTCATAGCCACGAGCGGCATATTCTTCGTAGCCCAGGCGTCCTTCTTGCACCAGCAAGGTTTTATCATCTGGTAAAACCGTGGCTCCATAAAGTTGTCCGTTTTTCAGGCTTTGCTCCAACTTCCACTTAGAGACAATACTCTTGATCCAATCTGCATATTGAGGATGGCAGGTACGGATGATGTGTAAGGCGGCAAGCATGCGACCGATATCCAAAGCCGACCAGCCAATCCCGCGTGGCTTGGGATTGTTTCCGTAATCGGTCATCTGTGCGGTAGCAGTATTGTAGACCTTATTCGGTAAGGTTCCCTCAAACAGGGGCAGGGTATTCAGGCTGGTAAGAAACTTGTTGAGGCGAAAGTCAAAGTCTGCCTGGTCGGTTATATTCAGCCAGCGAGCAGAATTGAGCGCCATCAGGTAATTTGCCTGATCCCAGAGAGTGCCAGAAGGATAGCCCCCGACTGAGTTCACAAATCCTGTTGTTTGCTGGTAGTTATTGACAAAATACTGCCAAGATGCACGAGCATAGACCTGCTCTTCTGGCGTCAAAGGGGCAGTAATTTCTGTACAAGCTTTAGGTGTCGCAGCTGGAGCTTGAGCCAGGGATGGCTCTGGGAAAGAGCCGGGTGGCAAAAACTGCAATACAGTTCCTGTAAGGAACAAAGCCAGACACCGAGACCACTTTCGCCCGTTGCTTTGTCGGATCATAGAGCTATGCTATTGAAGAAGCCTATATAGATTTTAAGCAACTTAGGAAGGTGATTTCACCCCTGCCCAGACCGTGAGCGGCTTTCCTACTTTTTTGTAGAGCAGGCTTTCTAGCATCACCCCATTATTGTTGGCAGTCAAGGCTTTGTTCGGCTCCTTTAAAGATTCGTAAAAGCCGTTGTACCAGCCCTTCTCAGACTTGAGGTTGGTTTGGACAAAGTTGAATAACTGCTGAGTGTAAGGAGTGTTGTAAAGCACATGCCAGCCAGTGGATGCTTTGCTGCTGATAAACCGCAAATTGTTGTGCTTTTCTCTAGTATCTGTGATCGTTCCCCAAGGCTCTCCATTTACATACAGGGTGCTGTAAACAAAGTAGGGAGCGCGATCTAAGTTATCTTCAGTTACAGATGTTAACTGCTTGGTTGTCTTGTATCGTGCCTCTTGAGCCGCTAATACCCGGTCAGCATAGGCTTTTGGTAAGGATTGAAAGCCGGTTTCAATGCCATCCAAAATAAACGGTTCGCTCAGGACGTAGTTATTCGCCCCAGACGTCTGGTAGCTGCGCCTGTCGTAGGGGACTCCCACATTATAGAGATTGACAAAGGCCGCATTAGACTGAGGATCTAGAGCCTTGTCCACGTCTAAACCCCACAGTTTCAGGCCGTAGGCGGCATAATTTTCGTATCCTAAGCGGCCTTCTTGGTTGTACTGTTCTTTACCATTAACGATCGAAGTTCCGTACATCTGACCATTTTTGACCAGACGTTTAGTTCGCCAACTTTTCCAGACAGCTTCTGTCTCATCTTTAAACTGAGGATACTTAGCCCCCACAATCTTGAGCCAAATCGCCATCCGTCCTAAATCCAGGGCCGACCAGCCAATTTCTTCCCGTTGATCTACTTTCCCATAATTAACAGGGAGCAGGGTTTTAGAGTTATAAACCTTATTCGGCAATTCTTTTTTATACAGGGGCATATTTGCCAGGGTTTTTAACATCGTGCCCATCTTGGTGTTAAATTCTGCTTGGGGCACGATACCCAATTCTCTAGCACTGACCAAAGCTGCCATTGCTGCTGCCTGATCCCACATCGTCATTGAGGGGAATCCGTCTACAGAATTTGCCAAACCTGTCTTGTCATTCCAGTTAAGCTGGAAGTAGCGCCAAGCTTGACGTGCCATTTGCAATTCCGCTGCACTCAATTCGCCTGCGCCAGTGGCTACAGAAGCAGTTGCGGCAGCTTGAATTTGAGCCGGAGTCACAGGTTCACCCGGCAACTTCACATATTGGGCATCCATTTTAGCTAAGGAAGTTTTCCCAGCCTGCGGCGGTGCGCTGGCCTTTTTGGAAAGCTGTTCTGACCAAGATTGCAAAACGACGATCGCCAAAAGCGCCGTAAATATACCCCCAACTGTCGCTAGCGTTGACCACAATTTAGATGGCGGCTCAAAATCCGAATTCATGGCTTTACTGTTTTACTTTTACTAATACTCGTAGTAGTGATTTACTGATTCGTCAAGAGTCTATAGAGATTTCTGACTGGCAATTTTCCCGGCAAGTTTAAGTCTTTGACATACAACTTATCTTGAATAGGTCTAAAGGGGGAGGCAATATATGGCTCTTATCTCCTTGTAATATATAGGCTGAACATTTTGGCAAAGTTTATCAATTTTAAAACTTCACTCGTACCTGCCCTGTGAAAGAATTATTGTTGTAGGCGCTTCCTCCAGTCTCTTGATTTCTTACATTCGTGAACAGATAACCAAAGTCGGCATCTACGTTGGGAGATAGCCTGCCTGTGCAGCGAGCTTCATAGCTATTAGCATTATCAAATTCGCCGTTAAGTCGCTGTCGTCCCAAGCTGGCAGCCACGCGACAACTTAAAAAATCAAATAGTTCTGCATTCAAACCTACTTCACCATTGAAAACCAGAAAATCTGGTGGGGAAAAATAACCACTTGTTTCCTGGACATCTTTTGCGTAGCTCCAGTTAAATAAATTAGCTGCAACATAAAATTGCCCGAATTTACGCTCTAGCCTTGTAAAAGATTGCTCTTCAAAATTTCCATCGTTGTAATTACCCAAACGAAGAAATGAAAATAAACTGGTCTTAGGATCTATCTGCCAGTATAGTTGCGGACCGTATCGCCAAGCGGTAATTTGATTCTCCAAAGTTTCGGCATTGAACTTGTATGGCCCTTGTTCCACAAGGCCTGACAAAGTGAAACTTGGCGTGATAGGAAAATCTGCTCTAGCATTGAAATTGAGAGCCGTTGGCAGGCGGTTGAACAGGTCAACTCCTGCGCCCGCTTGCACCGTTGTGGAACCAATCTTGGTTTCATATCCCACTTGCAGGGGAATATTTGTAATTGAATCTACTTCTGGTTGACTGAAAGAATTAAAACCTGTTTTGAAGCGAATTATATTGCCATTCTGGAGACGAAATTGAGTCGTTGGTTCAATAAACAAATTTTGTCGGTCGAAGTTATCGTTATCGTAGCGAAAGTTTGTGGTGATATTTTCTAAAGCGATAGCGGGTCGATTTTGTTCTGGGGAGGCTGTGGGTGCAGTTGGCTCAGGCGACGGTGATGGTAGTGATGTTGGCGGCAGGGGTGTCTGCGGCGATGGTGAGGCTGTCGGTGTTGACGACGGTGGTGACGTTTGTAGCTGGGCTGTCGGTGTTGACGGCGTTGACGGTGGTGGCTCCACTCGCAAGTTAGGATTAAAGTTATTCGGACCAGCTATTAAAAAAGGTGCTGGCTGTAATTCGTAACGCTGCCTCACCGAATAATTTTCAATGCTGCTGTGAGGTTCTGGGTCAAGCTTTTCTGGTTGTGGCGTCAATTCCAACGGTGAATTCCAATTTTCCAGGACTGGGGGAGAAACAATGTTCTCAGTTGCCGCTTGTAACCCCGTTCCGCTTAAGGTCAAGAAACCTAAGCTCCACACTGCTCCCCATTTCGGTTGCAAGCACCACAAAACTAACTTGACATAGCAATTAGGCTGTGAAGCGGAGATATCAGGTCTAAAAAGGGTTGTCATCGATTTTTAGCCTATCCTCAAATACCAGTGGTGCCGAAGGTGAGCAATACCAGTGAAATGTAACATGACCAGGTAGTTGCCTACATAATTTTACCAATTGCCGTAGTAGAAAAGTGCTGGATATGCGATCGCCCTCACCCCCATGCACGGAAAGTAAAGACACCCTGGCAGGGTATCTCTACTTTCTAAAAAATTCCCAATTGCTATAGAACTTAAGCAGAAGGGATTTTCTACACAGTTAACAAGGAGAAAAGTCAAAATTCCCCCCTTTTTAAGGGGGGCTAGGGGGGATCGAGATATCAGGTTTTCAGCTAGGAAACTTTTGCCGCCCTTTACTAATACGTTCCCTCCTAGCATTTTATTACCACCGATATTAGTTCACTTTTGCTCGGAAGCGCATGAAGCCGTAGGAATTTGCAGGTGTACCCGCTGCCGTAGCGTTCGGTAAAGTTCCCACATTCACAACCACAGCTCCATTGGTATTGCTGCCCGAACAAGAAGTTGATGGAGTTGTTCCTCCAGGGAAAAACTGTCCGCGATCGGGTGCATCAGCAATGCTAGTGAGATAAACAGTCGGAGCAGTAGGAAGGCTACTAGAACGTAGAGCAAGCCCCATGCCTAAGTCTGCTCCTGGTGTACCGCCATCAGTTGGAGTTGAGCCGTTAAAGGCATCAGACATAAAAGTGCTATTGGCTGGTACTAAATCGCAGATTTTGACGTTTGTTACAGGACTAGTACCATTGGAGAGGAAGTAAACGGTATATTCAATTTCGTCTCCAGGCATAACGACTCCACCATTAATTGCTCCTTTTAGGTAAGTAGCAGGAGTAGGCCACAAGGGGTCGTTATCGTTAGTCGTACTATCATTATTAAACCCGTTGAGGGACTGGCCGTTATAGTTAGCGATCGCGGCTCCGTTTCTGTTCACAGCAGTGATACGCTTCACCAGTAGCAGACGCGCTTGCCCAGATGTGGTGGTGGTTACTGTATCCGTAGCCGAGTTATTACTCAGGTTAGGATCTGGGGTCGGACTACTACCTACTACAACATTATTTTCTAGTGGTAATGTTGCACCACTCAGGACATTGACATTTAAGGTAATCGTGGAGGAACTATTAGCACTCATCGCTGTAGTACGAGTACAGGTGACTGTATTGGCAGAAGCGGCGCTGTCACTCGTACAACTAAAATCTGTACTAGAAGAAGACTGATAATGCACGCCCACAGGCAAATCATCAACTACCTTAATGTTTGGTGACGCGGCATTAGGACCGTTGTTGGTAACGGTGATGGTATAAGAATTCCCTGTATTGCTTCCAGGTGCAAAAGTTCCGGTGTGGGTTTTGGTGATAGCGAGATCTGCGCCACTAACAACAGTTGTGGGATTGTTAGCTGTATTGTTGCTAGCGGTAGGGTCAGGTGTCGGACTGGAAACTGTGGCAGTGTTAGTAATGCTGTTTGTGCCTGTAGGCGTTCCCGATCCTACGGCAACTGTAATGTCGATAGCATTGCTTTCTCCGGACGCTAAATTATTGGAGTAGGTACAGGTGATATTTGTCGTACCAGAGCAATTCCAGGCGCTTGTACCTAAAAAAGATACAAAACTAAGATTGGATGGCAAGTTATCCGTAATAGTAATTGGTGCTGCGGCTGTTGCCGGACCGTTATTGGTAACAGTGAGGGTGTAAGTACCTTGCCGCCCAATTGTAAAGTTACCGATGTGGGTCTTGGTTAAACTTAAATCAGCTTGTAAAGGCTGGATTATGGTTGAGTCGCTAGAAGAGTTATTGCTAGTATCGGGGTCAGAGACGGGACTGGACACGTTAGCCGTATTAATGATAGTTCCGGTAGAACCCCCTACAGATACATTTAGGGTAATGTTAGCAGTTGCTCCAACTGCTAGACCATTAGGCTTGCTACAAGTAACAGCTTGACCGGACGCAGTACAGGTGAAACCTCCTCCCCCTGAACCTGCGGAGACAAAGGTAAGATTGCTCGGTAAGGTATCTGTGACAGTAACTGCTTGAGTTGTCGGGACGGACGAAGGTCCATTATTAGTGACTTTTAGCTGGTAAGCAGCATTCTGCCCAATCACAAAGTTAGCAGTGTGACTCTTGACGATACTCAAGTCAGCACTTTGAGTCACGCTGGTAGTGATAGTGTCTGTGTTGTCGGTAGTAATAGTTTCACTCGGCACAGTATCAACAGTCGCAGTGTTATTGATACTTGATGCCGTTTGGCTACCAACTAAGACCTTTAAGGCCAGGTCGGGAGCAGAACTACCAGCTGTAATATCGCTGTAATTATTACAAACAACATTTTGTCCAGTGGCAGAGCAACTCCAACCTGTACCCGTACCAGATACGAACACTAAACCTGTAGGTAAGGTGTCTCTGACAACAATAGGAGCAACAGCAACAGTTGTACCGATATTTTGGACTTTAATGGTATAAATTCCCGTTTGCCCTAAAGCCAAAGTTCCGGCTGTCTTGGTTATTTTTACATTAGGATTAGCTGCGGTTATTGTAGTTGTTACGCTGGCTGTGTTATTAGCGGCATTGGTATCACCAGGAGTAGAGACAACACCACTATTTGTAACTGAACCAGTAGCGGTGGGAGTTACAGTAATATCGATCGCACTAATACTATTACTTTGAGGTGTTGGACCCGCATTGGATTTCACCAAAACATTAGTGTTAGTACAAGTGACTTTTCGACTAGTTGAATCATAGTTGCAAGCCCACCCAGAATAAGTTGGGGCTGAGGTAGCAGAAACATAGGTTAAGTTGGCAGGTAAGGTATCTGTTACCGTAATCAAGCCAGTGGTATCACGGGTTGTGCTAACGTTTGTAACCGTTAACCTATAAATGCCGTTGACTCCTTGCACAAAGCTACTAAAGTTAGTTTTGCTTAAACTTAGGTCTGGACCGGCAACCGTTGAATTAACTGTGTAGGTATTATCTGCAAGACTCGAGTCGGCTCCAGAAGCAGCAGAAGGTACGGCATTAGCGGTATTAGATAAAAGGCCAGAAAAACCAGTAGACTGAACCGTACCCGAAATTACAAATTGTACCTGCCCGCCTCCTTTTCTCAAACTAATCGTTCCCAAACTAATGTTATTACCGCTACCACTGGCTGTATCGGGTGCAGTGCCGTTAGTACAAGAGTTTGTATTGGAGGGACCACCATTACCTAAAGTTGTATTGGTTGCACCTACAAAATTACAAGTCCAAGTAACACCCGTAATACCTGAGGGCACAGTATCAGATAAGGTAATGCTCGTATCGTTGCCGTTACCACTAGAGTTGTTCGTAAGAGTAACTGTGTACTCAATTGTATTAGCGGGATTGATCGTAGCAGTACAAGTATCAGTCTGACCTGAAGTGGTGCAAACTGGACTAGGAGCAGCTCCATTAATCTTGGTCAGCTTTTTTACCACATTCAAATTAATAGTCCCTGCAGCTTGTACTACGGTTGTGTCGCTAGCAGAGTTGTTAGCTGCATTTGTGTCCCCTGGGGTGGAAACAGAAACGTTATTTGTAAAGGGCGAACCTGTAATAGTAGTAGGAGTTACTGTTAACAAAATTTGACTGCTTTGACCAGGTGCCAACGGGCCTGGATTAGTACAAATTACTGTAGGACCTGGTGGTGCGCTACAAGTCCAGCCAGAACTACCTGATGCAGAAGTAGCAGAAACATAGGTAAAAGAAGAGGGTAAAGTATCTGTAACAGTAATTGTTCCTGTCGTTGCTACTGCTCCCGCCCCACTACTATTAGTAACCGTAATCGTGTAAGTGCCATTCTGACTTGTGGCAAAGATTAAATTATTGTCAGTCTTACTAATACTTAAGTCCGGGCCTGGTGTAGTTGTGTTGTTAGTCTTCGTAATATTAGTGTTGTCAGCAGGATTCGTGTCAAAACTTCCACTGGTAGCACTAGCAGTATTAGTAACTGAGGCGGCTACATTTGAAAGAATATTGACGGTAATACTAAGGTTAGAAGTACTGCCGTTATTTAAACCACTAGGATTAGTGCAGGTAATATTTTGACGATTTGCACTACAAGTCCAACCTGTCCCACTAGCAGAGCTAAAACTTAAACCTGTAGGTAAAGTATCAACGATTGTTAAAGGTGCGGCAGCATCAAAACCACTGGTATTACTAACATTCAGAGTATAAGTACCCGTTGATCCGGCAACAAACACCGCATTTGAGGGAACAGAATCCTTTGTTAAAACAATATTTGGGCCCTGGACAATAGTAGTCGGATCACTATCAGTATTATTTGTTAAAACGGGGTCTTCGGGGCTAGAACTAGAAACGGTAGCGGTGTTAACAACGTTAGTCGGAGCGCTGGTGCTGACATTTACTTTGAGCTTAATAGTAGAAGTCGCACTTGATGCCAAATTGTTGGGGTTACTACAATTGATAGTTTGACCTGTCGATGAACAAGTCCAACCTGTACTTGTACCCGATTCCACTCCTGTGCTCGCATTAGAGGGATTAAAAGTTAAGCCAGTCGGTAAGGTATCAGTAACAATAATGGGCGCGTTAGCTGTATCGGGACCTAGATTGCTAACTGCCAATGTGTATGTGTTATCTCCACTGGCAAAGTTACCTGTGTGGCTTTTGTCTATGCTGAGGTCGGCTTTGCGATCGGTTATTATGATGGGGAACCCTGTGCCCTTTCCATAATCAGAGTTGTAGTGGTAACTGCCACCGGAAAAATCTAAAATTAAGTGATTAACTATTACCTGCTCTGATGAAGAAGCTCCCGGATTATTCGCGCCAGGAGAAAGGATTTTTACGGTATATTCGGTTGTTACAGTTTCTCCCACCTTACCCGCTGTATAGGGGTCGGGAACTGGGGCATAATCACAAACACTTGAACTTTCGTGATAACCAGTATAAGTTGGATCGCTGATCCAACCGCAAGCATCCGCATAGATGCTGCTATTGCTTACCCCAGGATTACTGTAAGTACTTTTAACATTTAAAAATTGAAATGCACGATTAGGGAAATTGGAGCTAATTGTTAACTGAGGATAAGCAGTCGCGGTTGTGCTGGTTAGTGTGTAGGTATATACTCCTCCTACATCAACGTTACTAGGACCAGTAAAGCCGATAACCGCGTTACGAGCCTGAGACAAAATTTTCTCAACATAAAGTTGTCGAGGATGGGAAGCATCATAAGGTGTAGCGTTATTCGTGCTAACAGTACTTGCATTATTAGCGCTAGCTTCAATCCGATACAGCTGAGTTGTATTATATGCAGCCGAAGTACGCTGGATCTTGGCGTTGTAGTAAGCATCATAACAGTTAGCTGGTTTATTAGAAATTAGGTGATGATTAGATACAGAAGATCCTGCTGGTATTGAAGATGTAAACCAAGTATCTGTATTCAGCGCATTTAGAATAGTTAAATAAGGGTTATACGCTCCTTCTCTAACAAATTTAACGGAAACATTCTGGGCAGCTTCGCTACCCGTGTTACAAACACGAGCGCCAATTAAATATTCATCGGGACCAACAGCAGGATTATTACTATCTAAGCCAATAAAGTCCCAGGTGAGCGGTTCAATAGTTAAGGTTGTAGCGGCATAAGCAGAAGGAGTCCACCAAATATTAATGCCGCTAAAGCTAATTGTAAATATAAAAGCAGTAAATGCTGTAAGCAGAAATTGCCGTATACTGTGGGGTTTGCGCTTTTGGAGTTTGGGGGAGTTTGGAAAATTACGAAATACTCGATGTTTAAAATTAAGGCTACCAGCCAAAAATGAATATAAGCTAAGCAGAATAAATTTAACCTGCTTGAATAAAGACTGTAATTTTTTAGGAAAATTGAGACGAATACGCTTTCTAGCTTTTGAAGATTTCATAATAATTAAACTATGTCAACTATTCGTATAATTTGTTTATATTGCTGACCGTTGGTGCGATGCTACATGGGGGGATGACTTCTAATGGCGATCGCACTTCCGAATTTAATGTACTATCAATAGACTTGATTAAGGCACTGACAGCAGGTTCGGATGTGCCATATTTGGGGTCTGTCGCGATCGCACTCACTCGCTCTCCAGGTTGTAAATTACTCAGAGTTAAGCTAAATTTTCCTTTAGCATCTGTTTCCACTCTAGCAAGTGGCTCGCTCAATGGGTTGTAAGCGGGGTCATTGCCGCTAGTGCGGTAAACTTCTACCTGAGAACCGGGGTCGGCAATTCCATCTAAGTTAACCTTACTATTAATTATATAAAATTCTCTCGCTAAAAACTGAGGTGCATTGATTGCTGCATTACCAGTATCTCGGCGGCGGTTGGGTGAATTTCTCCGCGGATTTGGACCATCACCTCGTTGAAAATCTTCTACACCAAAACTTTGCTGAGTATTGAGGTCAATACTTAATCCTGTAAGGGCAGCAAAGCGATTTCCCTGGATAATATTACCTATGCTAGGAGGATATGCTGACACGACAACACCAGTACCAGTTTGGTTAATAATTTGATTGTTGATAACTTGGTGATTATTACCCATCAAATAAATAGCCGCCTGACGTAAACCACGACCATTAGATTGAATTTGATTATCTTTAATTTGTACAGAACCTTCTGGTTTGAATAAATATATAGCAGTACCCTTATTACCGCAAATCAAATTCGAGCTAACTTGGGAGTTACGAATTTTCCCTTCTAAGCGAATCGCACCCTGCATTCCAGCAATGACGTTTTCTGTAACTTGTAAATTTTCAGCGCTAACTGAGGTAATAATGCCACTGCCATTGTGGTTAGCAATTAGGTTGCGCCGAATAGTAGTTCCGAGGCTATTAAATACATACACACCAAAGGAAGATGTTGTGGCTGGTATTTTTCCCTGGGGAGGAATGCCTAACCAATTGTTTTCAAGTACCACATCTTTTGGTGGCATCTTGTCTTTGCGTGTGCCAGATGCGGGTAGACTGCTGGCAACAAAAATATCTGCTGCTGGATTAGCTACTGTATCAGTATTTTCTGCAAACCCATACAAGCTCAACCCATTTATTTTAACATTATCTGCAAGAATGATTAATCCCCGAAATACTTGTGCTTGTGCAGCGGGGGTAATTTCTACAATAGGAATTGGAATCGCAATTTCAGCAGATGCTGAACGAGTGGCATCATAACCTGGTTGCGTTGTTCCATCAATTACTAATCCCGGACTGGTTAGGGGTGGTAATTCATTTTTGAGGCGGATAGTGGTTTGTTCAGCGGGTAAATTAAACTCAATTCGGGAGGGCAAATTAGAATTAAGTTCTTCAACTTGAGCTTTTTCCTGAGAACTTAAACTTTGTATGGGCAGCGTACCATTGACAAGTGCGATCGCTTCCCGCAAAGTTAAAGCTGCATCAGCTTGAATAGTGCCGTCCTCATTACTATTCACCGCTACCCGCAAATGTAAGTTTGTTTGCTGTGCAACCCCTGGGGATAACACAGCAATTTGCTCTACACACAAACAGGTAAGCGTTAGACATACATATGCAACACGGCGACGCCAAGGTGTAACTACGTAGGCTACCCTCCTGTGTCCCCCCTTAGTCTTGTCATCACCCCCATTTCCTGAAACCTTGGCGGTGCTTGCATCCCGCCAGGGAATCAAGTCCCTGGCTAATAGCTGAAGTAGGTTAAAACCTACTGCTGTGCTACTTCTTCTAGTTTGTTTTAACGGACTTGAGCTATTAGCCTCCGGTTTAAACCAAAGGCGGGGTGATGGGTGAGCACTAAATGTGGGTAATGACAAAGGCTTTAGTCTGTGGGCTGGTATTTTAATTTTCATGGCGTTGTATCTCCAGTAGTAGGAGTTACAGGAGAGGTAGTTTCTTGAGGTGGGGTAGCAGTTGATGTATTTGGCTGCGTTTCGGAATTATTTGGCTCAGAGTTAGGAACGTTTGTAGGCGCAACTTCATTAGCTGGCGTGGGAGTTGATGTATTTGGTGTTGCTTCTGAATTAGTTGAATTAGAAGCTGGGGTAGCAGTTGCATCTTCCTTGCTTTCTGCGGCAACAGGTTTAACCTCAGATTCTTGTTGCTGTGCTGGTGCTGCTTTTTGTAAGCCAAAACCATCAAACAATTCATTCAGCTTCACTGTTAATCCTAAATAAGGACCACCTGCTGAACGGGAACCACTGAAATCTCGGTCATTAACTCGACCAAACACATATCCACCAGATAAGCGGAGGTTGGGGGTCAGGTAGTATCCTGCTTCTATAATTAAGCCTGTCTCGCTGTAACCAGTGGATGGCTGATTAATCATGCGAACCTCACCGACTAAATCCATTTTGTATCCAACGCGATAAGTGGTGCGGAGTTGAGCCAGCGAAGTTGTACTGCTACCAACTAAATCTTGAGCTAGGTAAGATGTGCTGTTGCGTAGTGCATATTTACCATAAAACTCCCACTGCCAATTTGGAGCATAGATAGCTTCCAAGGCTAAGACCTGATCTTCAGAACCTGTACCGCTTCCTAATAAAAGGGTGTCGGGAATAGTAGCTGGATTCTTGCGATATTCATAACGCAGCAGAGCATTAAATTTATCACTATTAGGATCGCGGTAAGCTAAACCTACCTTGAGATCGCTTGTATTTCCCAGCCCTGTGAGCTTTTGATTAGCGGAACTGGCTTGTTGATAGCGGGCGAGGGCTGTGAGAGATGGGGTAATTTTACCTGTAGCAGCGGCTGAAATAACGGTGTTGCTGCCTTGTGAGGAGGTGCGATGTTCGTAGCGGGCACTAGCTTGAAAATTAGGATTATCTGTATATGCAAGACCAACGCTGTAACTATCGCCGCTAGTCACTCCTAAAGAAGAGGCGCTTTGACCTGGGGCAAAAGGTTGGGGGAACTGAACTCCAGCACCTGTACGATGAAAAAAGTTGCCAAAAACGTGTTCGTAGCTAAAATCTGCGCGCAAACCGGGAGCAATTGTCAAGCCTTGCTTAAGGCCAATAGAGCCGGCTAAAGTCTGGGCATTTATCCAGGAGGCACGCCCGGTGATGGTTGTATCAGGGCCGAGCTTGTAATTGCCATCGATATCAAGACTGGTGATGGAATTATCGTCATACTGTCCGCCAGAAAAGAAGATCTGATTAAGGCGAACATTAATACCAGGATAAGCTGCCCAATCTAAGCCCAGAATAGTACGGTCTGGATAAACTAGATCTTGTGAACTGGAAAGATTAAGTTCATTTTGCGCTCGAAAGGTAAGCTTATTAGTTATAGGCAGCGTGACGCGCGATCGCAATTGGCTAGAGGAAACACTCAAAGGCTCAGTAGCCAGACGGTCTTCTCTTTGACGACGGATATAGTCTAAATCTACGGTGGCTTTACCAATCTGCTGTTGCAATCCTACGGAAATAGTCGTGAGGCTGTTATCAACTTTGCTGCCAGGAATTGCATCGGAACGGGGTGTTAATAGATCTTCAAGTGTATTTAGAGGTTGGGGAGCGATGCCTTTATTATCCTCGTGGTCATATTGCACCCGCACATTCGTTGTCGGCGAGACTTTGCCGATAACTTGGGCACCATAGCGGGTTTGACCGGGAACAAAGCTGACAGTTGCATTATTAGCAAAGCCTGTATCCGCAGAGCGATAATAAGCTCGACCTTGAATTCCTGGAAGAATCTCTCCTTGAGCTTCTATACGGTAAGCAGAACCCTTCATTAACCCTAATACTTCAGAGTCGTTACTGGAATGGGCGTATTCTGCAATTAGATTTGCTTTGGGACCGAGGGAAATCAGCGCGTCAGCACCGTAGAGTTCAAAGTGGCGAACTCCTTGGTTTTCTCGCACATAGGTAGCACCCAGCCAACTTTCGTTATTAAGTTCCCGCGAGAGATTGTATTGTACCCGTCCACCATAAATGCTATTGCTAGAGCCAGATTCATATTGATAAGTAGTTATAATTCGCCGCACTAATACTCGCCCTTCGGCATCAACATCGGTGCGTAAAATGGGTTCGCGAAACAATAAGGTGCCGCGATCATAATCAATTTCATAATCTGTACCCCGGCTAAGTTGTTTGCGTTCAAGCACGGTTCCGGGGCGATCGAGTTCTTCTGTTTCCAGAAACACATTTTCACTACCCGGTATGAGTAAGCGCCGGGAGAGGAAGTAATAGCCGCTGGTGCCGTCGGGGGCGATCGCATCCCGTTGGAAACCTTCAACGTTATTGCCATAAAAAGCAGTAGCTTGCAAATTACCCAGGTTGTAATTAGTTTTGAAGCCGTGCAACTGGCGGGTAGTGGCGGTAAATTCCTGCGATCTTCTGGCAAATTCGTTGGTATTATAATCTCCCCACATCACATAGTCGGGTTCTGCTCCTTCAACGCGGGCTGAACGCTCTAAGCGCAAAAATACACTATCTTGGGAAGGGGTTAAGACTTCAATCTGAGAGCTATCACCGTAAACTGGATAATTTTGGTCGCAAGATTGAACATCCCGATACAAGCGAGTAGTATCGTTGCAACCTTCATTCAAAGTGCGATCGCTGTTATATGCACCTGTGAACAACCAATCTCCAATTTTTCCGGTCGCGAAAACAGCCCCGCGAGTGTCTATGCGATAGCTGTTATTTTTGTCAGGGGGTAAAAAGTCCCGAAAACCTCGGTAATAGTCGGTTCCCCTAGCCCCCAAGCGTATATCCAGCACGCCTGTAACAATAGAAGAGCGTAAATTAGTCTCAAACTGTAGCTGGGTAAATGCTTCCAAATCACTAGTATTAGCCCGAACCCGCGCAGTTTGGGCATCAATGCTAGAGCGTAAGCTAGCGGTAAATTGTCCTTGTCGCGCTTGCACCTGAAATCCTGGTTGATCTGGCTTTAAGTCTGCCCCGATAAACTCTCCAGCGCTGGTTTCCAGAGTTACAATTGCATCTTGGTTAGAACGGTTGCCGCTTTCATCTATTAGTTGACCTTGAACCGTAGCCGTTGAACGCCCATCCGCAGGAATTCGCGCTTCCACTGTCTGCACGGTGAGTTGTTTAGGAGCGCTCCGCACCTGCACTTTGGCTGTCGTTAATTCCCCAACAACGCCGTTATTTTTTGCTTGCGCGGTGACGGTATTTTCTCCCTCTTGTAAAGAAACACCGTACCAAGTTTGCGTTACCGTATTAAAAACTGGATCGGTTTCGGTGCGTCCAATCAAGGACGAATCTACTGCTGCACCATTCACCTTAAGTTCTACAGTTGCTCCCACTGCATATTGCACAATGATGCTAGCGGCTGGAATATCCACTACAGTGTTGGATGCTGGAGTGAGGATTTTTACTTCAGTTGGAGCTAGGGTGTTGGCTGTTCCCGCTTTCTCAGTATTGGTTTGAGAAGTTGGTGATGCTACTGGTGAGGGAGAAGGTGCTACTTGTGGCTGTTCAGTATTAACGGGAGACTGTGGGGTGGCTTGCTGTGTAGTATTACCGTTAACAGTAGGAGTTGCTGGTGAGGGAGAAGGTGTTACTTGTGGCTGTTCAGTATTAACGGGAGACTGTGGGGTGGCTTGCTGTGTAGTATTACCGTTAACAGTAGTAGTTGCTGGTAACGGCTCAGCTGTTCTGGCAACAGTAGCAAACGTCATCATACCAAGAGTTTCTACCATCAGCCCTACCAATAAAGCCTTTGAGAATAGTTTGTTAGACTTCATTGGTTTTTCACTTCCTTAGCAGAAGGGGTAACACCGAAATTCATCCGCACCATACTCCCGGGGGCTAAATGCACCAAGCGAGATTGGCTGTTGCGTTCGCTGAAGAAACGATTGGGAGCGAAGGTGTAACCTGGGAGACTGCTGAGATCTAAAACTCCGGTGCGGTAGCCAGGAATAACATTGCTTACAGAAAACAGCCCATTGACATCGGTGGTGATGCGGTTTCCGTTATCCATTAAGATCACCGCATTAGGAACACCAGCCTCACCAGGCTGTTGCTCACCGTCAAAGTTTTTGTCTACAAACACGCGACCAATTATGGTGCCGTAGTCTGATAAAATTCCTGCTTTAATTCGCAGTTGATGTGTGGCAGGACCATCTTTGACACTACGACGATTGTCAACTCGTTGACCGTTGACAATTGCAGAGTTTCTGCCTGTACCTCGTAAGGCATCAGGAGTTAAGACTGCGGCATAGGCAATGTTGAGAATTTGGCGTGAAGGGAGATTTCCAGCTACATTGAACTTAACTGTTGAACCATTATGATTGGTAGTAACTCTAACTGGACTTCCCTGCAACTCAGCCCGAACAGAATCAGGCCGGAATTGAAATCCTAATGGTAAGGTGTCGGTAACAACAATATTTTCTAAATTGGCAGAAGACTGATTTCTCACCGAGAGACGGTAAATAACCGTATCTCCTGGTTCAGCAGCTGCGCGATCGCCTGTTTTAATAATTTGAATTTCTTGAGCTTGACAGATACCTAATTTGATGCTCAGAACGGCTAAATTCAACCCCACCCGTTCAGCATCCTGAATATTTATAGTGCCGTTTACGGATGTGCGGTTATCTGTGGAACTAATGGGTTTCCCATCTAGGGAAGTAGCAGTGTAAGCAATACTGTTAGCATTGCGATCGCCAATGACTACGCGGATTCGTCGTTCAGCGTAAATTGATCCACCAGGGGGATTGACTAACAGAATAAAGGTTTTGCCCTTGTCCAACTGCCCCCGATTTTTATCAAATAAGAAATTATATTTACCCTGATTACCATTGGTTAGAAAATAAGGATTACTATTTTCTATATTAGGTTCAGCCCCTTTGGGAATATCGTTACCCGGAATATCCGGTAACTCTGTCCCTGTAAGAGGTGAAAGCCCTCTTACTCCTCCGGTTGGATCGCTTGGATCTGGCTCATAAAAACCAACACTAAATCCGTTATAGTCAGGCAAAAGTTCTCCAGCACAACCTGTGACCTGTCCGAGAGGATCTACCAGTGGTGAACTAATAGGGAGCAGTAAAGCTACTGTTTCCGACTTAGAAGAACAATCTATCGGCTGCTCCAAATTTAAATTAGATTCCATTGTTTTGTACTTATACCCAGTGACAGAACCTGAACCAGTAACTTTAGTCTGTAAAGTTCCATCATTGGCATACTCCATTTCCGCCATCATGCTAGATCCAGTTGCAGAAATTGAGCCAGCAGTCATCTCAACAGTTGCTTGCACCCCTCCACCAGCAGGTACAACTAATTCGCTGGTTGTTGTAGAGTTGGCGTTGTTATTGGGAACCAAAACTTTAAGTGGACTATTGCCGGGATTGGAAAGTAAAAATTGGAAGTCAGCCTTATCTCCTGTCTTAAGGCTAAATTGAGTTCCCGCGCGCAAATTATTAAAGTCTCTGGCAAAAGCTTGCCCTGCTTGGGTAATCACATCTGCTTTGCTTGGTTGCTCACTAATCATGGCATTCAGAGCATCCGATCCCACTTGATTTAAATCTGTGTTACTAGGAGCATTATTAATAATTGCCAAAGCTGTTCTAGTTGCTGACTCAGCTTCACTAGGCGTTAAACCAACCATGCCTAAAACTGATTTTGATACCTGAGTAGCTAGAACTGTAGCTTGTTCTAAGTCTGAGCTTCCTAACTGTTGAATCAGAGCAGCTTTTACTGGCACTGCCTGGATTAAGGCATTTTTAGCAGATATTGCTATTTCTTGAAATGTAGTGTTAGTGGGTAAAGCTTTCCATGCTTGGGTAACCGCCAATATACCTTTATTCGCTTCTTCCTGAGTAAAACCAAGTTTAACTACTTGATTATTTAAAGCACCTGTTACTGAGCCTAAAACCAAACTTCCATTTTGAGTTTTAATGCCTCTGGCGGTAATTAAAATAGTTCCACGAGGAGAAAGATTCACACTGACTTTATTTGAAGTTACTTCACCTTTAACAGCAGTAGTGGAAGTATCGGCATTTTCATAAGAATATAAAGCTTGATTATTAATAATTTTACTGGAGCCTATACACTCAGAATTAGTTTCAGCCAGTGCCGGCTCAGCAAGATTAAAAATATTTCCGAATGAAATAATGGCTACCAATATGTGCAAGCAACTATTAAGTAAATAAAAGTAGTGCCGAAACTTTAATGTAAACACTTGTCTTTTAGCCTCTTATTGGCATTTATATACTTAGTGCTGCTGTAATGGTGGTAGATTTTATGCTCTAGACTTATGCGAGCTTTAAACTTCCCTATTACTATTATCGTGGAGTGCAGATTCTTTGACCTGCGTATTCTCACTGACTCTTAATTAAGACCTATGACTTAAAAACCGTATTTTTGTCAGGCTAATGAACTAAGGATAGACAGCAAAAATTAGTGTCAAGGTGGGGATTAACTGGTACCATCCTTGACTGAGGAGAATTAATTGCAAAACTAGTAGAGACGCGATCGCGTCTCTACATAAGCTCTATCTAGCGAACTTTTACCTGGTAAGCAGCAGCTACCTTAGTTTGTGCAGCAATAGGTTCGCTAAAGCTCCAACGGACATGAGTATAAGCTTCGGCTGGTGCAGGTTTAGTTTCTACTTCGCCATTTGGCAGCTTGACTTGAACAGTGGGTTTTTCTACGAAAGTCTTAGCGTTATCAATACTATAAACAGTATTAACGCCGCTATTCTGAGTAGTCATAGCAGAATTCAAAACGTAAATTGTCTGCTTGGGAACGGGTTGGGTGATAGATAGCTTTTTCACTGGGCGATCGCTACTATTTTCACCTAGTACCCGATAGCGAATCACATTCCCTGGTTGTACTACTACATTACCTTGCAAAGCTTGCCAGGTAACGTTTTCTTTACCTTGCTGATCTTTTTCTACCACCTGCTTATCAGCTGTTAAACGCAAATCAACTTTGGCGGGGTTGATGGTTTGAGCGATCGCTTCCCCAATGTCGTGTAGAGCCGTGAAGCCCGGTATAGTGCTAACGAAGGGAACAGCTGCAATAATAGCGATCGCGCCCAGACCAGCAATAGATGCACGTTTCATGTTAATCTCCTCTGCAAACTTCCAAATTTTTATTTGACAAAATGCTCGTACAGTTGGTTAACTTTGGGACATCTCGTTCTAGAGATGTCCCAAGTTAGCTATCTAATTGTTCAGCTTACGTTGGAATGAGAAGGTTCCAGTTTGTTGCGGCAGCAGTGAGAACGCCGTTGGCAAAGTATTCGTATACTTAGTAACCAGTGTATCGGTTGCAGGGTCACTGTTACCTAGAGATAGAACACCATTGAAGTACTGAAGCACACCACCATTAGAGGCTGCGGTAGCTTGTACGTGAGTGGTGTTAATAACACCGTCATTATTAGTATCTAATGCCCAGTCGTTGCCGCCAGTAGTACCATCTTCTGTAATTTTCAGATTCTTTCCGTTCAAGATGACGTTGAACTGACCTACTTGTGGACTAGAGATGTTTTGGTAGGTAACTCGGTACTCAACAAATTCTCCTGGTTCTACCGCTTTAGTCGCTGTACTAAATTGACCACGAGTACCACTAACTGGAGTAGTTTCATTCCTCATAATCCGCGACTCTTTCAAGAGATTGATAAAGCCAGCGTAGACGCGGTCAATCGTAATGTTTTGAGCTTCAGAACCATTCGGCGCATTGCTGGCGTCACCATCGATAAAGGCTGTGATTGGCACATCATAGCCTTGGTTTTGGGTAGCGTTATCAGGCAAATCTACAGTGACTGCATATTGCTTGATTTCATTAGGGGCAATGTTGGCGAAAGTCAAAGGAGTAGTACTACTAGGAGTTACAGTTGGAGTCCCATTCAGAGCTGCTTGAACTACAGTATATGTAACCGTAGTCAATCCTGTCGCTTCCACTGTAATAATGGTTGTTCCTACAGGTAAATCTGTAAGGTTAGCTGCTAGCGGTATTAAGCTGAGGTTAGCAGTAACATTGCTTGTATTTTGTACGCTGTTGGTGAAAGCAACTAGTGGGACAGTAGCTGGACCAGTAGTTACGACACTAGCACCATTGGTGAAGTCATCATTATTGCTAGTTGGCCCGACAGCATCGGGATGCAAACCAGCATTTGGACCAGAGGCAATAACAGTTCCATTCAAAATACCTGCTGTCGTGGTAGTTGCAACTGTAAAGACGTTGGCTTCACCACCAGTACCAGTACCTGTGTTGTTGTTATCGGTATCTTCTCCTTGGGTAGTTGAGTTACCAAGGCCGGTAGTGGTGTCAGCGGTATAGTCTACAACTCCATCCCCATCGGAGTCGTTGTTTGCGCTTTGGTCACCAGATTCATCGTAGATACCGGGAACAGTTGCAGCCGTAGGAGTTACACCAGCTTTTTCACCAAATACTTGGGCAATGTTTTCAATTTTGTCACCTTGGTCAACGTTGGCGGTGAACTTCACCGTAAATCTAAATGTTGCTGTGGTTCCTTTATTTACTACTTGCCCCGCTCTATAGACAAAACCGATTCGTTTCACTGTTGTTAAATTAACAGTGTTATCTAAAACTGCCCAACTTGCTTCATAAGAGCTATTAGTTGAACTTGGATCATCTGTACTATACACAGCGATCCATCCAGTGGGGAGACCCGTGGGAACGGCGTTTAGAACAGTATCTGTAGGGATAACATCAGAAACTAATACCCGATTGGTAGTCGCATTGCCTGGTGTACTCAAACCTGGAACAAATGTGGGGTGTAAATCATCTGTACCAGTAACATTTGCAGGTACACCAGAAGCCGGAAGCGAATTCAGAACATTGAAATTTAATGTGTAAGGTAGGGTATCACCCTCAGGGCCAACAGGATTCCCAGCACTAGAAACACCGTGGGTTTTAGTTAATAGCGCAAATGGCTGAATTCCAGCGCTAAAGCTAGCGGTTTGCTGCGAACTTGCTTCCCTAACTCCATTAACTGGAACGCCCGCCTGTTCATTGGCAACCCCATCAGCATCAGCATTGTCTACTGTATAGACGTCATTAGCGTTGGCTGTCCGTGCCACGTTTTGAGTACCCACAGGCGTAGTATTACCTAAGGTGACAGAGACGCTGCCAGTGGCATTGGTATCAATCGTAACCCTAACAGTGACTCGAATTTGACTGCTTGCAGGAACTGAAACAGTCTGAAGCCCATTGCCTGTTACGTTAGTTACAGCACCAGTGCCGGTTCCGTTTGCATCTAATAGCTGATAGCTAATACTCGTTGCTGTACCGTTGAGGACAGCACTAGCACCATTTAGTATCGAAGCACTAGGGAGAAAGAACTTGGTAGGGTCATTACCTACGTTAGTAACGTTGAATTTGAAATCGGCTGTATTCCCAGCTTGTAGAACTGCACCCGAACTTGTTACGTTGTCAACTCCAGCATTGCTAACGGTAACACCAGCAACTTCAGCTACAGTAATCTCAACTGTATTCGATACGGTTTGGATAGTGCTACCGTTACCATCGTCATATGTACCAGTTGCCGTGTTGCTAATAGTGGTGCCAGCAGCGGTTCCATCAGCTAGCACTGGTGCTGCCAGTTGGAACATACCACCAGTCACCAAAGCGGCTGCTACCCAACGGCGATAAGCACTTGTAGAATTTATTGCTATTTTTTTAGATAAACCTTTGCAACTTGTAGGCTTTTTCACAGAATTAATACCTCTCTCAATGGGTTCAGTACAGCTAAGGAGAACGCTAGATAGAAACTCTGAGGTAGCAAGCTCAGATGAAGCCGAAGAAAGTCTTAAAAAACCGCTACCTCTGTTTTACGCTTGACGCCTGGTAGCATCTCTTAGTAAGGTCGTAAGTTTTGCCGGCTCAAGCAAATAACCCCCTTATCTCTAAGCTGCCCAGCTACAGGGTTGTAAAGCTCAGCCATATGGCTGATCCTTCCTAGGCCATATGGCTAATATTCCCTAAGATAGATGCAAAATTTTTTGCTAAATAATTGAAAAGTCAGGCGGTAGCGATCGCAACAACAAACTTCTGCGTCGCTCCGGTTTCATTGCAATGCTTTCCCTACAACGCTTTTGAGGCACGCAAAATTTGTAAAGGTAACGCTGCGCCGTTGAATTAAGAACCGAATTTGTCTGTGTGGGGGAATCCTCTGCCTTCAGGCGGAGAAGGATGTCAATGCCTTAAAGAAAACAAATATCCCCTGCCAAGTCTGAGCCGGCAAGTTGACAGCGCTAGCACTATGTGCTGATAATCTTAGTTTGTGTAAACTTTAGCTCTTTTAATAAACCCTTGGCTAACGTCGTTGTAATCGGTGCCCAGTGGGGCGATGAAGGGAAAGGTAAAATAACTGATTTACTTAGCAAATCAGCAGATATTGTCGTGCGTTACCAAGGGGGGGTCAACGCTGGCCATACTGTTGTCGTTCAGGGTCAGACGTTTAAATTACACCTAATACCTTCGGGAATTTTATATCCGGATACGGAATGCATTATTGGTTGTGGAACCGTCATCGATCCCCAAGTTCTGATTGAAGAACTAGACCAGCTAGAAGCTCTGGGTATATCTACTCGCAATCTGCTCATCTCTCAGACAGCCCATGTAACGATGCCCTACCACAGGCTAATCGACCAGGCCTCGGAGGAGCTAAGAGGGACTCACAAAATTGGTACAACCGGGCGTGGTATTGGTCCAACTTATGCGGACAAATCGGAACGAACTGGTATCCGAGTCCAAGATTTGATGGAACCAGAGGAGATGCGGAAACAGCTTCGCTGGGTAATTACCTATAAAAACCAGATTCTGGAAAAGCTTTATAATTTGCCGCCTCTCGATCCAGAGCAGGTAATTGAGGAATATTTAGGTTACGCGGATCGCTTGCGTCCCTACGTTGTAGATAGTTCCCTCAAAATTTACGATGCTATTGGGCGGCGACGCAATATTTTGTTTGAAGGCGCACAAGGAACGCTGCTAGACCTGGATCACGGCACCTATCCTTATGTAACATCCTCCAACCCAGTTGCTGGTGGGGCTTGCGTGGGTACAGGCGTAGGGCCGACAATGATTGACCGCGTGATTGGGGTGGCGAAGGCTTACACCACGAGAGTTGGAGAAGGCCCGTTTCCTACAGAACTAAACGGTAAAGTGGGAGAGCTACTTTGCGATCGCGGCGCTGAATTTGGCACCACCACTGGTCGCAAGCGGCGCTGTGGTTGGTTCGACGCAGTCATCGGTCGCTATGCAGTCCGCATCAACGGCATGGACTGTCTGGCAATTACCAAACTGGACGTCCTGGACGAGTTAGAAGAACTTCAAGTCTGCGTTGCCTACGAAATAGACGGTGAACGTAGGGAAAACTTCCCTAACTGCGCCCGCGACTTTGCCCATTGTCAGCCTATCTACAAAACTCTGCCCGGTTGGCAACAATCAACGGCTCACTGCCGCTCTTTAGAAGACTTGCCCAAGCAGGCGCTGGACTATCTTAAATTCCTGGCAGAGTTAATGGATGTCCCCATTGCCATTGTGTCTCTTGGTGCTAGTCGCGACCAAACAATTATCGTGGAAGACCCAATTCACGGTCCCAAACGAGCGCTGTTGCACGCCAACGGCACTCCCATGTCAGTGTTGAGGTAGAGGCGAAGTTTCGCTCTTGTTGGTTTTGCCCCAGACATCCTGGTTAAACCCCTCTTATAATCTAGAATCCAAAATCTAAAATCTAAAATCCGAAAATGGAACTCACGATTGAATGTCAGAAGCGAGAAACAGGAAGCAAGCCTAAAGCCCTACGTCGTGCTGGCTTAATTCCTGCGGTTTTATACGGTCATCAGGGTGCGGAATCTGTTTCCCTGACCGTGTATGCCAAAACTGTGAAAAACCTTCTCAAAGAAGGTGCAGTTAACAACACGCTGATCCAGCTGAATGTTCCTGACCTTTCCTGGAGTGGTAAGACACTGCTAAGGGAAGTTCAAAAGCATCCCTGGAAAAACTATCCCTATCACCTCAGCTTTTTTGCTGTGGGGTCACAAGAGAGCATTGAGGTAGAAATCCCGCTGCATTTTGTGGGAGAAGCACCTGGCGTCAAGGTAGAAGGCGGCATATTAGACCCGGTGATCACAGAGCTTAAGGTGCAGTGTGCGCCGAATAGCATCCCAGATGCAATTGAGATTGATGTCTCTGGAATGCAATTGGGGGATAGTCTGCTTGTGAATCAAATCGTTTTGCCAGAAGGCGTTACTACGCTTAACGATCCAGATCAACCCGTTGTCACTGTCTTGGCTCCGCAACCAATTGTGGAACCCGTAGAGGGCGAAGAAGCATCTGCAACGGAATCCGCCTAAAGCAGTTAGTAACTGACCTGTGGCTTTGTTGTTGCTAACACCAGGGGGAACCCCCCTGGTTTTTTTGTTTGAACTGCCATGTTGAAGCAACCTTTATTGCACCTATACTTCTCGGATAAGCCAGACCTAACCCTCCGGACAATTTGATTTCTAGTCGTCTTAACGTTCCGGCGGAACCTCAAGACAAAATTGCTGTATAAGTCCTGGTATTGTAATAGTCGATTCCCAGCCTTTGAGTACTGACAACTGATGACTGATTCTTCTCTCCCCCCACTAATTGGACAAATGATGCAACCGGGGTTCTATCCTCACCCGGTGACAGAACCAATCGCACTGATTCAAACCCACGTTTCCTACGTCCTGCTGACCGGGGATTATGCCTATAAACTCAAAAAGCCAGTGAACTTCGGCTTTTTAGACTTTTCGACATTGGATTTACGACAGCATTTTTGTGCTGAAGAATTACGGCTAAACCAACGGGGAGCAGCTGAGCTTTACCTGGAGGTTTTACCCATTAGTCAGGTTGGCGATCGCTATCAACTGGGTGACGCTGGTGAGCCAGTTGAATATGTCCTCAAGATGCGCCAGTTTCCGCAGCAGGCTCTATTGATAACTATGTTTGA
Organism: Aphanothece sp. CMT-3BRIN-NPC111; assembly: GCA_019359765.1. GTDB lineage: Bacteria > Cyanobacteriota > Cyanobacteriia > Cyanobacteriales > JAHHGU01 > JAHHGU01. Next base: position 27,060 of record JAHHGU010000013.1, read on the forward strand.
GCAGGGACAGCTGACGGAAACACACATGGAGGAACTGGGGCGGGTTGTCGCCCAATACCATGCCCAGGCACACACAGACGATTACATTCGCACCTTTGGGGAAATTCCCCAGATTCGGGCTGCTATTGACGAAAACTATCAGCAAACTGATAAATATATTGGTGGGCCTCAAACTCAGTCCCAGTACGAAGAAACTAAGCAATTTACAGATGCCTTCTTTGCTAATCGGCAGGAGCTTTTGAAAAGCAGAATCCAAAATGACAAAATTCGGGAATGTCATGGAGATTTGCATCTAAGAAATATTTGTCGCTGGCAAGATAAGGTTCTGCTGTTTGACTGCATTGAATTTAACGAACCGTTTCGCTTTGTCGATGTCATGTACGATGTCGCCTTTACCGTGATGGATTTGGAAGCACGGGAGCGGCAAGACTTAGGCAATGCCTTTTTGAACACCTATGTCGAGCAGACTGGAGATTGGGAAGGGTTGCAGCTATTGCCTTTGTACTTGAGCCGTCAGGCGTATGTGCGGGCGAAAGTGACAAGCTTCCTGTTAGATGACCCAGGTATCCCCAAAGCGGACAAGGATGCAGCTGCGGCAACCGCTGCTCACTACTACAAGCTGGCTTGGGAGTATACCAGTCCTCAGCAAGGACGCTTAATTCTCATGTCTGGTCTATCCGGTTCTGGTAAAAGTACAGTGGCGCGGAAATTAGCCCGACGCTTGGGAGCGATTTACCTGCGCTCGGATGCGGTGCGGAAACATCTGGGTGGTGTACCCCTGGAACAAAAGGGGGGAGCGGATTTATACTCGCCAGCAATGACCGAGAAAACCTACGGACGTTTATTAGAATTGGGCGTTAAGCTGGCAAATCAAGGCTTCCCGGTGATTCTGGATGCTAAGTATGATCGGCAGGCACTGCGGCAGGAAGCGATCGCCCAATCTCAAACCGAGCAACTGCCGCTGCAAATTCTTCACTGCACTGCACCAGAAGAAGTGTTGCGCGATCGCCTAAATAAGCGTAGCGGTGATATTGCTGATGCTACAGCTGACCTACTGGCTGACCAACAAGCTTCCTTTGAACCATTCACGGAGGCAGAACAACATCACGTCACTACATTAGACACCACGCAAGACTGGGAAGCGCAATTCCCGGAGGGTTGGTTGAAGTAAAGCTGAATTGATACTTTACGGCTTTGCGGAGTTATGAGTTATGAATGAAGAGTTAAATATGAATAACTCCGCCTTGGGATTAACTCAAAACTCAAAACTCAAAACTCAAAACTCCTGAAGCTAATGGCTAATAATGGCACTGAGCAAAACTCATCTGGTTACTCTGAGGGGTTTTCCGCAGGGCTAAAGTTTTGGTTGTTTTTTCTGCTTTCTTTTGTGTTGGTAGGCTATCCTATTCCACTTAGTATCTTTCTTGGGGCTGTTGGTGGGTTAGCAGGTGGCTCGGTGGTAGCTTGGTGGAAAAGTAAAGATGAACCGAGCGCAGCGGAGCCAGCCGCTACAGAGGCACCCCAGGAAATTCCTGCTAAGTTGAGTGGTTTCCGTTTAGCAAAACAGAAGAGGGATAATAAAGCAAAAAACCGCCGCTCGTCTGGCCGCCAAGGGGTGGCTGGCTTGTTGTTCGGAAAAACAGGTCGCTCATCAAAGTCTAATCGTCCTTGATTTGAGTAAGTAGAGACATTCCGGCGGAACGTCAAGACAATAGACATCTCTAGAAATTCAAGGTGTGTTACCTAAAATCCTTTTCTTGACGCGAAATTTCACGTCAAGACATTCATTTTTTGGAGATGTCTAATATCCACTCACCTCAGTGGATATAGGGTATCGCCAGTAGTGGGATCGAACACGAATAGCTCACTAAGGTCGAGTTGCACAAATATGCGATCGCCTAGACGCCCCCGCCAATGTGAAAGAGCATGAATATTTAGCAGAACACCCGACGCAGGTAAAGCCGCACGAATTAGCGTCTCCCGCCCCAGCGGCTCCACAACTTTCACTTCAACCTGTAGAGATGTTGCAGACAAATTCTCTAGATTTTCTTTGCCTCCTTCAACGTTGAGCGCTTCCATAATCAAAATATGCTCAGGACGAATTCCTAAATCAAAGTTTTGCCCTTCATCAGGTTGCAACTTCTCCTGAACGGCAAGTGGACAAGGTAAGGACTGTTCGCCGACCTGAAACACTCCGCCTCTGTAGGACGCCTTAAGGATATTCATCGGCGGACTGCCTAAAAAAGTGGCAACCATCCGATTTGCCGGTCGTGTATAGATAGTTTGGGGATCGCCAATCTGCTGAATCTCGCCTTGATTTAGCACCACAATTTGATCCGCTAATGTCATTGCCTCAACTCGATCGTGAGTGACATAAATAGTCGTGATGCCTAATCGGTGGTGCAATTGTTTAAGTTCTGCGCGTGTATCGTCCCGCAACTGAGCATCCAAATTAGACAAAGGTTCGTCTAGTAGAAAAACCTTGGGTTCACGAGCTATTGCCCTTCCCAGTGCTACCCGTTGCTGCTGCCCCCCAGATAGCTGCTTCGGCTTGCGATCTAATAGATGAGCTATGTCGAGCGATCGCGCTACTGTTTCCACTCGTTCCTGAATCGTTTTCGCGTCTACCTTCCGCATTTGTAGCCCAAAAGCTAGATTCTGGGCAACCGTCATATGGGGGTAGAGAGCGTAGTTCTGGAACACCATCGCCACATCCCGCTGCCGTGCTGGGAGATTGTTTACCAAGGTATTCCCAATATAGAGATTACCGGCGGTGGCAGTTTCCAAACCGGCAATTGTCCGCAGAACCGTCGATTTGCCGCAACCGGATGGCCCCACTAAAACCCAGAACTGTCCATCTGGCACTTCAAAGGTAATGTTTTCAATGGCAGGGGCATTATTAAATCTTCGTGTAATTTTTTCTAATCGAACAGAACTCATGTTCAGAATTTAAGCATTTCTGGTTTTAGCTCTACTTGATAATGGATAACTTTCCCATCTTCCATATCAATGATGCAAGTAGAGTTCTTGGTTGATTTGGTTTTTATCGTCATAACGTATAACAAGTTGCGACACACACTACTGATACTACTTTGTACTTCAAGCTCTGTAGAGCGAGTCTCCTGTAGTTCCTGCCTCCAAGTTCAATGAATGAAGTGAACTACCCCGCCCACAAGGGGATGGGGAATTCCCAGCCATCTGATTAAATTATTAAATTCATTCATTAAAGTTGGGTTCCTACAGTCAGGTAGTTAGGACAGAAAGCTTTGGTTCCAGCGAAAAAATTATAGTGCTATACGATTGCCAGGAGGTACACCAGGAGGAAAGGCGAAAATCTCCCTACCTTCTAGCTGTGCTTTCTGGTAGAGTGCGATCGCATCTGCCAAGCTATAAGACATGATTGGAATCCACCTGCCACAGTAGAAGTAGACAACAACTTTACTTGCTGTGTACTCAGGCAATGGGAGAGGATTGTAAAAGGGAGAAATCACTCTAAAATATCCAGCGTTTAGTTATATATACTCATTTAAGTCTAAAAGCAACGATGAGAGTTAACACGGCTCCTCATGAGCTTCCTGCTTGAACAGGGAGTGCAACCACTTAACTCTCCACAGGCAGCAACCATAAGTCCCACCGTGGTTTTGAATCAAAATAACAAAATGTTTTTCAACGTAGGACGTAGAAAGTTTTACCCCTTTTGCTGCTTTATATCCTGTCTGTAATTCCTCTCTAACCAAGCTAGCGCTATTGTGGGAGTACCCTTGCGGCTGTAAAGATGAGAGCGAGCATTGCCTGTCAAGTTTAAAAGGCGCATGGAACGGTCACGGGTGCCCTCGGTGCCAAATCTCTACCTTGAGATAAAAGCAGTATCATAACTTTACCTCCAAATTCTTGAGAGGTTAGGATGACAAGTATCTACACATCAGTGTCTCAAGCAGAATTAATCCAGCGGCGCCGTCAGTTGCGCCGCCAGCGACGCATAAAATCTTTTCGGGCAATTTGGCGATCGCTTGTCGTGTGTAGCCTAACTGGTGGTTTAGTCTGGGTAACAACTCTACCGGACTGGGTAATCCGCAAACCCGAGCAAATTAACATTGAAGGGAATCGGCTTCTCTCAGCACCAACTATTAGATCCCTGCTGGCAATGCCTTATCCTCAATCCTTGCTGCGACTCCAGCCGCAAGTGCTTGCCGAAAAGCTGGAGTCTCAAGCCTCCATTGCTCAAGCCACTGTTACCCGTCAGCTATTACCTCCTGCGCTTACCATACAAGTGAAAGAGCGACAACCAGTAGCGATCGCACTACGCACAAGCGCTACCATCTCCCAGCCTCCGCTCTCACCCCACCTCAAGACTTCGCAGGTGGGGTTGTTAGATGCCCAGGGCGTTTGGATGCCGATAGCCAACTACGCGGAAAGTCAGCGCTCTAAGCAGTTGCCCACTTTAAAAGTTATTGGTGAGAGTTCTCAATATCGTGCCTACTGGCCCCAACTTTACCAGGCAGTGAGCCATAGTCCGGTCAAAGTTTTGGAGATTGATTGCCAAGACCCAAGAAATCTTATTATCAAAACCGAGCTAGGAATTGTGCATTTTGGGTCTTACAGTTCCCGCTTTGCTTATCAACTGAGTGTTCTCGATCGCATGCGAGAATTGCCAACTCATCTCAACCCCAGTGATATCGCCTACATTGACCTCGAAAACCCAGACTACCCTTCAATCCAAATGAAAGGAGCGATCGCCAAAACGGACAAACATTTGACTAATACAAAAGTACCATCAAAAACAGATTAACCGCGAGGCAATCATTACCAAGTTTATTTGACAATCCGTGTACCTAAAGGTACACGGATTCTTGCTTCACAGACAGAAGAACAACTTTACCTTGTACCCCTTGCCCTGCCTCGAGTCTGGGATTAGTAAAACCGTTGACCAAGCCCTAATTATGTTAAAACTTTTGATAAATGTTTAGCATTGTTACAAACATATATAACATAACAGAGTGGACTAATATCACTACCTCAAACTAAAAAGTTGTTTATCTACCATTTCTTATTACAATGACGCTTGATAGTAAACTAGGGCTTGTCCACCAAAGTTCCCATACCGCAGGAAACGCAGGTCTTGCACTCGCCGTGAACAACTCAAATCCCTTTAGTAACTCTGGGTTACATATAGGCCAATCTCACGATGCCCAAGGCACCTCCATCCCTAGAGAAGAACTCAGGCGTGACAATATTGTGCCCAGTAGCATCGCCAAAATTAAAGTGATTGGTGTCGGCGGCGGTGGTGGCAATGCAGTTAACCGCATGATCGCAAGTGACGTCAGCGGTGTTGAATTTTGGTCTATTAACACCGATGCTCAGGCACTATCTCAGTCATCTGCTCGCAAATACTTGCAACTAGGACAAAAGTTGACGCGGGGTCTAGGTGCAGGTGGCAATCCAGCTATTGGTCAGAAGGCGGCTGAGGAATCTCGCGACGATATCGCCGCAGCGCTAGAGAATACTGACCTTGTTTTCATCACCGCCGGGATGGGAGGCGGCACCGGCACCGGCGCAGCACCGATTGTGGCGGAAGTGGCAAAAGAAATGGGTGCTTTGACGGTCGGAGTTGTCACACGTCCTTTCATGTTTGAGGGACGACGCCGCACCAATCAAGCAGAAGAAGGCATTGCTGCTTTGCAAGGTCGGGTGGATACCCTGATTGTCATCCCCAACGATAAGCTGCTGTCGGTGATTTCAGAACAGACGCCAGTTCAAGAAGCCTTTCGGGTTGCCGATGACATCCTGCGCCAAGGGGTTCAAGGAATTTCGGATATTATCACTATCCCTGGGCTGGTTAACGTTGATTTTGCCGATGTGCGAGCAGTAATGGCGGATGCTGGCTCTGCCTTGATGGGTATCGGTGTTGGCTCCGGTAAATCGAGGGCGAGAGAGGCTGCTATGGCAGCAATTTCCTCTCCCCTACTAGAGTCTTCTGTTGAAGGGGCACGAGGAGTTGTATTTAATATTACTGGTGGCAGCGATCTGACGCTACATGAGGTCAATGCTGCTGCGGAAACGATCTATGAGGTCGTCGATCCCAATGCCAATATCATTTTTGGCGCAGTGATTGATGAAAGGATGCAAGGCGAGATCCGCATTACTGTCATTGCCACTGGTTTTACTGGTGAAATTCAAACCGTCGCGCCACAAGCGAGAGCATCGCAGCCGCCCAAGCGACCGACCACACAGACTACCCCCCCTCCTGCTGTTGAGCCTAAACCTCAACAAGGATTGGATATTCCTGAATTTCTCCGAAATCGACGAACCCCACGTTAATTTTAGATTCAAAGATTCCTCATCTAAACTTTTGGCATCAAGCATCTAAAATTTATCTAATTCCAAGATTTCATTCGGTGCCAGCGTAATAAACAGCTGTGGGATTATGACTAATGCCATCAGAGCAAGCGTACCTGTTGCTCTCACCATCGCCGGTTCAGATAGCGGCGGCGGCGCGGGTATTCAGGCAGATTTACGCACCTTCGCCTTTCATTGCGTCCACGGCACCAGTGCCCTGACTTGTGTGACATCCCAAAATACCCTGGGGGTGATGCGGGTAGACGCCCTACCAGCAGAGGCTGTCGTTGCCCAGGTTCAGGCTGTGGTTACAGATATTGGCGTTCAAGCCTGTAAAACGGGGATGTTGTTGAATCGGCAAATAATTGATGCTGTGGCAGAGCTGGTGGAAGCTTTAAGTATAGAAAATCTGGTGGTTGATCCCGTGATGGTATCTCGCGCCGGTGCCCAGTTGATTGACGATGACGCCGTGACATCTTTGCGGGATGTCTTGATACCCAAAGCCTCGATTGTGACGCCCAACCGCTACGAAGCCCAGTTGTTGAGCAATCTGGAGATTAATACACTGGATGATATGCGGGCTGCTGCCCAACGCATCCATCAGCTGGGGGCGTCGGCAGTCTTAGTCAAAGGGGGAGGTATGCAGGGGAGTCTGCGCGGCGTTGATGTCTGGTTTGATGGTCAGCGATTGGAAACTTTGAGAACATCGTCAATCAATACGCTCAATACTCACGGTACGGGCTGTACGCTTTCTGCGGCGATTGCCGCCAATTTAGCGCGATCGCCGGATCGATTTTCTGCGGTTCGACTCGCTAAAGATTATGTCACAACTGCGTTAAAGTACGCCTTAAATATTGGTCAAGGCGCTGGACCAGTGGGACATTTTTTTCCGCTCCTGCAATCATGAGGCTCCCAGTATGAAACCACAGATGCGAAAGGCCACATCCACTAGTCATACAAAACAGGCAACAAGCAACGCCTACTCTGCTTCTGTGCCAATTTCGGTTTACCGGGAACTGGCAGGTGAGTTGCAGGAAGCACAGGCGATGCTTGGTTCCCTCTACACTAAAAACCAGCAGTTAGCTCAACAAAATCAACAGCTGCGGCAAGAAGTTGAAAAAGTAGTTCAGTCAGCTCTGTACGCGCAACAGGTTATCGCTTCCTTTCAGTCGGTTGGGACAAATGAAGTTCCTTATGCTCGCTCGGAAAATCGAACCGAAGTGAGGACGGAACCCAGGCCAGCGGCTACGGTACGGCGTCATCGACCGCCAGCAGCCCCTCCAATGGTCGAAGTGGCACCACCTTATCAAAAAGCAGAAACAGTAGCACCAGAGCTTTCTGAGAAGTTATATACAGAACAGGAACAAGGCCGGAATCGTCGCCCTCCCCAGCCAGAGAAGGCTTCAGATGTGAGTGGCTGGTGGTTATTTGGGGTTATTTGTGTAATTTTGCTGACCTCGTTTGGTACTGGCCTTTGGATTGTGCGCCCGCTTTTGAATGGTCGTTAAGGGTGGCGTAGGCTTCTCAACCTCGCCCTCAAGAAATTTCCTGTCTCAGCGGGTACTATTTAGCGAAGCCTTATGAGTTAAGTCCAATGGTTGGCAGAAACTTATTCCCAAGTCTTCTATCAATCAAACACTCGTAATCTGTCTAAAGCGTTTATCAAAAAAGTTGATAAACGCGCTAGCTCGCTTGTTTCAAGTCGCAGAGGGCATGAGAATTTTCTGGGCGTTGGAAGCGCTGCTGATGGAGGGGATATAAGAGCAAAGTTTAGTTGTAAGACTAAGCAGAGGCATTCTGCGATCGCATCTGAGCCGTAACCTATACTAAGAGTCTGGACTGTGATTTGAAAAGAAGGTATGGCATCCATCCGCGAGTTGCACAAACAACTAATACGCAAAGAACGCTCAGCTGTCGAAATTACTCAAGAAGCGCTCAACTGCATTGCAGCGCAGGAACCGAAATTACACAGTTTTTTGTGCGTGACGTCGGAACACGCCCTAGAACAGGCTCATCAAGTGGATGCCAAAATCGCCGCCGGGGAAGAAATCGGGCTGCTGGCGGGGATTCCCATTGGTATCAAGGACAATATGTGTACGAAGGGGATTCCCACCACTTGCGCTTCCCGGATTCTGGAAAATTTTGTGCCCCCCTACTCGTCAACGGTGACGCAAAAACTGAGCGACGCTGGTGCTGTGATGGTTGGTAAAACCAACCTTGATGAGTTTGCGATGGGTGGTTCCACGGAAAACTCCGCCTATCACATCACAGCCAATCCTTGGGATTTGGAGCGAGTTCCGGGGGGTTCCTCTGGTGGTTCAGCGGCAGCAGTGGCGGCAGGAGAATGTACTGTTGCCATCGGTTCCGATACTGGCGGTTCTATCCGTCAGCCAGCCTCTTTCTGTGGCGTCGTCGGCTTAAAACCCACCTATGGGCTTGTCTCCCGTTTTGGTTTGGTGGCTTTTGCTTCTTCTTTAGATCAAATTGGTCCCTTTGGGCGGACAGTCGAAGATGCGGCGATTTTACTGGGGGCGATCGTTGGTCACGATCCCAAAGACTCTACTAGCCTCAACGTCGAAATCCCAGACTACGCCCAATTACTAAGACCAAACTTCCGCCCTCGAGGTGTCCTGAAAATTGGCGTCATTAAAGAAACCTTTGGCGAAGGCTTAGACTCTGTAGTTGAGCAAGCAGTCACCAAAGCCATCGGACAGTTGCAAGAATTAGGAGCAGAAATTCATATAATTTCCTGTCCCCGGTTCCGCTACGGTGTACCCACCTACTACATCATTGCTCCCTCAGAAGCCTCTGCAAATCTTGCCCGCTACGACGGCGTCAAGTATGGCTTCCGGGCATCAGATGCGGACAATCTCCTGTCGATGTATACCCACACTCGCGCTGCTGGGTTTGGTCCAGAAGTCAAGCGCCGCATCATGCTGGGCACATATGCCTTATCAGCTGGTTACTACGACGCCTACTATCTCAAAGCCCAAAAAGTTCGCACCTCAATCAAGAAGGACTTTGAACGGGCATTTGAACAAGTCGATATCTTAGTATGTCCCACTGCTCCAACTACAGCCTTCAAAGCTGGGGAAAAAACCGCCGATCCATTAAGTATGTATCTATTGGATTTGATGACAATACCAGTGAATCTTGCTGGTCTGCCAGCAATCAGTATACCCTGCGGCTTCGATGACAAGGGGCTACCAATAGGTATGCAACTAATTGGCAAAGTTCTGCGAGAAGATTTGCTCTTGCAGGTGGCTTATGCTTACGAGCAAAGTACTGAGTGGCATAAACAAAAGCCGCCGCTGAATTAAAGCTGTCACTAAGGGTTAGTGGTTAGTGGTTAGTAGTTAGTAGTTAATAGTTAGAATGCCTACTAACTACTACCGATAGGATGATTATTTAACTAAATTTGGTATGAATTATCTAGCTCATTTATATCTAGCCGAAGATTCATCTGACTCCCTACTGGGTAACTTTATTGCAGATTTTGTTAAAGGCTCGGCGATCAACCGTTACAGCGATGAAATCAGAAAAGGCATAGAATTACACAGAAAAGTTGATGCGTTTACTGACTCACATCCTTTGTTTAAAGAAAGTAAAAAGTTGATGAGTGATGAACATAAACGCTATGCAGGCATAACTGTTGATATATTTTACGATCATTTTTTAGCAAAGAACTGGTCGAAATATTCAACAATTACACTCAAGGAGTTTACATCAAAAGTATATGATGTACTAGAGATAAACGCTGATATTCTTCCTAAGAATCTTCAAATAGGCTTGCCGAAGATAAAACTGGAAAATTGGTTAATGTGTTACGAAACCATACAAGGAATTAACCTGACTCTAAAAAGAGTATCTTTAAGATTAAAAAGAAACAATAATTTAGCAGCAGCAACAGAAGATTTAAAGGCAAATTATCAAAAACTTGAATATTATTTCAAGCTGTTTTTTCCGGACTTAATTAAATATGTACAGTCAATCAAACTATTTAAATAATATCTTATCCAATATCTACCCTAACAGGAAAGCGAAATAACTATGTCTTTTGTTGGTCTACATATTCACAGTGATTACAGCCTACTTGATGGTGCCAGTCAACTACCAGCTTTGGTAGAGCGAGCCATAGAGTTAGGTATGCCTGCGATCGCACTTACCGATCACGGCGTTATGTACGGTGCTATCGAGTTAATCAAACTCTGCCGCAGCAAAAATATTAAGCCGATTATCGGCAATGAGATGTATGTCATCAATGGCGACATCGAGCAGAAAAGGCGTGTTAGAAAATATCACCAAGTTGTTCTGGCCAAAAATACCCAAGGTTATAAAAACCTGGTCAAGCTAACAACAATATCCCACCTTAAGGGTGTACAAGGAAAAGGAATTCAGGCTCGCCCTTGCGTTAATAAAGAACTGTTAGCCCAATACCACGAGGGGCTAATTGTTACCAGTGCCTGTTTAGGCGGTGAAGTTCCCCAAGCTATTCTCCAAAACCGACCAGATGTAGCGCGAAAAGTCGCCCAGTGGTACAAAGATGTCTTTGGTGATGATTATTATCTAGAAATTCAAGACCACGGTTCCCAGGAAGACCGGGTTGTTAATGTTGAAATTGTTAAAATTGCTGGGGAACTGGGCATTAAAATTATTGCTACAAATGATTCACATTTTATTTCTTGTTATGATGTGGAAGCACACGACGCCTTACTGTGCATTCAAACTGCCAAGCTAATATCTGAAGATAACCGGATGCGCTATAGTGGCACCGAGTATCTCAAGTCCGCAGAAGAGATGGCGCTGCTATTTCGAGATCATTTACCAGAGGAAATAATTAAGGACGCGATCGCCAACACCATAGAAGTTGCAGAAAAAATCCAACCCTACAAAATTCTTGGTGAACCCCGCCTCCCTGATTACCCCGTTCCTTCAGGACATAACGCTGATACCTTTCTAGAGGAAGTTGCCTGGAAAGGGCTGTTAGAACGGTTTAGCTGTCGCCATAAAACAGAAATAGACCCGGTTTACAAAGAGCGGCTAGATTACGAGTTGAAAATTATCCAGCAAATGGGCTTTTCAACTTACTTCTTAGTAGTTTGGGATTACATTAAATATGCGAGAGATAATAATATTCCAGTAGGACCAGGCCGTGGCTCTGCTGCTGGTTCTCTTGTTGCTTATTCTCTAAAAATTACTAATATTGACCCGGTTCATCACGGGTTATTATTTGAGCGGTTTTTAAATCCAGAGCGGAAATCAATGCCTGATATTGATACAGATTTCTGCATAGAAAGACGGGACGATGTGATAAATTACGTTACCCACAAATATGGGACAGACAAAGTAGCGCAAATTATTACCTTCAACCGCTTAACGTCTAAATCTGTATTGAAAGATGTCGCCAGAGTCTTGAACATTCCTTACGGTGATTCTGACCGACTAGCGAAGTTAATTCCAGTTGTGCGAGGCAAACCCGCTAAACTCAAGGTGATGATTTCTGATAACACGCCAGCACCTGAGTTTAAAGAAAAATACGAAAACGATCCCAGCGTCAAACATTGGATTGATATGGCGATGCGGATTGAAGGTACGAACAAAACTTTTGGGGTACACGCCGCCGGGGTAGTAATTTCAGCAGAACCGTTGGATGAAATTGTACCGCTGCAACAAAATAATGACGGCTCAGTTATCACCCAATATTTCATGGAGGATCTGGATTCCTTGGGTTTGTTGAAAATGGATTTTTTGGGTTTAAAAAACCTGACGATGATCCAGAAAACTATTGAGTTAATTAAAGAAACACGCCAGACTAATATCGATCCTGATAGCTTACCTATTGATGAAAGAAAGGCTCAAAGGATTTTAGCAAAAAATGAATTAAAAAAACTGCCCACAGACATTAAAGAAGCCTATAAAACGCTAGCAAAAGGAGATTTAGAAGGCATCTTTCAATTAGAATCTTCTGGAATGCGGCAGGTAGTGCGAGATTTGAGACCTTCTTGCATAGAAGATATTTCTTCAATTTTGGCACTTTATAGACCTGGACCATTAGATGCGGGTCTCATTCCCAAGTTTATCGATCGCAAACATGGTCGTGAAGAAACAAAATATCTTCACCCATTGTTAGAGCCTATTTTAGACGAGACTTATGCCGTGCTTGTCTATCAAGAGCAAATCATGAAAGTAGCTCAAGATTTAGCGGGATATTCTCTAGGACAGGCTGACTTGCTGCGCCGCGCAATGGGAAAAAAGAAGGCTTCGGAAATGCAGAAGCAACGGGAACTTTTTCTTGATGGTGCAACTAAGAACGGGGTAGCGAAAAAAATAGCTGAAGAATTATTTGAGCAGATGGTTCTTTTCGCAGAATATTGCTTTAACAAATCCCACTCTACCGCCTATGCCTATGTTACTTATCAAACTGCTTATTTAAAGGCAAATTATCCTGTTGAATACATGGCAGCATTGTTAACTGCCAATAGTGACGACCAGGATAAGGTCAAGAAATATATTGATAGCTGTATAAAGCTGAACATAGAGGTGGAACCGCCGGATATTAATCGCTCTGGTATAGACTTTACACCTTTGCCAAAGAGTATTTTATTTGGGCTGTCGGCAGTACGCAATGTGGGACAAGGGGCAGTTGAGTGCATCTTGGCAGCACGGAATCAGGGGGGTGAGTTTAAGTCGCTGGCTGATCTGTGCGATCGCGTGGATCTTCGCGCTGTCAACAGCCGCGCCTTGGAAGCCTTAATCAAATGCGGAGCTTTTGATAAAATCGAATCTAACCGGAAAAAACTAATCGAACACTTCGGTTTAGTAATTAGCTGGGCACAAGACCGAGCTAAAGACAGAGAAATTGGTCAACTAAATATATTTGACTTATCAGGAGACTCAACAACAACCAACAGCTTTGAATCTGCTCCCAAAGCTCCTGATGTGCAGGATTACTCAAAAGCAGAGAAATTGCAGATGGAAAAAGAACTGCTGGGTTTCTATGTTTCTGACCATCCTCTCAAAGCTGTGCAAAAATCTACCTTGATTGAGGAGCATAATCCTATTAGTCTCGGCGTTCTAGAAGAGCAGCGGGGGAGGTCAAAAGTTACCACCATTGTCATGCTCACAGATATTAAGCAGGTGACGACTAAGAATAACCAGCAAATGGCGATTCTGCAAATCGAAGACCTCAGTGGTAAAGCCGAAGCTGTAGTATTTCCGAAAACTTATGAAAGCGTTGTCTCATCGCTAGTAACCGATGTTCCTGTAATCCTCGAAGGAAAGATAGATCGGCGGGACGATCGCACTCAGCTGATTGTGGAAAATATTAAGCTGATTGAAACAAATCGGCTAGTGATGGCGGAAGCAACACCGCAGCCAATAGAAGACGATATAGAACTGCTGACTGAAGCGGATCAGCTAGTAATGGTGGAACTGACACTACAGCGCATAAAAGATGAGCAACAACTCAAGCGCTTGGGAACAATTTTGGAGGAATACTCAGGCGGCAAAGATAAGCCAAAATTTCCAGTATTCGGGATGGTGGGGAATCAAAACCTGCGTAAATTTGTGCGCTTTGGACAGCAATACTGGGTGCAAGACAAGCAAGGTGCTGTCAACGCCCTGAATCATGCCGGATTTACTGCCCAAGTTAAGGATATCGCAGATTTTTGATCGGTGCGATCGCCAGTGATATTGTTTCCGGTTGCATCGGACTTTTTTGGGTGGGATTGGGGATTCGGAAGAGTTCTACCTAGTCCCCAGTCAGGAGCGCGAAAATATAAAAGTCCAAGGTGACTAGGTTCTCAAGCGATAAATAAAGCTTGTGAAAGTATCTGATTAGACCTTATTCCCGAATCACATGCACATCAAACAGCTGCCTAGTAGGATGAAAGGTAGACCCAGGAATAGTCCAAGTCCAGGAATCAAGAGAGTGGGAATGCTCCCTAGGATAATTAGTACAAAGCCTGCAACAACGCGCAGCGGTTTGGTCAAGCACCAAATGAACCTTATCATGGCATTACCTGCTGAATGTCTATGTCCTTAACTCACCAGCATCTTAGTATTGGCATTCTTTTTTTCTTATCCTGCTGAGGGATGAATATCGCTAAACGATTTTAGATTGACCTCGCCCACTTTTGGGGCGACGCTTGAACCAAATTTCACCTCGTCAAAGCGATCGCCCAGCCTAGTAGAGATCTATCCAGAATTGGTCTATTTGGCAAAGGCGGACTATTCTTTTAATAATGCCTATCTTTTGGAGTATGCAAAAGCACTTCTAGTGCTATACAATGAGCCATTCCCTAAGTTTAAGTGCTCGGCTATACCCACCCTCTGCTAACGCATCCATCGTCAGTACTGGGAGCTGCCTCATCCCTCACTTTTATTACTACAAAAGGTAGATGAGCCTAGACTACTCAAGTACTAGATTTGCTCTATAAATTTGGTAATCGAGGTTTAAGATGTCTGTAACACCTGATGATTCACTTATTGCTTCCGAGTGCGAGAATTTAGTGCAAATTCTTTCTTGGATTCTTTTCATAAGTATAGTATTCCTTCTTAGTTTTATAAGCCGTAACTTAGATAAGGCTCTATTTTTTACTTTAACCACTAGCGCTGTAATATTTTTTCTCTTTTTTGTTACCTGAAAACGGGGATTTTTTTTACCCTATCCCTTGGTTCAGATAAAATTGGGAGAGCTTATTCTCAGATATGGCTAATGGAATGGGCGGCTAGAGAAAAATTAAGATTTGAAAAGCTGTCGCGCTTCGTGGGGACATAGCCCGTATCGCGTAGCTGCTCCGCAGGAGCTAGCGTGTTGCTCAAGCAACGTATCGCTGCGGCCGATCGGTTTCAGTCGTTTAGTTGAAAATGATAGCAGGTGTCAGATTCTCACCAGTCACCTACAATACTAACTCTGAGGAGGATTCTTGGGCGTAGGAGAGCCAAGAAACTGAGACTTCAATTCCTCCAATTCCAGCTCTACCTGGCTTTTTGATTTGGCAGAACTAGGGGAGGTGCTTGGCGGGGATGCCGCTTGCTGATTTGGAGTTTTCTGGTTTTGACTTTTGGGCTGGGCAGGGGTAAGAAACTGAGATGAAACCTCCGCTAATTCATTATCAATATTGCTTTTGAATGGAGTAGCTGGTGCCTTGACAACTGGTGTAGGTGGTGGTGATGGGGCGGCAGCTTTTGGGGGCATGGGCATTTGGGGTGCAGGCGGAACGCTTACTTTATTCCCCGGCATAGCTTGAGAGTTCAGAGCTTTGAGGACTTCATTTACTGATTGATAGCGCTGACTTGGGGTAGTTTCCAGCATTTTATCCAGGATTTTGCCTAGCTCGTCACTCAACTTTGATGTCAAGTATTGCCGCCAAATCCAAGCATCTTCGTTAATGTCATATAGATCAAAAGGAGACACCTGGGTTAATAGATGAATGCAAGTGACCCCTAAGCTATAGATATCGCTGGCAAAAATAGCTTGCCCTCTAACTTGCTCCGGGGCAACATATTCAGGACTGCCAATACTGGTTCCAGGTTTATAAAGTGCAGTGCCAGTGACGACTTTAGAAGCACCGAAATCGACTAGAAACAATTTGCGATCGCGTTTTCGGCGAATTATATTCTCTGGCTTAATATCTCGGTGAATTACTTGGCGTTCGTGGACAAATTGCAGCACAGGCAACAAATCATCTAGCAGTTGCCTAATCTGAGTTTCGCTGTAAGCACCATTGTCTGCCAACTCCTGACCTAAGTTTTGCCCGTCGATAAACTCTTGCACCAAATACTGCCTGTCCTCTTGCGTAAAATACGCCAGCAGTTCAGGAATCTGGGGATGTTTGCCCAGTTCATCCAGCCGCATCGCTTCTTGGTTAAATAACTCAACTGCCTTTTGGACAGTACTGGTGCCTTGGGCTTGTGGGTAAAACTGTTTAATTACGCAGGGCGGTTTGGAGGGTTTATCCTCATCCACAGCCAGAAAGGTTCTCCCAAAGCCGCCTTGTCCTATAGGTTTGATGGCTCTATACCGTTCTTTGAGCAGTAGCTTCGATCCACAACTGAGGCAAAAATTTGTCCCCTGTGGATTTTGGGGCGTTGGGCAATTGGGAGTAAGGCAGTAGCTCATATGGTTAGACCATCAAGAGATTTATCTTTATTTTGCCTTCTATGATGGTTATCTTGCTCATGGTTGTCACCCCGTCAAGTATGTGGGATTTATGTCTATACTTGCTTTGACTACCTAGTTAAGTACGTTAAAAGAGGTGTTTCTTGATTACGCCTATGGATATCATTTCTGCCACTGAAGCTCGTGCGAAACTCTACCGCCTGATCGATGAAGCAGCTACGGTTCATGAACCTATCTTGATTACAGGACAGCGTAACAATGCTGTTCTTGTGTCACAAGAAGATTGGAACGCGATTCAGGAGACGCTCTACCTTCTCTCGGTTCCAGGTATGCGGGAATCAATCCTTGAGGGAATGGCTACTCCTATAGCGGAGTGTGCAAAGGAGCCAGGTTGGTGACTTGGGAGATTGTTTTCATTTAGGATTGCTATCTGAGTGGGTGACATGAAAGCTAAAATGTCGATAAAACAAGATCCATAGCCTTTATACCTCATAAA
The DNA here is from genome assembly GCA_019359765.1 of Aphanothece sp. CMT-3BRIN-NPC111. GTDB lineage: Bacteria > Cyanobacteriota > Cyanobacteriia > Cyanobacteriales > JAHHGU01 > JAHHGU01. The sequence continues at coordinate 44,015 of JAHHGU010000013.1, forward strand.
TAATACTCTACCTTGTTGCGATTTAATTCCATTAGCTCTTGAACGATACCCCAACAATTATCCAAGAAACTTACCCAATTTTGACTATATAAACCAACGTAAAAACTGCTATGCCTTAGTTTTATAATTCTTGAACAAGGGTATTACTTGAGAAAATACTTTCGGCTGCAATTATCTATAGCCTTAAAAAGAACTCGTTTGCATGAAGTAGTATGAGTGATTGAGGCGCAGCAGTAGCTCATAATTTTTGCCGTGTAGTAAGCCTAAACATCAATAAAAACTCCGCACTACCATGCAGCCCATATAGATTTGTAAAATGAAAATTGAAACAACCATAGAGCGAGGTGTTGGCAATGCCTTCTCCCTTTCCCGGCATGAACCCTTATTTAGAAAATCCTGAGTTGTGGCCAGAAGTACACAGTCGCCTGATAACAGCGATCGCTATAGCCATAGAACCAAAACTCAGTCGGAACTATCGAGTGGCAATCGAAAAACGCACCTATCTGAGTGATGGAGAAGAGTCAGTGTTGGTGGGGATTCCTGATATATCCGTATATTCTCAAAGGTCAACTACAACCCAAACCCCATCTACTGCCACTTTACCTGCTCAAGGCGAATCTGTAACGGTGACAATACCAATGCCAGAAGAAGTCGGGGAAGGTTATTTAGAAATCCGAGAAGTGGCAACTGGATATGTAGTCACAGCAATTGAAGTTCTTTCCCTTAAGAATAAACGTGGAGGCATTGGCAGGCAGAAGTATGAAGAAAAGCGAACAGAAGTGCTAAGTAGTCCAACGCATCTGGTAGAAATTGACTTGCTCCGAAGTGGTAAACCGATGCGAATTTTGAGCGAAATTCCACATACAGACTATCGGATCTTAGTAAGTCGGAGCAATCACCGTCCCCAAGCTCAGTTGTATGCTTTTAATGTCCAGCAAGAAATTCCCAAGTTTCTGCTACCTTTGCGATCGGTAGATAAAGAACCATTGGTAAATTTGCAGAGTTTGTTAGTACAAGTGTACGAGCAGGCAAGATTTGATATGGCAATAGACTACTCTCTCGAACCTGTACCACCGCTTAAGGAAGAGGATAAAGTTTGGGCAGATACGTGGTTACGAGATAAACGATTGCGGTAAATCAATTCCAGGGATGCTGCCAGTTACCACCTCGGCAGGGGCGATCGCATTTATCCCTTTTGTTCCTCCGTCTGCTTGCTCTCAATTACCGCTTGCCGGAAACCCAGCACAACCAAAATATTAGAAAGAGTCAAGAAAAACTCTGCCCCACCGTGCAACCAATCTACATTGGCTAAAGATGCACCCAAAGCAACCTTGGCGTAAATTCCTGCGGGGATGGTAATGGCTACAAATACCAAAGTCATATAAAACCCAATCAAGGCTAAACGCGGCATCTGCCCAGAACGGGTGATAAACCACAAAAAACCTAGATAAGGAAAAAGTGATAGCGCAAAAAGAGTATTTTTGTCAATCATTTTCCTACTTCTCTTTGGGCGATGCGTGAAGACCGCCAAATCCACCAACCGGCAACGCAAAGGGTGAAGTTACCAGCTACAGTCATAGCAGCTTGGAGAGTAACAAGCCATTCTAGAGATTCAGGATTGTCAAAAAAGTGCCAGGTGCAGGCACACATGGCGCTGACTAAAGCTGGTAACATCGCCAGGGATAAAGCCCTCCAGGAGCGATTACCGCTGACTTCGCCATATGTCCAGATTAACCAGATGGCGGCGATCCACTCAATAACGCTAGAAACGTGGATAATCCAGGTGGGGATAGAGAGAGCGTGCATGAAGAAGTTTTAAGTGTTGAGTTTGAAATGAAAAGTCTGATTGAGAGGATACCTACTTCCTTTGTAGGCTACCACCAAAGATTATTAACTCAAATCTCATAACTCATAACTCTACCTTTTTCATATCCTACCGTTCAACGAAAGCTGTTAAAGTTTGAGCATGGGACAGATGCAAGCAGTTTTGTGCGGATATTACGGCAAAGGCAATGGCGGCGACGAGGCATTGTTGGCGTCGCTGTTGCAAATGTTACCAGCTAATGTGACACCCCTAGTTCTCTCTGGCAACCCCCAGCAGACGCGCGATCGCTATCAAGTTGAGGCTGGCGATCGCATGAATGCAATGCAGGTGCTGCAAGCATTGCGCCAGTCAGATGCTTTAATCTTTGGCGGCGGCAGTTTAATGCAAGACGCCACCAGCATCCGTAACCCCCTCTACTACGGGGGTTTGATGGGAATCGCACAGCAGCTAGGCTTAAAAACAATTGCTTTAGGACAGGGAATTGGTCCCTTAAAGAGCCAGCTAACTCAGTGGGTGGCGCGGCGAGGTTTTGGTGGTTGTACAGCAGTGAGCGTGCGCGATCGCGCCTCAGCCTTTCTGTTACACGAGTGGGGAATTTCCTCTGTAATGGCTCCCGATCTCGTTTGGGGGTTGGAAGGCTTGCCTGTAAAAGGGTTGTGGGACTTACCCGCCCCGAGAGTAGCAGTGACATTGCGATCGCATCCCCAACTTACCCCAGAACGCATCGCTTGCCTGACTCGCGCTTTAGTAGATTTTCAAAAAGCCACACAAACCTGCATCTTACTCGTACCCTTCCAGGCATCTCAAGATCTCCCCATTGCCCAGTCAATTCAACCTCATTTAACTGGCCCAAATCACATTTTCTCTTTAGAAGATCCCAGAGAATTAAAAGGATTATTTCAGGGCGTGGAGATGGCAATTGGGATGCGCTACCACAGCCTAATTATGGCAGCCGCAGCAGAATGTCGGTGCTTTGCCCTGAGTTACGACCCCAAAGTTAGCCAGTTAATGGAAGAACTTAATCTGCCAGGATGGGAATTAGACCAAATCCCCGACGACCACAATCAGATTACTCAAAGCTGGCTAGAATATTATGCCAATGGCGATCCTCTTAACACCGATCAAATTAAGGCATTGGTAGACCGATCGCTAATCCATAGAGATTTATTAGCGGCAGCTTTGGCGTGACTATAGACGTTGCATAGAAACTTTATTTATTAATTAACGGTAACTGTAATAAAGAGCCATGAGTGAAGCTGACACCCCCCATAACCAGCCCCTCCCTGAACCAAGTGATTTGATTAATACCAATGTTACTGATTTAACGGAGGCAATCGGCATGACACTGCCAGGGCAAGCAGAGGAAGCTGATTGGATGGCACTGGCGAAAAAGCTGCGTCAGCACAATCACACCCTGATGCAGCAGGTGGCTCAGTTAGAGCAAGCATTAGGAGAGTGTCAGGAGGCATTCGGAGCGCAGCAGGCGCGATCGCAGGTACAAGAAACACTACTCCTCCAGCAAACCGAGGAACTCAAGACCGCCCAAGAGCAGGTAAATCGCCTGTTCCGCGAACTAGAATCGTCTCATCAAGCCGCCCAACGCCAGCAGATTTTGGTTAAAACCTTATCGCAGCAGCTGGAAAGTAGCCAGGAACGAGTTGCCCAGATAGAGCGGGAATGCGCCCTCACCCAGCAACGCAATAACGAGCAGTCTCACCAGCTGTTGCAAACAGAAAATGTATGTCAAGAGCTACACACCCGTCTACAGCGACAGCAACGCCAAACCCTGCAATTCAAAACAGCCCTAGAAAACTGTCTGGAAACGCCAGCGCCCAGTTTAGAAGCCAAAGCTGAACCCAGCAGTTCTGCCCAGTCACAACGCCACCTCAAAAGTCTTCTCGCGGAACTATCCCTGCTGCCCAAAGCGCAGCCCATCCAACCTTGGTCAGCACAACCAGAGTTACTAGAAGAGAGTGCTGACGTTGAGCCTAGTTGGAGTAGTCAAACACCGCCTGAGTTTCTCTCACCAGATACAGATGCGACATCCCCTAGGGAAAGCCCTACAAACTCCAGCGTGCGTACAGACTGGGAGCCGTTCGAGGAAATGCCCAGCGATGAAACCTTCTCACCAGCAGGTGCTCATAATCAACCTGACTCAATGGCAGATATTTCAGCCACTGAGCAAGAATTAGAACAGCAGTTGCTTGCCGATATACCGGATATAGCATGGATGCTTCAGTTGTTGGATGAACAGGATGAGGATTTACCCTCAAAAGCCTCCCCTGACTCAGCAGATAATGAGGGTTCAGAGCTTTATCTAAATGAGGGCAAACAAAGCACTCTGCCCCTACAGGAAGCTTTCCCGCCAGAAAACACCGATGAGATGGACACGGAGGTGGAGGGACAGAACGCGGATTCACTAGAAGATTTTGCCGCCCCTGAGCCAGTTCAGCGTCAAGAGCAGATTCTAGCCCAATACAATTGGCCATCCCCGGTGCTTTATCCGCTACGTACTTCTAAAAAGCTAAAGTCCTTGGCGGCAATTGAGTTGCCCAGCTTTCCTCCTTATCGGCATTTGTAATTAGCGTTTTAATAAATATCTTTTAATGTATAGCAATTAGCAGTAGAGACGTTGCATACTCTGTGTCTCTATGCTTGGCGCGAGTTTTATCGACAATAGTTTTGTGGTAGATAAGGCCATAAGATTTCTGTTGATAAAAGTATGCTTGTCCAGTGGACAACGAGCAGGTTCTGAAATCACACTTGTGCCTACGCACCCGGTGCGATTTTTATCGACTCAATCACTGGATACCTAAAGTGCAAAAGTTTATTTAAAGACTCGCTACATTTGCAGCAATAGTATCCACGTTAATCGTCTCCAAACCAATCAATACGCATCCTGCAAACATTAAAATATAGCTAATAAAGTTCAAGGTACTACGAAGCCGTTTTTGTTCTGCGCTAATGAGCGTAGAGAGAGTCATAGTGATACTGCTTGTTCCCAAACTCACTACAGGGAGATATTTCCACCATTCCAGTCCCGGCTTGTAACTGATAAACAATAGCCCAAATGAAAACAAAACTAGGACAATGCCACTGAATGCTGAAATGTAGCTGAGCAACTTTCGTGACGTACTAACCAGTTTGGAAATGTTTGAGGTAATAAGCAGAGCAAGAGAGCCTGCACTAAAAAGCAATATGGAGTAATATCTCAACATTTTAGACCCTGATTTAAAAGAACTATACGTTAATAGTAACCACAGAAAAATATCCCCACCATTCCTGCTCCGGCTTATGACTGACAAAAAATAGCCTAAATGATAATAACAGTAAGGCAATGCCAATCAATGCTGAAATATAGCCGAGTCGCTTGTGCTCTGTACCAACGAGTGTAGGAATATTTAAAGCTATAAGTAGAGCCAGATAGGCGGAGATATTAAACACTGAAGCGTAATATCCCAAGAGTTCAAATCCTGGCTTGTAAGAGCCATATCCTAATAGTTCAAATGCTGAGTGGCCAGTAATATATGCCTGCATCAGTAAGCCAGTGCAAACCAGCATTCCCACCAAGGCTACAACAATACAGAAGAGCGCAATTCGTCGCTCCCACACTTGAGATTTAGACACATCTCTAGTGTCCGCTACCTTGGCTGATACATCATTAGTATTATCATGTTCCTGCATAATTATAGCTGGGGACAAAGTTTCCCTACTTGTACAAGTATCCAATTAATTCAATGTCAAGCTATAGCCATTAATACCAGCATAATCGTAAAATGTTGAGTACCTGATTCCTGGAATGCTGCCAGTCGGCGAAACGGTGTTGCTAGTAGCAGATCCCAAGGCAGGTAAATTTTTGCTAGCTTACGACGCGGCTTTTGCGATCGCTAAATTGTTTATTGGAAAAGGTTTTCACCGCTCGACTTCTATTTTTCCCTCATCAGAGTGACAAAAGAGCGGTAAAGCCCATCGATCTCCACCGTTGCACCGATGGGGTAGTTCACATTTATTCAATCCAAAACTATTGTTTCTGGGGACGCCCCATGCCCGCCGTGAGGGCGTAACTCTGAGTCAACAACCACAGCCAGAGAGACGGTGACCAATCTTCCAGCCAGGGTTCTAACCGTTGCAGGAAGCCCGGAAACCACCCCCCCACCAAACCGCTAAGCAGGGCGTTGCTGGTGAAGTCTACATAGCTTCCTAACCAGCGCAGTAGATCTTTAGGGCCTGCGAGTTCCCAGATCCAAAGCAGCAAGGCTGGATTTTTTCTGGCTGCTTTAAGTGCCAGCCGATTGAATGTCAGCCAATCAGATCGATCCTTAATAAATGTGTCTGCCACTACGGGTGGTTCCTCAGCCAAAAGCCCAAAGAAGGTATTGAGCATGGCATTAATTCGCTGGGGTGGCAAGTAGCGATGAGTGGGAACCATCATGCCTTTAGAAAACAGCCAAGTGACTGAGATGTTGCTTTGGTAAGCACGAATTTGGTTCAAGGCATTGGCGTCCAAAAGGTCATGCTTGAGGGCTGTCTTCAGGAGATCTGTCAAGCGAGGCAGATTACGCACTAAGGAACCAAAGCCGGTGAAGACGAGGGGAGATTGGAGGGAGGCGGCATCACCAATGGCGATTAGGCGGTCAAAGGCAACAGTGCGATCGCGGCTTCCCACACTAAAATGACCGGGAATATAGCCAAAGGTCGGCTTCTTCCACACCAGCTTTTCCATATCGCATCGGCGATACTCTGGCAGAATTGTAAAGAAGTCTTCATACATCTCCAATAAAGAGCCAGGATTGTCTGGATGTACCTGATGGTAGTGGAACAAATAGATAGTGATTTCCTCACCAGCACCTGGGAACAACTCCCAAATTAGCTGACGCCCCCGCGAGATATCCCCGTGACTGTTAAGAACGTCGCCATAATTAGAATCCCAAACGCCAGGTTCAAACCCACTAGCGATCGCAGCTCCCACTGTAGGACAAACACTATCAAAAGTGCGACCTCCATTCAGCTGCCATGCGATCGGTGATGCCGTTCCCATCGCATCCACTAGCAGACGCCCACTGGCTTGCCGCTGCGATTTATTTAATAAGTGTTTTGCCTCAACGACAACTTGTGTCGCTTCCACATCTGCTCTGATAAACTCTGTCTCATCCCAAATTTCACCACCAGCTAGCGTGAGTTTTTCCCCACACATCCGCAGTAACTTCTCTGCATCCAACGCCACGTTCAACACGGTTGGGGTGTGCAATATTGGCGCTCTGAGGTGACTTGGGTTATTGGCATCAAAAAATTTACTGAATCCGTCTATATACTCCTTGGCAATAAAGCTTTCCAACTCCGCCTCTGTAAATAAACCCAAATCAATCAAGTTTTGCAGCTCTTTTCGAGAAATATTCCACTCCCGGTTCATGCGCCCAAAAGGTAGCCGTTCTATCAGCAGCACCCGGTAGCCCAGTTGCGCCATAACTGCGGCGTGGATTACTCCCAAGGCACCCCCTACATAAATTAAGTCGTAGGTAGGGGTGAGGGGCACAGGAGGAGAATTTGGCTTAGAAATCTCCCCTGCTGTGCCCTGGCTCTTGAACACAACCTGCTTAGGCTGCTGGGGATTACGGACGCCCTCTCGCCACCGCTTCTCCCACCAGTAGACGCGGTTGAGGTCGTACTCACCGTTGGGCATTTTCTGAAAGTAGTGGACTGTCAGGGGGTAGTAGGAAGCCAAAGCTTCAAATATAGACTGTTGTGACAAATCAACATCTGGTGGTTCGGGATATTGTACGGGGAACTGCTTTCTGAGATCCGCACTCAATTGCCCAATAATTTGTTGCTCATCGGCAATCGGTTGATTCCCTGTGCGAAAGGCTTTCAGGTAGGTAGTCCGCTGCACTGACCACACAAACACTGAGATTTCAGAAATTGTCTGTGCTGGGGATGTATGAGTGTCATTGCTGCCCCCCTTACTCTCAAATTGCAGCTTGATACCATCGGGGGTGGTAATTTTCTCTCCTAGCCCACAGAACCATGCTTGTTGCAACCAGAGACGGATAGCATCTATATCCGGGGTAGGAACTTCTAAGTAAAGAATTTCTTTCATTTGGCGATTCTCAGCTTTGATTAAGTATCGAAAAAGATGGTGTTGACAGGGATTAAAAGTGCGCTATAATCCCGTGTACTGATTTATGAGAAAGCTTTAAAAAAGTTTACAATTCTCTCATTTTTGTTAAGGTATTCAATGCCATTGTTAACACGCCATGAATTATCCCATTCCAGCTAGCCCTCAAGAAATTGTCGCCCTGCGCCAGCAACCTATCGATGAAGAGTTAGTTGCAGCAGCGATCGCCGGCGTGATTCAGATTGCCCGCTCTAATGGTCAATCCTTAGACGATTTAAAAGCGGAAGTTTTAGCTGACGATAGCCTCCTCGACAAAGTGCAAAGACGTTGGCTTAGTGATATCGTTACCCAAGCCTGGTCAAGCCTGTAATATACAGGGACATCGAGTTCGTGCATGACCTCATGAGGCAGATCATCTTAGCAATGCCTAAGTGGATGCGTAAGCGGTTCCTCCACGCTACGCGAACAAATTTATTGCCACTGCTGTTGACGATTCGAGTCGGGGGGCTAATTTTTGCTGGCTTGGCGATGTGGGTCTTCGCGTCTATTGCCGATGACGTTCTGGAGAAAGAAAGCCAAGCCTTTGACACAGGAATTTTACTAGCTCTCAGGTATCTGCATACCCCGCTACTGGATCGGGCAATGATTAGCTTGACATTTTTCGGGGAACCGAGTGTATTACTGCTGTTGAGCCTAAGCTTGGGAATTTGGCTGCTGCTGCGGGGGCGTCAATCAGAAGCAACAACCATCGCGATCGCCGCAGCTGGCGCAGGTAGCTTAAACTATTTGCTCAAAGAACTGTTCCAGCGTAACCGCCCACTGCTTTGGGAACGCATTGTTGATGTTGAACATTACAGCTTTCCCAGCGGTCACGCGATGGTTTCAATGGTAATGTACGGTCTAATTGGCTATCTGCTGGCAACTCACTTCCCCCGCTGGCGGCTATTTATTATTACCTTGACAATAATTTTAATTAGTGGCATAGGCTTAAGTCGGCTTTATCTGGGTGTCCACTGGCCTACTGATGTTATAGCTGGCTACGCAGCTGGATGCGTGTGGCTGATTGCCTGTATCTTTAGCTTGGAAACCTGGGATAGATATCGTTCGGCTCAAAGTTATTCAGAGGACAAGTCTCTGTCGCCGGAATAACAAGCTGGCGAGCAACTATAAGGGAATTGGATTAACTTAAATAAAAGTCCTCACTTGTGGCTATGGTGAAACAACTCAAGCCCCGCTACTCACTTGCCTGGATCGACAAAATCGCTGAAGTGCCCCAGCAAGAGTGGGACGCACTCGCCCAACCACTGAAGACTCCTTTCCTAGAATGGGAATGGCTAAACAATTTAGAGACCTCTGGTAGTGCCACTGCTAAAGCGGGATGGCTACCCAACCATTTAACCGTCTGGCGAGACAGGCAGCTGATTGCCGCTGCGCCACTTTATTTGAAGGGTCATAGTTACGGCGAATTTGTGTTTGACCACCAGTGGGCAGATTTGGCTCATCGGTTGGGAGTACAGTATTACCCAAAGCTGCTGGGGATGACACCAATGACTCCAGCTGAGGGCTATCGGTTCTTAATCGCGCCCGGTGAAGATGAGGAGGAGTTGACAGAGTTAATGGTGGGGGCGATTGACCATTTTTGCGATCGCCATCACATCTCTGGCTGTCATTTCCTGTATGTAGACCCCGAATGGCGACCAATAATACAGCGTCACGGTTTTACCAGTTGGTTGCACCACAGCTACATTTGGCAGAATCAAGGCTATCAAATTTTTGATGACTATTTAGGAGCGTTCAACGCCAATCAACGGCGCAACATCAAACGGGAACGCAAAGCTGTGGAAAAAGCACAGATTAGACTCCAAACCCTAACGGGAGAAGAGATTCCCAAGTCGCTGTTTCCCTTGATGTACAGCTTTTATGCCGATACTTGTGACAAATTTGGCTGGTGGGGAAGCAAATACCTAACTAATCGTTTCTTTGAACAGCTGTATCCCAATTATTCCCATCGGGTGCTGTTTGTCGCCGCATACCACGAGCAGAATGACCAAAAGCCAATGGGGATGTCTTTTTGTATTACTAAAGGCGACCAATTATATGGGCGCTATTGGGGAAGCTTTCAGGAAATTGACTGCCTGCACTTTGATGCTTGTTACTATACGCCAATTGAGTGGGCGATCGCGCAGGGCGTTCAGACTTTCGACCCCGGTGCTGGTGGGCGTCATAAAAAACGTCGCGGCTTCCCAGCGACGCCGAACCACAGTATGCATAGATTTTACAATCGACGTTTGAGCCACATCTTGGGGTCTTATATCCGGGAAGTGAACGAATTAGAGCAGCAGGAAATTGACGCCATTAACCAGGAGATTCCCTTTAGCAAGCGCGAGATTCCCCTCAACGCGGAATTGGGAGATGGATGATTTAGTATGAGACTTAGAGCCTATCTTTCAAAAGAATTTTCCTATATCAAACATCTGCGTTTATCTGCGTCTATCTGCTTTCATCTGCGGTAAAAACATCTTTAATCGACTTTTGGGATAGGTTCTCAGTAGGTAGGCACAGAAAAAATTGCAGCTGAGTAGGAATTTTTACGCGTACCTGAGGAATAGTTCTGCTTTATGCTGACCTATTTGAGGTGCTATCGCCACGATAGTTACCCGATGGCTATCAAAGAGAAATTCCGCATAGTCTATTAATGTATCCAGTCCAACGAGGTTTAGGCAGACTTCACAAGCTAGCCAAACTGTAATTTTTTTCAGGGTCTTTGTCCACGGCGCTTGCATTATCTTAGTCTCCTCGCTTAAACCTCCTTGCTAAAAGTAAATACGATTAACTTCAATTCTTTATGCAGAAACGCTGACGGCAAGGGTGGAGGCTTAGACTGTTAATAGGAAATGTTGATAATTAAACAATTGCATCAATTTTCATGAATCAAACTGCTCAGGAACTGACGGCTATTGATGACAAGCTTTCTCAGCGTCATATTGACCTTGACCCCGGTGGCTATTTCATTATTTACTTAGATCGAGACGCGGGGCTAATTTGTGCTAAGCATTTCACCAATGTTATCGATGAGCGCGGTTTAGCCGTTGACCCAGAAACTGGCAAGGTTATCCCTGCACGAGGTAAGGTGGAACGAACGCACACCACAGTTTTTAGCGGCAGAACTGCTAAGGAACTTTGCGTAAAGATTTTTGAGGAAACTCAGCCCTATCCCGTGACTCTGCTGGATCATGCGGCCTATCTAGGACGGGAACTTGTTCGGGCTGAGATAGCTCTAATCAATGGGCAAGATTACGTTCAAGACTAACCTTGATTTTGATAAAGGAAGTAGGTAGCCATCGGGATAACGGTGGCGGCAATTAATAGCACAACTACAACGATAGTGGCGTTGCCAGTGTCGGTTTCTTCTGCGGTTTTAAAGGTGCTTTCTACCTGAACTTTGTCTTGCACTACAGGTGGGCCGGGATCGGGCTGACCAGATAATACAGCGACTAGGCGATCGCTGGCATCAGCAAACGCTTGATTATACTTGTTGCCCTCCCGGAGTGGCACCGCTACTGTCTCAGAAGCAACGCTATTGGCAATATCATCGGGCATGATGGACTTGACTGCCTCACCTGTGCGAATGCCAGTAGTGTTTGTGAGGCTATCAATTACCAGTAAGGTTTGATGCGCTTGCGCTTCTGGCGTCGGGAACCATTTATCAAATAGCTTATCTGTAAAGCTTTGGGCTGTTTCACCGTAGTCTAGGCGGTGAATCGTGACTATCCGAACTTCATTCCCGGTTTTCTGAGCTAAGTTCTCTAGGGCGCTGTTGATTTTGCCTTCGTTAAGGCGGCTGAGAAGTTCAGCTCGATCGATCAGCCAAGTATCTTTGCCTGTGGTCAGGTTGGGCATTTGATAGACGCCAGTGGCACTTGCAGGCGTCGCTACCAGCTGCGTTACTAAAACTATCAACACCACTGGCAGCACCAGACGCCAGAGGTATTTTCTCCAGATGAAAATTTTGTTTAAGAGTTGTTTCATTTGCTTGCTCTCAAAACTGCCTTTTTCCCAAAAATACTACTTGACACTCCCCGGCGTAAACGCACGGGGATTCTTCTCTCTACGAGCCAACTTGCTCACGGCAGGTTTTCACCAACCAATGTAGGGGTCGATTCTCCAGAAGCGTTGCTCATGTTGACCATGAAAGTTCCGGTATGCCCTACCGTACTCAATCCCCGACTCAGGATGTTTCTCGCTGCGTTGTGATCTCTATCCAGCACACATCCACACTGGCAAGCGTGAGTGCGGGTGGAGAGGGACTTCTTAACCACAGTGCCGCATTGAGAGCATTCCTGACTTGTTCCGGCGGCGGTTACGGCAATGGTAATTTTTCCAAACACCTTGCCGAAGTATTCCAGCCACACTCGGAACTGATACCAAGAAGCATCGTTAATACACTTGGCAAGACAGTGATTCTTCACCATGTTTTTCATCCTCAAGTCTTCGTAGACCACAACATCGTTAGATGTGATTACGCACCTTGCCAACTTCACGGCATGGTCTTTACGCTGTCTACTTATTTTGAGGTGGCGTTTGCCCAGAATCACTCTGGCTTTCATCCTATTGTTAGAATTCTTAACTCGTCTAGATACAAGCCTTTGAGCCTGTCTTAATCGTCTCGCCCCCAAGCGTAGAAACCTAGGGTTATCAACTGTTTGAGCATTGCTATCGGTGTAGAAATCGTTAAGTCCTACATCTAACCCAATCGCATTGCCGGACGGTGCAATTTCAGAAGTACGAGCCACCTGAATACAGAACTGTACATAGTAACCATCTGCTCTCTTCACCAGCCTGACTCGTTTGATTTGATGAGGCTGGTAGAAGTTTAAATCACGGGTTCCTTTGAGCTTGAGTCTGCCAATATTCTTCTTGTCAGTGAACGTGATTGAATGGCGATCGTCTGCCAGCTTCCATCCGCAGGTTTTATACTCGACTGAGCGGTTATCTTTCTGAAATTGTGGATAGCCCTTTAATCCTGGGGTCTGTGATTTACAGTTCTCCAAGAATCTGCTAATAGCTGACCATGCCCGTTCAGCTGCGGCTTGACGGGCCATGCTGTTGAGTTCATTAACAAACGGAAACTCTTTAGCCAATACCGCGCAATACTTGTTGAGATCGCTTTGAGACTTACCCAGTTGATCGAAAAAGAAGCGTAATGCTTTGTTGCGAATAAACTGAACAGTTCTCAACGCCTCATCAATAGCGCTGAATTGGCTGGCTTTTCCGTAGGCTTTGAACTCCAGTACAATCATGTTTTTATATGAGCATACCCAATATAAAATTGTACTTTATGACGGGGTTTTAGACCCAAATTTCTGATAATTTTTTGTAAAACTAACTCCCGGTGGGGCGGACGTGTTACGTTGTAAAAATAAGCTTCTCATCGGTCTGGGTGGTGTCAGCTATGAGTTCACCAGAAATTTATAAAGGTTGGCTCATTGAAGCAAGACCAGTGTTCTGCGTTCAGGTTTGGAGCGCAGGTGGCGAATGCATTATTCCCGTCCACAACGCTAAGACGGAAGAAGAGGCATTGATTATGGCAAGATACTGGATCGATCTGCAAATGTCATCGGAAGCTGGGCTGCCGCAGGATAGTAATGATGACTTGCCCAGCGATTTTGACGACGATGATATTCCATTTTGATGCGGGACTTTAGCTGAGCCATTACCGATATGGGGTGGTTCTGGTAGCCTCTGTGGGGCGGCTATGTCAAACGATTTTAGATTGACCTTGCCCTGCATAGTGGGACGAGGCTTGAACCCAATTATCACGCCGTCAATGGAGACGCTATCCTTCGTAGAAGGCGATCGCACTTTGACCATAAACAAAAAAGGTCTCATACCAAGTTGCAGCCAAAACTGTAATTTTCAGCAGAACGGCAGAATAAAACAAATTTAGGCTTCTAAATACAAATTGGTATCAAGCGCCTGACTTTTAGTCGTGGGGACAATTCCATTATCCTCTCATCCAAAATTAGATGACGCTGGCAAAATCAATTATGTCAGACTCTTGGTAGCTATCAAGTGATTTACGTCTAATTCATTTGCACAGGGTTTTCCCTGTTCTACATCATAAATATTATTAATTGTGGTTTCAGCGATATTTTTGATAGCGTTTTTAGTCAAAAAAGCCTGATGTCCAGTAATAATGACGTTGGGAAATGTCAGCAGGCGTTGAAAAACATCATCTTGAATAACCGAATTAGACAAATCTTCAAAGAACAAATCGGTTTCTTGCTCATAGACATCTAAACCTAGATAGCCGATTTTACCTGACTTGAGTGCCTGAATAACAGCTTTTGTGTCAATAAGCCCTCCCCGGCTAGTATTAATCAGCATGACACCATCTTTCATCTGACTCAGCGCCTGAGCATCTATGATGTGGTAAGTTTCCGGCATCAGTGGAGTATGAAGCGTGATGATATCAGAGGTAGCTAAAAGTTCAGGCAATGCTACATACTTGACACCCAAAGCTTCACATTCTGGGTTAGGAAAGGGGTCATAAGCCAGCAGGTGACACCCGAATCCTTTGAGAATATTGGCTACGATAAAGCCAATTTTGCCAGTACCGATAATCCCCACGGTGCAGCTATGTAAGTCAAATCCTAAAAGTCCTTCTAGGGAAAAATTGCCTTCGCGGATGCGAGCATAAGCACGATGGATTTTGCGGTTGAGTGTCAGAATTAGCGCGATTGTATGTTCAGCAACTGCATAGGGTGAATAAGCTGGAACTCGCACAATTTTCATTCCTAGTTCAGCAGCAGCAGCCAGATCTACATTGTTATATCCAGCACAGCGCAGGGCAATTAAGCGAGTTCCGCCAGATGCCAATGCGCTCAAGGTCTGCTTATCCAGTTGGTCATTTACAAAAACACATACGGCTGGAAATCCTGAAGCTAAAACACTTGTTTTACACGTCAAATGCGGTTCAAAGAAAGCCAACTCATGTTTATTTTCTGCATTAGCGGCTTCGAGAAACTGGCGATCGTAGGATTTGGTACTAAAAACAGCGACTTTCATCGGCTTTTTCCTTTGTTTCAGAGTTATTTAAGAGTATTTCGGTAGGTTTTTATGGCTTGAGTTTAGCTTGGATCTTGGATGATCGCTTTCTTTACTCAGCTGGGGCAGTTGTTGCAGTAGACTCTGCGTTTGCAGATATGCTTGATAATCGGTGTTGTCCGTTGCGTCCATGCCAGCTGACGAATAGAAAAATATATGACCTTGATTTTAACTAACGATGATGGAATCGACGCCCCAGGCATCCGGGCGCTACAAAAGGCTATCAATGGCAAGGGCGTGTTTGTTGCTCCTCAAACAGAATGGTCGGGGTGTGGTCATCGGGTGACGACGACTAAACCGATTCCAGTCCAGTGCCGCTCAGATGTTGAGTATGCCGTTGGTGGCACCCCAGCTGATTGCGTTCGCCTTGCTGTTTCACATATTTGCAAAGATATCAAATACGTGCTTTCTGGCATTAATCCTGGCGGCAACATGGGTGTTGATGTTTATATTTCCGGCACTGTTGCGGCTGTGCGCGAGGCAGCAATGCACGGTATTCCGGGAGTCGCGGTTTCTCACTATCGGAAAGGCAAACTAAATGTTGATTGGGATACTGCGGCACGTTGGACTGCTGGGGTGTTGGATGAGTTACTGGGCCGTCCGCTGGAACCGGGAAGCTTCTGGAATGTGAATCTGCCGCATCTGTTACCGGGAGATCCCGATCCGGAGGTGGTGTTTTGTAAACCATGTACGCAACCGTTGCCAGTCAACTACCGCATCGAAGGGGATGAGTTTTACTACGCGGGGGAATATGCAAAACGCGATCGCACCCCTGGAACCGATGTTGATGTCTGCTTCTCCGGTCATATCGCTGTAACTCAGCTGCGACTGTAAGATAACTAAGGAGATCTCTCTCCTATTTCGCCAAAGTCGTGATGCGAAAATACCAGCTTACAAAGAAGGAGAATGCAGCCAAGTGCGAATCTTAATAATGGGCGGAACCCGTTTCATTGGGGTTTATCTAACTAAAATTTTGGTAGAACAAGGGCATGAAGTTGTACTATTTAATCGCGGTAATAAGCCTGCACCAGTTGAGGGTGTAAAACAAATTCATGGCGATCGCACTGACGCATCCCAACTAAAAGAAAAATTATCCCCAGAACACTTTGACGCCATATTTGACAACAATGGTCGCGAACTAAGTGATACTCAACCATTGGCTGAGATTTTTAAAGACCGAGTGCAGCATTTTGTCTACATGAGTTCTGCTGGGGTTTATCTAAAATCAGACCAACTTCCCCATATAGAAGGCGATGCTGTTGATCCTAAGAGTCGTCACAAGGGTAAACATGAAACTGAAGCTTATCTAGCAGAACAGGGATTACCCTTTACCTCGATTCGCCCTACTTATATATATGGCCCCCAGAACTATAACGATCTGGAAGCTTGGTTTTTTGACCGCATTGTGCGCGATCGCCCCATCCCCATACCCGGCAATGGAATGCACATCACCCAATTTGGTCATGTTAAAGACTTAGCCACTGCTATGGCAAATGTTTTGGGAAACTCCCAAGCAGTAGGGCAGATTTATAATGTGTCAGGCGATCGCTATGTCACCTTTGATGGTTTGGCGCGTGCTTGTGCCGAAGCTGCTGGTAAGCCCGCTGACTCTTTGCAACTTGTGCATTACGACCCGAAAAAGTTTGATTTTGGCAAGCGTAAAGCCTTCCCTTTGCGAGTCCAGCATTTCTTTGCTTCAGTCGATAAAGCTGTAACCCAACTTGATTGGCACCCCCAATACGACTTGTTGGGTGGTCTGAAAGACTCGTTCCAGAATGATTACCTTGCCTCTAATCGTGACAAAGCTGAGGTAGATTTCTCAATGGATGATGAGATTTTGCAAGCAGTCCCAGGTTAATTAATAGCTGCTAAATGCTAAAAAACAGTCAAATCAACACCAGCAATGGGTGGCTTGTTTTAGGTTCAATTTGCAACCAGCTTAAGCATTTTCCCTAGTTGGATATTGAGGCCACAAGTAGATTGCTCCAGAAACCAAGGTGAAGGCGACAGAAATCCAAAAAGCAACGAGAGATAGGATTATCCACGCATCAGGCAGGGGGGCGATCAGAAGTGCGATCGCCGCAATTTGACTTATTGTTTTCAGCTTGCCCCAAAGATTAGCTCCCACAATCACCGTTTGGTTGACACGCCAGCCGGCGATCGCCAATTCTCGCGCCAAAATTAGAAAAACGCCCCAAGCTGGCACTTGACCTAACTCAACCAGCGCCAGTAGGGGGGCCAGCACCAACAACTTATCTACTAACGGGTCAAGAAACTTGCCCAAATCGCTAATCTGGTTGAGTTTGCGAGCCAGATAGCCATCTAACCAATCTGTCGCGGAGGCAACAAAAAAAATCGCCAAACAAACCCAGCGAGAAGCAGGCGTGGGGTTGTTCAAACCGTAAAGCAGTATGGGCAAAGCCAGCAGACGTGATAGGGTGATCCAATTGGGCAGCGTCATTTGATGCAAGGATGCAAGGATTTAGGATTGTCCCCACGGCACCGAAGCCGGGGGCTTGAGACCTATGTGTGTTTTTGGCCCTAGCAATTTATACCAAGTTGCGGTCAAACGCACAAATACAGCTGTTGGCGACTTGATGAAATACACCAGACGGACATCACTTATTGATCTACAATCCTTATCTTTAACAAAGTGCTTAATCACTTTGTGCATCCTTGACGCTAACTTCCTACAGCTGCTTCTAACTTTTGCAAATTGGCAGAGGAGCGAGGCGGTAATAAGCATCCCTCTCGCAATTCCTGTACGCTACCTTTAACAGCCTGAATTATGTAGTCAAGATCTTCATCTGTATGGGCAGTGGATAGGAAACCGCCACCGTTTCGTAGGAGGATTCCCCTGTCAACGAGGTGATAGTATAACAAGTCCATCCCCGCTGAGCCTTCATTTTCCGAAGAGGCAGAATTTTCAGAAGCAGCAGGGCCAAAAAGTGAACCAAAATTCACCATGCGGATAGGCACTTCGTCTTCTTGAAAGTAAGTATTCAGTGTTTCAATAAACTGCGATGTGCGTTGATTCAACTGCTGTTGAAGAGCAGAACCCTGAGTTTTTAGATGCTTCAGTACAGCCCGTGCAGCAGCCATTGCTAGCGGATGCTTGCAAAAGGTGCCTGCAAAAAAGGTTGTTTTTACCTGAGGATAGGATGCATCTCCATAGTTCCACATCCCGCCGTCGATTCTATCCATATAACTAGCTTTGCCAGCAACGATTCCAATCGGCATACCACCGCCAACAATTTTTCCGTATGTTGCTATGTCTGCTTCAATGCCAAACCATGCCTGCGCTCCTCCCGGATGAATGCGGAATCCGCTAACCATTTCATCGAAGATTAATGCTATCCCTGATTCTTTTGTTAATTGCCTTAGTTGCTGGAGAAAAGCTTTGGGCTGGAAGTCTATTCTGCTGCTCTGCACGGGTTCAACTAAAACAGCTGCTAATTCATGTTCATGCGCTTTTATCGCCTCCAAGGACTGAGGATTGCCATAATCTAAAACCAAAATATCTGCAACAAGATTTGACGTTATGCCTGGGGCAAGTGGTACTGGATTTGGATAGTCGTCTACAGCCTTTGCTTTAACTAAAGTTCCATCAAAATGCCCATGATAAGAACCTGAAAATAGGGCAATTTTATTACGACCTGTTGCTGCTCGTGCCAGTCGTAACGCCGTCATCACGGCTTCTGTGCCTGTATTACTAAAGGCTACTCGCTCCATCCCCGTTAGTTCAGAAATCAACTGGGCAACCTCACCAGCTAATTCAGCTTGTGGGCCAATTTGTATACCTAGATCGAGTTGCTCTTCTAGGGCTTCTTTGATAAAAGATGGATTGTGACCAAAGAGATTTACGCCATAACCCATTGTGACATCGATATATTCATTACCATCGACATCCCATATTTTGGAGCCGAGCGATCGCTTGGCCACAATTGGGTAGAACATTTCCTTGAGATGAAAATTGAAACCTACAAAGGTCTTGTTGTCAGCTATAACTGGGCGATAGGTTTGTGCAAGTTGCTTTGATGTTTTTGTGCGCTTGGTATAGCGTTCGGTTAATCTCTGCAAATGCTGCTGCTGACGAATATTTATGCTACTTGTGGTTTCAGGCTGGGAAGGCATTTTTTTTGTACTCATGATGCTTTTTAGTGAAATGTTTGTTTTGAGGAAACGGCAAATGTAGCACTACTATTTGAGTTGTGAAAATTATTTGCTTGATTGAACCGCACTAGACGCAAAGGACGCTAACGGTACTTAGACAAAAACTAAGGTAAAAATGGCTTCAAACATATATCGAGAAAGACTTTTAGCTCGAATTGGCATGAATCTAGTATTTACAAGGGTTTCAGACATTTTTTTGTAATCCACCTCTTTCCCTTGCTCAGAGAGAGTTTCAGCCCCTTTAGGGGCTAGAAAATGCCTAAGTCCCGCTAAGAAAGAAAGAGACAATTTCTACGAGGGGTATTTAAGTTCAATTTCCGATGTTGGGGTATGTAGGAAAGAGTTATCAATTAGGTATGAGAAGTAGGTACGAAGCAACTCAACATTTACTGGCGGACAGACTATAGAAGTACCTGCAAGTCCATTGAGTGTATTTTGGCAATCGAACTTTAGCTCTGCTGAGTTAGACGTTGGCTCTTCGGATACCTTTTGAGAAACAACAGGCAAAAGGGGATACAATGCGTTTGAGGGCGATCGCTCTGCGACTTTGAGCAGCTCTGTTTGCCACTCGTTCTCTGAAATTTGCTGAAGTGGGTAGCCAAAAGTACAAATCCAACTAACAAACTCGTTCCACTGGGCGGGGTTAGGATTAACTAAGTGAAATGTTTTCCCCAGGGATTCTTGCTGCTTGGATAAATGAACAATTGCTTGGCTGACATAATCTACAGGCATTATGTTCACCATCGCGTTACGCTTTGGGGCGCTTCCAAGTTGGATACAGCCTTTGATTGTTCTGAATGTATGATCATCTGGATTACAGGCACCAGTTTTGCTGTGTCCTGCTACACGTCCTGGCCTGTAAATAGATACAGGAAGTCCGCGATCGCCGGCAATATTTACTAACTTTTCCGCAACCCATTTACTCTGAATGTAGCCACCCTCAAGCACTTCATGAGCATCAGCACAATACTGTTCTCGTATTAGCGTAATGTCATTATTGCCTGCTGGGACGGCAACGCTGGTGCTAGAAATGAAATGCACAGGCTTGATTTTGAGTTGGCTTGCCAATCTTAAAATTTCCTGCGTTCCTAGCACGTTGGCAGCCTTTAGAACAGAATAGGGAAAAGTAAAATTAACAAACGCACCATTGTGATAAATGGCATCAATTATACTAGCCATCTCCCTAAACTGCTGCTCTGAAAGCCCCAACAGTGGCTTAGACAGTTCCCCGATCACAGGGATAATTCGAGATTGAAAAGATTCATTCCAGATAGAATAAAGTTCTAAGCTGCTTTGAATCTTTTGTTTGCCTAACTCAGCATTTGAGGCGCGTACTAGGCAATAGATATCTGCCTGACTTTGCTGGAGAAGTTCATAAAGTAAAAAAGATCCTAGAAAGCCTGTTGCTCCTGTCAATAAGATAGCCGTTGGTTCTGTGGTATGCCTATAAAATAGGGATTTAGGACAAATTGTGGGATCTAAGACAGCTTCGGCGTTTAAATCGACAGCAGTATCTGAAGCAATCTTCTCAGAAGATTTTGTCTGATGAGCATTCTCAATACTTTCTGCCAAGGCAGCTATAGTAGGTGCTTCAAACAAACTGCGTAAAGGCAATTCTACTTGGAAAGCTTCACGCACTTTGGCAAGCAGCTGAGTCACTAACAGCGAGTGTCCCCCCAGATCGAAGAAGTTGTCGTGAATTCCTATCTTTTCAAGACCAAGAACTTTCATCCAGATTTCTGTTAGTGCTTCTTCAACTGGGGTGCGAGGCGCTACAAAAGTTTCCGCTAACTCAGGGCGCGTGTGGTCTGGTGTTGGCAGCGCTTGACGGTCTACTTTCCCGTTTGGCGTCAAAGGTAAGGTTTTCAAGACTATGAAAGCCGATGGCATCATGTACTCAGGCAACTTTTCCTTGAGGAAGTTCCTGATTTCATTGATGTTGGGTGTTTGACGAGGAACTATATAAGCTACCAAACGAGCATTTCCTGGTTCGTCCTCTCGAACTACAACGACAGCTTCCCGTATTAATTGATGTTGGCTAAGTAAGGCTTCAATTTCTCCTAATTCAATACGGTAGCCTCGAATTTTTACCTGATGGTCAATCCGTCCGATAAACTCGATGTTTCCATCGGGGAGGTAACGCGCCGTATCACCTGTTTTGTAAAGACGCGATCGCGGTTGGTCACAGAAAGGGTTGGGAATAAATTTTTCTTGAGTCAGTTCAGGACGATTCAAATAGCCCCGTGCTAAAGATGCGCCGCCGATATATAGTTCCCCTGGAACCCCGATAGGAACAGGTTGTAGATGTTTATCTAGTAAATAAATCTGTGTATTGGGAATTGGGCGACCTAATGGAACTGTCTCACCTACTCGATTTTGGACTTGATAGGTCAGAACACCAACAGTTGCTTCTGTAGGGCCATAGTGGTTAAAAATGAGGCACTGCGGCGAGTGTTTCTGGATTTGCTCGATTAAATCCCAACTAGCCGTTTCGCCACCAAGGATTAATCGTTGCTGAGGTAAGATGTCGCTGGCGTAGGAGGATGCTAATAAAGCTTTCAGGTGAGAAGGAACAATTTTTAGGCAATCAATGGGATGGCGACGACAGTAATCTGCTAGTGCTTCAGGATCGGCAGCACGTTCTGAGGAGACTATATGAAGGCATCCACCTGTAGATAAGGAAGAAAAGATCGCTGTATTGCCTAAATCAGCAGCAAAGGTGGAGACTATCGCAAAGCTTGCACCAAGGGGCAGGTCTAATCTTTCAAGGATACCGTCAAGGTAATTGAGAAGCTGTTGATGTTCAACGGCGACTCCTTTAGGTTTGCCTGTTGAGCCAGAAGTGTAGATTGTATAGGCTAAGTTTTTGGGTATTACGTTGCTAGATGGATTCTCGGTGTTTTGTTGAGCAATAACATCCCAATCTGTATCTAGATAAACTATCTGCGTTGCCTGTTCGGGAAGTTCCTTGACTAGCTGGTTGTGGGTTAACAAAATTGGGGCTTGGGCATCTTGTAACCGAAAAGCTATACTTTGTGCTGGTAAGGCGGGGTCTATTGGTAGGTAAGCGCCACCTGCTTTGAGGATGCCGAGAATGCCAACGAGTATATCAAGAGATCGCTCTAGGCAAATTCCCACCAGCACCTCTGGTTTTACTCCCAGTTTTTGCAAGTGATGGGCAAGTTGATTGGCACGTGCATTTAGTTCCGCATAGGTGAGTTGCCGATCTTCAAAGACAACGGCGATGTTATTGGGTGTGCGTTTTGCTTGCTCCTCGAATAGCTGATGGATACACTGGGTGGTGGGATAATCAGCCTGGGTGTTGTTGAATTCGGTGAGGATCTGGTGGCGATCGCGATCGCTTAATATCTCTAATTGACTAATGCCAGCTTCAGGATGGGCGATCGCACTGTTTACCAACGTCTGCAAATGCCCTGCTAAACGCTGAATATCCTCTGCACTGAATAAATTAGCGTCATAATGAAACGCGGCAATTAAAGAATCTTCCTGGCGAGTGCAGGAAAGTTTAACTTTGAATTTGTCAATACAGGCATACTGCTTGTAAATTGAAAATGATACTTCAGCAGCCGCATACTTTTCAGGTTGTTCAACAAAATCAAAACTAAATGGAAAACTAGATAATTCCTCAATTTGTTCCCAACTAAAATACTCCTCCCATTGGGAGATGTCTTTTACCGTTTCATCAACCTGCGTCAATAGTTCGTTGAATTGGCTATCTGCTTGCAGATTACAAGTCAGCGGTAAATATTTAGAAAATAGTCCTATTGCTGCCTCTAGTTCCTCATATTTTCGACCATGAGAAGCTGTGGCAATAACAATATCTGCCTGTCCAATAAATTTCCAAAGTAGAATTTGCCAACAGGTTAGCAAGAATACAGACGTATCTATATCATACTGCTGCGCTAAGGTTTCTATTTTAGCAACCGTATTCGGATCAATCTTCCATTCAAAAGATTTAACCTCCAAGAAACGGTTGGGTGTTACAGCTTTAGCTTCAAAAGGTAGTTTTAAACTTATCAAATCTGACCGATATACTTGATTCCAGTAGTATTTGCCGACTTCTGCATCTTCATCCTCAAGTAATTGATTTTGCCACTCGGAAAATTGCACATATTGCACAACTTCCTCACTTATTTCTTCACCTTTAAGGCAAGCATCATAAGACTGACCTATTTCCTGAACCAAATTATTGAGTGTCCAATTATCCGCGCAAAGTGCCGACAGAGTTACGAGCAAAATATGCTTTTCGGCTGATAGCTTAAATAGGCATAAACGCAACAGCGATGTTTGCTCTAATTCCCCATTTAAGCTTTTTTCTTTTTCAAGGAAAGACTCGAATTGAGTTAATTGCTGTTCAGGCCTAAAAGTACTTAGATTAATTTCACGCCACAATAGTAGGCTGCTATCTGCTATCACCTGAACAGGAGTTTTTACCCCCAGCGGGCGGCGAAAGTTTGTGCGGAGAATCTCATGGCGATCGCTAACTTGCTGTAAAGCAACTTTGAGAACCTCTTTTTTGATATTTCCTTCGATGAGAATAGCGCCTTGAACCTGGTAGGGGCATGGCGCTGCCGCGCCCCTACTTTCTTGGTGTAATAGCCAAAGACGTTTTTGTTGAGGAGAAAGGCGAAATCCCTGAATCACTTTATCTTGTAATTGCATTGTTTGCCTCCAGAGATTTATGTTTAATGTCTTCGTTACTGATTATTTCTCCCATTGCCACCACAATTTTGCGAGGGCCTACATAGGGATTGCGTCCGTGTGCAGTTAGCATATTGTCCAGCATGAGAATGTCCCCTTTCTGCCAAGGGAAACTAATTGTCGCCTCTCGATAAACAGCAGATATTTCCTCTACTATCGAGTCTTCAATGGGCGTGCCATCGCCGTAATAAACATGGCGTGGTAAATTTTCTTCCCCAAATAATGACAACAATGATTCGCGCACATCTGAATCTAAACAGGATATATGATGTAACTGAATTTGATTGAAAAACACCATTTCGCCTGTTTGAGGATGTTTAGTCACTGCTGGACGAATCTCGCGGGTTCTTAAACTGTTGTTATCTTTCCACTCAAAAGCAATTGAATTCTGGCGACAGTAATCTTCTACAACTGTTTTGTCGCTTGTATGAAAGAATTCTGTCCAGTTAACATCTAGCCCTTCTGTGTAGTTCCGCACATACATTAATTGCTTTTGTGCGAATCTTTCTCTCAGCTTGGGGTCAAGCAGTTGATAAACTTTCCGACAGTCAACAATGGGAGTTTCTCCTCTTTGTTGTGCTGGTTGCACGCAGAAAAACCAAATTTTCATTGGCCATCGGTGCATATGCGAGCTTTCATTGTGAAATAATATGGCTTTGTCGGGTGGATAAGGGGTAGAACCGTAGACTTTACCACCAACTCCTTCGCGAGGTAAGTCACCATATTCACCAAATAGTTCTGGACAGATAGCTTGGGCAAAATTCTCAAACTCAGACACGGAATTTGTATTAAAGCCCCGGAATAGGATTGCACCGTGCTTTAACAACTGTGTTTCTACAAATTCCCGATTATTCTTTGCCCAGTCTGCTATATCAATATCCTCTATAGCAGGCTCGACAACCAAAGGTAGTGTTTGTCCTGGCTCTAAATAGTCTGTTTTGATTAATTTCTTTTCTGGCAAGCTTACAGCTTTGGGCTTGACCATTTTGAACTTACTGAAGTTAACCTCTTTGCGTTTTTTCTGTTCTAGGAATTGTTTCTGCTTTTCAGCTGCGGTAAGCATTTCCAGAGCGTTTAGGCGTGAGTCAGGCTGTTTCACAATGCTACTTAGTAGTGTTTCAAAATTGTTGGACATTCGCGCGATCGCACTTTCACTAAATAAATCGGTGCTGTATTTCCAGTTGACAATTATTCCCTGTTCTGTTTCCGTCACGAAGAGAGCCAAATCAAACTTGGACATTTCATCTTTGACTTCTAAGGGGTGCAAAGTGAGATGGGAAAGTTTGATAGATACTGAGGGAGTATTTTGAAAAACGAACAATACCTGAAATAGCGGCGTGTGATTTAAATTCCGTTCTGGTCGCAGTTCCTCTACCAGCTTTTCAAAAGGCAAGTCTTGGTGAGTATAAGCTTTTAAGGTGAGTTCTCGGACTCGCTGTAGCAACTCCCGAAAACTGGGATTCCCACGCATATCTGTGCGTAAGACGAGGAGGTTCACAAAGAAACCAATTAAAGCCTCTGTTTCGCTGCGAGTACGGTTAGCAATATCCGTGCCAACAACGATGTCATCCTGATTTGTATAGCGGTGTAGCAGCGTTTGAAATGCTGCCAGCAGGGTCATATATAAGGTGACATTTTCCTGGTTGCTGAGTTCTTGGAGTCGCTTTGATAAGTTTAAAGACAGTTCGCAGGTTTGGCTAGCACCTTGGAAGGTTTGGATATGCGATCGCGGTTTATCGGTGGGTAACTCCAGGGCCGGGGGATTTCCTCCCAGTAGTTGTTTCCAGTAGGTTAGTTTGGCTTCTAGCACTTCTCCCTGTAACCATTGGCGTTGCCAAACTGCAAAGTCTGCGTACTGGATAGAGAGTTCTGGGAGTGGAGAAGGTTTCCCGGCAGATAAGGCTTCGTACAATGTTGCTAATTCCTGAATCAGCACTCCCATAGACCAGCCATCAGAAACGATGTGGTGCATTGTTAAAAGCAGTACATGATCGGTTGAATTTAGCCGTAATAAAGTTACCCGTAATAATGGGGGGTAAGCTAAATCAAAAGGTTTTAAAGCTTCTGCTTTTGCTAACCGTTGCACCTCTGTTTCTTGTTCAGAATCAAGTTCTATAACTGGTAATTGGAGATTACAGGTTGGGGAAATAACTTGAATGGGTCGTCCTTCAACTGTGGCAAAGCTAGTCCGTAAGATTTCGTGACGGCGCACAACTTCATTGAAGCTTTGTTCTAAGGCGGCGACGTTGAGGGAACCTGTAAGGCGAACGGCAGCGGGAACGTTGTAGAGGGGGCTTTCTGGTGCTAGCTGGCTGAGAAACCACAGGCGCTGTTGGGCAAAGGAAAGGGGTAATTCTTGATTC
Source organism: Aphanothece sp. CMT-3BRIN-NPC111 (assembly GCA_019359765.1). Taxonomy (GTDB): domain Bacteria; phylum Cyanobacteriota; class Cyanobacteriia; order Cyanobacteriales; family JAHHGU01; genus JAHHGU01. The sequence continues at coordinate 70,317 of JAHHGU010000013.1, forward strand.
CGGGAAACACGCTGGATGGGCGGTGCTTCTGTAAATCCCCCCTTAAAAAGGGGGGTAGGAGAGGCGATGGTGCTTCGCACCGTCCTTCGGACGAACGCACTTTTAACACTTTCAGCTAGTCCGCCTACAGTCGGCGACTCAAACAGACAGCGCAGCGGTAGTTCAATATCAAAGGTGTCCCGCACTCGCGACATTACCTGAGTTGCTATTAGAGAATGTCCCCCTACATCAAAAAAGTTATCGTTGACACCGACTTGTTCAATACCCAGAACTTCAGAAAAAATGCTAGCTAGTTGTTCCTCAATTAAATTGCGTGCTGCTAGATAGTTGTCTTCTAGATCGAGTCGAACTAAATCAGGAGAAGGAAGTGCTTTTCGATCTACCTTGCCGTTAGGTGTCAGGGGTAGGGCATCCAAGACCACAAAGGCTGATGGCACCATATAATCTGGCAGCTTTTCTTGCAGGTAGTCGCGTAGCTGGGGGGCTAAATCGCGGGCAACTTTCCCCTGCAAGGGATTATTGGCATAAGCATTCCAGGGTTTGATAACGTTTCTTGACGGGAAGATAGGAGATCCCCCCAACCGCCCTTGAAAAGGGGGGCTAAGAGTTGTGCGCCGTCGAAATACTACGTCATAAATACCATCTGCGCTGGAGCCTAACCAACTGATATCGATGGAATAGGGGAATTTGTCGCCTAATGCCCAGAAGTCTTCTGGCTCGATTCCAGCTTCTTGAGTGATTTCTGCTAGGGTTGAGCGTAGTTCGCCTACTGTTTCTGGTGCTTCATCATTGGCAAGTAGTTCTAATGCCTTGACTTCTGTTGCTAAACGTGGATTAGGGATATGTCGTAGTCCGAGGATTTCTGGCTGGGTTGATTCTAGTAATTCGCTTACAGAGGCGAGTGTTAATTTCTGCTGCTGCCAGTCCAACAAGTTGAGATCCCCCCAACCCCCCTTAAAAAGGGGGGCTATGCGTGAGTCTTGATTTGATGTTTCTACTTCTGTTCCTACATGGAGGATTGCATCGTAGCGGAACTTGCTGAGTTCATTGTTGTAGTGTCCCCGCTTAGGCTGAATCTGGACGTGAGTAATCTGCGGTAAGTGTTGCTGAAGGGCAGTGAAGAAAGCGGGGTCGATTACCAGTTCCTCTTCTTGGGCGATGCGTTTTTGTATGCGCTGTCGCAGTTCGGTTGTGGGTAGAGTGTCGGGGGCTTGATACAACTGCACTGATGTATGGAAGGCTTCTAGTAGGGGGAGGCTACGCACATCTCCCAGGAAGATAAACCCTCCAGGTGCTACGGCACAGGCAGCACCTTCTAAGACGCGCAACAGATAGTCGATGTTAGGAAAATATTGAACAACGGAGTTGATAATTACTGCATCGAAGGCTGCTGTCTCGACTCCCTCAAAGTTGTCTGCCATTCTGTGAAACAGGCTAACTTGGGGCAAAGCCCGTTCTGGCATTTTTAACTGCTGTTGAATGTAGTTTAAAGCTGGTTGTGAGAAGTCACAGCCAACATATTGGGTGCAGTGGGGAGCAATTCTAAACAGCAGCAAACCACTACCACAACCAATTTCTAAGACACGTTTTGGTTTTAAGGACAAAACTCGCTCAACGGTAGATTCTACCCACTGGCGCATCTCTTCTGCTGGAAGGGGCTGGTCTGTATAGCTGCTATTCCAGCCAGTGATATTCAGTGTTGGGTCTTGAGTTGGAGTAGTTTGGCTGTAGGTTTCATCATAGAGCGATCGCCACTGGGATATTTGCTCTGCTGGCAACTCTTTCTGGTTCTCCTCCAAGTCGTTAGATGAGGAGTTGGCAACGATGTAAGCGATTAGTCGTTTATCTCCAGGTGTATCTTCTCTAACTAAAGCGATCGCATCTTGCAAAGCCGAATGTTGTTTTAGGGTGGCTTCAATTTCTTCTAACTCAATGCGGAAGCCGCGCAGTTTTACCTGTTGGTCGATGCGTCCCAGAAACTCAATGTTGCCATCTGGTAAGTAACGAGCTAAGTCACCTGTTTTATACAGGCGCGATTTTGTTTCTTGGCTAAATGGATTGGTAATAAATCGATCGGCGGTAAGATCGGGACGGTTAAGGTATCCCCTCGCCAAACTGATACCCCCGATGTACATTTCCCCAGGAACACCGATGGGAACTGGCTGCAACTGGGTATCCAGAATATAAATTTGTGTATTAGCGATTGGACGTCCAATGGGCAGTTTGCGATCGCCCTCAGTACATTCAGCGACAGTGGCACAAACGGTTGTTTCTGTGGGGCCATAAGCGTTGAAGAACCGCCGTCCAGGTGCCCATTGTGCTACAAGGTCAGGAGAACAAGCTTCTCCGGCGACAATAATTGTCCGCAATGCAGGCAGATCCTCAGAAGGCAGAACCGCCAGCACTGAGGGCGGCAGGGTAACAATCGTAATCGCTTCCTCGCGCAATAGCTGCATTAAAGCCGAACTATCCAGTAAGGTGTCTCTGCTTGCCAGTACGAGGGTTGCCCCCAATCCTAGAGCCATGACAACTTCCCAAACAGAGGCATCGAAGTTTAATGAAGCAAACTGGAGAATGCGGCTATCTGGCTGCACGTCGAAGAGTTGCTGCTGCGCTTGGCTTAGGTTGTATAAGCCTCGGTGCGCCACTAATACACCTTTAGGTCTGCCTGTAGATCCTGATGTATAGATAACGTATGCCAGGTTAGAAGAGTTTTGAGTTTTGAGTTTTGAGTTTTGAGTTTTGAGTTTTAAGGTTTGTATAACTTTCCAATCGGTATCTAGACATACAACTTTGGCGTTGTGTGAGGGAAGTGTATTTAAAAATTGTTGCTGGGTTAGCAATACCTGCACTTGAGCGTCTTCTAGCATGAAAGCTAGGCGCTTCTTTGGATATGCAGGGTCTAAGGGGACGTAAGCACCACCTGCTTTGAGAACGCCAAGTAGGGCTACTACCATGTCTAGCGATCGCTCAAGGCAAATACCGACCAGTACCTCTGGTTTTACGCCTAGCTTTTGCAGGTAATGCGCTAGTTGATTGGCTCGTTGATTGAGTTCTCGGTAAGTTAACTGCTGGTTTTGAAAGACGAGTGCAACAGCATCCGGTGTCTGTTCTGCCTGGGCTTCAAACAGTTGATGAAAACAAACATCCTTGAATAATTCTGCCTGCTGAGTATTATTCCACTCCAACAGTAGCTGATGCTGTTCAGGCTGAGTCAGCAATGGCAAATCTAAGAGGCTGCGATCGGGATTGGCAACAATACCTTCCAGCAAGTTCTGAAAATGACTTAACATCCGCGCGATCGTTGCCGCGTCAAACAAGTCTGTGCTGTACTCAAAAGCGCCACTGAGTCCCTCGTTTGTTTCCCCCAAGGACAGGTGTAAATCAACCTTTGCCGTGTGATTATGGATATCCAAAACACTCAAGCTGAGATCTGGTAGTTCTAAAGCTGGCATGGGAGCATTCTGGAGTTGAAACACTACCTGAAACAGAGGGTTATAGCTGAGATTGCGATCTGGCTGGAGTTCCTCTACCAACTTCTCAAAAGGCAAATCTTGATGAGCATACGCACCTAGCGTTACTTCCCGGACTCTACCGAGCAGTTCTCTAAAACTGGGGTTGTCTGATAAATCGGTACGCAACACCAAAGTATTAACAAAGAACCCAATTAGCCCCTCAATTTCTTCTCGGTTGCGGTTGGCTATCGGTGAGCCTACAGGGATGTCATCTTGACCTGTGTAGCGGTGCAACAATACCTTAAACGCCGCTAGCAAAGTCATGAATAAGGTTACGCCTTCCCGCTGACTTAGTGCCTTAAGTGCTTCAGTTAAAGCCTTAGATAGCACAAATGATTGCTGTGCGCCTTGGAAAGTGGCAACGGCTGGTCGCGGTCGGTCGGTAGGCAGTTGCAGCATGGGAAGGCGATTGAGGTGCTGCTTCCAGTAGTTAAGTTGAGTTTCCAGTACTTCCCCAGAAAGCCACTGTTGTTGCCAAACGGCAAAGTCGGCATATTGGATCGGGAGTTGAGGAAGAGATGAAGGCGATCCTGCACAAAAGCCAGAGTACAGCGTTGCTACTTCCCGAATAAGTACACCTGTTGACCAAATATCAGAGACGATATGGTGCGTCGTGAATAGCATCACATATTCGGCATGGCTCAGTTGTAGTAAGCGAACCCGCAGCAATGGCCCTTGCATGAGGTTGAAAGGAATTTGAGCCTCTTGAGTCACTAATAGCTGAACTTTTTGCTCTTGCTGAGTTTGGGGCAAGTCGCGCAGATCAACTACTGGCAGCGTCAAACTCAAGGAAGGTGCGATCGCTTGAACGGGTTTTCCCTCCACCGTAGTAAAGGTAGTCCGCAACCCTTCGTGACGCTTAATAATTTCGTTAAAACTTTGCTCTAGTGCTACTACATTGAGCCTACCTTTAAGACGCACAGCCGTAGGAATGTTATAGAAAGGATTACCTGGTTCCATCTGATCCAGGAACCATAGCCGCTGCTGGGCAAAAGATAAAGGAAAAGTGTTAGATGCTCGGCTTTGAGGTTTTATTTGCGTTTCTGAGAGGTTCTCTGTTTTCTTAAGACGTTGCAGAAGTAGCTCACGTTTTTCTGGAGAAAGTGCTGAAATCCGGTTTATAAGGTCAGTCATGTCAATTTTGGATTTTAGATTTTGGATTAGCTGGTTAAACGGTAGACCTTCTGCATGAATAGTAATTTTTATTTTTTTACCGCAGATGAATGCAGATGGACGCAGATTAACGCAGATAATTGGGGAAGCTTAGGATTAAGGCGAGGATAATTTTTTTCATTCATGCAGGAGGTCTAGTATAGAGGCGACATATTGGTTTTTCCGATTTATTGCTTTTCGGTGGTGAGGACTGCTTGAACTTCGTCCTCTGATAGTTCCTCTAGTTCTGCCAACATCTGAGCCAGCATTTCGCTATCTGTTTGCTCCACCATTTTTTCAGCAACTATCGCCGCCAATTCAGCTATAGTAGGAGTCTCAAATATTTGGCGCAAAGATACTTCTACTTGAAAAGCTTTCTGTAGTCTGGAAGTGACTTGAGTTAACAGCAGAGAATGCCCCCCCAATTCAAAAAAGTTGTCGTGGATGCCGACTTGTTCTAGTTTTAATACCTCAACCCAAATTTGCGCGATCGCCTCTTCAGTCTGATTGCGCGGTGCCACAAATGTTGCTGCTAAATCTGGTCGTACCTGCTCAGGTGTAGGTAAAGCCTTTCGGTCAACTTTACCATTAGATGTTAAAGGCAACTCTTTTAATAGCACAAAAGCAGAAGGCACCATAAACTCAGGCAACCTCTCTTTTAAAAAGCTCTGCAATTCACTAATACTTGTTGTCTGCTCTAAATTAGGGATTACATAAGCGACAAGGCGCTTATTACTAAGTTCATCCTCTTGAGCCACCACCACCGTTTTTTGTACGGTTGGGTGTTGACTCAGCACCTCCTCAATCTCTCCTAGTTCAATTCGGAAACCCCTAATTTTTACTTGATTATCAATTCTTCCTAAATACTCCATGTCGCCCGTCGGCAGATAGCGTGCTAAATCTCCTGTTTTATACAGCCTTGCTCCTGGAAAGTTGCTAAAAGGATTGAAAATGAATTTTTCTGCTGTTAGTTCAGGACGATTTAAATAACCTCTCGCTACCCCAGCGCCCCCAATATATAACTCACCTGACACACCAATGGGAACAGGTTGCAAGTCTCGATCGAGTATATAAAGCTGAGTGTTAGCAATAGGACGACCAATAGGAATTGAGCCTGACTGATGCTGACCATTGGGTACTTGGTAGATACAGCACCCTACTACCGTTTCCGTCGGGCCATATTCATTAACTAGGAGCGTTTCTGGAGTATATTTATCCCAGAAAGCGATAGTTTCAGCTACCAGATTTTCACCCCCAATTATAAAGGCTTTAGTGCGCCCAGAAGCTTTCTCAGGCGGTAGCTGCTGGCTGAGTAATTCTAGGTGAGCAGGTGTGATTTTAACTAGGCTGTAGTTAGAACTGTTTTGTAGAGCACTACTCAACGCCTCCATACCTAATTTTTCAGATAAAAGTTGCACTTTACGACCTACTAACAAAGGTGCAAACAAACCTGTGATTGTGGCATCGAAAGCAATAGAAGAGTGAACAATAGCTCCCTCACCTTGCTCAACTGCATAAGCTTTAGTACACCAAGACAAGTAATTTACTAACCCCTGATGGGTAATCAATGTTCCTTTAGGTTTTCCTGTTGAGCCAGAAGTATATATAACATAGGCCAGGTTAGAAGAGTTTTGAGTTGTAGGGGCGGGTTTTGCTAAGGTTTGTATAAATTCCCAATCTGTGTCTAGGCAGACAACTTTTGCATTATGTTGGGGAAGGGTTTCTAAAAGCCGTTGCTGCGTTAATAATACAGGCGCTTGGGCATCTTCTAGCATGAATGCCAATCGTTCTTGTGGATAGGTTGGGTCTAATGGTACATAGGCACCACCAGCTTTGAGGATGCCGAGAATTCCTACCAACATTTCCAGCGATCGCTCTACACAAATTCCCACCAGCACTTCAGTACCAATGCCCCTATTTTGCAGATATTGTGCTAGTTGATTGGCACGTTCATTTAGTTGTGTATAAGTTAGTTGCTGGTTTTCAAACGCAACTGCAATATTGTCCGGCGTGCGTGCTACTTGTTCTTCAAATAGTTGGTGAAAGCACTTATCTTGGGGATAATCAGCTTGTGTATTATTGAACTCGACTAGCAGTTGATGTCGTTCGCGATCGCTCAATATTTCTAACTTACTAATCGCCGCTTGCGGATTCTTGACAACACTTTCTAATAACTTCTCAAATTGTTCCGCTAACCGTTGGATATCTTCTGCTTTAAACAAGTTGGAATCATAGTAAAATTCTGCTTTTAGATGATTATCTTGCTGTAACGCAGACAGTTTTATTTTAAATTGCTCTATGCAAGCGTAATGTTTGATAACGGCAAATGAGACATCATTGGCAAAATACTTAACTTTTTGCTGTTCAAACTCAAAAGCAAAGGGAAAACTTAATAACTCTATCTCTTTGTTATCTGCTACCAGGTTTTGTTCTCCAGTAAAATACTCCTGCCATTGATAAGCATCAGTTATAGTGTTAGAAACCTGCTGCAATACCTCTACAAACTGTAGATTATGTTTTAAATAACTATGAATTGGTAAATATTTAGCCAATAACCCGATAACTGGCTCTAATTCTTCATACTTCCGCCCCTCAAAAGCTGTGCCGACAATAATATCTGGTTGTTGGATTAGTCGCCAAAGTAGGGTTTGCCAGCAAGCGAGTAAGAATGTAGAAGTTGAAGTTTCATGCTTTTCTAATAAAGTTGCGATCGCTTCTACTAAATTAGGCTTAATTGTCAAATTGATAACTTGAGGCTGAAAATCTTTTTTCTTAGCAAGCTGTTTTTCCCAAGGAAGCTTTCCCGTTAATAAACCAGAAAAATCTTGCTGACGCCAATAATCTCTTCCTGTTTCTCCATCCTCTGCTTCCAGTAATTCATTTTGCCATTCTGCTATATCTGCATATTGCAACGGTTCATCTAATAATTCCTCGCCTTGTAAGCAAGCTGCATAAGAACGGCTGATTTCACCCACCAAATTATTAATCCCTACTGTATCAGCGCAAAGCGCAGGTAAGGCAATTATTAATATGTGCTTTTGTGGTGACAGAGTTATTAAGGATGAATGCAACGGAGAATTTTGCTCAAAATCAAAATGTAGTTGACAGAACCCATTCCAAATACTTTCAATCTCGGTTTCTTGTTCCTGGAAATTATAATTACTGATATCGTGTTCTACAAGACGGAATAAGTTTTTTTCTTCTATTACCTGAAAAGGGATTGTTACTCCAGGCAATGTTTTAAAATTGGTGCGAAGTATTTCATGCTGATTGATAACTTTATCTACAGCGTTTTTGAAAACGTCAATATTGAGATTGCCTTCTATGAGAATAGCAGACTGGACGCGATAAGGTAGGCTATTATCAATTTTCTGCAATAACCATAAATGTTTTTGCTGTGGGGAGAGTCGATATCCCTCAATGATTTCTGATTGCATTTCTAGAGTGGGATTTTGCATTTTTTTAACGCAGAGTACGCAGAGGGTAATTTAGGTACTAACTGTATTCAAGTTTTATTGTTTATAGCTAAATGGTTCAGCCATGCCAACTACAACTTTACGTGAACCAAGGAAAGGCTTACGTCCGTGAGCAACTAACATATTGTCTAGAAGTAAAATATCTCCTGCTTGCCAAGGGAAAGTTACTGTTTCCTGGTGGTAGGCATGGCGAATTTCGTCTAAGACTGAAGATTCAATGGGGGAACCATCGCCGTAATAAGTGTTATGTGGCAAATCTTCTTCTTTGAATTCTGCCAACAATGCCTTACTGATTATCGGGGCTAAGGTTGATATGTGAAAGAAAGCAGCGTGATTGAACCAAACAGTTTCACCTGTAAGCGGATGTTTTGCAACAGCTTGGCGAACTTGGCGAGTTCTTAAGCGATCGCCATCTTTCCATTCAAATTCAATTTGATTGTTTTGGCAATATTCCTCTACTACAGCTTTATCTGTAGTTTGAAAAACTGTTTGCCAGGTAAGTCCAAAACCATCGTTATAATTGCGGACGTATAAGACTTGTTTTTCAAGAAAACGCTCTCTAGTTTTCGGGTCGATGCGTTTAAAAATCTTCTGAGAATCAGCAATGGGGGTTTCCCCTCCCTCTTGGGCAACAGTAAGACAGCAAAAGTAGATTTTTAAAGGCCAAGTACGCCAGTAAGTCCCCTCGTTGTGTAAAAAAATACTTTGGTCAGCAGGATAGTCAGTTGAAGTATAAATTTTGTCACCGACCTCATGACGTGGTGATGAGCGATCGCGATATTCTAATAACCCTCCGTTGGAAGTCGCTTGGATAAATTGGTCGAACTGAACCGCTGTAGTTACATTAAAGTTGCGGAAAAGTAAAGCTCTGTGTTTGAGTAACAGTGTCTGGATAAACTCGCGGTTACTCGTAGCCCATGCGAAGAGATTGATACCCTCGACAGCGGGTTGAACTACCAAAGGAATATCTTGTCCAGGTTTTATATAGCTTGTCTGGACTAATTCTTGTTGTGACAACCTAACACTTTTGCGGCTGATAGACCCTAGGCTATTAAGTTTTATGCTTCTAATTCCTGCGGTATTCATTATTTTTCCTTGATGAACTAGACACTATCTAAGTAACTAAGTATCAAACTAATTAAACATCTGTGTTTATCTGTGTTTATCTGTGGTTTAAAATCTCCCCAAATAATTTTACACTAGAGGATTAGAGCTACTGAGAGACTTGCGCCTGATGTTCTTTAACATCTGGAGATTAAATATCTCCAACTCTTTAGCTTTAAGGCTTTGTTGCTCTTTTTCTGTTTCCGCAAAGCTCTCAAATAACGTATTCAGCTTCAGATCCGGTTGGTAAACAATCTTACTGATAAGCGTTTCAAAACGTCCTACCATACTGGCGATAGTAGCCACATTAAATAAATCAGAGTTGTATTCAAAACAGCCATGAAGACCGGCTTCTGTTTCCCACATTGAGAGCATCAAATCAAATTTTACGGTCTGGCTATCAACATCTAGGGGAGTGAGGGTTAAACCTGGCAGTTCCAAAGTTGGCATTGGCGTATTGTGCAGAACAAACCACACCTGGAACAACGGTGTATAACTCAGATTTCTCTCTATCTGTAACTCTTCCACCAGCTTTTCAAAGGGTAAATCCTGGTGGGTATAGGCTCCTAAAGTTACTTTCCGAACTCGATGCAGCAACTCTCGAATAGTAGGGTTATCTGATAACTCAGTTCGTAGCACCAGGGTATTGATAAAAAACCCGATTAGCTGCTCAGTTTCGACTTGAGTGCGATTAGCGATGGGTGAACCGACTAGAATATCTTTCTGTTTTGAATAGCAGGAGAGTAAGGTTTGATACGCTGTAAGCAACGTCATAAACAGGGTGACACCCTCCTGCTGACTCAGAGATGCGATCGCATTTGTCAGAGTTTTGGGCAGCACAAATGAGTGCTTTTTCCCCGTAAAGGTTTGCACTTTCGGTCGCGGTCGATCTGTTGGTAACTCTAGTAAAGCTGGAGCGCCGCTGAGGTGTTGCTTCCAGTAGGTAAGCTGAGTATCTAGCACCTCCCCTTGCAACCATTGCCGTTGCCAAACCGCAAAGTCTAGATACTGGATAGCCAGTTCCGGGAGTGGAGATAATTTCCCACTAGAAAAAGCTTCATACAACGCTGCTAGTTCCTGAATTAATACCCCCATTGACCAGCCATCAGAGACGATGTGGTGCATGGTCAACAGCAGTACGTACTCAGCCTGATTTAGCCGTAACAGAGTTACCCGTAGCAATGGGCAACAAGCTAAGTCAAATGGTTGCACAGCCTCCTCTGCGGCTAGCCGTTGCACTTCAGTTTCCCGCTCAGGATCGGGGAGTACCTGAAGGTCTACAACTGACAGCTTAAAATTCACCGCCGGGGTAATAACTTGAATCGGTTGCGCCTCTACAGTAACAAAGCTAGTCCGCAAGACTTCATGACGCTGAATCATCTCATTGATGCTGCTTTCCAGGGCTGCCACATTCAGCGAACCTGTCAGACGAACAGCAGCGGGGACGTTGTAGAGGGGGCTGTCTGGCTCTAGCTGGCTAAGAAACCACATTCGGTACTGACCGAAGGACAGCGGTAATTCGCCATTTCGGGGAACGTGCTGAATAGGTGGAGCCTCCAGTCCTTGTTTAGCCCTGATTTCTGTCTCAATGTTCTGAGCTAGTCCAGCTACAGTTGGCGACTCAAACAACCGTACTAGGGGTAGTTCTACCTGAAAAGCTTCGCGCAGACGAGAAATAACTTGAGTTGCTAGTAGAGAGTGTCCTCCCAATTCAAAGAAGTTGTCATGGATGCCTATTCGCTCGACACCAAGAACTTGAGTCCAAATTTGTTTGACAATTTCTTCTGCTGGGGTACTAGGTAGCGCCAAGGCAACTTCTAAATCGGGTTGCACCTGTTCTGGTGCAGGTAGTGCCTTGCAGTCTATCTTCCCATTAGTTGTCAAAGGTAGCGCTTCCAGCAGCACGAAGGCAGAAGGAACCATGTATTCAGGCAGCTTATCTTTTATAAAGCTCCTGAGATCGTTAAGGTTAAGTTCTTGCTGAGGTAGCAGATAAGCCACTAAGCGCTTGTTGCCCGGTTCATCTTCACGAGCGACAACCACAGCCTGCTGTACGGCTGGATATTGTCCTAAAACTGCCTCTATTTCTCCTAATTCGATGCGGAAGCCTCGAATTTTTACTTGATGGTCAATCCTACCGAGGAACTCGATGTTCCCATCTGGTAAGTAGCGTGCTAAATCTCCAGTTTTATAAAGTCGCGCCTCTGGCTTGTTACTAAAGGGGTTAGGGATAAACTTCTCGGCAGTTAACTCGGCTTGGTTTAAGTAGCCCTTCGCTAGACCGATACCGCCAATGTGCAGTTCACCAGGAACACCGATAGGAACAGGTTGTAGATGGGTGTCTAGAATATAAAGCTGCGTGTTGGCAAGGGGACGACCAATGGCGATCGCTCCCTCTTGTGATTCAATCTGATGGATAGCTGTCCAAACAGCCGCCTCGGTGGGGCCGTAAAAGTTCCAAACGGGGACATCCCATGCAAGTAACTGATCAGCCAATTCATGAGGAAAAGCTTCACCGCCACAAATAATTAGTCGCAAGCTTAAATTGTTACCACTATCGGCAGCTTCTGCTTTTGCATGAATTAGTTGGCGAATAGCTGAAGGAGTTTGGTTAAGAACAGTGACTTTCTCTTGACACAACAAGTCGTAAAACTCTGTTGGCGACTGCGTTACCGACCGAGGAACGACTACGAGTTTGCCACCATTCACAAGAGCGCCCCAAATTTCCCAAACAGAGAAATCAAAAGCGTAAGAATGAAAAACAGTCCAAATATCGCGAAGCGAAGCGCGACGACTTCGTCGTTCGCCAAAATCAAATTGAGGACGGGTAGCTTCAAAAAGATTGACTACACTCCGGTGGCTAATTTGAACTCCTTTGGGTTTACCTGTAGAGCCTGATGTATAGATCGCATAAGCGAGGTTTTCATTCGTGACCTCACTGACCGGATTTTCATCACTTTCTTGGGCGATTTTCTCCCAGTCAGAATCTATGTAAACCCTACGCACCTCGTTGTTAGGAAGTGCCTCAGACAGGTGAGCTTGGGTAAGCAGTACTTGAATCTGAGCATCCTCCAGCATGAAGGTTAAGCGATCGTTTAAATAAGCTGGATCTAGGGGTACATAAGCTCCACCTGCTTTGAGAATGGCGAGCAGTCCTACGATCATCTCTAAGGAACGCTCTACACAAATTCCTACCAGCACTTCCGGTTTTACACCTATGCGCTGCAAATGATGCGCTAGCTGATTCGCTCGTTGATTGAGTTCTCGATAAGTTAGCTGCTGGTTTTCAAAAGTTACAGCAATCGCGTCCGGTGTCCGTTCTACCTGAGCCTCAAACAACTCGTGGAGGCAAAAATGTCTCCCCTGCTTCCCCTGCTCCCTCTGCTCGTTATTCCACTCCACCAGTAATTGTTGCTGCTCAGAGTTCGTCAAAAACTCTAACTTTGAAATGCACTCTTTAGGATTGGCAACAATGCTTTCCAACAAAGTTTGAAAATGCCCGACCATCCGGTTTAAGGTACTTTCACTAAACAAGTTTTTGTTGTATTCAAATACTCCCCGGATTCCTTCTGGTTCTTCCCATAAATCGACGGCTAAATCAAACCTCGCCGTTTCGCTCTGCATTTCCTCCAGGCTGAGAGTAACACCCGATAACTCTAAAGTCGGCATCGGCACATTATGGAGTGCAAACAATACCTGAAACAGAGGGTTATGGCTCAGATCGCGTTCTGGCTGTAAAGCTTCTACCAACTTCTCGAAAGGAAGATCCTGATGGCTGTATGCCCCCAAGGCTACTTCACGCACCCGCTTTAATAGCTCCTCAAAAGTTGGGTTTCCTAATAGCTGAGTCCGTAGAACTAAGGTATTAGCAAAGAACCCAATTAAGTTCTCAATCTCGCTACGGTTACGGTTGGCGATCGCAGAACCAACTAAAATATCCTCTTGCCCCGTATAGCGGTAGAGTAACGTCTTAAAGGCTGCTAGAAGCGTCATAAACAAGGTGACACCCTTCTGCTGACTCAAACTCTTCAGCGCTTCCGTTAGAGGCTTGGGCAACACAAGCGATCGCTTTGCTCCCTGAAAAGTTTGCACGGTGGGACGCGGAAAATCAGTAGGCAAATCCAATACAGGAAGATTGCCTCCTAGCTGCTGTTTCCAGTAACTTAACTGGGCTTCTAGCACTTCTCCCTGTAACCACTGCTGTTGCCAATAAGCAAAATCTGCATATTGAATCGGGAGTTCAGGTAGTTTAATAGGCTCATCCTGAGAAAATGCTTCGTACAGCACTGCTAGTTCTCGAACCACAACTCCTATAGACCAACCATCTGAAACGATGTGGTGAATAGTGAATGATAGTAGAGACTCTGCCTTGTTCAAATGCAGTAAGTGAACCCGGAGTAAAGGTGACTGCGCCAAATCAAAGGGGCGTTGAGACTCTTCTAGTAGAAACTTTTGGATTTGCGATTCTGGATTGGGCAGGGGTGTTAAATCTAGAAGCGATAATTTAAACTCCAAACTCTGATGGATAACTTGAACGGGTTGTCCATCTACTTCTATAAAGTTTGTCCGCAATACTTCGTGACGCTTGATGATTTCGTTCAGCGCTTTTTCTAGTGCGGCTACATTGAGTTGACCTTTGACTCGAATCGCGGCGGCAATATGGTAGACAGAATTGCCACGCTCTAATTGCTCGAAAAACCACAGTCGCTGCTGGGCAAAAGATAGTGGTAATTCTTGGTTCCGCAAAATGGGCAGAATAGGAGGAGCTAGCAGAGCTTGCTTTTCTTGACGAACTGTTTCAATGCACTTAGCTAACTCGGCTACTGTTGGAGACTCAAATAAACTGGGGAGGGGTAATTCTATTTTGAAAGTATCGCGCACTCGGTATATTAACTGAGTAGCGAGTAACGAGTGTCCCCCTAATTCAAAAAAGTTGTCGTGAATACCGATTTTATTAACACCTAAAACCTGACTCCAGATGTTTACTAGCAACTCCTCAATGGGAGTCCGGGCAGGTATAAAAGTATGTTCTAATTCCAGCCTGGCTGTGTCAGGTGCAGGTAGTGCCTTGCGATCTAGTTTGCCGTTTGGTGTTAAAGGTAGCGCCTCCATTAATACAAAGGCAGATGGCACCATGTATTCAGGTAGCTGATCTTTTAGAAAGCTCCTGACATCGTTAAGGTTAAGTTCTTGCTGAGGTAGCAGATAAGCAACCAAGCGCTTGTTGCCCGGTTCATCTTCACGAGCGACAACCACAGCCTGCTGTACGGCTGGATATTGTCCTAAAACTGCTTCAATTTCTCCTAATTCGATGCGGAAGCCTCTAATTTTTACTTGATGGTCAATTCTACCGAGGAACTCGATATTTCCATCCGGCAAGTAACGTGCTAAATCTCCAGTTTTGTAAAGCCGCGCCTCTGGTGCATCGCTAAAAGGGTTGTGAATAAACTTTTGTGCTGTCAGTTCGGGACGGTTCAAATAGCCTCGCGCTAACCCAACACCGCCAATATGCAACTCACCTGGCACACCAATTGGCACAGGCTGCAAATATCGATCTAATAGATAAATCTGCGTGTTGGCAATAGGGCGGCCAATAGGGATAATTTGCTGCTGACTTTCCGGTTCGCAAGCCCAAAAGGTGACATCGATAGCCGCTTCAGTAGGTCCATAAAGATTGTGCAGTTCTACATTTAGACGGGCAAAGAAGCGATCTTGAAGTTCCTTTGGCAGTGCCTCCCCACTACAGATAACTCGCCTGAGACATTGACACGTATTTACTCTCGGCTCATCTAAAAATACTTGCAGCATTGAAGGCACAAAATGCAGGGTAGTAATTTGCTGTTCAGCAATTAGCTGCACCAAATAGCTACTATCCTGATGCCCTCCTGGTCGAGCAAAAACTAGACGCGCACCAGTCAACAACGGCCAAAATAACTCCCAAACTGACACATCAAAACTAAATGGAGTTTTTTGGAGAATGCGGTCTGCTGTTGTTAACTGGTAGGTTTCTTGCATCCAGTGCAGGCGATTGCATACACCTTGGTGAGTGTTCATCGCTCCCTTGGGCAGTCCGGTTGAGCCAGAGGTATAAATTACATACACCAGGTTGTCAGCTTTGGCTGTGCTAATAGGTATCTCATGGCTCTCTTGAGCAATCAGATCCCAACCACTATCTAGGCAAATGACTTGAGCGTTGTGTTGAGGCAGTGCTGTTATTAACCGTTGTTGAGTTAACAATACGGGTGTCTGAGTATCCTGCAACATGAAAGCTAATCGCTCTTGGGGATACGCTGGATCTAATGGCACGTAAGCTCCACCAGCTTTGAGGATGCCCAAAAGTCCGATCGCTAGAAATGGCGATCGCTCTACGCAAATTCCCACTAGCACTTCTGGCCCTACTCCCAGTTTTTGTAGGTAGTGTGCTAGTTGATTCGCTTTCTGGTTGAGTTCCCTATACGTCAGCTTTTGGTCTTCAAAAATTACGGCAACAGCGTCCGGCGTCCGTTCTACTTGAGCCTCAAATAGTTGATGAATGCACTGCTGTTTGGGGTAATCAGCATCAGTGTTATTCCATTCCACTAATAGCTGCTGCCGTTCAGCTAGGGTTAACAACTGCAAGTACTGAAGACGCTGGTTAGGATTGGCGACGAAATTCTCTAGTAAAGTTTGCAGATGACCTAGCATCCGCGTAATTGTGGCGGGATCAAAGCGATCGCGCTCATAGCAAATCTTCAGCGACAACTCAGAATCCACAAGTGCGATCGCAGTCAGTGGATAATTTGTTTTTTCAAAAGAACGAATATTACCGATTTCCAGACTACCGCAGCGCTGCTTTAATGAAGAATCGGCAGGATAATTTTCAAATACAAACAGACTCTCGAATAAAGACACCCCTTTAGGAATTTCACTGCATTTCTGCTGAATCTCCATTAGGGAACTGTATTCGTACTGGCGCAATTCAATTTGTTGAGCCTGTAACGTCTTCAACCAATTCAGCAGTGAATCTTCAGCTTCAACTTTGACTCGTACTGGTAGGGTGTTGATGAACAACCCCACCATAGACTCGACTCCGACCAAGGTAGGTGGGCGACCAGAAACGGTGGTGCCAAATACGATATCGTTTTCGCCACTATAGCGACTCAGCAGCAGCCCCCAAGCGCCCTGTAATAAGGTGTTCAGCGTTAACTGATGTTTTCGAGCTAAAGATTGTAGTGCAGCAGTTGTCGCGCTCGATAGCTTGATTTGCTGTGCATCATAGCTTTCTTCTTTGGTGGATAAATTTCCCAAATCCCGGTCTACCGTTAAAGGAGTCGGTGCAGTAAAGCCTTTAAGCGTCTTTTGCCAGAACGACTCCGCCTTAGCTCGATTTTGTTGCTGTAGCCAAGTGATGTAGTCCCGATAGGGACGCGGACGTGGCAAAGATAAGTTTTCACCTTGGCAGAATGCGTTGTAATAAGCAAAAACTTCCTGGAAGATTAGAGGAGTAGACCATCCATCTAGTAGTAAGTGATGGTGGCTCCAGATAAATTGATAAGTATCTGGGGCAAGATGAATCAGCGTCAGACGCATTAGGGGTGCTTTAGAAAGCTCAAAACCCTGTTCTCGATCTGCCTGAAGCAATGTTTCTAGTTGCTGTTGCTGTTCAACTGGGGATAAATTTTGCCAATCATGCTGCACCCAAGGCAACTGTACCTGCCGATTTACGACTTGCACAGGTTCTTTGATACCTTCCCAAACGAAAGCAGTTCGTAAGCTAGGATGGCGATCGCTCACTTGCTGCCAGCTACGCTGGAAAATAGGAATATTGAGGCTTCCTTTAAAGGTGCAGCTTAACTGTTCGCAATACATCCCTGAATGGGGAGCGTAAAGCGTGTGAAAGAGGATGCCCTGCTGCATGGGCGAGAGAGGATAAAAATCTTCGATATTTCCCTTACCCATTTCTCAAAGTCCTCCAATAGCTGTAAGAATGTCGTCAATATCACCTTGGCTCCATTGACTTGACTGAAACTCTGCAAAGTCAGAAGGGGTATAGCCGCCAGTATCTGGGGATTGGCAGTGAGCGATGAGCGATCGCAGCCCCTCTATAAAACCCTCAGCCCAACCTGCAACTGTGCTACGTCGATGAATTTCCTCGCTGTATGTCCAATCCAGTTGCAGTTGTCCATCAGCTACAAAGCCGTTGATTTCCAGCAAATAAGACCGATTTCCGCGCCAACTTTGAGATGCTCCACTAGAGTCCTGCGAAAGCTGAAATAGAGAATGTTCTGGTAAAACTTGGTCAAACTGACCGAAATAGTTAAAACTAATTTCTGCTTGAGGAAGCGATCGCAGTTGCCGGGTAATTTCCTGATTACCGCTGAGATAGCGCAGCACACCATAACCGATGCCCCGATTAGGGATACTACGTAGCTGCTCTTTAACCGATTTCAACGCCTCTCCAGGATTGAAAGCATCCTCTAGATGCAGTAGCACCGGAAACTGAGAAGTAAACCAGCCTACAGTACGGGACAGATCCAAATCCTCGAAAATTTCCTCCCGCCCATGACCTTCTAAATCAATTAGCAGCGTATCCGTCCACTGTGCAAAAGCCTGCACCAACGCTGTCAGCAACACATCATTAATCTGAGTGCGATAAGTCTTTGGAACCTCTTGCAGTAAAGCTTGAGTCTCTTCAATACTGAGTTTTACGGATACAGTACGCGACGTTGCTACCGTATTTGCTCCCTCAGAGTAGTCCAATGGCAAGCGGGAAACCAGCTTTCGCGACTCTGCTAGCCAATAGTCCAACTCTTGCTGCAACTCTGCTGACTGAGCATATTTCGTCAAACGTTCAGCCCACTGCTTGAAGGAAGTTGTTTTAGCTGGCAGTTGGATCGATTCACCCCGACTCAGTTGCTGGTAAGCTATCTCGAAATCCTCTAGTAAAATCCGCCAGGAAACACCATCGACAGCTAAGTGATGGATAGCTATTAATAGACGGCTGGGCTTGTCCTTACCTAAATCGAATAGAGCCACCCGTATAATTGACCCTTTTTCCAGGTTCAAACTTGCCTGGATCTCAGTAGCAGCCGTTTCCATAGCAGCTATTTGCTCATCAGGTGACAGCGTTGATAAATCTAGCCTTGTAAACGGCACAACTGCATTCGGTTCAGCGTTAAATTGCTGCCAACTAGATGCCGCTGGCACAAAACGCAAACGCAGAGCATCGTGATGTACCAGCAAGTGTCGCACCACCTGCTCTAAAAGCACTGTGTCCAATTTCTGGCGAACTTCCAGCAAAACTGCTTGGTTCCAGTGATGTAAATCGACCAAATTCTGTTCAAAGAACCACTGCTGGATCGGGGTGAGGAAAACTTCACCCGTTACCGCTTCTTGTTCAGCCTGCATGGCTTGAGCTGTACCAATTACTGCTGCCAACTCCGCAATAGTTTGGTGCTGAAATAATTGCTTCGGCGATATCTGAAGACCTGCTTGATTAGCCTTGGAAATAATCTGGATAGTCAGAATAGAATCCCCGCCCAACTCGAAGAAGTTGTCGTGGATACCTACTTGCTCAATACCCAGTACCTTTAACCAAATCTCAGTTAACTGCTTCTCAACAGTTGTCAGGGGAGCAACGAACGCTTCCTTTAGTTCCGGGCGTACCCGATCCGGTGCTGGTAGCGCCCGACGGTCTACCTTTCCATTAGGTGTCAATGGCAAAGCATCGAGCATCACAAAAGCTGAGGGCACCATATACTCTGGCAGCTTCTCTTGCAGATAATCTCGCAGATGTGGCACCAAATCGGATGCTAATTGCTCCTGTAAGGGATTATTAGCGTATAAATGCCAAGGTTTGTTTACAGGTGCCGCACCGACATCTTGCCTAGATGCTTGAGTTATTGGTCGCTGGAATACTACGTCATAACTGCCATCTCTCTCCGCACTCGACCAGCTGATATCAACAGAATAGGATGTAAAAATTTTGCTACACAAGTCCCAGAAATCTTGGGGATTTACTCCTATTTCTTCGTCAGGAATATTTCGTAAAGCTTCCCGTAGTTCGCCCACCATCTCCGGTTTTGAGTCACTGGTCAATAGTTCTAAAGTCTTGACTTCTGCGGCTAAGCGTGAATTAGGAATATGACGTATTCCTAAAATTTCTGGTTGCGTTTCTTCTAGTAATTGGTGAACAGAACTAAGTGTTAAATTTTGCTGCTGCCAATCTAGCCAGGATTCGATTTTGGGTTTTATGGCATTATCTTCTCCAATATGGAGAATTACATCATAGCGAAACTTAGTAAGTTCATTGTCATATAGCCCCCGCTTCGGCTGAATTTGGACATCAGTGATTTTGGGCAAATGCTGTTTTAGGGCAGTAAAAAAGGTGGGATCAATAACCAGCTCTTGCTCTTGAGCAATACGTTTTTGTACCCGCTGCTGCAATTGGTCTATGGGTAAAGAATCGGGAGCTTGATATAACTGAACTGAGGTATGGAAAGCTTCTAAAAGGGGTAGGCTACGTACATCACCAACAAAAATATAACCTCCTGATGAGACTGTTTCTACAGCACCTTCTAAAACTCGCAAAAGATAATTAATGCTGGGAAAATATTGAATTACTGAGTTAATAATGACAACATCAAATGTTTCGGGTTTAATTTTCCCAAAGTCGTCTGCCATTTGTGAGCAAAGTGTAACCTGCGGCAGTTGATAACCTGGCATTGCTAAGACTTTTTGAGTGTCTCTCAAAGCCGTTTGAGAGAAATCAGTTCCACAGTAGTGTTTACAGTGAGGAGCAATCTGGAAAAGGATTAAACCTGTTCCACAACCAATTTCTAATACACTACTGGGGTTTAAAGACAGAATGCGTTCAACTGTATTGTTTAACCACTCCCGCATTTCTGATTCTGGAATCAGTTGTCCTGTATAGCTATTATTCCAACCCCCAATATTGAAAGTTGGATCTTTATCTACAAGGGACTCGTTTAAGAAATCGTTGTCATAAACTGTTTGCCACTGGGCAATTCTATCAGCTTCTAGTTTGGGGGCGATCGCACTTAAGTTGTCTTCTACATCAAGTTGTTGAGGGCTAGGAACTACATAAGCGACGAGGCGCTTCTCTCCAGGGACATCTTCGCGGGATAAAACAACATTTTCTCTTACTGCTGGACACTGATTTAGTGCTGTTTCAATTTCTCCAAGTTCAATCCGATAACCGCGAATTTTAACTTGATTATCTGCACGACACAGAAACTCTATATTACCGTCTGCTAAGTAACGAGCTAAGTCTCCAGTTTTATAGAGACGCTTACCAGAGTTAGAATCAGTAAACAAATTAGAAATAAACTTTTCAGCCGTTAGTTCAGGACGATTAAAATAACCTCTCGCTACACCAGCGCCACCAATATAAAGTTCGCCAGTAACTTTAATCGGCACGGGCTGTAAGTATGTATCTAAGATGTAAAGCTGAGTATTGTCAAATGGACACCCAATCGGAACTAACTGCTCTAGGGATAAATTCGCGGTTTCGCCTTCAAAATATGAACTATCAATCGTAGCTTCAGTTAATCCAAAAGAGTTGATTAGTCGTATTTTTGAACCGCAGAATTGTTTGAATTTTTCGTACTCCTTTACATACCATATATCCGAGCCGCAAACTAGCAGGCGCATAAATTCGAGCCGTTTTCCGCTCTCCTCTAGGTATTGAATTAAGTTTCTTAAAACAACGGGGACAAATTCTGCACAATCAATTTTTTCCCTGATCATCAGCTCGTAAAGCCGATGAGGAGCTAGTAGTAAATCGCGAGGACATAAAACCAGCTTTCCACCGGAGCACAAAGCACGTACCAAATCTCCAGAAAAGACATCAAAGGAGAAGCTAGCCATCTGAAGGTGACAACTAACGGTAGTTCGCAATTGATAAGCTTTCTCCCAATTGAGATAAGCATTAACAAGGTTGCTATGCTGAACCATCACTCCCTTAGATTTGCCTGTGGAACCAGAGGTATAAATTACATAGACAAGGTTAGAAGAGTTTTGAGTTTTGAGTTTTGAGTTTTGAGTTTTGAGTTTTAAAGCTTGTATGGTTTCCCAATCGGTGTCTAGACAGACGACTTTGGCATTATGTTGGGGAAGGATTTCTAAAAGCCGTTGCTGAGTTAGTAACACGGATACTTGGGAATCCTCTAACATATGAACCAAGCGGTGCTTGGGATACGAGGGATCTAACGGTACGTAGGCTCCCCCTGCCTTGAGGATGGCAAGAATCGCTACAACCATTTCTAAGGAACGTTCTATGCAGACACCCACCAAGACTTCAGGTTGCACTCCCAGCTTTTGCAAGTAATGCGCTAGTTGATTAGCCTGTTGGTTTAGTTGGCGGTAGGTTAGCTGTTGGTTTTCAAAAACGACTGCAACAGCATCTGGCGTGCGTTCT
The DNA here is from genome assembly GCA_019359765.1 of Aphanothece sp. CMT-3BRIN-NPC111. Lineage (GTDB taxonomy): Bacteria > Cyanobacteriota > Cyanobacteriia > Cyanobacteriales > JAHHGU01 > JAHHGU01. Next base: position 91,982 of record JAHHGU010000013.1, read on the forward strand.
ACTTGAGCCTCAAATAGTTCATGGATGCACAAATGAAGTCTAGAGTCTTCCTCTCTCCCCTGCTCCCCTGCTCCTCTACTCCCCCACTCCACTAACAACTGATGCCGTTCTGCCTCTGTTAATAGGGGCAAGTTAGAAAGAGGTTGATTTGGATCTGCAACAATCCCTTCTAGCAAAGTTTGAAAATGCCCTAACATCCGGGTAATAGTTGCAGAGTCAAACAAATCAGTGCTGTATTCCACTGATGCCTTGAGACCTTGCGCCACTTCCTGCATATCTAGGCTTAAGTCAAACTGGGTTGTTCCCTGTTCAACTTCCAGTAGCGTCAAGCTTAAACCGGATAGTTCCAAGGCAGGCATGGGAGCATTCCGCAGTTGGAACATGACCTGAAACAGCGGATTATGACTCAGACTGCGTTCTGGTTGCAGTTCCTCCACTAGCTTCTCAAACGGTAAATCTTGGTGCTGATAGGCTCCTAAAGTCACTTCCCGCACTCGACTCAGCAACTCTCGGAAACTGGGGTTGTTTGAAAGGTCAGTACGCAGAACCAATGTGTTAACGAAAAACCCAATTAGTTCTTCAATTTCAGCGCGGTTGCGGTTGGCAATGGGCGAACCCACCAGAATATCTGTCTGTCCGGTATAGCGAGACAACAGCGTTTTGAAGGCTGCCAGTAGCGTCATAAACAGGGTGACATCCTCTTGGCGGCTAAGGTCTTTGAGTGCCTCAGTCAAGGACTTAGGTAGCACCAATACTTGTGTAGCGCCCTTAAAAGTTTGAACGGGAGGTCGAGGTCTGTCAGTCGGTAGTTCTAGTAAGGGAGGAGCATCCTTAAGCTGCTGCTTCCAGTAATTCAGCTGAGTTTCCAGCACTTCCCCTTGAAGCCACTCCTGCTGCCAGAGCGCAAAGTCTGCGTATTGAATGGGAAGATCGGTAAGGGGAGAAGGTTGCCCAGCGGAAAAGGCTTTGTATAGTGCTGCTACTTCCCGGATTAGCACTCCCATCGACCAACCATCAGAGACGATGTGGTGCATGGTCAACAGCAGTACAGATTCCTCCTCATTTAGCTGCAATAAATTTGCCCGCAGCAAGGAATCTTGTTCCAGATTGAAGGGTTTTTGAGCTTCTTGGATAACGAGTTGTTGAGCTTTAACTTCTCTGTCTGCCTCTGGCAACTCCCGCAGGTCTACTACCTGTAGTGCGAAATTAGGCGAGAGAGCGATCGCCTGCATAGGTTGTCCTTCCACTGTTGTAAAGGTGGTTCGCAAGCTCTCGTGACGCCGCACAATTTCCTGGAAACTCTGCTCCAAAACCGCCGCGTTTACCTTGCCTGTTAATCGCACCGCCGCAGGAAGGTTATAAAAAGCGCTGTTTGGCTCAAACTGATCGAGAAACCATAATCTACATTGAGCAAATGATGCCGGAATAAGGAATACTTCTTCCTCTAAAGAATTGAGGGATTCTTGAATATCTGTTGAAGCGTTGTCAGAAAAAATCAGTGTCATCTTTGCTCTACCTAATAATTCTTATTAGTTGCCCGTACCCTTTTTCAGGGAAGACAGCTTTGTGCGATATGCGTCTCTAGAAGTGGGTTTTATTGCTGATTTTTTAGTTTTAGAATCGTTACCTTGACTTTGCTCAATTTGCTCGGATAATCCAGCGATCGTTGGCATATCAAATAAGGTACACAGGGGAATTTCGACTTGAAAAGCTTCGCGGATTTTCGAGATCATTTGGGTGGCGAGTATAGAATCTCCCCCCAGACAGAAGAAGTTTTTGTGAATGTCTACTTGTTGAAGATTAAGAATCTGACACCAAACTTCGGCTAGTTTTTTCTCTACAGAGGTACGAGGTGCAACAAAGCTTTCATTTAGCTCGGATTTGCCCCAATCGGGTGCAGGGAGAGCTTGCCGATTCACTTTCCCATTTGAGGTCAAGGGCAGTGTATCCAGCATCATGAAGCTAGAGGGCACCATATATGCAGGCAGCTTTTGATTGAGGAATTGGCGCAGATCCTCAATGGTTGGTATTTCCTGGTTGGGAATTATATAAGCTACCAGTCGCTTGTTACTCTGCTGTTCCCCTACTGCACTAACTACTGCTTCCCGTACAGCTGGATGCTTGATAAGTGCGGTCTCAATTTCTCCTAATTCAAGGCGGTAGCCACTAATTTTTACCTGGAAGTCTTCTCTCCCGATAAATTCAATATTGCCATCAGGTAAATAACGACCTAAATCTCCGGTTCGATAAAGTCTTTCGCCTGTTTGAGGATGTGTAATAAAACTAGCAGCGGTTTTTACTCGATCTCGCCAATAACCTTTAGCGAGTCCAATGCCCCCGATGTAGAGTTGCCCTGGAACCCATACAGGACAAACTTCTAGTGCTTCGTTGAGAACATAGAAGCGCTGATTCTTCATGGGTTGCCCGTAAGGAATGCTTTTCCAAATGGGATTTACCGCTGCAATGGGATAGAGAATTGACCAGATAGATGCTTCAGTTGCACCGCCCAAGCTGATAACTTGTATGCCCTCACTCAAAACTTGAATTTGAGCAGGTAAATTCAGGGGTATCCAGTCTCCACTTAGCAAGACTAAGCGCAAACTTTGTAATAATTTCGGGTAGGCGATCGCATATTCCACCATCATCTGCATCAATGCTGGCACCGAGTTCCAGATGGTCACTTTCTCTTGCCGCATTAACTCTGCCCAATGAGCAGGATCTTGAGTTTGCCGCGCATCAGGAAGGATAATTGTCCCCCCAGCGGCTAGAGTGCCAAAGATGTCGTAAACCGATAGATCGAAACTTAGGGAAGATAGCGCTAAAACTTTGTCTGATGGTTGTACGTTAAAGCGCTGATTAATATCAACAATGGTGTTAACAGCACCGCGATGATCGATTGTTACTCCCTTGGGTAATCCAGTAGAACCAGAAGTGTAAATTACATAAGCGATATCTTCTGGTTTTTGGACTATATCTAAAGCGCGATCGCTCTCATTTGCTAGTTCTTCAGTGTCTACACAAATCCGTTGTATTTTCTCTGGAAATTCTAAGGTGTTATTAAGCCAAGACTGAGTTACAACTACCTGAACTTCTGCTTGTGCAAGTAGGTGCGATCGCCGTTCTTGAGGCAGTTTAGGATCTACGGGTACATACGCTGCACCAGAATTGAGGATACCCAAGACACCTACAACTTGCTCCCAGCCTTTTTCCATGACAACAGCCACTAGCTGATTAGGCTTAACTCCCGCCTGTTGGAGTTTTCGCCCAAGTTGATTGGCACGGCAATACAACTCTTGGTAAGTTAAGGTGCGATTACTAGCAACTACGGCAACTTGTTCGGGACGCTGACGCACTTGGGAAGCAAACAAAGTGTGCAACAATTCTGCTGGTACAGTTGCATCAGTAGCGTTGATAGTTGCTAATTGATGTAACTGCTGCTGTGGGATTAATTTAGGATTTGCTTCTTGCCAGCTTTCCTCTTCATTAGCCAAACGTTGAATGAAATTGCAGTAAGCGGCAAACATATCATCCAACATCCCTACTGGGAAAAGTTCCTCCACGGCATCCCAGTTAAAAACTAACGCTCCCGCCTCTTCAAAAACTTGATGGTCTAGGAAAACTTGAGGTGTCTGAGTAATTTCATAAATTCTTTCTCCTAACCACTCTAGAGGGAAAGCTTGCTTATCCAGTGCTTCTTGCGTCAGCGTGCTAGTGAACACGACTGGCATCAGCGCCGCCGTATTCCTTCCTTGAATTCGGGCTAACTCTCGTAATACTTGCACCCCACTGAAATAACGATGGTCAAGGTCATCCCAGAGTTGTCCTTGAAGGTGACGAACCCGCGTTTCAAACGTATCTTGTGCTAAGTTATCTACCGCCAATAAAGTTAGTGAAGTGAAGTCTCCGACTAAATCATTGACTTGGGGATGTAAGGGAAGACGATTAAACAGTGTTAGACCGATAGTAAATCGAGGAGTTTTGCTCCAAACCGTCAGAACTTCAGCAAAAGCAGCTAGTAATATTCCTGAAGGCGTTACTCCGGCTTGATTCGCTTTTGTTTTGAGCCGTTGCCAAGTATCTGCTGCTAATTTACTACTGCGACGTACAAAACGGGGGTATTTTAAAGCAGATATACTTTGAGCTAAGGGCAGTTCAGGGGCAGGTGGAAGTGTGGGAATACGCTGCTGCCAACAATCTAAAGAGCGTTGGTAGAGTTCTGAATGGCGATGGGCAAGTTCAGCTAAGACGTAATCGCGGAATGAAATTTCCAAAGGACTAAAGGAAGCTTCTGGATTCTGAGCAAGTTGGGCAAGTTCTCGACCCAAAATTTGGAAACTCCAAGCATCGCCCATCAAAGCATCAAAGCTGAAATGAAGCCGCACCTTCTGGTTATCTAAGCGTGAAGCACGGATTTCAAATAAAGGCCATTTGTCAGTTGGCAATACTTGATGAGATAAAGACTCACGCACAGCCTCTAGTTTAGTATTTACTACATCAGAGCTTTGTCCCCGCAGATCCAAAACTGGAATTTGATAGGCTGGCACTTGCTTTAAAATCTGCTGCTGTCCATCAGGTAGCACGATCGCTCTGAGCATATCGTGGCGCTCAATGAGTCGCTGCCATGCCAGGTTGAAGCGTTCTAGGTCTAAATTGACGCTTTCAATTTCTATATAGATGTGGGTAGCGACGTTGCTTAATTCAAAAGCACCACGACGACCAATCCAGTAAGCTTGTTGGATGTCGGTAAGGGGAAAAGGTTGCTGCAACTGTTCCCAGTCAGGCGCTATTGTGGGCAGGGAATTGATAGAATGCTGTGTTTCTAAATCTTTAACTTTTGGATGAACTGCGATAGCGCTAGCGCGCCGCCTGACGGCGATCGCACTAACCAAACTCGCCACAGTAGGGTATTGAAATAAGCTGCGTAGGGGTAACTCTACTTGGAAAGCTTCACGCACTTTGGCAATAAGTCGAGTTGCCAGTAAGGAATGTCCCCCTAGTTCAAAGAAGTTGTCATTAATTCCTACTTGTTTAAGACCAAGAACGCTAGTCCAGATATTAGCTAGCACCTTTTCTTCTGGAGTGCGAGGAGCCACAAAAGCTTTTTCTAATTCCGGTCTGGCTGTGTCAGGTGCTGGTAGTGCTTTGCGATCTAGCTTGCCGTTGGGAGTCATTGGTAGCGCCTCCAACAGTACAAAGGCAGAAGGCACCATGTACTCAGGAAGCTTATCTTTTAGGAAGCTCCTTAAATCGTTAATGCTTAGTTCTTGGTTAGGCAATAGATAAGCAACTAAGCGCTTGTTGCCCGGTTCATCTTCACGAGCGACAAGCACAGCCTGCTGTACGGCTGGATATTGTTCTAAAACTGCCTCAATTTCGCCTAACTCGATGCGGAAGCCTCTTATTTTTACTTGATGGTCAATCCTACCGAGAAACTCGATATTTCCATCTGGTAAATAGCGTGCTAAATCTCCGGTTTTGTAGAGTCGTGCATTCGCTTCTTGACTAAAAGGATTTTTGATAAATTTATGTGCCGTCAATTCAGGACGATTTAAATAACCCCGCGCTAACCCATCACCGCCGATATAAAGTTCGCCACTCACCCCAATCGGCACTAATTGCTGCTTATAGTCCAGAATATAAACTTGTGTATTGGCAATGGGCCGTCCAATCGTTACAGAACCCCGTGCATCTGGTTCGACTTTGGCGTATGTGGAGTAAGTTGTATCTTCTGAAGGGCCGTAAAGATTAAAAACGTTTTGAATGGTGTTGATTTGATACAACTGTTGGACTAAGTTAGCTGGCAGTGCTTCACCAGCAAGATTGATGGTGCGGACTGAGGAGGGTATAGCATCAATTTGCAGGAGTTGTGCGATCGCACTAGGAACAGTATTAATCAGCGTTACATTATTAGCTGCGGGTAACGTAGGTAAATGCAAGGCATTCTCAGCCAGAATTACGCTGCCACCCCAACTCAGAGGTACAAATAATTCAAATACTGACAAATCGAAGCAAATAGAGGTTGAGGCAAGAACTCCCGCCAGGTCTTCTGGTGTAAATACCTCTTTAGCCCAATTCAACAAAGTGACGGTGCTGTGATGCTCAATAGCAACGCCTTTCGGTTTGCCAGTGGAACCAGAGGTATAGATGACATAAGCAAGGCTAGAAGAGTTTTGAGTTTTGAGTTTTGAGTTTTGAGTTTGAGATTGTATGGTTTTCCAATCTGTGTCTAGACAGACGACTTTTGCATTATGTTGGGGAATAGTTTCTAAAAGCCGTTGCTGGGTTAATAATATGGGCGCTTGGGTATCTTCTAACATAAACGCCAAACGCTCTTGCGGATATGCTGGATCTAATGGCACGTAGGCTGCACCAGCTTTGAGAATGCCCAACAGTCCGACGAGCATTTCCAGCGATCGCTCTACACAAATTCCCACTAGCATTTCTGGCTGCACGCCCAGTTCTTGCAAATAATACGCTAGTTGATTTGCTTTCTGATTGAGTTCTCGATATGTTAGTTTTTGGTCTTCAAAAACTACTGCAACAGCATCCGGTGTTTGCTCTACTTGAGTTTCAAATAATTGATGAATACATCTATCTTGGGGATAGTTTACATGGCTATTATTCCACTTCGATAAAAGCTGATACTGTTCAGCCTGTGTCAATAGCGGCAAATTGGAAATATTAGCTTCTGGATGAGCAACAATACCTGCCAGCAAAGTCTGAAAATGTCCTACCATCCGGCTAATACTTGCAGATATAAATAAATCTGTATTGTACTCAAATGTTCCAATTAAACCTTGCTCAAATTCTTCTATTAACAGAGTTATATCAAACTTAGCTGTTTGGGTATCAACTTCTGTAAAACTTAATTTTAGTTCTGGTAACTCTAAAGTCTGCGTCAAGCCATTTTGCATGACGAATGAGACTTGAAACAGGGGCGAGTAACTCAAATCTCGCTCTGGCTGTAATTCTGATACTAACTTTTCAAAAGGTAAATCTTGGTGAGCGTAAGCGCCTAAAGCCACTTCTCTTACTTGATGTAGTAATTCCTTAAAACTAGAATTACCCTGGAGATTAGTACGCAATACTAAAGTATTGACAAAAAAGCCAATCAAGTTTTCAATTTCAGCGCGATTGCGGTTAGCAATGGGCGATCCCACTAAAATATCTTCCTGATTTGTATAGCGGTAGAGCAGTGTTTTGAATCCTGCCAGCAAGGTCATAAATAAGGTTGTATCTTCTTGCTGGCTTAATTTAGTTAGCGCCTCAGTTAATGATTTAGAAATTTGAAACTCTTGTCTTGCGCCGTGATACGTTTGAACTGGCGGTCTTTGAAAGTCAGTGGGTAAATTTAGTACAGGTAGGCTACCGCTTAACTGCTGTTTCCAGTAAGTAAGTTGAGTATCTAAAACTTCTCCTTGCAACCATTGTCTTTGCCACACAGTAAAATCTGCATACTGAATTGGTAGTGCAGGAAGTGGTAAAGCATTTTTACTAGAAAATGCTTGATAAAGCGTTGCCAGTTCTCTGACAAATACGCCCATTGACCAACCATCAAAGACAATATGGTGTACGGTCAAAATTAGTGTATGTTCTTTTTCAGAAAAACGTAATATTTTAGCGCGTAATAGTGGTTGATGTGTGATATTAAAAGGAAGTTTTGCTTCCTCAATAGATAGCCTTTCGATCTCTATATCACGCTCTGAGTTTGAGTAAGTACTTAGGTCTATAACTGGCAGACCTAAGCTATATTCTGGAGAAACAACCTGGATAGGTTGCCCTTCCCCATGACTAAATGTGGTTCTTAAAACTTCGTGTCGTCTAATAATTTCGTTAAGACTCTGCGCGATCGCATCTATATTAAGTTCCCCGATCAGGCGTACAGTAGCAGCAAGGTTGTAAAACGAGTTGCCTGGTTCTAACTGATCCAGGAACCATAACCGCTCTTGAGCAAACGATAAGGGTATATCCTGATTTCGAGCAATAGGCTGTATTGCTGAAACTACAGATATTTCTGCCAGTTGATCAAGGATATGTTTAGCAATCTCAGCGATACTTGCTCCCTCAAACAAGTCAACGACAGATACACCAACTCCAAAGTCAATCTCAATCTGGTTTTTTAACTCAAAAACTTTTAAGGAATCAAGTCCTAAAGTACTTATCGGCTGCTGAAGCCCAAAAGATGGCGTTATCCTTAGTACCCGTGCTACAAGTTCCTGTAGATAAGACTCTAGTAGCGGTAGGCGTTCTTCTGGGGCGACCTCAAGCAGCGCTTCACGGTTTAGGTGCTTCGGGCGATCGCACTTTTCAAAATCAGCACTATCTAGAATACTGCTTCCTAATATATCCAGATTTCTTGCCAAAAACTCCGCTTTACAGGCGCGGCGTTGAATCTTGCCACTAGAAGTTTTGGGAATACTACCAGCTTTGATTAAAACTACTGCATAAACTTGTACCTCATGTTCTTCGGCCACTGCTTGACGAATTGCTGCTGTGACTTCCTCAACATTCGGCTTTTGGCGAAACTCTACCTCTTGAACTACTACTAACTGTTCTTCATTACTAACCTGGACTGAAAAAGCGGCACCACTACCTGTTCTCAGGGACGCATGGCTGCGTTCTGCGGTTAATTCAATATCTTGTGGGTAAAGATTGCGTCCGCGAATAATAATTAAATCTTTAGCTCGACCTGTAATAAAAAGTTCGCCGTTATGTAAAAATCCTAAGTCTCCAGTCCGCAAAAATGGCCCTTCTTTGGTATCTGATAGATAGGCGCAAAAAGTTTGCTCTGTCTCTTCCGTTCGATTCCAGTAACCTTTGCCTATACTTGAACCTGATACCCAGATTTCACCTACTTCATCAGCCGAACAGCGGTTTAAAGTATCGGGATGAGCAATAACAATCTGTTGATCTGGCAATGTTTGCCCACAGCTAACTAAGGTGCGGACATTTTCATTGCTAGTAGTCGCTTCAATAACTTGGTTGCGTTCTAGTGCATCCCCTTGAACAGTTGTGATGACTGGCGCTTCTAACTTACGGCTACCAGAAACCATCAAACTGGCTTCAGCTAGTCCGTAACAAGGATAGAAAGCCTCTTGTCGAAAACCACAACATGCAAACGCGGCTGAAAATCGCTCTAATGTATCCTGGCGAATTGGTTCAGCGCCGTTAAATGCAACACTCCAACTGCTTAAGTCGAGAGTCTCTCGTTGTTCTGCTGTAATTTTTTGAATACAAAGTTCATAGGCAAAGTTAGGTCCGCCGCTGGTGGTGCCTTGATAGCGAGAAATAGTTTCTAGCCAGCGGTAGGGACGTTGTAGAAATGACACCGGGGACATGAGTATGCAAGGAAAGCCACCGTACAAAGGTTGCAGTATTCCCCCGATTAGTCCCATATCATGATAAGTCGGCAGCCAGGAGACAAACTTACTGTTGGGCGAATGTCCCATGAAGTGGTAAGTCATGGTGGCATTGTGCAGCAGGTTGCCATGACTCAGCATTACCCCTTTTGGTGTTCCTGTTGAACCGGAGGTGTATTGCAGAAAGGCTAAGGTGTCTTGATCAATTAAGGGCGGTTGCCAATTTGCTTCTATACCATCGGCAAGATTGTCAGTGGTAAGCCACTGTAGATCCCTGCACAAGTCCTGAAGTAAAGATTGCGTCTTAGACTGAATTGCTGTTGTAGTAAGTGCGATCGCCGCCCCAGCATCTGCCACTACTGCCTGAATCCTGGGGGTGTTGCGTTGGTTGCGCGGTGGATAAGCCGGAACGGCAACAACCCCTGCATATAAACAACCGAAAAAAGCCGTTAGATAATCTAGCCCTGGTGGATACAGCAGTAAAGCCCTTTCCCCACTTAAGTTCAATTCCTGAAGTTGAGCCGCGATCGCACGACTGCGCCGATCCAACTCTTGATAAGTCAGGCTAAAGCTTGCAGTTTCCACCTCTGGCAGAAACGTAAAAGCTATGCGATCGGGCTGATCTTGCGCTCTGTAGCGTAGGAGGTGAACTAAAGTAGAAAAACTCAGGGAGAGTTCGGGAAAGTCATTACACTTGAGCATTTCGGCTTTAAGCTAAGTCGCTTGGGTATTGGAGGAGCCAGCTAGAAGCTCTAGCTGATTCTGTTCAGTAGCGCAATGTTGCAGATTTGCACTTAACCAAACCTACAGTAGTTGCAATCTATTCTCAATAGAGATTAAGAATACTGTCATGCTTTAGTAAGCCTAATAGAGAATTGTTATCAATTACTATAATTTTTGATAGGCAGAAGAGTGTATGATGGCTTATTTGCCTCCGACACCTTGACTCTGGCACATTCAGCTAAATACAAAGCTGAAAAGCTAGCCCTGAATAGCTTTCAATCGCTTTGGACTAGACTAGAGTTACCTGCTAAGAAGCTGGCGATCGCAGGTGAAACAACCTGTTATTGAGGGCAAAGGTATAAGCGTTTGTGTGTCTGTATCCTTTGTTAAATAAGGGTTATAGCACTTTAAAGAGTGTTTTACAGTTCAATGTCGGTTTGGGTGGGCATTTGCTATCGGGATCTTGACAAAATAGGTATGCACAAGGCTTAATAATGAGTTAATTTTTCATTTAGCTGAAATAGATGAGATGTAGAGCTGACGAGCTAAGTAAGAATTTTTATCTTGACTAAACAAACTAGCCCAACCAGTATGCGTACCTTTCTCATCGTCTGGCTCGGTCAATTAGTTTCAACTATTGGCAGCTATATGACCGCCTTTGCCATGACTTTATGGGCATGGGAACTCACTGGTCAGGCAACAACATTAGCCTTGCTTGCTTTCTTTACACAATTACCAAGTCTCTTAATTACTCCCTTTGCTGGGGTGATTGTAGATCGCTGGAACCGCAAATTACTGATGATGCTGGGGGACACAGTTGCTGGTATGTCCACGATCGCAATCCTGCTCCTCTATCGAACCGATCATCTGCAAATTTGGCATCTATATCTGACTGGCGCTGTCAATGGCGCTTTTGGTCAAATCCAGGAACTGTCCTACTCAGCATCAATATCAATGATGGTGCCCAAGCAGCATTACACCCGCGCTAGTGGCATGATTTCCATACTCCATTATGGTTCCACTATCATCGCCCCAGCCCTAGCCGGGGTTCTTTACTATGCGATTGGCTTGATGGGGATTTTGAGTATCGACATGATCACTTTCCTTATCGCCATTAGCACAGTGCTGTTTGTGCATATTCCCCAACCCATGAACGGGGAGGAACACCAAAGCCAGGAATTGATTTGGCGGGAAATCGTCTTCGGCTTCCGCTACATTTTTTCGCGCCCCAGCTTACTGGCTTTACTGTTGTCAGCGTCGTTGTTCGAGTTTTCCCATCATGTCGGCGGGGCATTGTATTCGCCCATGATTCTGGCGCGTTCGGGTAATGATGCTCAAGTATTCGGCAGCATAGCTGTGGCAGCAGGAATAGGCGGCGTAGTAGGAGCAATGCTAATTAGCATCTGGGGTGGCCCCAAGCGACGCATACATGGTTTTCTGTTGAGTATGGTGGGCGCTGGCTTAAGCAAGATTGTATTTGCCCTGGGTCGAATGCCATTGATTTGGGTTCCAGCTCAATTCTGCTCCTCTCTTAACTTTCCTTTAATGGGCAGTTCCAGTGATGCTATTTGGTTGAGCAAGATCAGACCAGAAGTGCAGGGGCGAGTTTTCGCTACCCGTTCTGTGATGTTGCTAGCTACTTCTGCGATCGCATCTTTAATTGCAGGACCGCTAGCCGACTATATTTTTGAACCAGCAATGATGCCTGGAGGTAGTCTGGCAAGAATATTCGGCGGCATATTCGGCACTGGTTCTGGTGCGGGTATGGCACTTTTATATGCGATCTCTTCAATTTGCTTATTAATAGTGGGCTTAGGCGGATATGCCTTCCGTGTATTGCGCGACGTGGAAATCATTGTGCCTGATTACGATGCCGCGCCGCTGGCAATTAGAACCGCATCCCAGACAACAAATAATTAAACTAATGTTTTTTAAACAATTGCACTCAGCTCGTCTTAGACATCGTTCATCCCAAATTTTTTTGTTAATACTTAGTTTCGTCTTTGCCTTGGTAATCGGCTTTTATAGTCCTGCCCTTGGGCAAAAATCTACTGAGCTACTTTGGGATACCTATGGGGTTCCCCATATTTACGGTAAAGATGCAAAGAGTCTGTTCCAAGCATTTGGCTGGGCGCAAATGCAAAGTCATGGCAACCTGCTATTGCGTCTCTACGGTCAAGCACGGGGACGGGCAGCAGAATACTGGGGGAAGGATTACTTAGAATCGGATCGATGGGTACGAACTATGGGAGTTCCTACTCGCGCTCAAGAATGGTATAAGGCGCAGAGTCCCAGTTTTCGCAGCTATCTAGATGCGTTTGCCGTTGGGATCAATAGTTATGCCCAGGAACATAAGGATCTAATTGACGACGAAGTTGAGGCAGTTCTGCCTGTGACGCCAGTGGATATACTGGCTCATTTTCAGCGCGTGCTTAATTTCACGTTTGTGGTCGATCCAGAGCGAGTTGCAGGTATCAATAACGAGGATCACTCAGCAGGATCTAATGCTTGGGCGATCGCACCCTCACACTCTGCCAGTGGCAAAGCAATGCTGCTGGCAAATCCCCACCTGCCTTGGTCAGATCTATATCTCTGGTACGAAGCGCAGCTAACCGCACCAGAAATTGATGCTTACGGAGCAGCCCTTGTCGGTCTTCCGGTTCTAGAGATTGCATTTAATAACTCTTTGGGTTGGACTCACACAGTAAATACCCATGATGGTTGGGACGCTTACGAACTAAAACTAGCAAACGGCGGCTATCGTTGGGATGGTCAAATCCGAGCTTTTGAAACAGAAAATCAAGTACTAAAAGTTAAGCAGGATGATGGCATCCTGCGCTCAGAACCACTTGTCGTGCGACGCTCTGTTCACGGTCCTGTTGTGCAAGAAAAGGATGGGAAAGCGATCGCCATCCGGGTTGTTGGTCTCAACCAACCGGGCGGACTAGAGCAGTGGTGGGATATGGGGCGGGCAAACAATTTTACCCAGTTTGAATCTGCACTAAAGCGGTTGCAGATCCCCATGTTCACAGTCATGTATGCCGATCGAGAAGGGCGCATCATGCACCTGTTCAACGGTCAGGTTCCTGTTCGTTCTCAGGGAGACTTTAAATACTGGACAGGTATTATCCCTGGCGATACCTCTGCAACTTTATGGACAAAAACTCACCCCTACAACGATCTGCCGCGCGTAATCGACCCATCCAGCGGCTGGTTGCAAAATGCCAACGATGCACCTTGGACAACAACATTTCCTATAGCCCTTAATCCCGATGATTACCCACCTTATATGGCTCCGCGTGGATCGATGTATTTCCGAGCGCAGCGATCGGCTCGTATGCTTTTTGAAGACAAAAATATTTCTTTCGATGAATTAGTTAAATATAAGCACTCAACGCGCATGGAACTTGCAGATCGCCTCCTCGACGATCTGATTCCTGCGGCACGAAAACAGGGCACAGGATTAGCACGTCAGGCTGCCGATGTTTTGGATAAGTGGGATCGTAACGCTGATGCAGATAGCCGTGGTGCGGTGCTGTTTGCCGCTTGGATTCAAGAGTTAAATCCTGATACTCTATTTGCTACCCCTTGGAGCAAGGACTCACCACTAAATACACCCGATGGTCTTGCCGATCCAGCTAGTGCAGTAAAGGCTCTCGAAGCTGCTGCTAGCAAAGTAAAAGCCGCCTATGGTGCTTTAGATGTACCCTGGGGTAAAGTTTTCCGGCTTCAGTATGCTGGTGTGGATCTGCCTGCTAACGGTGCTAACGATCCCCTTGGCGTTTTCAGCAATCTGTGGTTTGTTCCCACTGAGGATGGGCGCTTTCAAACTATTGGCGGGGATTCCTACATAGCTGCGATTGAGTTCTCCAACCCAGTTAAGGCTAAGGTTCTAACTAGCTACGGAAACTCTACTCAGCCAAACTCGCCCCATAAGACGGATCAGTTAGATATGTTCGCTCGTAAAGAGTTGCGATCTGTATGGCGATCGCGCAAAGAAATTGAAGCTCATCTGGCTTCACGTCAAGTCTTTTGAATGATAGCCTCAATAGCGTATTGCTGGTTCAAGCGTCCCTGGTGTTGCAAAGGCTACTTGCAATCGCTGACCTCAGTCGTTAGCTTGCTCATCGGTAAGGTGAGCACCGTCTACTCTACCTTTGCATTAAGATCTACAGAAGACGGAGAAGTAAAAGGGAGTCATCGTATGCAAACAATCCTTTTAAGCCATGAAGAGGTTGCACGGCGTGCGAGACAACTTTACGAAAGCAGCATTCGTCAACAAGTGGAGTCTGAAGATAACATCGGTAAGATGGTCATTATCGATGTTGAAACAGGTGAATACGAAGTTGACAAAACTGGTTTGCAAGCAGCGCGGCATTTAAGCGAGAAACATCCGAATGCTCGACTCTTTGGTATACGTATTGGATACAACGTTGCGGCTTCATTTGGTGGTGTCATGGAGCGTGTTCGTAGATGATTTCTGGTATCGTGACTAACGGACATGCGACTGTTACTGTGGCATTTCGTCTTTCAAATCGCTCAAACCTTCCTATTGAATTTGTCATATATACAGGTTTCACCGATTACCTTATGTTAGGGCATGAGCAACGAGCTTAAGCCTTTTACTCTAAATAATTTGTTGTCCTAAGCTTTACTTAAAGTGCTATCCCTAAAAATTGCGATCGCTAAGCTACCTAAAATACGTAATCCTGTAATACTTCATTTTGAAGTGGAGAATGTGGGTTATAGAGAACACCAAGAGTCCTTAAATCAACTATTAAGCAGGGATGGCTATTGTAAAATTTACTCCAATTAGATGACGAATATCAAAGTAGATGGGAGCAATGGTGAAGAATAATAGAGACTGGAGAAGTACCTAAAGAAATCTCAAAAACTTAGTTTTTATATTTTTAATAACCATAGATTGCTTTTTATCAGATTGGTGAATCACTATTATCTTCTTGCAGAAACTGATACCATAACAATGGAATGAATGGTGTCCCAAAGTGACGGCTTGCAATAGCTGTCAGCGAAAAATAACCGTGATTTATACAAGAAATTTCTTTATAAACCGTCTTCCTGTCCTCACGCAGGCTAAAAATTCGCTGCCTCACATCGTTAATTGACTGATGCAAAGGCAGAGAACTACTGACTCCACTTTTATACCCGGCATTAGTACTGTAGAGAAAATCTTCGGTGCTTTCATCAGGAAACCACAGCATAAAGTTAGTGTGTGCGAATGTCTTATTAACATTCTTCTGAAATTCCTGATACTCATTTGGCAAGTTAAGGATAGCGTACCAGTCAGCAAGCATAGGTAGGATTGTTGAAGCTCTAGTTAATTTATCTTTTGGCGGAGCTTCTCCAACCGTAATGGCAACTAGATCATTGTATGAATTTGTATGGATAGGAAAGCAACGACCGAGTTTGTAAGCGCGAATAATGCTGCTGCTAATTTTTACAATCCAACACTTAGCAAAATCTAAAGATTCTGCCACTATCAATACAATCAAACCGGAAACAATATCATTAGCATGGCTATCATATCGAGGGGTGAAAGCAGAAGGATTATTAGTGATTAATGCCTTTATCATTTGAGCAATGGCTTTAATCTCTTGTTCGTAGCTTTTTTGTATGTTTTCATCCTGAGAATCTGATGCTAAATTCCAAAGTGCAATCCCCAAACTTCCTAAAATGCCTATAACTTCAAAAGTGCGGAGAGGATATTCTATTTCTTCTGCTTCAACGTATCCAAATAAGCCATCTTTGACAAAGCAGTACGGTTGAAGTTTATTGGTAAATGCCCTCAGAACACTCAAATATGTATCGAAAAGCTGATGGAATTTATTTACAATATTATTGTTTCTGAAGAGATTATTTTTACCTAACCATTCCCAAGTGCGGAGAACAGTTCTTTCGGCGCAAAGTAAAGCCGGTTTTAAGTTATCCGCTTCTGAACACCAATGGAAAACTATGTTAAGACTTAAGTTGAGAGTGGACAAGATTTTACTACGAGCTTTGTTCAACTTAGCTTCATTCTGAATTTGGATATCCTTTACAAAAAGAGTCTCTTCTATCAAAGCGTAAAAATATTCAGGATCTTGTTCGTTCTGATCTGCTAATGCAATTGTTTTGCGAAGGTACTTGCGAGATTGTTCTGGAAAAAGGTACTCATCAAGAAAGTATTCCTCAATCAAAAGTGCTAACTTATCTGCACCCCAGAAATCAAATTCTACTTCTTGAGGTTTTGTATTGTTTTCTTTGTAACCCTGCCAGTTTCTCTCAACATTCTGTTTGATATCGCCATTGCAACAGACAATAATTTTTTTTGATAAATTTTTATATTCTTCATCAATACATTGAGTCAAATAAACATCCAAAATCTCATTAAGAGAAGGGCGTAGAGCTTGTGCGCTTTCGTCATCCCAATTTCTACGAGATAAGTCACCTTGCTTAACAGTCAGCAAAAATAACTTGTCAATGCCATCATCTGGATCTAATCCTCTAGCAGCAATATCTACTCCATGTTGTCGTACACCAACCTGAGCTTTACTTAAGGGCTGAATTCCCATGGCAAGTAGGAGATCAGGGAGAAGAACATCTAGTTCTCCCGATTCCTTTAACATACTCAAATACTCTCTAATGACCAGTTTCATCCGATTCCTTCATGTGCAGATTTTGATCTTGTTGTTCGTCAGTTAGCGATAGACCAGCAGACCGCCACTGCATACGCAGATAAGCTTGCCCAATAGGGTCGATCAATTCGCCTTGTGGTATTTCAGTTTCAGTTGAGATCGAAATAAAAGGCATAGGATCTGTAAGCTTACCTTCTCGTTCTGTAGCTGTAGCTTTACCATACAGAAATAGTACCGAGGGCATGATTTTCCTGAAGACTGACTGTTCCTCCACCTGCTCCATCATTTCTTTTTGCTGTTTCCACTTTGCCAATCTGTAGAGGTATGTCCTTTGTGTAGATGGTTGAAACTCTTTAAGGCGTGGTAGTTTAGTACGATTCTCTAAGTAACTTTGAGACTGAGATAAGGCTTCTTGAATAACTTTCGCCTCAATTTCAGTTATGCCCTCTGTTTTAGCTCTATCCTTAAGATACTCTCCAGCTTCTCCAGGATAGTTAAAAAGTACGTACTTAATTAGTAGATTAGTTATCAAATAGATAATTTGTTGAGAGAAAGGCTCTCTTTGTAAAGCTGATAAAAGGAGAGCGCATAGAGAAGGCGCATCTATAACATAGCCTGTGATTCGATATAACACGTAAGCTGTGGTTTCTTCGTCGAGCGTATCTAGTACCTCTTTACTTAAGATAACGCTCGGATTTTTATCTCTCTGAAGTGTATTGCCCACTTTTACAGGAATAGAATTGAAATAACTATTAATTTCAAAGGCAAGAAAATGTAAGTACTGTTTTTTTGAAGCAATCCATTTAGTAAATGAGAATAACAATATTTTAGCCTGTAAATTTATCAGTTTAGTAAATGTGTTATTTAATCCTTCAATTAATCGTTCATTTTCCTCACAATGCTCAAAATACCAGCGTCCTGCTACTGCTTCAACTAGCTGTAATGCCAAATCTGGTTGATTTTCTATATATTGGTTAATGCAGTAATCAAGTCTCCTGAGTTCTTCCACAGAAAAGCTCTGTGCTTCAGTGAGTTTTATTAGGGCTTGTTGATACCATTCCTGATTATATGAATTTCTAGCTAATCGGGAAAGAGAAACTAATGCTGTTTTCCAAATAATGGGGTTGGAATCTACCACAAGTTCAGCAAAGATATTCTGTACTTCATCTGTATGTTTTACCAAGTCTTCATACCCAATAACCAGCATCATATCAGTTTCAGGGTTGGGATTTGATCGTAATACCTGAAATCTATCTAATGTTGACCATAAGAGTATTTTTGACTCGTCATTTTCATAGTTAAAGTCACCCAAAGAGCGAATCCCAACTCTACGAAGAATAGGTTCTGCTCGGTCAGAAAGAGCCAAAGCTCGTTGATGTGCTTCTAGAATATCTGTTTTTGCTATTGCTCGTAGGATATTAACTATCAAACCAGCAGCAGGCATACTTGCACGGGATATTAATAAGCTGTAGAGAGTATCGGCAACATCCTTTCTTCTTGCAGAAATATCTTCAATAGCTCTGTATATTGCTGGATTTCCTATGTCAATATCTGTATCCATAGCATCAAGTATGGAGATAATAGATTCAGCTTCAATCTCAAGCTGAGGAATGACTTCCCAGAAAGACTCATATAGTTTTAGCAAAGAATCACTTAACTTTTCCGAGTTTCGTAGTAGAACGGATGCTTCAACTACACATTTAGATAAGTCTTTTCCATATTCACGAGCAAGCATAAGCAAGACTTTATTTTCTAGATTATCTACTTCTAGATTATTTTCACTACTAATTTTCCAGCTTAAACTTTCAATCTTCTTGTAAATTTCTACTACTTCCTCTACATTAGACCAAGCTTCCTCCATGAGGCTTACAGCATGATGAACTAAATACTCTTTGAGGATTTCTGAATCAGAGAAAAATAATTTTCCTTCCTCTTGCGATAAGAATCCAAGTTCAATGGCTTCGGTTACTTCTATTTCGTTACTTCGATCTAACTGGATACTAGTTGAAGCTTGTTTATATATTTTTGCAGCTATCCCTTCCATAGCAATGTGTGTATTAGGGTGATCTTGCTGAATTTTATACCAATAAAAAATCATCAGTTTTCTATTATCCTATTTTTTATTTTAACAGGAAATAATTTGTAATATTGCCAAGCCAATATTTGGTTTTACCTATACAGCTTCGGTTGAATATTTATGTTAGTTTGCGATCGCTAATCTTCTCACTAAATCTGAGTTTCATCGTTTAACCTCGATTTTTATCTCTCCAGGGTGACGAAAGAGGGATATTCATCTATGATAGCAACGGTTGGGTGGGCATCTCTCGCCAAATGCTTCAGTATTTTTAATACTACATCCATTGCTGTGTCTACGTTCTAGAGTTTTATTTTTTAATTCCTGCATTGATAATACTCGGAAAGTGACAGAAGAGGGATACTTGACTTGTCTTTGCACAACCGCAGCCTAACAATCCCGTTGCAGCGGACGGTCGAAAGGCACTGAAAGGTTGATCTGGTTGCAGCTAAAAATATTGCCAAGTATCATATGCTAATTAACCTTGTGCGATCGCTCTAGACGTAGTTGATGCTCTGTGCTAAATAAGACTTGAAAAGCTAGCAAGACCACCCCCATAGTGCCCAAAGCTGTGCCTGCGGCAATCATAAATATAATCACAATTTGATAACGAACTGCGTCGGTAGGGCTGGCTCCAGCCAATATTTGACCCGTCATCATCCCTGGCAAGCTGACTAAACCCATCACCATCATCGAGTTAATAGTCGGAATCATCCCAGTCCTCAACGCCTCTTTGATGGTTCCATGAGCAGCCTCCCAGCGGGTGGCACCTAAAGCTAGCAAGGCTTCCACTTGCCCTTGGCTGCGGATCAAATCCTCCATGAATCGATCCAGTGCTAAAGAAATACCTGTAAGAGCATTCCCTAAAACCATTCCCAAGAGGGGAATGAGGTACTGAGGATTGTACCAAGGCTCTACTTTTATAATTCCGTTGAGGGCTAAACCTGTAACGAAAAATGAAGAAGCCAAAACAGAAACAAAACTACTCCAGTAAATACCAATAAACCGTCTGCGGGTTCGGTTAACTGCCGATATACCAGCCATAATTGTCATCGCTAGAGCAACTAGCAAAACCCATGCCGGATTGCGGAGCGTGAACACCCATTCCAAGATGTATCCTACGAGTAACAACTGGACTAGCATTCGTAGCGAGGCTATCCAGAGGCGCTGTTCTAAACCCAAGCGGAGGCTGAAAGAAAGCACCATGTTGATCAAAATCAACGCAGCTGCCATAACCAGTTGCCCATAGCCGATCGCAATATAGCTACTTTCCATCAATCTTTCCCCTTCAAGGCAATTTGGCGGTTAGTCATGCGTTGGATCTGGGTTGGGTTATGGCTAGTCCAAAGGTAAGCTCTGGTTGAGTCTTCGGCTTGCCAAGCTTCAACTAGAGATTCCAAACACTGGGCAGTTTCAGGATCTAGCGAGGCAGTCGGCTCATCTAATAGCAGAATACAGGGTGAGAGTTGCAAGGCTCGCAGAAAAGCTACTATTTGGGCTTCTCCTCCTGATAAGGCAGCACTGGGACGCTCTAAGAAATCGGCTGTTCGACCTAGAAGATCTAAATAGCCCAAAATTTGTTCTCGGTTATAAACCCGATCCCGGTGACGTGCCAATTTATAGATGTATTGAAGATTTTCTTCTACACTTCCTTCTAATAAAGCTGGTCGCTGGTGTAGGTAGACGATCTGCGACCGATAAAGGGGCATATACCAAGACTCTAGCGATCGCCCCCCAAAAACAATTCGCCCTTGCTGCACGGGGTCAAGACCAGCTAGGGCACGCAGCAGCAAGCTTTTACCTGTCCCGGAAGCACCGATCGCAGCTAAGCGATCGCCTGGCCATACCTCAAAACTTATCCCTTGCCAGATCCAGCGGTTTTGTATTTGTCTGCCCAACCCTTCTATTGATAAGAGTGGACTGTTTGTAGAACCATCCACTGCGATCGCCTGCTTTTTACCTAATCGAGTGCTCATACATTAGATTTCCTGCATGAATAGGAATTTTTATTTTTTTACCGCAGATGAATGCAGATGGACGCAGATAATCGGAGAAGCTTACGATTAAGGTGAGGATAATTTTTGATTCCTGCAGGAGGTCTATTAAGAATCTATCCGAAAAGGATTTTTAGAGATTTTTAACCACAGATAAATACAGATACACACGGATATTTAGTTACCCTGGAAACGATTTTCGGATCGGGTCTAAACTAAATCCTTTAATGGGTGCTTTTTACGACCTAAAGGAATACACATAGGTGTCCCAGCTACGGGGTCTTTAACAATGCAACATTCCAGCTTAAACACCTGACGGATCATTTCCTCGGTGACGATATCCGCAGGTGAGCCTTGGGCAAAAATTTGACCAGAGGCGATCGCAATTAAGTAATCTGCATATCGGCACGCTTGGTTCAAATCGTGCAACACCATGACAATAGTTCGCCCCTGACTTTGGTTCAAATCATAAAGTAGATCCAATACTTCCACTTGATGAGCTAGATCCAAAAAAGTTGTCGGCTCATCTAATAGTAAAATTTCCGTATCTTGAGCCAGTGACATAGCAATCCAAGCTCGTTGCCGCTGCCCCCCAGAAAGAGTCTCTAAAGGGCGATGTGCCAGATTTACCATGTTAGTGACAATCAATGCCTGTTGAGTGATGCGCTCATCTTCTTTTGACCACTGCTGCAACCACCCTTGATGAGGGTAACGACCTTGAGCCACAAGTTCCTGCACTGTTAACCCTTCAGGTGCTGTTGGCCCTTGAGGAAGGATACCAAGTTGCTTTGCCACCTCTTTAGTAGACAGCTTATAGATAGATTTCCCATCCAGGTAAACCGTACCAACGCGAGGCTTCAATAACCGAGCTAGACCCCTGAGTAGGGTAGACTTGCCGCAGCCATTGGCACCGACTAAGATCGAGATCTTCCCCGCAGGAATAGCGAGATTCAGATCTGAAATGATATCGGCTCCGTCGTAGGCTAGGGTGAGCTTGCGAGTGGTCAGGGTACTCATGATTGGTTGCGGTTCCGGTATAACAGGTAAAGAAAGTAAGGAGCGCCAACGATCGCAGTAATGATGCCGCAAGGCAATTCAATCGGAGCAAAAAGCATCCGTCCGATCAGATCTGCCAATACAACAATCACCCCGCCTACAATAGCAGCAGTTGGTAAAAGTCCTTCATGGGAGGGACCAACTAACTGTCGAGCTAGATGCGGTGCAATTAATCCCACAAAGGTAACTGTCCCGGCGGTGGCGACTGAAGCTCCTGCTAGAGCAACGCTAATTAGTAATAGCAAGCCGCGTTGCCATTCAACTCGATTGCCTAGACCTTGGGCAACATCGTCTCCCAAGTTGAGGGCATTCAAATCGCGGGACAATAATAACGTCAACGGCACAAAAATTACTAGCCAAGGTAATAAAGACCAAACATGGCCCCAGTTGCGTCCATAAACACTTCCTGTCATCCAAATCAAAGCTTGACCAACGGTATTGATTTCCCCGAAAGTAATGATTAAAGATGTTAAAGCGCTAGTAATAGCGGCAATGCCGATACCAACTAAAATTAAACGAATTGGGGAACTGCCTTTATCAAACGCCAAGAAATAAATCACAGCAGCAACCACTACAGCACCGCCAAAAGCAGCAAAGGGTACTGTGTACAAGGTTATAGAGGGGAACAAAACAATTAAAATCACAGCGGCTAGGCTTGCACCTGAGGTGATACCAATAATGCCTGGATCTGCTAAGGGATTACGAGTTAGCCCTTGCAAGATACTACCGGAGGTAGCAAGCCCTATCCCCACTAAAAAGGCTGCTAAAACCCTAGGCAGACGTAGCGTATTCACAACTAAGGAATAGTCTTGGTTATTTGTTTCTATTCCCACTAATGTTTTCAGAACGTCCAACGGCGGGATTGCATACTCACCTTGTGCGATATCTAGGGTGATGGCAGTAAGTGCGATCAGTCCCAAAGCTAATAGAATGGGTGGAACGCGGCGGTCGATCCGAAAAGATACAGGAAATTGTCGGGGACGGATTACAAGCCAACCTTTCATCAACGTTTCACCTTCCACCGCGCTAAATAGATAAAGAAAGGCGCACCAACCAAGGCTGTCATAACGCCTACGGGCAGTTCTTGAGGTTGGATGATTAAACGGGCGCTGATATCAGCTAACAGCAATAAAATTGCTCCCATAATTGCTGAGTAGGGAAGAATCCAACGATAATCGATTCCAACTAGGAAGCGTACTATATGGGGAACGACTAGACCAATAAACCCAATTGGTCCAGCCACTGCTACTGAACTACCTGACAGCAGAACCACGCTAATGGCAGCAACTACTTTAACCCAAGCGGTTTGCTGTCCCAAACCAATGGCGACATCTTCACCCAAAGCAAGTGTAGTTAGCTGTTTGCCCAGCGCGATCGCCACGACTAAACCAACTACTATATAAGGAAGAACTTCTATAAACAGGTTGAGATCCCGACCAGCAACAGATCCAGCTAACCAGTGGCGAACCTCCTCCAGCGTTCGTTGATTAAGAACTAAAATTCCCGTAGTCAGTGAAGATAAAAGTGCTGTCAAAGCTGCGCCTGCTACGGTGAGTTTCAATGGAGTCATACCGTTGCGACCGAGAGATCCCAGCAGGTAAACTGCTAAAGCTGCCACCCCTGCACCTAAAAAGCCAAACCAAGCATAAATTGACGCTGAAGTGTCGTTGAAAAGAAAGATAGCAACAACGACTGCTAAAGCTGCACCGGCATTAATTCCCAAGATGTCGGGAGCAGCCAGAGGATTATAAGTTAATCCCTGCATAATTGATCCAGCGACTGCTAGGGAAGCTCCCACTACGATGGCAATGAGTGTTCGAGGTAGGCGTATAGTACGGACGATCAGGTGAGCGCTAGAACCGTCAAAAGCTGTCAACGCGGCGTAGATAGTTTTGAAAGGTAGCTCAGCTGCACCATATGCCATGCTAGCAATTAGGCAAATCAGAAGCGTGAACAGTCCTAATATCAAGCCTGCTATTAATCTATAGCGTGATTGAAACAAGCATATCCTCCCTGCCTAAAAGCTGAGTTATTCGATTTTGGATTTTGGATTTTGGATTTTGGATTTTGCCCATGAAACTGAAGCCGGGGGATGGAGACCTTTTTCATTAGTTCTGTTTTAGAAGCTTTGGAACTTCATCAAGAATAAGTTCAGCGGAGATAGGTCCGCGAATATTGCTCCAAAGATGGTAATCAACGAAATAAACGCGCTTTTCTCGACTGGCTTGCATTGTTTGTGTAATGGGAGTCTGGCTCCATTCACTTTTAACTTTTTCCAAATCATAGGGAGGAAAGCCATTATTCCATGTTTCAACAATGATCGTGTCAGCATTGAGTTGGGGTAAAACTTCCAGTGAGAGTTGCTTTCCGTCAGTAGTAGTTTCTACACCTGGGGGCAATACAAGCTTAAAACCCAAATCTTTAAGGAGACCAGCACTATATTCAGCGTCACTACGGACTTGGATATATTCTTTCAAATCATTAGAGCCAAGTAATAATACTCGTGGATGAGCAGCAACAACAGAGGCTAGCTTGGCACGAGCAGTAGCAATTTTCTGGTTATGTTCTGCAATCACCTGCTGCGCCTGTTCCTCACGTCCAAGTGCCTTAGCGATCACGCCCATACTCCGCTGCCATTCGTCTTTTAGAGAACCCTTAAAAAGCAGTGTAGGGGCAACCTGCGAAAGCTTGGCGTAGTATTCCTGACCAAAATTCTCCCCTAAAATCAAATCCGGCTTAACTTTTAGTAGCACTTCCAGTGAGGGTTCCCCCCGCCTACCGATGTTAGCTGGCTTGCTAGTTACACGACTGCCAAAGTACGGTATCTGCTTTGTTGGATTATCGAATTGAGAACCTTTAAACGGCTCGGATTCAGCGTAGCCAACTGGTTGCATACCCAGCGATAGTAAAATGTCCAGCATATGCGGACCAATGACAACTACTTTCTGAGGTTGACCACAAATCTTAGTTTCACCGATATCGTGCTTTACTATCTGACACAAAGAGCCCGTAGCGCTAGTGTTTCCTACATTTTTTACCTTATTTGTACTACAAGCAAAAATGAGGAACATAGGAAGCATAGCTAATACTAAAAATCTTAGAAAATGATGACTCCTATTCCTCATTGCTCTCCGCTTATACACTATCCCAAAAGTTTTGTTAAATGTAATTAGCATATATGTGACTATCTGCATTTTAAAAATCTATATAAACTATTCTTGATTTCACGCTTAGCTATTAGTCGGTTCAATTAGTGTTACTTTTCATATTCATCATCCTTTCAAAACAAAAATCAACCCATAAACTGAAC
>JAHHGU010000015.1 GCA_019359765.1 Aphanothece sp. CMT-3BRIN-NPC111
GCTTGGATGACTTTCTGACGCAGGTCGTAACTGTAGGGTTTTGCCATTGGTTAAGCGATAGCTTCTAGAACAAGTGACTCCTTCCAGTTTATGCCCTAACCGCCTTGGCGGTTGCTATAAAATTGAAATGTTATTAACACAAATAGTTAAATTAATCAAGTACATACTATAAATTTGAACAATGGAGGTCGTAACTCAAGCGATATCTGGGGGAAGATTGCTGGGGGAAGATTTGGGGACTGATAAATTTTGCTGCAACTGGGTTTGAATTAAACTTTGCAGGTCTTCTCGCCGGATCTCTGTGCCAGATGCCATCTGAGCGGGCTGATCAAAAAAAACTATGCTATCAACGGTTTCCATTGCCAACATCTGGAACAAAATGTGAGTAACAGGCACTGGGGTGGCAATAAGTTTAGCGTCTGGCATCGATTGGAAATTTGTGGCGTCTTTGATAGTGGCAAAGGCGTAAACCACTTTTTTTTCTAGTTGGGGTTGGGCGCGATTGCTGAGTGTAGTCAAAAGCCAACTTCGATCTAAAGTTTGCAAAACGTAGTATTCGGAATGTTGCAGCCGAGTGGCAAGCAGCTTGAGAACAGGTGCGATCGCCGCCACTATTTTGGGCGTCTGACCATCTGCGGGTGCATTGTCGATGAGAACTTGAATTTGTTGATCTAAATTCATCTTGATAGCCATTGTGATTGTGCCATTATAAGAAAATTAATTCTTCTATATCAGGACTTATAGGTAGAAAGTCAGGATAAGGAAGATATACCTAAACCCCTGATGGGGGAGAGAACTATTTTGACATCCTCGCCGCCGTAAACGGACGGCAATTCCAACCTACCCAAACAGATTTAAACTTAACTGTATGGGTTCCTGGTGGCTAATTGCTAATTGCTAAAAGCTAACTGCTAATTCCTATAAATTTCAACAAGCAACTAGCTAGGATCTAATTGCTAAGAGCTAACAGCTAAAAAATATGTCTAACTCTTCGGGAATAGGGGAACGGCGGCGTTCCCTCTCTAATCAGTTTTTGCAGCGCCTAAAGGAGATACCGCTTCCCCCGGCAGAGGACTCAATTCTGCTGCGGGTGCTAGTGCAGGCGCTGGTGCTAGTGGGTATTATTGCTACGGATGTTGCAGCCGAGACACAGATGAGCTTTTGGGCAGTGCCGCTGAGCATGATCGGTGCAACTTGGAGTTGGTATCGGCGGCGCGATCGCAATGTGCCAGTGAAGTTCTTTCTCGCCATTGGCATGCTAGCGGCAATGGGAGCTTTCTTCAACAACTTGTTTGGGAATTTGAACGATTCACGGCTAGTGCTGGCAGAGTTGTTAATTCAACTGCAAGTCTTGCACAGCTTTGACTTGCCCCGCCGCAAGGACTTGGGGTATTCGATGGTGATTGGGCTAATTTTATTAGGTGTTGCCGCTACCCTCAGCCAGACTTTAGCTTTTGCACCCTTACTGCTGCTATTTTTAGCGATCGCCCTGCCAGTTTTAGTGCTGGACTACCGATCCAGGTTAGGTCTCTCTGCCGAGGTTGTCGGGGCACCCCGACGCCGGAAGCCGGGGTTAGCCGCGGGTCTATCTTGGCGGCGTCTGGGCATATTTCTGCTGGTAATTGTGGCGCTGGGGCTAACTATTTTTGCCGTGATGCCAAGATTTCCGGGCTACCAGCTGCGAACATTTCCTGTCAGTGCCCCAGCACAGTTTAAAGGCAAGTTTGAGGAACGCGATATTGTTAATCCTGGTTATGCCAGAGCAGGCAGAGGCACTGGCACTGGCACCGGCACCAGCACTGAGCAAGACAAAACTAAGGGGCCGGGTAAGTTAGATGAAACCTTCTACTACGGCTTTGGTACCAAGATTAACCAGAATCTCCGGGGAGAGTTAAAGCCCAAGGTGGTGCTGAGAATCCGCTCTCAGGCTCCAGGATTTTGGCGGATGCAGGCATTTGACCGCTACACGGGTCAGGGCTGGGAAATTTCTCGCAATCAGCAGGTGGAGAAGATAAATCGCTCCCGGTGGTCGTATCGGTTTTTTCTGAATATACCTCGAACCGCCAGTAGAACCAAGGAGGTGATTCAGAGTTACACGGCGGTGTCCGAGTTGCCGAACTTAATTCCCGCCCTAGCCTATCCCAGGGAACTATACTTTCCCACTGAGCAAGTGGGTGTGGACACGGAAAACAGTTTGCGATCGCCTGCGGGTTTGATAGAGGGACTCACTTACACAGTAGTTTCGGAAGTGCCATATCGCGATCGCACTCTCTTAGGAAAAGCCTCTACTAATTATTCCGATAGTATTCGCAAACATTATTTACAAATTTCCCCAGAAATTGCTGCCAAAGTGCGGCAACGTACCCAGGAAATTCTCGGCAAATCCCCCAAACCTCTGACCTCTCCCTATGAACAGGCTCTATACCTGACCCAGTACCTGAAGCAACACTACTCGATACCAGAAAACCCTTTGGGTCTGCCCTTTTTCTCGGAAAAAGAAGACTTAGTGGAGGCATTTCTCTTTAAATACCAAGGGGGATATCCAGACCACTTCTCTACTACTCTGACCGTGATGCTGCGTTCAATTGGCATCCCAGCACGGCTGGTAGTGGGCTTTGGTTCCGGACAGTTTAATCCGTTTACAGGTTTATATATTGTCCGCAACGTTGATGCTTATGCGATGACGGAGGTATATTTTCCCAAATACGGCTGGTTTACGTTTGACCCCATTCCCGGTCACGACTTGATTCCACAATCGATTGAGGAAGACCAAACCTTTGGCGTTCTACGGCAGTTCTGGAATTGGGTTGCTGGTTGGTTGCCCTCGCCGGTTAGCAGTTGGCTGAATCAGGCGTTTGAAGTGCTTGTAGGGGCGCTAATCGGGGCGCTCGTTTGGTTTTTTACTCTCTTTTCCAAAGGCTGGGTAGGCTGGTTTACGGGTCTGATTGTGGCGATCGCACTAGGCTTTCTGGGCTGGCTGGGTTGGAACCAGTTGAGAAGTTGGCGCTACCGCCGTTGGTTGGCAAAGTTACCGCCGATGGAAAGTATCTACCAGGAAATGCTCAGCACTCTAGGCACGCAAGGGTTCCGTAAGCACCCAGCGCAGACACCTCTGGAATATGCCCAAGTGTCACGACAGCACCAAAAACCTGCATCTGCTGAGGCAATTGAGGAAATTTCCCAGGCTTATGTCAGTTGGCGTTATGGGCGTCAGGTTCCCAATATTAAGCGGCTGCGGCTGCGTCTGCAAGAGTTGATTAAGAGTAGTCAGCGGTCAGAGGTTAGCAATCAGTTTTTACGAAAACTGAGGACTTTCAGAAGGTAAACCGATGTAACTAGAAGATTATTTTGACTTTTTGACACCCTATGGCATCCGGTTGAAAGGGCACCGGATTGGCATTGACAATGTGCTGGATTATTATCTGGAAGGATATACGCCAGAAGAGATTGTCGCCAATCTGCCCACCCTGAGTTTGGAGCAGATTCACGCTACCATTACCTACTATCTGCATAATCGTGTCCAGTTAGATGCTTATCTGTCTCGTTTGGGTTGGTGCAACGCTTAAGAACGGTGAAAGATCGGAGGGATAAATAGATCAGCCATTTGTGAAAGTGTGTTTCTTACTTGATGAGAATTTATTACCTCGGCTCAAGGTTGCTCTTTTGCGCCTCAACCCGGCGATAGATGTCCGACGTGTGGGCGATCCGGACGCACTGCCATTGGGAACATCAGATCCAGATGTGTTGCACCATCTGGATCTATTCCAACGGATACTAGTAATGGACAACCGCAAAAGTATGCCAGAGCATCTGGAAGCTCACTTGGCTTTGGGTAGACACATTGGGGGATTATTTTGGGTGTGTTCTAAGATACCCATAGGACAGTTAGCACAAGAGCTTTTCCTTATTTGGGATACTACTGAAGTTGTATCAACACTAAGTAAACTGTTTGTTAGCCCTGTATTGGGTAGAATAATAGAAAAAGTTTAGTTAATACTTGAGTTATGGGTTAAATAATTAAAAATCATGAAGATAAAATCAATTTCATTTGAAAACTACAAAGCATTTTTGGAAAAACAAACAATGCAATTGAAGCCGATTACTATTTTAATTGGAAAAAATAGCTCGGGAAAAAGCTCTATTGCAAAACTATTTACGTTGTTGGAAAGTTCGCTTAGTGGTGATATTGATGAACCGCTGTTATTAAAGAACAATGGAGTAGAATTGGGCGATGAGTTTGATAATTTGTTCTTTGAAAATAACCCCGGTGGAATTCCTTTAAATTTCAAAATTGTCTTTGAAAATGATGTACAAATAGAAATTGGTCTATTAAAAAGAGCAGAAGGCTATGGCTTAGATATACTTCAATGGAAATATAAAGATAACACACAAGAATTTGAACTTGAACTTAATGATAATGAATACTATGATGCTATTACTGGAAAAATATATAAGTGTGAATTTAAAGGATTTATTCCTACTTATTTTATCGAAAAAAACACCACTAAGGATTTATCTGTAGAATTTAATATAGAGGGAATTGATGTTGATTATATTGGACCTTTTAGAATTTTGCCTGAAAGATATTTTTATTTGACGGGACAGACACAATTCCAAGATACAGGGGTCACAGGTGAAAATGCTTACGCAATGCTTGGAATAAGTAAATTAAAGAAAGACGATGAGCTATATAAAAATGTAGGAAAGTGGTATAAAGAACATTTTGATGGCTGGGAATTAAAAGTAGATGATAGAAGCAAAAAACCTCTTATTCAAATTTTATTTTATAAAAACAATATTGATGTGAATATTGTAGATGTTGGACAAGGAATGAATCAATCTTTGCCTTTAGTAGTTAGAGCCAATGTGACAGATAGACCCGATTCTATGATTGTTTTAGAACAGCCAGAACTACATTTGCATCCTGCGGCACATGGCGATTTGGCAGAGTTATTTGCAAAATCTGCGAAGGAAAATAATCAGACTTTTATCATCGAAACTCATTCTGAAAATATGATTTTACGTCTTCGTAAGCTAACTGTTGAAAATGATTTTGGTTTTACAAAAGATGATGTAGTAATTTACTGGTTAGAAGATGCTGAATTCAAAGGGCAAGAATTAATGGAAATTACAGTTGATGAAGATGGGGTTCTAAGCGATTGGCGAAATGGCGTTTTTGATGAGAGCTTGAAAGAAGTATTAGAAATGCAAAAAGCACTTAATAGAAAAGAGCAAAGATAAATGATAATTTCTTTTAACCCTATCATTTTTCAAAACCAAGATGCTGGAATACAAGATGCCTTAGCTAAAATACTTATAGCCTTGATGGAGACTAACCTTCACTTTATAGATCTTAAAAGTATTGAGGCAATTTTTTATAACGAGGAAGGTAAGTATATTTTTGATTCAAATGTAATTGCTCAAAAGTGTCTCTCCGCTAATCAACAGAAAAAGTTAAAAGAATTTTAAGTAAAACAAGTCATGTGAATATCACTACGTTGCATGAACAACACCTTAGACGTATTGTTATTGGCATTGATAAGGAAGAAATACACCCTGAAAATGCATATAAAATTATTACAGAGCGCTCAAAAATTATTGTAGAAAATAGGATTAATGATGGGAAATTTATTAAGGGTATTTGCCAAAAATATAGCAGCGGCAAACCAAAAAGAAAGTCTATATATGAATTAGTAAACCGAGCTATAAAAAATGAAATTATAGAATTTGATAATTGTGGAGGGGTTGGAGGGATCATAAAAGTAACACAAGATTGGATAGATACCCCTCGATATAAAAATATTTTTAAATATAAGTTAATGGCTATTTTTGATAGCGATAGAAAAAGCTTCAATGAATTAACACCTCATGAAAATGAAATTAAATACTTTAAAAGAAAACCTAATGGGATTATTCAAGCTAGTGATTGTGAACACGAACCTACAGATTTAATAATATGGCATATTTTATATAAAAGACAAATCGAAAATTATATACCTTTAGATGTGTTGTTCATAAATATCACATCAATAACTCCACCTCAGAAAAATAACTTAAATACCAAAACTCAGGATGAATTAGATTTCATAGAATACGATGTAAATAATATAGGAATAGGTCAATCGAAAATAAAAGAGCAATTACCTAATATATTTCTTTCTAATTTTTCTTATCATAAGCTTGAAAAAAAATGTGAACATCACAAAGTTTTCTTATCAGAAACAGAGGAATGGGTTTCGGAAATTGAGCAAATTCTACTTAAAATTGCAAAAATAATATGAACGAAAAAATCAATGTTAAGCCTGATACTATATATCTTGAAGATTTATTGAAAGATATAGCTAATGGAGAATATAAAATACCTAAGTTTCAAAGAGATTTTGTTTGGAAAACTTCTCAAATACTTGAGTTATTTGATAGTATCTTAAATGGCTATCCAATAGGTAGCTTATTATTTTGGAAAACGAGAGATTATGAAACTCGAGATAAAATAGGTCCATATACTATAATTAAAGTTGGTAGTGATTTTAGGTATGTTTTGGATGGATTTCAACGAATATCTACGCTATTTGGAGTGTTAACGAACCCAAAAAGCTTTCAGATGGAAACAAATAGTCCTGAATTGAAAAATTTTTCAATTTTCTTTGACATTAGGGAAAACAATTTTAGCTTTATAAGAAACAATAGAGATAAAAAAGTTTTTTCTATTCCTCTTTATGAGATTTATGACAACCGCGAATTGTTTAACATTTTTCGGGAATTAGACAAAGAAGATATTTCAGAAGCTGATAAAGATGAATACATCGATAAGGCAAGAAATTTACATGATATTTTGCATAAATATAAATTGCCTTATGTAGAAATCAAAGGAGGAGATATCAGAAGTGCTGTTCAAATTTTTTCAAGGATAAACTCAACAGGAACACCAATTTCTGAAGACTCTATGCTTTCAGCACTTAGCTACAATGTTGAAACAGGATTTAAACTTAGTGATTCGATTACTGAATTTCTTAATAGTCTAGATGTTTACAATTTCCAAAATTTGAAAAGGGATACCATTTTAAACTGTATTTCTAATGCAAAAGGAAGAATATATTTTGATGTAAAGGTAGAAGATTTATTGAGTCCAGATTTAGAATTATTTACCAATAACGCATACATACATATTAGAAAAGCGGTGGAGTTTTTATATAAAGAATTATTTATAATAGATGTTCGTCTATTGCCTTATCCAACTCAATTAATTTTTATTTCTGAATATTTTAGGCTAAATCCAGATCCTACATCCAAACAATATACGGAATTAAAAAATTGGTTTTGGGTAACAACTTATTCTAATTATTTTACATCATATTCTCTAGGTCAGCAAAGAATTGCTTATCAAGTATTCTGTGACTTTGCAAAGGGAGAGCATTTTGATGGAATTTATAAAGTGAATAATGATATTAATTTTAGTACAGCTAAATATCCAGATAAATTAACTTTTACAGGTGTACGACCAAAGGCGTTGCAGTTATTTTATTTAAAGTCACTAATTCAAAATGGTGAGATTCAGGATAGAGAAGGAGTAAAAGAAGTTTTTATTTCTTCTTCTCCAAAAAAAGATAGAACTCCAGCTAATATCATCCTGAGATTGTCATCTGAATTTGAGGAGGATAAGGCAAAAAAACAACTCAATAATTTTATTCAAGCTTCTTCGCCGGAATTATTGAAGCAGCATTTTATAACAATAGAAATGGTTGATTTATATAAAGAGAATAAAATAGATGATTTTATTTCACAAAGAGAGACGTATTTGAAACTTAAAGAAAGTGAGTTTGTAGAAAGAATAGGAATTACATATACAGACTAAATTTACTGAACTCTCCTTCGTTGTTCTTACAGAAGACTCGTCTATACAAATATGTTCAATACCAACATATTTGTATAGCAATTATGCTCGAAACTACTATTCAGTGCCAGTTAAATGCGGATGAAAGGACTTGAACCTTCACTTCTTGCGAAACTAGAACCTAAATCTAGCGCGTCTGCCAATTCCGCCACATCCGCATATTTCCCTTTGCTATCATAGCAGAACTTTCACCCGCAGCGCCAGTATAGCTGGCATTAAGTTCCAAATTTACTTGATGGGGGTGTTTTAGCCCACCAACAGCGACTGACCACCATCAATCCACATCTCGGTGCCGGTGATGTGGCTGGAGGCGTCTGAGGCTAGAAATAGCACCAACTGAGCTACTTGCTCAGAAGATCCCGGTTTGCCGTCTGTCAAAGGAATCTGTCCTTCAGGATAGTGAACAGGTTCCTTGACCTCTTCTAAATCCCGATGCTGGGTGTTTTCATCAATATTTGTGTCAATTGCTCCTGGACAGATGACATTTACCCGGATGCGATGCTCGGCCAGTTCCAACGCTACCATTTTGGTGAAGGCGACTTGGGCGGCTTTGCTACAGGAGTATGCTGTCGCGCCAGTATTGCTGAATACGCGCGTGCCATTGACGGAGGAGGTGATAATCACTGAGCCACCCTGTTTTTTGAGATAGGGCACAGCATATTTAACAGTAAGGAAAGTGCCTTTGAGATTGATGTTGATGGTTTTGTCCCACTCCTCAGGCTCCAAATCTTCCAATGGTGCCCAGACGCCGTTAATACCAGCATTGGCAAAAACAATATCCAGACGCCCCCACTGATTCACCACCTGTTGCACGGCTTGTTGCATCTCCTCTGGCTGGGAGATATCTGCTTTCACCGCCATCGCTTCACCACCGGCATCCTGAATTTGGGTAACGGTTTTTTGGAGTTCGTCTTCAGTTCGACCCAGCGCCGCTACCTTTGCACCTTCTTTGGCTAGCAGCAGCGCAGTTGCTTTACCAATGCCTGAACCTGCACCAGTGATGAGTGCGACTTTCCCTGTGAGTTGCATGGGTGTCCTTTGTTTTCTAGCAGTTAATTTGACACCCCCACCTTGAGAAGGGGTGGGATTTGAAGTCTGAAACTAGATCCCCCCTAGCCCCCCTTAAAAAGGGGGGAACCGGAAAAGCCCGTTTTTTAACTATGTTGGGGGGATATTTTGTGCCTAAGTGCTATTACTTTCAGTTTTATCAGGCTGTGCCAAAGAGCCTCTACCCGCTTGAGCCAGGATGAGATTATTTGCTCAAGCGCTCGTAGGACTAAGCCTCGACTTTTACGCCTTTCCAGAAGGCAATATATCCTTCAATATTCTTGGCGGCATCTTTGGCGGTTGGGTAATACCAAGCGGCATCCTTATTGACTTGCCCATCTACTTCAATGTTGTAGTAGCTGGCAGTGCCCTTCCAAGGACAGCTGGTGTGAGTGTTGCTTTCCTTGAAATACTGCTTGTCGATTGAGTCCGCTGGGAAGTATTGGTTGCCTTCGACAACCTCTGTGCGATCGCTCTCGGCTATAACAGCCCCGTTCCAGATTGCTTTTGGCATAACTTTCTTAACTTAACTAACTCCGAGACAAGTCTCTCACTATAACTGTACTCAGTTTAGCGGCGAGATAAAACGCAGCGCATGAGTTGAGAAGCCTCTTTATAGTCGCTACTACGACGATGCGGTTGGTAGTTCCCTAGTCTTTGCAAATATGATGATGAGCGAAGCTACTCAAACAATCCGTGACCTCCCCATCAACCATGCCCCAGTTTCGATCTCTGGAACAGGCACTCAAATACTTCTTTGGCTACGACTCTTTCCGCCCAGGACAGCGCCAGATTGTAGAAGAAGCGCTTCAGAACCGGGATTTGCTGATTATCATGCCCACAGGCGGGGGGAAGTCCCTGTGTTTTCAGCTGCCAGCTTTGCTGAAACCAGGGTTAACCGTGGTGGTGTCGCCGCTGATTTCCTTAATGCAAGATCAAGTGGAAGCGCTGCGGGATAACGGCATTGGAGCAACATTTCTTAATAGCAGCCTCAACCCTTGGCAGGTGCGATCGCGCGAAGAAGCTATCCTCAAAGGTAAAGTCAAGCTGCTCTACGTTGCCCCAGAACGCCTACTCAGCGAACGATTTCTGCCTTTTTTAGATCTAGTGCAGCATCAAATTGGACTTTATGCCTTTGCTATTGATGAAGCCCACTGCGTCTCTGAGTGGGGGCATGACTTTCGCCCAGAATACCGACAGATGCGGCAGTTGCGTAAACGCTACCCAAATGTGCCGGTTCTGGCACTAACGGCCACAGCCACTGAGCGCGTCCGCACTGACATTATCCAACAGTTGGGGCTGCGACAACCCAGTATTCATATTGCCAGCTTCAATCGCCCCAACCTTTATTATGAAGTTCAACCTAAGCAGAAGAACAGCTACACCCAAGTTCTGAAATTAATCAAGCAGGGAAACGGATCGGGAATTATCTATTGCCTCAGCCGCCGTAAAGTAGATGAAATCACATTTAAGTTACAGCATAGCGGTATTGGAGCGCTGCCCTACCATGCGGGACTCAGCGACCAAGAAAGGGCATCTAATCAAACTCGCTTTATTCGGGATGATGTGCAGGTGATGGTGGCGACAATTGCCTTTGGTATGGGCATCAACAAGCCAGATGTGCGCTTTGTGATCCATTACGACTTACCCCGTAACTTAGAAAATTATTATCAAGAATCTGGACGTGCTGGGCGGGATGGAGAATCAGCTCGTTGTACCCTATTTTTTAGCTACGGGGATAAAAAGACAATTGAGTATTTAATTGAGCAAAAATCAGACGAGCAAGAGCAGCGAATGGCTATTCAACAGCTGCGGCGGGTGATTGACTATGCGGAAGGCACAGATTGCCGTCGCACGATTCAATTAAGTTACTTTGGAGAGCATTTTGTCGGGAATTGCGGCAATTGTGATAACTGCTGTTCTCCTAAACCCGTGCAAGATTGGACAATTGAGGCGATGAAATTCCTCTCTTGTGTGGCTCGGTGCCAAGAACGCTTTGGGATGAATTACATCATTGAAGTGCTGCGGGGTTCTGGAAATCAAAAGATTAAGCAGAATAGTCATCATCTGCTTTCTACTTATGGGATTGGCAAAGATAAAACTGCGGATGAGTGGAAGATGCTAGGGCGATCGCTCTTGCATCAAGGTTTAGTCGAGCAAACCACTGATGGTTATCCCATCTTAAAACTCAACGCCCGCAGTTGGGAAGTAATGCGGCGGCAGCTTTCCGTCTCTATCGTTGTTCCGGTTGCACAGACACCCACACTAGAAGAAAATCCTAGAGCAGCTGAAGTAGAGATGCTGTTTGAGAGGTTGCGATCGCTCCGCAAACATTTAGCTGACGAGCAATCAGTTCCTCCCTATGTGGTGTTTGCCGATTCCACTCTGAAACTGATGGCGCAGCAACAACCCCAAACCCTCGCTGAATTTGGGAAACTTTCCGGCGTCGGCACTCATAAACTAGCTCAGTACGGCGATCGCTTTGTTAGCGAAATTCGAGCTTATCGCCAAGAGCAAGGGCTATCAACGTCAACAGAAATTATTTCCCCCAGCGTAGATAATATAGAAGCAAAATCCCCTTCTTATACCCAGATGCAAACGCTGGAACTCCATCAGCAAGGTTTAAGCGTGGAAGAAATTGCTGCAAAACGCAACTTTACCCTGAATACGATTATTAGCCATCTAACTGAGCTAATTGAGATGAAACAACCAGTAGATTTAACTCAGCTGGTTATTCCAGTTCGCCAAGAGTTGATCAAGCAAGCTATTAAGGTTGTCGGTGCTGACTCGCTCAAGACGATTAACGAACATTTGGGAGAAAGCTATAGCTACGATGAAATCAAACTGGTGCGAGCCTGGTGGCGGCGAGAAAATAGGGGTTGAAAAGGGCAAACGTTGTATAAATAGCAATTAGCGCCGTAATTTCTAGCAGTTGCCATAATAGCTCTTGACAATCGACACGAGTTTCTATAACTGCCAAGCTTGCGAGTTTGCTAAAAGCTAATTGCTATATTTGTCAGGCGGCGATCGCATTTAGCTAGACAGCGCGAAGCTCCTAAAAGGTAAGATCAAACCGAATATACCTGGCGTTAGCGGGAATAATAAACTTGTGGGGTGGGTGAGGATTGCCCGCCTAACATCATCAACCGAGATGCTCTCATGAAATTTTATCCACCCCTTATTGGAATTACCACTTCTGGTCAGCTTCATACGGGCAGTTACTGCCTGCGAGGTGAATATGTAGAAGCTGTGCGCTTAGCAGGTGGTTTACCCATTCTTCTGCCCCCTGGCGATGTGGACGCCGGTGCCATTTTAGAACAAGTGGATGGACTTGTCTTTTCTGGTGGGGGCGATATTGACCCAGCTTGCTATAATGGCTCACCGCATCCGACAATTTACAATGTAGACCCAGAGCGCGATCGCTTTGAGCTAGAATTGGCTCGGCTTGCTCTCGGTAAGGATATACCCATATTGGGTATCTGTCGCGGTTTAGAAGTGATGATGGTGGTAAGCGGCGGCAAATTGCTGCCCCATCTCCCTGATGAATTTGGCGAAGCGATCGCCCACCGCAGCAATCAATTACTCTCAGCTGAGCATAGCGTTCAAATTTCTCCAAAAAGTCGCCTTGCCAAAATTATGGGCGCTACAGAGGCAACAATTTTTTCCTGGCACCATCAAGCAGCTCAAACAGTACCCCCTGGGTGGCGTGTCACAGCTCAGGCTAGTGATGGCGTAATTGAGGCGCTGGAGCACGAACACCATCCTTGGGCGATCGCACTCCAATGGCATCCAGAACTCTCTATTAAAGATCCTCTACAGCAGCGCATCTTTCGAGCCTTTGTTACCGCTGCACGCACCCAAAAGGCAGCCGTTGCCTAAATATAGTTCCTTAAACCTGTGCATACTGCTGCCATTTTGGACGTAATCATTCCTTGCTAAATTTAACTTGTGAATCACCTACAAGGGGTTCAATCCATAGAAGGATGATCAATCCAATGCAGTCACCTTTAATAAGGAAAACTAGGGACTTCAGATTGCGCCTCTTGTAGGGTATGGTTAGGTAATGAGGGTGCTGTGCCGTTGATGTTGTTCGGCTTCATCAAAGACAGCAGCTTGGGTAAGGTGATGCAGATAACAGCATTAATCAGCGTCAGCAATAGACAATCTATCAAACCCATCTTTATAGCCTCCTCCTAAAACATTGGTTATCCGAAATAATGTATTTCTATATATTTATTTTGATCTAAACAATCGAAAAAGTGATAACAGCAATGTTTGTAATAACTTTTAGCTTATATAAGTTGTACTAAATATTCGTTAAGTAGAGCCACTTAACTATTTGTAGGATGGGTAGAGCATTAGCGTTTCCGCAGGAAACAACTCATCAAGCCTTTCTTTGCAACTGTTAGGTTATGCGCTATACGCAGGCTTTGCCTACGTACCTCCACCCACCCTAAATAGGTAGGATAGCTATAGTTTTGAAAGACTAAAGCCTAAGCACAAACTACTAACAACGGTAATTAACCTCGGTTTACTGCTACACCTACCGATGTTCTAGGCAATTCCAATAGACAGAAGAAATTCTGTCCCCGCAAAACCGCTATCTTAGTCTGGCATGAAGATAATGTGTAAACACAAGCATTGACTATTCGAGCGATTAAGTTATGTTGAAAAACCACCCTGCCGACCACGGTTCCTTCAAGCTTACTGAAAAAGAGCGCATTAACTTACAGAGGATGGCAGATTACTCCTCAGTGCAGTCTTTATCAGAAATCTGGCCGCTTGCTGCTAAACAATTTGGTGAAACCATCGCCCTCAAAGATCCCCACGCCAAGCCAGAGATAAATTTTACCTACACTCAGCTGGCTGTTGCGATTCAGCAGTTTGCGGCTGGGTTACAGGCGTTGGGAGTGCAACCAGAATCTCGCGTGTCCCTATTTGCTGATAACAGTCCTCGTTGGTTCATTGCTGACCAGGGCATCATAACAGCTGGGGCGGTTAATGCCGTGCGTAGCGCCCAAGCTGAGCGGGAGGAACTACTGTTTATTTTGGCAAACAGCGGCAGCACTGCTCTGGTAGTGGAAGACTATAAGACCCTGAAAAAACTCCGCGCCAACCTAGATGACCTCCCAATTCAGCTAGTCATCTTAATCTCCGATGAAGAACCTGAGGCGGATGAAAACCTGAAGGTGTTGAATTTCTCACAATTGATGGCAGCTGGGGCGAATCAATCTTTGCAGCCAGTTACCCAAAACCAAGAAACCCTAGCAACCCTTCTCTACACTTCTGGAACAACGGGCAAACCCAAGGGTGTGATGCTGAGTCATGGAAACCTGCTGCACCAGGTTATGACGCTGGGTGTTGTGGTGCAACCGCAAGCGGGCGATCGCGTCCTCAGTATCCTCCCTAGCTGGCACGCTTACGAACGCTCTGGCGAATATTTTTTGCTTTCCCAAGGTTGTACCCAAATTTACACCAACCTCCGCCACGTCAAGCAAGACTTGAAAGATTTCCAACCCAATTACATGGTCGGTGTCCCCAGGCTGTGGGAATCTATTTACGAGGGGGTGCAAAAGCAGTTCCGCGAACAACCCCCCAACAAGCAGCGACTGGTTAACACCCTGCTGGGCATCAGCCAACGCTACATCGAGGCACGCCGAGTAGCGCAAGGGTTGAGTCTAGAGCGTTTCCATCCCTCAATTCCAGAACGTCTCAGTGCCAGTGCCCAAGCTGCTGCCTTAGCGCCTATGCACGCTCTAGCAGAACGCCTAGTTTACCAAAAAGTTCGAGAAGCAACAGGTGGGCAGATTAAGCAGGTAATCAGTGGCGGTGGTTCTCTGGCCAAACACCTAGACAGTTTTTTTGAGATTGTAGGAGTGGAAATTCTGGTAGGCTACGGTCTGACAGAAACTTCTCCTGTGACTAACGCCCGTCGTCCTTGGCGTAACCTGCGCGGTTCATCTGGGCAACCGATTCCAGGTACAGAAATCAAAATTGTCAACCCCGAAACCCGCAAGCCTCTCCCCGCAGGTGAGCGTGGCTTAGTTTTGATCCGGGGACCGCAGGTGATGCAGGGATATTATCAAAATCCGGAAGCGACGGCTAAGGCGATTGACGCTGAAGGTTGGTTTGATAGCGGCGATTTGGGTTGGGTAACACCTGAGAATGACTTGGTGCTGACTGGTCGGGCGAAAGATACGATTGTATTGACGAATGGGGAAAATATTGAGCCGCAACCAATTGAAGATGCTTGTGTGCGGAGTCCCTACATCGACCAGATTATGCTCGTGGGACAAGATCAGCGATCGCTCGGTGCTTTAATTGTCCCTAATCTAGAAGCCCTGCAAAAGTGGGCACTTTCCCAAAACCTGCGATTGCAGCTACCTGAAAAAGTACAGGAGAGTGTCAGCAGAAATTCTCCTCAGCCCCCCGGCCTCCCAGCCCCCGACTCAGAAATTGACCTTGATAGCAAAGTTATTCAGAATTTATTCCGGCAAGAATTGAACCGGGAAGTGCAAAACCGCCCCGGCTATCGCCCGGACGACCGCATTGGTCCGTTTAAGCTGATTGTGGAACCGTTCTCTATTGAGAATGGCATGATGACCCAAACATTGAAAATCCGGCGACCCGTTGTCATGGAACGCTATCGCGATATGATCGACGGGATGTTTTAAAAGCGATCGGCCCTCAGCAGTCAGCGCTCAAACCATTGGCTGGCTACTCGCTAACCTTTAGGTAGAAACAGATTTTGATTTTAATTTGAAACATCAAAAGCTGATAGCTGATGGCTTCTTCCTTGAAATCTTGCAACCCAAATGTTTATGGATGTCTCTCAATCACAGCTACTCCTGAAGCGACCTGTTAACATCAAAGCCATCGTGACACCGCGCTGGAAGGAGGAGGCACAGCAGCAACTCCAAGCGCAGATCAACCAACTTGATAGCCAGCTGCAACAGCTGGAAATGCAAGGGCAACGGGCGATCGCAGAAATCCAAAGACAGAGCCTGCAACCTCCTGGTCCTCAAGTGACGCAACAAATTGAGAATATTCAACTCCAGGTCAATCAGAATAAAAGCGAACTTCTAGATCAGAAAAACCAGATCTTGCAACAACTCCAGCAAGTGCAGTTACTAGAACTCGACCAGGAGGTTAATCAGGGTCAGATAGAAGGCTATTTCACCATTCAGGAGGGAGAAAACCTGATAGTAAAAATGCAGGTAGAAGTTCTCTTGCGCGATGGCGTAGTGCAAGAAATTCGCGGGGATATTTAATTTTTCCGCTTCAATAATCTGTGTCTGAGTTAATTTGTGGTGCGGAAATTAGCAGTGCCAACTCATGAACAGGACACGGGGACACGGAGAGGAAAGAGCGCTAAGGCTCTCCTGTGGGGCTTGTAACACTCGCTCCTCTTCGCTCTCGGCCTCAAGAGTGGTCAATTTCAGGGCATTTAGCGGCATTTTTCTATTGACCAGTCTTGATGCCCCCGTCCCAGGTGACATTTAAAATGGGAGCCAGCCCACACTATCTTCCACTGCTTGCCCTCTTGAGCAGATTCAGAAGTAGGCACAAATTCCACACGATACCTGATAGCACCAATCGAGTCATCAGCCACCCCGGTTTGGGTAATAGTAACAACTGCCCGATCGGGTTGCGAGTTTTCCACCTTGACTTCCCGCGAACCGCCTTCAGATTCTGTGTTGCCAAATGCGGAAAGCGCGATCGCTTTGGGTTCATTTCCCTTCAAAGAGTGAGAAGAGGCGATACTTGCTAGCGGGATAGATTTATAGTTAATTCGTTCTGTCTGTGCTGCTAATCCTTTTGTCCCAGATGCTGAAACACCTTGGGGCAATTTTTGGTTAACCGTCTTGCTGGCAGCAGGTGTGGTTGCCGGACTGGGCGTTGGTTGACTACGACTGGCGATATCATTGCAAGCACCGAGGCTAATTGCCATGCCTGCTAACAAGATTAGAGAAAATTTAAGATGGGCAAACATAGGATTTAAGCATTTTCAACAGCAGATGCTAACCAGATTCTAGGCAGTTGCACTGTCACCCTGAAGATTCAGCCTCTTAGCGGTTAAACCTACAAATTAAGACAACATGGTGAAACCAGATAGTTCCAGAGGCGTCCTACAAGATACAACAGTGACCATGCTAAGAGTGTTTGACAATCGACCTCACCCCTATGCACGGTTCTTCTGATGCTATAACTGAAGGATTGCAAAAAGCTAATTGCTAAAAGCTAACTGCTAATTGCTATACAATGCTTCTTTGGCTTTACTATTGTTGTCCTAGACTGTCGATTCGGAACGCCGCCCTATGATCCACGAAGTTTTCATGCCCGCTCTGAGTTCCACCATGACCGAAGGCAAGATTGTATCCTGGGTCAAGTCTCCAGGCGACAAAGTGGAAAAAGGCGAAACGGTTGTGGTCGTCGAGTCAGATAAGGCGGATATGGATGTCGAGTCCTTCTATGAGGGGTATCTCGCCACCATCGTTGTGCCTGCTGGTGAAACGGCTCCTGTTGGGGCTGCGATCGCACTGGTGGCAGAAACGGAAGCAGAAATAGAAGCAGCGAGTCAACAAGCTCCTGCTAGCGCCAGTAACGGCGTGCCTGCCGTAGCTAGTGCAAAAACAGCTACATCTGCCGCCATGCCTCAGCAAGAAGCGGCAGCGGCGACAGTAGAAACAGCACCGGCAGCTTCTCAAGAAAGTGCCAGCCGCAGAAATGGGCGAGTAGTTGTTTCTCCCCGCGCCCGTAAGTTAGCCAAAGAGCTTAAGGTCGATTTAAACACGCTGCAAGGTACCGGACCACACGGGCGGATCATAGCAGAGGATGTCGAAGCTGTAGCCAACAAGGGTAAACAACCCGTAGGCACCACTACAACACCCGCAACGATGCCCATCACGCCACAGCCAGCAGTACAACAGGCTCCAGCACCAATCGCAGTTGCCCCAGCAGTAAAACAAGCACCCGCTTCAGTTGCCCCGGTTGCTGTACCCGTAGGTCAGGTTGTCCCCCTGAACACCCTGCAAAATGCAGTGGTGCGAAATATGGTTGCCAGCTTGCAAGTACCCACCTACCACGTCGGCTACACTATCACCACTGATAATCTCGATAAGCTCTATAAGCAGATTAAGTCCAAAGGCGTGACGATGACGGCGCTGCTAGCAAAAGCGGTAGCAGTAACGTTGCAAAAACATCCTCTGGTAAATGCCAGCTACTCAGAGCAGGGTGTCCAGTATAATGCTGCTATTAACATTGCCGTAGCGGTGGCAATGGATGACGGGGGACTAATTACCCCTGTATTGCAAAATGCGGATCAAGTAGATATCTACTCCCTGTCTCGCAGTTGGAAAGATTTAGTAGAACGCTCCAGAAGCAAGCAACTGCAACCGCAGGAATACAGTTCTGGCACCTTTACCCTCTCGAATCTGGGAATGTTCGGTGTTGACCGTTTTGATGCTATCTTGCCACCGGGACAGGGTTCCATACTGGCTATTGGGGCATCGCGTCCGCAAGTAGTGGCGACAGAAGACGGCATGATGGGAGTGCGGCGTCAGATGCAGGTTAATATTACTTGCGACCACCGGATTATCTACGGTGCCCATGCAGCAGCCTTTTTGCGAGACTTGGCTAAGTTGATTGAGACTAATCCTCAGTCACTGACGCTATAAAGAAGCCTAACGACTAAAGTCGCGGCTATACGAACAAAGCCCGCCTACGCGGGCTAATCGTTTATTTTTAAATATCAAGAGAGGCTCTAATCTTGTAAAAGGTTGTGGGTTTGCCCAAAGTACCAGAAAAATTACCTTTTTTAGAAGCTATCTGTTGGCAGACGGATGATGTTAAGCATTTAACTCCAGAAGAAATGCTTAACAGATACGAGCGTGGTTGGCATTATTTAGGCGTGCTAGGAAGACCGACAAGGTTGGAGTTATTGTTTATCAAAAAACTAGCCAGGGTATATGGTTCTTGGTTAGTATCAGACTTGAGTTCTATGTT
The DNA here is from genome assembly GCA_019359765.1 of Aphanothece sp. CMT-3BRIN-NPC111. GTDB lineage: Bacteria > Cyanobacteriota > Cyanobacteriia > Cyanobacteriales > JAHHGU01 > JAHHGU01. The sequence goes on from JAHHGU010000015.1 coordinate 18,944, forward strand.
TAAGCTAGAGTGGCATCAAAATATATTAAAGATTCTCCAATCTCTCAATGCTGACTTTTTTACAGAAATTAGGGCTTATTTTAGAGGAGGTACGCTGGTTAGTTTAAAACACGGCGAACACAGGCTGAGTAAAGATATTGATTTTATTTGTCCGTTAGGAGAAGGCTACAGATTATTGCGATCGCAAATCGCTGATAATGGACATAAAGCTCTTTTTACAAACTTTGAGGGTATAAATTTACCCAAAAATATTCAAGCTGATAGATAACGATCTCACCCAGGTAGAGTTGCATCGCTGTGAATATCTCATTTGGAGAGGAAAAGCTTTAAGCTTATTTTTTGAACTCTGAAAGTTTCCTACTGTAGAAGTTATTGTCTTCACATCTAGATCGCATTTATTGTCTACTCCATCTCGGTTAATACAAGAGCGATTATTACATAGAGGTAAAGGCGTTGAAGGTATTGAAGGTTTTGAAACTGTTGAAGCAAACTCTCCCGGTATAAGATTCATCTTACTGTAATTCTCCCTAATCCTAATTTACCAAAGTAACTATCTCCTGAAACTTCCCTAACTGCCACTGGGTGTTTCCAAGGGTAGTGATCGCACTTCTTCCTTCTTCTGAAGAAGTGTGATCGCTCCCTCACCGAAATTAAAATTATCCCCATTGCCCCCAAGAGCTATCGTATCTGGTCTCGCGACCCCAACCGCATCAGCTCTTATGCCCCCTAATGAATCCTGACACTGGCCAGCAGGATATCGCTCAGAGTGGCTAAATAGCGCCAGTGATCCAGCATCAATGAGCTTAATTTATGCTCGCTATGTAGTTTTCGGTAATAGGCATTGCCTTTTTAGGAAATTAAGTTTGCACAAAACGGTAATGACAGGTTAATGTAGCCTCACATATTGTGAAAATCAGCAATTAATTAGAGCAAAACAAAAAATCAGTTAGTAAATTCCGAAATCGCTCATTGCTTTGGTGTAGTAGCTGATAGTAGTAACGAGGTATTTATAGTATGGGCACCTGAGCCTGTTCCGGAGGAGCTAATTAGAAGCCACTCGGTGCCTGGTTAGCTAAATACACTCCACGAGTTAGACCAGGGTCACTAATAACCCTTCCCTGATCCCAAAATTCTGAATTCAGAGCAACTAATAGTGAGTGCCTGGATATAGCTATCCGTCCGCAGGCAGCAGCTGTTGACCAGATGAATCGGGTAGCGTTGCGATCGCCTTCTTACTTTCCGCTTGCATATCTTCTGCTTTTTGGCACTATATTAAGTCTGGAACTGGGCAGCCTCAGAAAGAACTTTAAACGCTGAATCGGTTATGTAAAGGCTGATGGCAGCAATGTCAGACGAGCGCATAAGTTAGCCTAGGTAAAAGAACCCCAAATGTGGATTTTTAGCTGTAAACACCAATGCAGACTTCCCCTGTAATTTTATCCGCTTGGCAAAAGCTCAGATCTCGCGAAATCACCTGCGAACAAGCGCTAAAACTCTTGGTAGATGCCGAGGGGAATATCTGCTTGGAACGGCTCGACAGGGAAGTAAGTAACCGATTTTTCCGTCACTTCCCAGACAGAAAAGCTTTGCCACCTGTTATTCCCCTCCTCCTGTGGCGTGGCTGCTATTACCTGGGAAGCCCAGTCAGCGTCTCCCTGGACGCAATCCGAGAATTGAGCGATCGCTCTCTCACCGAAATTAAAATTGTCCCCATTGCCGCCAAGAGCTATCGTATCTGGTCTCACGACCCCAACCGCATCAGCTCTTCTGCCCCCCTAATGAATCCTGTCACTGGCCAGCAGGATCAAGAAGACATTAGTGAGGCAACAGAACTCTACCTATCTAAAGCCGTCGATCAGATTGGCCGGCTCAAGACCTTGATTTCTGGGGCATTACGCAACCGAGCCAGTGATATCCACTTAGAACCGATGCCCGATGGCTTAAGAGTCCGCTATCGCATTGATGGTGTCTTACGCGATATTACCAAACTGCCAGAGGAAATTAGCCGCAAGGTGATTGTCGCCCTCAAAGTTATGTCTGACATGGACATCGCTGACAGCAGGCGTCCCCAAGATGGCCGAATTGGAGAGAAGTATGCCGCCGGTGAACAGTCGGAACTAGGGATGGATATGCGGGTGAGTACCCTCCCCTGCGTTGGTGGTGAAAAAGCTGTAATTCGCTTGCTGCCGCGCAAAAACCCTTTTACTGATATGAATAAGTTGGGCTTTTCCCCGCAGGCACTGGCGACTTATTCTAGCTGGTTGCAGCAGCCCCAAGGGATGGTTATTCTCACAGGTCCCACGGGTTCTGGTAAAACGAGTACGCTTTACACGAGTCTGCAAACCGTGGCAACAGAACAAGTCAATGTGGTGACGGTAGAAGACCCAGTGGAGTATGTGTTGTCCCGTATTACCCAAACCCAGGTGCATGAGGCAGCTGGCATGACCTTCGCCGCTGGTCTGCGCTCGATTCTGCGCCAAGATCCAGATATCATCATGGTGGGAGAAATCCGGGACAACGAAACCGCAGAGACAGCTGTGCGTGCGGCGCTGACAGGACACTTAGTGTTGACCACTCTACACACCAACGATGCCCCCGGTGCCATTCCCCGGATCAAAGATATTGGCCCCGATCCTGGTTTAATTAGCGATGCCCTGCTAGGAATTGTGGCTCAGCGTTTGGTGCGCCGAGTTTGTCCCCACTGCGCCCAACCTTACACGCCGACAGAAAAAGAGTTGCAGGTACTAGGCTTAGTCAGAAAGGAGGCCAATCTCGATAGTTGGAGGCGCGGAAAGGGCTGTTCTCAATGCTTTAATTCCGGCTATCTAGGGCGAGAGGCGATCGTTGAGTTGCTTAATGTTGATGAGACGGTGCGGGAGATTATTTACGAGGGCACGATGACCCAGCTACACCGATATCTCAAAGAAATCAACTTTGTCTCCTTCCGAATGTCAGCTATTGAAAAGGTAACGACCGGGGTAACGACGGTTGAGGAAGTGTTGCGCGTATTACCAGGCAGCACTTTTTCCCGCAAAGCCACTTTATCAGTGAAGCATGCAGAGCTTGCAGCAATCCTCCGATGAGGGTCAGCAATCCTGATAACTCCGCAGAACGTCAGTTTGGGGCTATCAGAGATTTTTGGCTAGCTGTGAGGGCGGGGCGTGCGATCGCCATTATGCAAGTCTTCCCTACGGGACGCTGCGCGCTCCTGCCATCGCGAAACCAAGATCCAGGAGAATTCCTTTAGGACAGCCGCCGCAGCCTAACTCGTAGCCCATCCCGTGGGTGCAATGTTGGAATCGGGTCAAGAGTTAAATTTTGTTTTGGCAGCAGTTCCCACGTATAGTTACGCAGCAGATACGCGGCGAAGATCTTCATTTCCATCTGTGCAAAAGCCATACCCAGGCAATTGCGGGGGCCACCACCGAATGTTACCAGGCTAAACTCTTGTTTTTTATCCTCAGCACGACTGGGAGCAAAGCGCTCTGGATCGAAACGCTCTGGTTCTGTATAGATACGGCGATCGCGATTAGTTGCGTTGCAGTTGTATAAAGCTTGCCAACCCTTGGGAACATAGTAGCCGTTAAATTCAAACGACTCAACCACGCCCCGAAAACCGCCGCCAACTGGCGGATACAGTCGTTCCACCTCCCGCAGCACCTGATCTAAATAAGTCATTTGTCTTAGCTGTTCTAACGTCAGTGGGCGATCGCTTTTTAGGCGTTGTTGTTCAGCACGGGCGCGAGCCATCACCTCCGGGTGCTGTGCTAAAGCCATACACAGGGAACTGAGCGTAGATGTCGTTGTCTCATGACCTGCAAACAGCAACAGCATCGCCTGGACTTTGAGTTCTTGCATACTCAGCCCCTTCCCCTGTTCGTCGCGGCTCTGTACCAGCAGTCCGAGAGCATCATGTGCAGGCTCTTGCTGGCGGTTTAGCACCGCCGTTTCTATATGAGCCAGGAGGCGATCGCGAGCTTGCAGCGCTCTACCATAGGTTGTCCAGCGCCAGCGCAACGGCAATGCCATTAAGCCATTTGTCAACTCACTAAACCATTGCGATAGAGGCGCTGTTTGCGGCCCAAGCTGACTGCCGATGAGCAAAGCACTGGCGATGTCAAAGGTCAGCTGCTTGAGTTCTGGAAACCAGGTAAAGGTGCCAAGTTGCTCCCATTTCTCTAAATACTTGAGGGTAAGAAGCTCCATCGTTGCTACGTAATTTGCCAGCGCCTTGCCATGAAAAGCTGGCATCAGCAGCTTGCGGTTCCTCTGATGTTCAGCACCTTCTTGCACAAACAAAGACCCGCCTAAGAGTTCTTTAAAAGTATCCGGCCAGCCTTCGCGCCAAGAAAACCGATGCATCTCGGAAGACAACATAAAGCGGTTTGCTTCCGCTCCGAGCATGATTACTGTGGGACGCCCCAAAATATTCGTTTTGAAAATTGAGCCATACTTTTTTTGCCGCCTCTGGACGAACTGCGGATCGCGCAAAAAGGCGATTGTCTCGCCGATGACAGGTAGGCCAAAGCTGCCAGGGGGTAAAGGTAGCGATCGCGCTGGCTCAGTTGTGGTCATCAAAAATCCTTTATGGCTAATTCGCCAGAACTTCCGCACTGTCTAAGTAATTTAATTAATAGCAGGTTTCTAACTATTAATTACTAACGTATCGCGCTGATATTAGACAACTGGGACAATCAGACCTTCATGGGCAATCAAAGCGCCCGAAAAAGCTTCAAAATTAGACAACAAACTCAGAGTCAGGGCTACTTTCTCTTTAGCATTCAATGCTTTAAAACCCCACACTGACCCTGATGTCGTAACAAATGATCGCACAGCACTAAAGCGACCATTGCTTCTACCATTGGTACCGCTCTGGGCAAAACGCAAGGGTCGTGACGTCCTTTAGCTGCTAGGGTAGTTTCTTCTCCACCCTGGGTGACTGTACGCTGTTCTTTACGAATAGTGGCTGTGGGTTTAAACGCCACTCGTAAAATAATATGTTCGCCGTTGGAAATGCCCCCTTGAATACCGCCAGAACGATTAGTTAGTGTACGAACCTCGCCGTTTTCGTCGGTATAAAATTCGTCGTTATGTTCGCTACCAGTTAGCAAAGTACCAGCAAAGCCGGAGCCAATTTCAAATCCTTTACTAGCTGGTAAAGACATCACACTCTTAGCTAGGTCTGCTTCCAACTTATCAAATACAGGCATACCCAGCCCTTTGGGGACATTCCGAGCCACGCATTCCACAACACCACCGATAGAATCCCCTTCTCGTCGCACCTGCTCGATTTGTTCTATCATCCGTTCGGCAGATTCAGCGTCGGGACAGCGGACAATGTTGCTTTCTACCTGTTCGATGGTGACGGTGTTGGGGTCAATTACCCCTTCTAAGTCTTTAATTCGCTTCACATATCCAACAATTTCTACACCAGCGACTTGTTGGAGGATTTTTTTAGCGATCGCACCTGCTGCCACTCTCCCAATTGTTTCACGCGCCGAAGACCTTCCCCCGCCTTGCCAGTTGCGAATCCCATACTTGGCATCATAGGTAGCATCCGCATGAGAGGGACGATACTTTACGGACATCTCATCATAATCTTGGGGACGAGTATCTTGATTTCTTACCAAGATTGTGATAGGCGTTCCTAGTGTTTTTCCCTCAAATATCCCGGAAATAATTTCACAGGTATCAGATTCTTTGCGAGGCGTAGTAATTTTACTTTGCCCCGGACGCCTGCGATCTAATTCCACTTGAATTTCTGCGGCTGATATTTCTAGTTGCGGTGGACAACCATCAATAACAACGCCAACGCCGCCGCCGTGGGATTCGCCAAATGTGGTGATACGGAATAGATGTCCGAAGGTGTTGCCCATGATACTTAGAGAATCAGCTTAGAGATTTTGATTTTAACAGCTAAAGAACCTCACAGCCCCGTCAGTTTTGGTTCATGGCAACCGTTTAATATAGCCCCGTAGAAACTCGGCTGCGGTTCAATTTTAAATCTTACACCAACCCACTCAACCGCCCAGAATTTAAACCCCTGCCTTATAGCTAAAGTCCCCTTTAGAAGACTATGAGAAAATTTCAGTCCATTTCAATGGAATTGAACTATTAGATCGGAACTAAACTTCCGGCCGGGATTTGCTTATTGAGAATTGTACAGGCTCTGATTCAGACAGAGATGTGATAGCACTTCTAGGCAGGAAGCTATCGCTTTTCTAAGTTTTCTGGGCAAACACCCGCATCAATGCTATTTATAGCTATTTCCTAATAAAGCGACTTAATATAAGCTTTAATATTTATGATTTATTTTTAAATAAATCCAAGCATATATGAGCGAACAGATTTCCATTATTTAATATTACATAAAATTTCACAGTTTATCAACAAATTTTGTGTAGCTATCATAAAATAGCGATCGCATTTTTTCTTTATTCATCTGCGGTTCAAATCGGAATAGCGATCGCTCCACTGTGAACATAACTATCAGCAACCTCAACTAAGTAGCTCCACACAATTAAACGTAAGATGGTGGCAATCAGGGGGAGCAGGGAGGCAGGGGAAGTTCACGCATTCTCATCTTTAATTTAAGTAGGTTGACCTACTTAATAAATTTTCGTCAATCTTTGTTGCGGCTTCTGCCTTTTCGATGAATATAAACTCAGAAATCAAAATAAATATAGGGCAGAGCGCCTTGGGGAGCCAAAAGCCACACCATATAGAGACACAGCGGCACCAACAGCAGCTTCAGGTGCCAATTCAGCTGTAACTTAAGTCCGCGTTGGAGGGTATATACAACACCCATAGACACCATGAGAAGTGCCAAAAGCAAGGCCAGTTGGGGACGTTCCAAACCAATTCCCTCCCCATATATTTTTTGGGCAAACTGGATGTCAGAGCGCTGGTTCCATAGATGTTGAATGACCCAACCCGATTGTTTGAGGTCGGGTAGCCGGAAAAAAATCCAGGACGTGAAGACCATTGACTGGGTTAGTAGCCATGCAACTACCACACCTATTAAACTTGACCACCAGTATTTAGCTAGCTTAAATTTCTTAGAAACAGCCTCTGTAAGCCTGTGAACGACCAGAGCAACACCGTGTAAGACACCCCAGACAACATAACCCCAGGCGGCTCCGTGCCAGATACCGGCAATCAGCATAATAATCAGCAGGTTCAGACAAGTGCGAGCCAAGCCTTGACGCGAGCCACCCAGGGGAAAGTAGAGGTAGTTCCGTAACCAATCCCCCAGAGTCATGTGCCACCGCCGCCAAAAATCGGCAATGCTGGTACTGAAGTAAGGAAAGTTAAAATTCTCAGGCAGATTGAACCCCAGTAAAATAGCAGTGCCACGGGCAATATCTACATACCCACTGAAATCCAGATAAAGTTGCAACCCATAGGCAAATGTCGCCAACCAGAGATCGGCGCTGCCTGCCCGCTCTAAGTTGCCACTGCCAAATATTAGATTGACAACCTTCGCCAAGTTATCGGCTAGGAGAGCTTTTTTGATGGCACCACTAGCAATCAGCCAGAGTCCTTCTACAACCCAACCGAGGGTTGGAAATTGCAGCTCCTTAAGCTGGGCTGCAAAGTGATGATAGCGAGTAATCGGGCCGGAAATAAGTTTGGCAAAAAATAACTTGTAAGCCGTAAACTTGAGCATCTGCCCAGCGGGTGGGGCACCACGATATACATCAACTAAGTAGGCGATACACTCGAAGGTAAAGAAAGAAATTCCCAAAGGAGCAATTAAGTTAGCGCTTACCCAGTCGGCACCCTGTTGAGCAACAGGCAAGTTCAAAGATGTCGCAATAGATGTTAACAGAAAGGGTATATATTTAAAGCCCAGCAGCAACACCACATTCAGAATAATGCCCAGCCATAATAGGCGCTGGCGCTGGTGATTCCAAAAAGCCAGGGATAGGTGGGCATTTTTATTGGAGACGCTTCGATCTGTAGCCTGCTGCACTGGGGCAGCATTATCACCTATGGCCTGTCCGAGGTAGAAGTTAATTAGGGCGATCGCTACCAGCAGAGGGACGTACTGGATTTGTAAGGAAGCATAGAAGACGAGACTGACAATCAGAAGTATCCACAATCGCAAGGATGGCGATCGCGCTGACCAGTACATACCCACCACACTGAGCAGGAATAGTCCATAAATGAGCGAGATAAAGTTCATTTTTAAATAGTTTTGAGTTTTGAGTTTTAAGTTTTGAGTTTTAAGTTTTGAATTAATTTTTAACTCATAACTATTTTTAGAAAATTTTAAGTTTTAAACTTTGAGTTTTAAGTTATGAGCTTTGAATTAATCTTTAACTCAAAACTCAAAACTCATAACTCTTTATTCGGCCAGGGAATCATTTTGTCTTGACCCAAATATTTGGAAACTTCCTCGGCACCGTAGCGGTTGAGGTGGCTGGGGTCAGAAAAGCGATCGTATTTGGTAGGCCATAGCTGAGTTAGGTCTTGGAAGATTAATTGCTTTTGGAGAGCTATCTGTTGCATATGCTGCTGAAATTTTGCCTCATGCTTTTTGCGAACCGGGTCTAAGTAGTTATTTGTGAGGGGTACGTTGACAAACACGAGGGGAATTTTTTGAGCCTGAACAAATTGGAGAAGATTTTGTAGGGCCGTGTTTTGTTCACCGTCCAGCTGGAAGGATTCATAGTCACTGTCATAATCACCAGTAACTTTGGCATGCTGCTGGTAATAAGTGGAGGGCTGGAAGCGAATTGACAGGGGGAGAAAACCATCAACGTCAATGTCACCTTCATTGACTGGGGATTCTCCAACGAAGGAGGAATCTTTTGCCTGAGCAGCAATATCTGCCGTCGGGGCCATCTGGGCGTACTGCTGCTGCAACCGCGTCATCAGCTGTTCGCGCTGAGGATAAGTTGAGGAAATATTAGCCAATACCTGGTTTAGAGACTCATTAACATCTTCATAGCTGGCCGTCAAAGATTGTTCAGTCTGGGATGCTGTCTTGCTTCCAGAGCGATTATCCCAGCTACCGTCGCTGAGTTGCTTGGCACCTGGTGATGTCGCGATCGCATTGTAGGTTTGATCCACTCGACCACTGTTAAACGCCCTTGCCCCGTCAGCCCAGATAATCAGTTTAGGCAGCTGGGAGGGCGTGAGAATGCGGCGAACGATCAAGTCTACGACCTGAACCGTAGCGCCGTTGATGCCAAAGTTAAATACCTCGACCTTGGGGTAGCCTTGAGCCGCCAAGGCAGTTTGGAGCGCTTTGGGATCGATCCCCCGCATGGCACGGGAACTGCCAACTATGAGAATGTCAGCAGGGCCATTAATTGAGCAGGCGTGTTGGTAGAGAGCTAGCTTCTCATCTAACAGAGGGTTATTGAAGGAGGGGTTAGACGATTTTGCTGCTGCTAAAATCGCTGCTGTTGGTGCCTCTGGGCGGGGTGAGGTGAAGCTATTAGCAGCAGGATGCTGATTATTCGCAATCTTGCTATTGTCAGAAACGCTAGTAAATCCGGAAGCGTTGAAAACACTGTTTTTGTCTAGTCGGGATTTCTGCAAAGAAAGCTGAGGCAAAAGTTCAGAGCCGCTATCGGTGGCTGGACTGGGTGGGGGAACTGGTGCCACAGCGGCTGCCTCCGGTGAAGATCGCAACCAATAACCCATCAGCCAATCAGCCTGTACCGTTAGCAATAATCCCACTGCCCCCCAGATGCCGGGTGCGATACGTTGCTTTGCAACACGCTGCGCGATGGTCGTTCGCGCAGCGTCCCGTAGGGAAGACCCACCTTCGGCGATCGCCTCTTGGGAAGAAGAGTGAAATTCTGTATTAGCAGAACGAGCCGGCACCAATGTCAAGTCTTTTGTCTCTGTGGTAGGAATAAACAGCTGGGTGTAGCACAACAGGTGCTGGAGTTTCCTACCTACACCCTCAGCAGTTCGCTTTAGGGGGCCTTTAACGTCTTCTTTGGTGAAATCTTCACCCCCAACTAATTCACTGGCTGGAAGGAGGAGATTGTTCGCGTAAGCATAGGAGGTGGCAAACTCTGGAGTTGCTTCTGGCTGCCGACGCTTCGTGCGAGCGAAATCACTTCCGTAGCTCCATAAAGGTGAAGTTTGACCTGCAATACGCCCATAAACTCGGACGCCAGCAATTTCTGGAATAGCTAGCTGGCGAATGAACTTGACAATAGAATCACCCACTTGACTTTGGGAGGGACAGGTGGGTGCCTCGCTCATGATATGTAACAAATCTTGTTGGCGGCGAATAGTAACGTGAATGCCACCAGTAGCCAATCGCTGATCGAGGTCAGGATTAATTAATCGTTGTAACAAAAAGATTAGGGCTTCCTCATCTCCCTGCTGCGCCAAGGTTAAGGGGTTTGGAGCTAAAGCCGGATGGATTGAGGCTGGTAAATTGAGCCACTCAATCCAGACTGGTGACTCCTGGGATGCTTCCAGATGGCGGCTCACCTCAACCCCATAGATAGTAACAGCCTGGATACCTTGCGGAGCTAAAGACTCCAACATCGGCGCGATCGCCTCTATTGCCGCTTGCTTATCGGGAGCTGCCCCTGCCATGGCAACGTTGGGCAACCAACCACAGAACAAATGCAGCGTTATGCCCTTGAGCACCGCTCGCACTTCCATCTTCTGTTCTGCCAGAGCCTGATTTAGAAGTCGGGCGATCGCTTGCACATCCCCCCATCGCGCCCAATCAGACAGCATTTCTTCAGGAGGAGTCAAATCAATCCGCAAGACCCAATCCGGGTTAGCTTCACCGCTAACTTGAGAGCGAATCACAGCATCGGAGAACCCCTCCAGGTTCAAATCCCGCAACCGCTGAGCCACCGGCTCAGCCAGCAATGACGCATCGGGGCTGTAATCAGAATTGCAGATCACCCAAAGACACCGTGCTTGGCAAGGATCAGCTATGTAGGATGAGGGAGCAATTAAATTCTCATCTTTTTCCTCATTCATCCTCACTGCTTCCTTTGTGGGCAGCTTCTGGATGAATACATTAACGCCAACCCCAAGAGGACTAAGGGTTTCGCTCAGATAGCGGGCAATAGCTTCGGGCTGACCAGAGCGAGCCAGACTTTCGTTAGAAACGATCAGGCCTGAACTTGCTTTTTGGGACTCGGCAGAGCCACTATTGGGCGTATTTGAAGCACCAATATTAGAACCACTGGGCTGATGCCAGCGCTCCAAATGCCGATCTAGCTGATGGACATCAATTGCCTCTACCCAGTCGGGGCGCTGGCGATTTAAAGTGCGACCGTAGAGGATGACATGGTAGATGGGTTGCCCTAAGTCAATAGGTAAACCAGCTATCCCATTCGTGGCCTTGAGCGCCCTGAGGAACTTAGGCAGCACTTTGGCTGCTTCTGGGCACTGGGTGCTCTCACAGAGAATATGTAGGTTATTTCCCCGTAACCGAGTTCGCAGGCGCATCCTTTGGATTCCGATGGCTCGGTAAGCCCACTCGGCGAGGGAGGATGGATGGCCTTTCTGGGTTCGCTGATCGACATCCAACATTACAAACCTGTTACCTGGACTTGCAACAGAAGATTATCTTCCCTTTTGGTTAATACCTGCAATGACCCACAAAGCATAATGTACAATGGCGTCATTGCTATATACATCTCCATAGTCTGACACAAGCTGAGCGCTAGGCTATTTACACCGCGATAGATAGAGTTCCAAAAGCCCTCAAATACAGATGCAATCTTCTAACAAAAAGCTACCGCAAACAACAGAGTTTAACACTCAAGGCTTCAAAAATTCCGCAGAAATTTGCTTAAGCTTGGTCACGGGTCCCTTTCTCGTGGGTCTGGTGGGAGTTCAGATGCTGGCTGAATGCCTACATAATACAGGTATTAGCAGTGAGGAAGTGTTCCGGGGCGATCGCTTGCCTACCTTGCACTTCCCTAAGTCTCAGCCATCTGATACGCCATAGTACAGGCATAGCAGCAATAGACCTTTAGTTATAGCTTCTTGGGTCTAGGCTTTTGGGATTTCGTTATTACCTTTAGGTTTTTTAAGCCTCTCGCCTATTAGCGAGTGAACACCCTCACTGTGAGATGAAACGCTCGTCAGCCTTTGGCGACCTTTGCACTTATTAAAAAAATAATTTGTGTAGGGTGAAACTACTCCTGGGGAAGATTCCCCCTAAAATGATTTGATTATCTTTGCTTAGCGCGAGGTCCTATGAGTTCGCTCCTCCACCCGTACGATCAGGACACGGTACTATCTCCCTCCAACCTGTTTCTGCGCCATCGCCTGAAAGTTGTGGAGGACTTGTGGGAGTCTGTTTTGCTCAAGGAGTGCGGTCAGGAATTGGTCGATCTGCTCAAGCAATTGCGCTCGATGTGTTCGCCTGAGGGACAGGCAACTGAATTTCCTGAGTCCTCAGTCCAAAAGCTGATTGAACAGCTTGACCTCAACGCAGCCATCCGGGCGTCACGGGCTTTTGCTCTCTACTTCCAACTGATAAACATTGTTGAACAGCACTACGAACAGCGCGAACAAAAGCTCTCACTACGTACCATTCACCACTATGCGGCTGCGACTAAGCGTGCGAGCCATCAAGTTTTTGAGTTAGAAGAGGGTCATGCAGCGATTTCCTCTTCACACCCAGTGGAGCCACTAGGAACGCCCACAACAGGCGAACAAACGGGTGGCCCAGGAGCAGATATGCTGGAAAAGAGCTGGCATGAAACTAGTGTAGCGCGACGCGATCCTGGCACCTTCCACTGGCTGTTTCCCTACTTACGCTCTCTGAATGTGCCGCCGCAGCAAATTCAGCGGCTAATTAACAATCTGGACGTGCGCTTAGTTTTCACGGCTCACCCCACGGAAATTGTCCGCCACACGATCCGGGACAAACAGCGGCGGATTGCCCATATTTTGCAACAGCTAGACCAAGCAGAGGAAGAATTCACAAGTTTAGGTCTTACCTCCTCTTGGGAAGCAGAAGCTTTACAAGAAAAATTGACAGACGAGATTCGCCTCTGGTGGCGCACGGACGAGCTACATCAGTTTAAGCCAACGGTGCTAGATGAGGTAGATTACACGCTTCACTACTTCCAGGAAGTTTTGTTTGAAGCGATTCCTCAACTCAATCAACGCCTGAAGCGTGCTTTACAAGTATCTTTTCCCTGGTTGACTCCTCCCGACAACAACTTCTGCCAGTTTGGTTCCTGGGTGGGTTCTGATCGGGATGGCAACCCATCAGTGACGCCGAAAGTGACTTGGCAAACAGCCTGCTACCAGCGCGATATAGTGCTGAAAAAGTATATACAATCGGTGCGACAGCTAACAAATATGTTGAGTTTGTCATTGCACTGGAGCGATGTCTTGCCAGATCTGCTGGAATCTTTAGAGCAGGATCGCGGACAGATGCCAGAAGTATACGAGCGGCTGGCAATTCGCTATCGCCAAGAACCTTATCGGCTGAAGCTGGCTTATGTGCTTTCTCGGTTGGAAAATACGCGCGATCGCAACTCTCAACTCTCTGATGGGGAAAATCTGCAATGGCAAATTGACAAAAGCCATATCCCCAGCTTTTACTCTTCGGGAGCGGAATTTTTGACAGAGTTACGGTTGATTCAGCGCAACCTGAGCGAGACAGGTTTAAGTTGCCGGGATCTGGAGAATCTGATTTGTCAGGTGGAAATCTATGGCTTTAACTTGGCACATCTGGATATCCGCCAGGAAAGCTCCCGCCACTCGGACGCACTCAACGAGGTTGCCCAATACCTGCAAATTCTACCCAAGCCTTATAACGAACTGTCGGAAGCAGAGCGATCGCTCTGGCTGGCAACAGAACTGCAAACAAGGCGTCCGTTAATCCCAGCTGAACTGCCGTTTTCTGAAAAGACTCGTGAGACAATAGAAACCTTCCGCATGCTGCGGCAGTTGCAGCAAGAGTTTGGCCCCCAAGTCTGCCAGACTTACGTGATCAGCATGAGCCATGAAGTCACCGACCTCCTAGAAGTGCTGCTGCTGGCGAAGGAAGCTGGTTTATATGACCCCGGTACTGGCATCAGTAGCATTAAGGTGGTGCCACTGTTTGAAACTGTGGAAGACTTAAAGCGGGCGCCTGCGGTGATGCAATCTCTGTTTGAACTGCCCCTATATCGCGCCGCTCTTGCTGGAGGCTACGCAGCTTGGCAAAGTGATGAGTTAGAGGTAAATTCTTCCACTCAAAACTCTCTCCAAGAAGTGATGCTGGGCTACTCTGACAGCAATAAGGATTCTGGTTTCTTAAGCAGTAACTGGGAAATCCACAAAGCTCAGAAAGCCTTGCAGAAAATAGCCGAGAAGTATGGGATTGCTTTACGTATATTTCACGGGCGTGGTGGCTCAGTAGGTCGCGGTGGCGGTCCTGCATATGAGGCGATCTTGGCTCAACCTGGTCAGAGCATTAACGGGCGCATTAAGATTACAGAACAGGGGGAAGTGCTGGCTTCAAAATACTCCTTGCCGGAGTTGGCTTTGTATAATTTGGAAACAGTTACAACGGCTGTGATTCAAGCTAGCTTGCTGGGTTCAGGCTTCGATGATATTCAGCCCTGGAACGAAATCATGGAAGAGCTAGCGACGCGATCGCGCTCTCACTATCGTGCCCTGATTTACGAGCAACCTGACTTAGTAGATTTCTTCCATCAGGTAACACCCATTGAAGAAATTAGCCAGCTGCAAATCAGCTCTCGCCCAGCTCGTCGGGGGGGTAAAAAAGATTTAGCTAGTCTGCGTGCTATTCCCTGGGTATTTAGCTGGACTCAAAGCCGCTTTCTGCTGCCTTCATGGTACGGGGTTGGCACAGCCTTACAGGAGTTTTTGAACGAAGAGCCAGAGGAAAATCTCAAGCTACTACGCTACTTTTATTTCAAATGGCCGTTCTTCAAGATGGCTATCTCTAAGGTAGAGATGACCCTGGCAAAGGTGGATCTCCAGATTGCCAACCACTATATGCGCGAATTATCAAAGCCACAAGATATAGAGCGCTTTGAAGCTTTGTTTGAGCAGATTGCCAAGGAATACCACCTCGTATGCGATTTAGTCCTCAGCATCACCGGCCACAAGCGCCTCTTAGATGGAGATCCAGAATTGCAGCGCTCAGTGCAGTTACGCAATGGCAGCATTGTACCGCTGGGTTTCTTGCAGGTTTCTTTACTGAAACGCTTGCGCGAACATGGCAGTATGACGGCTTCTGGTGTCATCCATTCTCGTTACAGTAAAGGTGAGTTGCTACGCGGGGCGCTGTTGACTATTAACGGTATTGCCGCAGGGATGAGGAATACTGGTTAAAGTTTTGAGTTTTGAGTTTTGAGTTTTGAGTTATTAATTCAAAACTCAAAACTCAAATTTAAAACTTAAAAGTTATGAAGCTTTTTAAAAAACGAGTTTTCATTTGTACGTTTACGGCGCTGGTGTCGGGATTATTTGGTGCCTATGTAGGTGGGCAAATAAATGCGATCGCCCACAACCACCAATGCGATGTGGGGACAAGGCAGGGCTTATCCATACCGGGATTGAACACCCTCTGTAAAGCCTGGAACACGCCCTTCGCTCTGTGGGAGGGTAGTACTACTGGCTTGTGGACAGGAACGATTCTGGGAGCCTTTATCGGTGGCTTGGCGACTCGCCAGACATCTGAGGCAACCGATGCTGATGATGGCCCGTCTCTTTCTGTTCAAGATAGGGAGGTTCTGCGGCGTCTTTTGGTGCTTATGGTAGTCAAGTCGGCGGCTTCTGGCACAGAGGAATTTATCAGTCAAACTTCAGCAGCTGAGGCAGAAAAACTTGTTTTAGCTAAGTTAGCAGATCAACCAAAACTAACTATGCCTGAGGTGCGTCAGCTATTATTAGCAGCAGGTTTTTCAGCGCTAGATATTGATCGTGCTTGGCAAGAATTGAGGACTAGTGCGAAAGGCGATCGCACGCTCAGTCAGTGAACTACCCGACGCTCATGCTTCTCACGGAGTGCGATACTTATACCTCCCCGAACCCCTCAAAAGTTAATCTCCAGCTTCTCTTGCATGCTGCCCATAGTTGGTTTGACGATCCCCATGGGCACAATAATAAAAAAAAGCTAAATTAACACTATGTTATGAGCCGTCAAAATCATGATTTTCCACCAGAGAGTAACGCTGTAGATCACGATCCCAATTCCCACCGTCGGGTTATTGCCTCAGCACCTGGCTGCGACTGGGTAAAGCGACTGCTCGATAGCCTCAGTATCAGGCAAAAAATTAGCTTTGGATATGCCCTAGCAATTGGTATTGCTATTGTGGGAGCCACTACCGGACAGGTAGTTGGAAAACACTATGAAACGCAGGCTAAGCAGCAATACGACTTTGCTCTTGAGGAAGAACACCTCTTAAGTGAATTGAAAATTGCGGTACTAGAGGCACGCTCACATCAGCAACAGTTTATTCCGCTGATGAAGCATCCTGAATTATATAAACAAGAGCATGCTCATTTTCTCAAACATATAGACGAGGTTAACAAGGTATTCTCACAAGTAAAATCTTATATAACTAAAGCATCAAAAATCGATTCAGACAACGCAAATCTAGAAAAATGGCTGCGAACTTACAACCATACGGTAGAGGGTTACAGCCAACAAATAGAAGCAGTTATGAGGCGCATAGATCCAGCAGATTTGCAGCCAGGAGAAGTAGCGGCAGCGCAGCAATCGCTTTTGGAATTTACCAATAGTGAGGTAGCGCTAAAGTTAGATAGTCTGTCAGATGATTTAACAGAGCTGATTGAGGCTGCTCACAATGAAGAGGATGAAGCAAAGGAAGCTTTAGAGAAAGCAGAGGTAATGCACCTCCAGATTATTGGGTTTAGTCTTTTATTGTCGATCGCGATCGCTGTGACTTTGGCGCTTGTTACCAGTCGGGCGATCGCCTATCCTGTGGAAGCTATGACAAAGGTAACGAAGATCGCCACCGAGTCAGGCAATTTTGATCTCCTAGTTCCCGTTACCACTAAAGATGAAGTTGGAGTATTAGCCACTTCTTTCAACAACCTCATCCAACAAGTAGCAAATTATACCCAAAAACTAGAAATTGCCCGCCAGACATTAGAAAAACGGGTAGAGGAACGGACGTATGAATTAAGCCAGCTGATCGAGCAGATGGAGAGCGAAATAGCTCAACGTCAGAAGATGGAGTCAGCATTGCGCCAGAGCGAGTCACGGCTCAATAGCATTCTGAACTCGTTGAAAGACGTAGTGTGGTCGGTTGCCGTAGATAATTTTGCGGTTCTTTACATGAATCCTGCTACCGAAATTCTATATAAGCGCCCAGTGCGCGAGTTTTTCGATAATCCCAATCTTTGGATAGAAACTATTTATCCAGAAGACAACTATTTCATCGACGATTTTTACCAGAAAATACTAAAAACTGGCAGCTATGAACGTGACTATAGGATTATCCTACCGAGTGGAGAACTGCGTTGGGTTCATAACAAGGCTTGGCTAATATACGATGAGAAAGGGAATACCACTCGCATAGATGGGATGGTTACGGATATCACAGAGCGCAAGCAGGCACAAGCAAAGTTGCAGCAAGCAGAAGCACAAGCGCGACAACAAACTTTCCAATTGGAGCAAGCCCTTCACTATCTACGACAAACACAATCCCAGCTAATTCAGACCGAAAAAATGTCTAGCTTGGGTCAAATGGTGGCGGGTGTGGCTCATGAAATCAATAATCCAGTCAACTTTATCCACGGCAACATCGGTCACATTAGTAGCTATGCTCAGGATTTACTCGGTTTAATCAACCTTTACCAGCAACACTATCCCCAAACTCACCCAGAAATTCAAGATGAGATAGAAGCAATTGACCTTGAATTCCTGAGCGAGGATCTACCTAAAATTCTGTCTTCAATTAAGATAGGCACTGAGCGTATCTGTCAAATAGTGCTGTCGTTGCGGAATTTCTCTCGCCTGGATGAAGCGGAGATGAAACTTGTCCATCTTAACGAAGGTATTGACAGCACACTGTTAATTCTCAATCACCATCTCAAACAGAGAATTGAAGTCATCAAGCAATATGGAGATTTGCCGCTGGTTGAGTGCTACCCAGCGCAACTCAATCAGGTATTCATGAATATTCTTAGCAATGCGGCTGATGCCCTGCTAGAGCAAGCAGATCGACCTAACAAACAGATTGTAATTCAGACGCAAGTGGTTGATTCTAACCAAGTTAAAGTACGAATTCGAGATAACGGTCCTGGAATACCGCCAGAGGTGAAAAACAAGATTTTTGACCCATTTTTTACGACGAAGCCCGTGGGTCAAGGTACTGGACTAGGGCTGGCTATTTGCTATCAGATTATTGCAAAGCACAAAGGTAAAATAGAGGTTTACTCAGAGGCTGGGCAAGGGACGGAGTTTGCGATCGCATTACCTATCCAAAACAAAAGTTCTCCAGTACCACCTTTGTCACAGCTAAGTTCCCCCCAGTGAAGTAATTTTGGTTAGGCTCAAATCGGCTTGTTTCAAACTCACCTCCGTACAGGTGGCGATGTTAGCGGGTGTAATCTCAAATTGATTTGCATTGCTTTTCTGTTGTGCTGCTTCTATGGCTAACAATGCCTGTTTACGATCAATTCCCCAGCGATACCCGGTTAGGGAGCCGTTGCTGCCCACAACTCGATGACAGGGAATTGCAACGGCAATGTTATTTGTCGCACAGGCACGGGCGACGGCACGTACCGCTTTGGGATTGCCAAGGCGTTGGGCAATTTCAGCATAGCTAGCAGTTTTACCGAGCGGAATAGCCCGTAGTGCCTGCCACACTTTCTGCTGAAACACGGTGCCTTGAATGTCTAGCGGTAGATTAAGTTCGGGCTGTGGTGTTTTGATAAACGCAATCACCTCTTCGACCCAGCGATCAAACTCTGGATCGTTTGCAGAGAACAGTGCCTTTGGAAAGCACTCTTGCAGCTGCGCGATCGCGGTTTTGGAATCGTCGCTGAACTGAATTGCACAAATGCCACCCTCTGTAGCGGCAACCAACACCCAACCCAAATCAGAAGGCTTAACGGCATAGCGAATTGTGACCCCAGTACCACCTTTTCGATAGTCCATCGGCTGCATTCCCAGAATCTCAGTCGCCTGATTGTAAAAACTACTGCTTGCTCTAAACCCAGCGTTGTAAACAGCCTGGGTTATGGAACTGTTTCCTGCTAGTTCGTGACGAACTTTTTTTGCCCGTAGAGCCATCTCATATTGTTTTGGGCTAATGCCAACGATCTCTTTGAATAGCCGTTGGAAGTGGAAAGGACTGAACCCTGCGGTAGTTGCTAGTTTTTCCAGGGAAATAGAATCCTCGGATGACTCAATTTGCTTGCAGATATTGGCAATCATCTCAACTTTCTGCTGGCGAGGCAAGTTTATCTGTGGTTGGCAGCGTTTACAAGCTCGAAAGCCAGCATTTTCAGCAGCCGTGTAGGAATCAAAAAAGAGAACATTTTCTCGGTTTGGCAGGCGAGATGCACAAGCTGGCCGGCAATAAATTCTGGTGGTTTTGACTCCATAAAAGAAGGCACCATCTGCTTCAGAATTCCTGCCTACCAGAGCCTCCCATCGCTGCTCGTTTGTTGAGAATTTGCGATCGTTCGCCTGCTGCATGATGACATTTATCAAGAGTGTATATGTTTGCATGCTAAACAATTACACCATCAACTAATATCCGAATCTTGCGGTCTAATTGGGGTTGCTAGAAGTATCGTACTGCCCTTAAATAGCCGCCCCCCAGCAGATGTCTGGCAATCGCTGCCAACTGTGCCATAAAGCCTGCCACCTAGGCTCTCCATCCGACTGGCTATTAATAAACCTTCCCAAACGAGCAACAGCCCGCCAAAATTGCAGCATCGTCAGTTTAGAATCAAGCAAGCCAAATAAAGCAGCCGCCATAAGGGTGCTTGACAACCGACCTTGCCGCCAAACTCCCATAAATGCTGCTATAACTGTATGTTTGCTAAAAGCTAATTGCTAAAAGCTAACTGCTAATTGCTATAAAGTCACCAAAACCTTCAACATACTGAACTAGCTAGACGCTGAGGATAGGTACGACTAAGGTTGTGCAACTGTAGTCACTTCACGGCGACTCATTGCCAGAAATCAAGCGTAAACGCTTTAAGGCATCCTGGAAATGCGTAAGTCCTGATAATCTGATTTTGGGATTCAAAACTGAAATTCTGGGAGTAAAACTTGGAACGGACATTTCTAGCAATCAAGCCAGACGGTGTACAGCGCAAACTCGCAGGCGAGATCATCCGTCGCTTTGAGACTAAGGGCTTTACCCTCATTGGCCTAAAGTTGATGCAAGTGAGCCGAGAACTTGCCGAACAGCACTATGACGTCCACCGAGAAAAGCCTTTTTTTGCTGGGCTTGTCGAATTTATCACTTCTGGCCCGGTAGTGGTGATGGTGTGGGAAGGTGATGGCGTTGTCGCCGCAGCTAGGACAATTATTGGCGCTACCAACCCCCTTAGCGCGGCTCCAGGTACGATCCGTGGTGACTATGGGGTTAGCATTGGTCGCAACCTGATTCATGGCTCTGATGCCGTAGAGACAGCGCAACGCGAGATTAGCCTGTGGTTTAAAGAAGAAGAACTAGTCAGTTGGCAGCCGACTTTGACATCTTGGCTTTACGAGTGATAGCAAATTAAGCCATAGGTGATAGGTGATGGGTAATTCAACTACCTTTGAGCAATTACCTATCACCGATCGCCAAAAACTTTGACCAAAAAGAAAACAGATCTCCAGCCCCCGGCATACCGTCTGGGGGACAATGCAAAATCGAATCACACGTCAAGTTGCGAGAGCTCCAATTCGTAATTGATAATTACGTTGCTCCGCAACACGAAGAGCGAACGTAATTCGTGGGGCTTGTACCGTTCAAAGTTCGGCGAGGAGTTCGGCGAAGGCTCACTCGAGCCGCTGAGCTCACGGCCGAAGCCTCTTTAATTACGAATTACGAATTGCGAATTACGAATTATTTTGGTTATCTTTGTTATCGGCTGGAGTTGTAACTAATAACTCCTTAGTCTCGCTCTCTGGCGATGACTTTTGAGTGGCGCGCTGGGAAAATCCCCAGGCAAATACCCCAGCAACCGCAGTAATCATTAACCACTCAGGCGGTGTCATTGCGGGGTTAATGGCTCTGATTAACAGTCGCAACCCCACTAGCCCAACTGTTATGTAGCCAGCGTCCTCAAGATGAACATACTCATCGAGCCAGCGGATAAACAATCCGGCCATGAACCGCAGGGTGATGACACCAATCGTGCCACCGAGGAGGACTAACCAAGTTTCTTGAGAAATGGCGATCGCTGTTGTGACGCTATCAAGCGAGAAAGCCAGATCAGTAAAAGCGATTATTGGTATTGCCTGCCAGAGTGAAGTAAACTTAGGGCCATGATGTTCGCTATCTGCCCCTTCATCGGAGCTAAAGTATTGGAATACCAGCCAAAGTAAATAGGCAGCCCCTAATAACTCAAACTGCCAGAAGTTAACTACCCAGGTAGCTGTCAGAATCAAGGTAATTCTGAGAATATAAGCAACTGCTAAGCCAAAGTTGAGGGCGCGACGCTGAAGTGTGCTGTCTTCTAAGCCCTGGGCGATCGCGGCTAAGGCGATCGCATTGTCTGCTGACAGCACCGCCTCTAACGCCACCAGGATCAGCAGTACAAAGGAGGCTTCAATTCCCCCATGGAATGGGGAGTCCATGATTTGGTCTAGCATTAACGATTGTTCAAATTTGAGATATGCAAACCAAAAGCAACCAGTAAGTCGCTAAAAACAGCAAAAATGATTGCTATCTTAACCAAGCTTAACCTAACGCTCGCAAAATTCTGCTGAAAATTGAACCGTAACAATTCTGCCTAATGGGGTTGATTTGCTGTGCTTGTGTGTTGCATCTTGTTACAAGATAGTTAAAGAAGAGCCAATTTACCCCAAATTGTTGAAATATAAACCCTGAAACCAGGAGAAAAACGAACAATGTCTATATCAGATACCCAAGTGTTTGTGGCTTTAGTTGTAGCGCTGATTCCAGGCATCATGGCCTTCCGGCTAGCGACAGAACTGTACAAGTAGGTCGCAGTAGTGATGCTGTAGGGAATCTATCGACAGCAGGCGAGAGGCAAAAATCATAAGGTGAGAAAAAGACTTCTCACCTTATGATTTTTGCCCCTTGCCTGTTAAACCTCAATTAAGTGAAATAGTTAGGCCCAGATATTTATCTGTAATTTCTCTGGTTGGCTCAGTGTTCCACTTGCTGGCGTAGGTTATTTGCCACTTGCGGTGATACTCATCCAACACTCATGGTAGGTAAAAAGCGGTATCCAGACTTTGCCATGTTTTCCTCAACTCAGCTACACTGGCTGGCGATCGCGATATCCTGACATCATGAACGCAATTCAACCTTCAAGACCTCCTCTGCAATCGGTCAAATCCCGCCGGAGGCCCCCCCGGACAGCACGACCTCAGCGGATTCATCCTTACCGTGAACCCGCAGCTGAAACGACTGCTAAGTTAGTCGTCAATGTGGTGCTGTCAGTGGCAGCGATCGCCTCACTGATCCAACTTGTGCCTTTTCAAATGTCACAGCAAGCAAAGTTGCAGGAAATCCGAGCGGAAGTTAAGCGAACTGAAAAACGGGTCGAGCCTTTACGCAGCGACTTCAGTCGCGGTTTTGACCCTCAGCAATCCCAAAGTATTATGCAGGAGGAGAGCCATCGGGTTGACCCCCATCAGCGTCAGGTCGTTTTGCTGGACAAGGACGCTCCAGATGAGGAGTCTGTTTCAGAGCCATAGCAAAAGTTTTAAGTTACGAAGCGGATTTATGACTCAGTGGATTCAACAAGTCGTTCATCCAATTTTGCACTTGCAGGCGCAGGCGACTGGCAGCGTCAGATGGGGGTTCAAGCTCTAGGAAGCGCCGGTAGTCAGAGATCGCGCAGTTCCAGTCACCTAAGAGGTGATAGGTGCGCCCGCGTTCGGCATAGATGTGACTTGCCAGTTGACCTAAGTGCAGGGCAAACTCAAAATTATCCAGCGCTCGCGAATATTGTCCCAGTTCGCGAAAAGTGATTCCCAGGTTTATCCAGGCACGAATATTACGAGGATTGAGGTCAAGGGCTATTTCGTAGTCCCCTATCGCTTCTGACAAGAGTCCTTGAGCTGCGTAGTAGTTAGCTCGGTTGTTGTAGGCGCTGTCGAGCTGAGGATTCAGTTTCAGAGCCTTGTTGTAATCGGCGATCGCGTTTGCCAGTTGACCACTTTGGAAATAAATCAGCCCCCGATTGTTGTAATCAACAGCGCTGGTGGGGTTACGGTCAATCAGCTCAGTCAAAAGCGTGATCGCACCAGCATAATCTCCCTGCTGCGCTTTTGCCCTAATGTATGCACGTAGGCAGCTAGTGGATTCTGTTTGAAAATGTCTGGGACGCCCTTGAGCATCATTGCTACTTCCTGGAATGCTAGGGTGCCTGTGTTTCCTATGGTATTGCTGGTATAGAGAAGTGCGAGCGTTCATTTTTTCCTCAATGGCACCTGCAAACGGTCACCGAATTCAATTTATCTAAAAATGCAAAAAGAGGAATCCCGCTATAGTCGAATACTTAGGGGTAAGAGTTGTCAAAAGCTTTTCCTTCTGTGCGGGTAGGTTTGTGCGTCACTGCCTTATGCGTATGCCATGAAAGACATAGGCTTGCAGGTGCGATCGCTCAAACAGTCCACTTCAAGTTAAATTTATTGAGTAAATCTACACTGCCACTCAGGTTGATTCCGAAAACACCATATTTTTTTTTATACCAAAGGCATCAAATGCCCTATACGTAATGGTTTGCCGTCAAACAACTCTGAAAAGTCTCCGGGCTAATTGGTGTAAGGAAGAACATCGAAAGCATAATAAAGGTAAAGATTTGCAGTTAGGAATCGTTAACTGGTAAAACCTTTGACCGATGTGTTGATTCTTTAAGAGGAATATTTTCATGACAACTGCAATGTCCTTTCCTAATGCGCCTGATGTGTCCGCAGATGACTACCTGGTTTTGGGCTTAGCCACCTGCTTCTACAAAGAAGACGGTGAAGTTCATCAAGTCAAAATTGTCGAGCCTATCCCCTCAGCGGCACTGGAAGCGATTCTCAAGGGGATTCCCACCTCTTATGAGATGGCTTATGCAACTACATTAGGTGATGTAATCCCAACTGAAACGCCCCAGATGCCAGCATTATTTCCAGCAGAGGCTCAGTTGAGTGATGAGTTTGTAGAAAGAGCGCTCGCAGCTGTTCGCACCTATAAGCGTCGCCCAGAGGCTCAGTCCCATATCCCCATAGGCAGCAGTCGCAATGACTTCCAATACACGGTAGAACGCAAGCGCGTACTCAATGCCAGCCGCGTTGTTACAAAAGATGACAATGTGAAACAACACTCCCATACTCATAAAGTCCTTTAGATCCATAAGCACAGTATGTTGAAACTCTATGGCGGTGCCCGCAGTCGGGCGTCAATTGTCCAGTGGTATCTCGAAGAACTGGGCGTTCCTTACGAATTTGTCATGCTGGATATGCAGGCAGGTGCCCATCGGCAACCAGACTACCTCGCGATTAACCCGATGGGGAAAGTCCCAGCGATTGAGGATGGAGATTTTAAGCTTTGGGAGTCGGGGGCGATTTTGCTATATCTGGCTCAGAAGTACGGCAAGATGTCTCAGTCTTTGGAAGATCAAGCCCACATCACTCAATGGGTAATGTTTGCCAATGCCACACTAGGGCCAGGAATTTTTGTAGAAGCGAGTCGGGAACGAGAAACACCCAATTTGATGACGCCGCTAAATCAAATCTTTGAGAAGCAACCGTTCTTACTGGGACAAGAATTTAGTGTTGCTGATGTGGCAGTTGGGTCAATGTTGGCTTATATTCCGATGATGCTAAAGCTCGATCTGAGTGACTACCCTGCTGTTGTGGATTATATCAAGCGCATTACGGAGCGATCGGCGTTTCAGAAGGCGATCGGTTCGCGTAGTTGATGGAGATGTGGGGGTAGGTGTTGTGCTTATCCCCATTTCTTAATTAGGGCGTGTCTGCTTTCAAGAGCAGATACGCCCTAATCTACGTTCAGAAGTGGCTACACTATGCCTTGCCTATATCACTTTTGATCGATAATAACGAACTCTGTACCCGATGGGGCTATCATCACTAATTATTACGTTTAGCTCAAATTAACGAATTGATACAGATTTTTAAAGAAAGAAGGAATATGATACTTTGTACTATCAGTTTCTTCAGAGTAAAATCGTGCTATTTTTAATATAAGTTGATCCTTAAATGCATCTACAGGTCGAGTCCACTCATTACTAGGTTGAATTTGATTCCAATATTTTTTAGCTTTTCTAATAGTTAGTAGAGCAAAAACTAACTCTTCCTTTTTTGTTATATCATGGCTATTTTGAAACTGAGATATCCAAGTATCTTTGAGTGTAACTATATCAGTAAAGTCTAATTCAGTACAATAACAAATACGATTACATACTCTTTGAAAATGTTTTTGCAAATCAATGTCGCTGGTAGTCTCATCAGCAATATCAAGGTGTAAATCCTCAAGCAGAATATTGCTATTATTGTAAACTGCCTGAGTAGGAAAATGGTCAAAAATTTCTTGAAGCTTTGGCAATAGAAAATATGCTTCTTTGTGAATTAAGCCTGTTACCCATATTCGGTGCTGTGAAGCATTAACCTCATTTACCTTGGCATTTTTATAAAGATGATTAAAAATTGATTCTGTATCAGAAAAAAGATAATCAGAAAGGCTTTTTACTTGAATATCTAAATCTACAATTGCGAAGAGTTTTCTTGGTTCAAGATAAGAATGACTGCTGTCGGTTTCGTGTAAATCTAATAGAGAGAAATATGTATTCAGTACATCATCTCTATCCCCACAATTGAAGAATTGTGGGAGAAATTCTTTCCACCAAGTTGGAACACAAGCCTTGTAAAAGTTGGCATCTGGCATACTCTCCATTTTTCCGTATGCCTGGGGAGAAGGTCTGCCCTGTAAATCAGGAATGTTACCCTCACAAAGTACAACCAGTTTATTGCGGATTCTGCGAGAAGTGAGAATTACTTCGCAGTGTTGCCTTAGCTGCTCTGGGTTCAGACTCATACTGGCTGTTCTGACTGCTTTAAAAGCTTTGGTTCTAATTCTTTGACATGAGCAGGTGTAAGGGCTTGACACAATTCATAAGAGTGAGTTGCTAGAATGTATTGATTTGTCGGTGCCCACTGAAGTAAGTCTAAGACAATCCGATACTGCCAATCTGGGTGTAACGCAATCTCAATTTCATCCATTAGCACAATCGCATCCTCAACGTTGCGGTACTTTAACCACATATAAATACTTAGTCTCTTTAATTCACCATGACTTAAATCTTCTGGATAAAATTCAACATTCCCATCATTTATCAATGGTTTGAAAGTTATTTCTGAAAGATTGGGACTTAGATTAATTTGCTTATTAGCTAGTAAAGAATTTAAGTCATTTAGTAGAGCTTTATAAGCATTACCATACTCTCCGGTCTCTATAGCTTCCTTAAAATCTTTATCCCGAGCGGCTTTAAAAGCATCAATAAGAATATCAACTTCAAGGAAATCATATGTAAAAAGACCTGGAATGCCAGATCTAGCTTCTTTAAGAAGTGAGTAATAATTATTACTAAAAGCATAACTATCTTGCTTCTTGAATAAGAGTTTGTTTGTTTCCCTACTTAAAAAAAGAAAGACTTGAGTTGATGGAGCGGCAAGAAAAACTTTGTTTGACAGACTTTCCAAAAATGGGCTTATCTCTTTTGGTCCTAAATTACTTACTTGGCAGACAAGGGCTTGATTATCACTACTATCGGAATCAGATGAATAATTGCATATGTATATCAAATTTTTTGAGTTTAAAAAGCTTGTTATTCTATTTATACTAAAAGATAAGGTGACAAGCTCGGAATTAATCCGATCATAAGTCTCTTTCAATTTATTTAATTGTTTTGTAGCTTGTGCTTGCATGGTTAGTATTAAGGTCATATCAGTTTTCCCTGTTTCTCGATATTTATTAAACTTAGTAAATTGTTCTAATCGATGTGAAAGCTCAGTAAACCGAGATCTGTTTTCAGGAGTGACAAAATTTTTTATATCTTCTAAGCCAGAAATAATATTTTCTAATTCAATTCGATCCTTTGCCAAACCAGACACGTTTTTTCTTATGTTTTCTAGCTCTGGAATCATAGAAAACTTTAGTTTGCTGCCTATGTTGTCATTGCTGTCATGTTCTTTACTTACAGATTCTTCAATTATTAGTTGCTCAATATAGGAATCTGGGCAACCGAAAAATTCAAGCTCTATTTCTCTGCCCTCATGCAAAATATTAATAATTGCAAGTGATTTGCTGCTACTACCCTTCAAATGAAAATATTTTAGTATATTTTTTAGAGCAGCTAGCCTATCAGGAGCAAAAGCGCAGTGTAGTAGTACAAAAATTAGCTGCAACAATGTACTTTTTCCACCACCGTTTTGGCTACCTAAAGGGAAAATTCTAGGAGAAAAGTTTTTTTCAAAGACAATATCAACATCTTTAAGGACTCTAAAATCAGGAACTTGAATTCTTTGTAAATGCATACAAAATCCTGTTTTCTTAGGAAGGAATCAATCGAAAGTAGTTTCTTGCCGTTAGCTTCGAGGTATAGCGCTTTTATTTTAGCCCACATAGTTAGGCATTATTAACTGTCTATCCTCTAACCGTTGCTGCAAGCCCAAGCTATAGCGGGTAGTTCTTTTGAGCGTTTATTTTGGACATTCCAGCAGGAATTTGTCTTGGGTAGCGCTGCTGGCGCTTTTGGGATTAGCGGGTAAATCAACTTCTCCAGCGGCGCTGGGTATTCCTTAGCTAAAAGAATGCTGCGATTATTAAAATAATTGGTTTATAAAAAAAATAGGCACCGACAAGCAGTGCCTATACCAGATAATTTGTAATTTTTGGTTTAGCGGAACCCAATAGCGGCCTGCCAAACGAAAGCCAGTAGCAAGAAAAACACAGGAATGACCGGGAGAACGTCTACCAAAGGGTCAAAGATGGAGTAAGCTTCAGGCAACTTCGCCAACAGCAGTGCGGCTTCCATGTTTAAATCCTCTTTTCCAACACAGTTTTCAGAATTGAGAAGTATCTTAACATGACTCGGCTTCCACCTGAGCCGGAGCGGGTGGCTCCAGCCACTGGGCAAATTCTTTCGTGAAGCGATCGCCCAAAATCGCCTCCCTGATCCGTTGAGTAAAACGAATCAGTTCCGTAACGTTGTGAAGCGAGATTAAGGTATAGCCGAGAACTTCCTTGCTTCGCACCAGATGACTCAGATAGGCACGGCTAAAAGTCTGGCAGGTATAACAAGGACAAGTGGCGTCGAGAGAAGTGAAGTCCCGCCGAAACTGGGCGTTTTTCAGGTTCCAGCGTTCCCCCTGCACCAATGCGGCACCGTGACGCCCCAATCGTGTAGGAATCACGCAGTCAAATAAATCAATGCCAGCGGCGATCGCGCGCGCCATTTCCCGGTAAGTACCGACACCCATTAAGTAGCGGGGTTTCGACGCTGGCAGCAGTGGCGCAGTCGCTTGGACGATCGCATCAATAAGTTCTGGCTTTTCGCCCACACTCACACCGCCAATGGCATAACCGGGAAGATCTAACGCGACTAAAGACTCAGCAGCCCAGTGTCGCAACTCCTGGTAAATACCACCTTGGACAATACCAAATAAAGCTTGCTCATCTGGGCGCTGGTGGGCTTCTATACACCGTTCCAGCCAGCGATAGGTTCGCTCTGTTGCCGCCAACACCTCTGAACGCTCTGCGGTTGCAGGGGGACACTCATCAAAGGCCATAATCACATCCGCACCCAGAGTGTTTTGAATCTGGATCGACAACTCCGGCGTCATGTGGATCAGCCGTCCATCGCGGGGGGATCTAAAAGTGACACCAGTTTCGCTAATAGTTCGGATCTTACTCAAGCTGAACACTTGGAAGCCACCAGAATCTGTGAGCGTTGGTCCTTTCCAGCCCATAAACCGATGTAGCCCACCAGCCCCGGCGACGATTGCTTCTCCTGGTTGCAGGTGGAGGTGGTAAGTATTCGCCAGAACCATTTGCGCCCCAGCTGCCTCTAGGTGTGCTGGTGTCAGAGTTCTAACCGTCGCCAGCGTTCCCACGGGCATAAAGCGCGGCGTTTCCACTACTCCATGAGGCGTGACAAAAACACCTGCCCGTGCCTGGGTTTGGCTACAGGAGGCTTGAGATTGGAAAGAAAATTTAATACTCAAGAGGGATGAAATATTCAGTAGGAAGTATGAAATTAGTTATTGGGTAATTGGGCATTTGTCAAGAGGAAATGGACAAATGGCTAAGGATTGCTTTATCCTTTCCTGGAACCTTCAACTTATTTCAGCCTACCCAACAACTGTAGGCTACGCCATACTTGCAAAACACTTCATCCCTTCTTTAAGCCTTGCTCCTGGTTACTTTAAAAGCAGAAATCACCGTCGTCGATTTGGACATCCCACTTGGCTGAGAGGACTTGCGTAACCATTGCTTCTAGGGCAGCAGCATTGATGTGGCGCGTACCTTCATCTTGCAGGGGGTTCGACAGGGGGATTAGCCGCAACTGGCGATTGTCATGAATCAGATCGAAGTAGGTTTCTTGTTCTAGAGATTGGGTTAGTTGCAGGTAATCAAAACTTTCGACGTTGAGATAAAGGGAATGGTTGGCAATCAGCGTGGCTCTTTGCAGGTCGGCAAACACCTCTAATAGGCACCCTTCTCCCTGGCTCTGCAATTGGCCATCAAGGGTGTGGATGTAGCGAACCCGCCCTAAATCAGCTAGCAGGCGTCGTATGTCTTGCTTGTTGACAATGATGCCAGTGTCAATGATGCAGGGAGCTGGTAGTCGAGGCGGAGATTGATCGTGACTCATGGAATAAACAGCCTTTGGTTTAAAGGGGCCTTATCTTGCCTGGTCGCTGGGTGGAGATCCAAGTGAGGTCAGACCCTCCATGTGAGCAACTCCACAAGTGCGACACACCCAGTAAATTATTTTGGGAAACAGCAAAACATTTGGATACGAGTCAATCTTAGCCCAAGATTTATCAGCTGTTCCTGCGGTAATATACTGAACTTTTTGGTGGAAATCCCCAATGAAGTGGTTCAGAGATCAACTATTAGCCTCATGGGGGCGTCCTTTGGCGGCAGCTATTGCCTTCTACACCTGTTTGCCGATTCCCTCTAGCTGGGCGTTAGAGTTTTGGGGTGTGGCTCGTTGGGCACCGACAGTGGGGCTGTTGATTGGGGGATTACTGGGCTTAGGGGATATGGGCCTGCAATATCTGGGTATACCCGTGCTGACTCGGTCGGCTCTAGTAGTCGTTTCTTGGATTGCCCTTACCGGGGGACTGCACTTGGATGGGGTTATGGATACTGCGGATGGACTGGCTGTGCAGGACCCTTCCCGGCGTTTGCAGGTGATGGTGGATAGTGCCACGGGGGCATTTGGGGCAATGGCCGCGATCGCACTGTTACTATTGAAAACGTCTGCCCTAAGCGATTTAGATGACCACCGATGGTTAGCCTTGATGGCAGCCGCTGGGTGGGGACGCTGGGGGCAGGTGGTCGCGATCGCTTATTATCCCTATCTCAAACCCACAGGCAAAGGCGCGTTCCACAAACAGGCGGTTCGCACGCAAGATATTTTCGTGGGATTACTATTGCTATTGGGATTGAGTGGGTTACAGGTATTTTTGAATGCTCACTCATTGCCTATGGCGATAGTGACATCAGCCGGGGGATGTGCGATCGCCTTGCTCACTGGTGCTTGGTTTCATCAGCAATTGGGCGGTCACACTGGTGATACCTACGGAGCAGTTGTAGAGTGGACAGAAGCTCTGTTTTTGTGCCTACTCACCGTCTTTTGAGCAAAGTTATGAGCTATGAGCTTTAAATTAAGTATTTCAACTCAAAACTCAAGTACGGGCACGGCAGTGCCGTGCCCCTACAAAACTCAAAACTCTTAAATCGGCCGCAGCCGTGTCACTTTCATTTTAAAAGCACCACCACTAAGTTCACCAAAACCGCGAACGCGAATAATGTACTGACCCGCCTCCTTAATTCGGGCAAACAGAAGTGAGTTGCTGCTGCCATCGGGACCGTCATCGTTTTCTCCTATTGTCGAACCGTCAGTTGCCATGAGGGTTACGATTGTGTCAAAACTCTCCGAGGACAGGTCGATGGCTACTTGGTCGCCTGCATTCAACTTCACCGTGTAGTCGCGGGCAAATCCCCCTTGCCCGGTGGGAATATCTTTTTCCGAGAGCGTATCAGAAACTTCATTACTTGGGGGCAGAAGAATCGGGTTATACACCATCCGGTTTTGTGCCCTAGCTGATACCCCACTTACGCCCACAGTAACTAAGGCGGCAAGAACAAGCAGGACAGGGTGAAGTCGAACAGCGAATAGGTGGGTCATAAAGGGTCGGGTTCATGAAGCTTAAGTGGATTTATTATAGAGGCTGCGGTGGAACCCGCTCCGGCAGAACTTTTCAGGTAATTGTTATCAGGAGCGTGCTGTTCAAAGGCTATGGTAGCTTGTCCTATTTTGGCTCAGTTGAACTGGCTGACTCTGGCAATGTTCTCAGGGCATAAGTGCGATCGCCTTAGCTCAATTTAACAATCACCACAGAATAAATCAGAGGTCGCAGGCGTGTTCCTTAACAGTCGGAGAGAATCAGCGCTTTTATGAGTTTGCGGTTAATTGCTACCTAAATATATTGTTGCAGCACTTCAACGGTGGCTTTTCCTGTTTTAGCCCAGCTGAAGTGGCTAGCTCTGGCGATACCGGCTTGACGAAGGCACGATCGCCACTCAGAAGACTCTGCTATAGTCTGCATGGCTTCGGCAATTTCCCCCACATTATAGGGGTTCACCAATATAGCAGCATCACCAGCAACTTCTGGCAGAGAGGAAAGGTTAGAAGTAATCACGGGTGTCCCGCAAGCCATCGCTTCTGCGACTGGCAAGCCAAAGCCTTCCCAGAGGCTAGGAAAGACAAGCGCGATCGCTTGATTTATTATCGTCGGCAGTTGGGCGTATGGCACGTAGTCGAGGAATTTCACCTGATTGGTTAGGCCCAGCTGTTCCACTTGCGCCATCAAAGAGCTGGTATAGCGCCGGTCAGGTGGCCCTGCTAGCCATAGTTCGTAGTCGTGGCAGCTGGGTAAGGCAGCGAAGGCGTTAACCAGGCGTTGCAGGTTTTTGTAGGGATCATGCCTACCTATGTAGAGAAAGTAGTTGCTGGTGGGTAAATTGAGAAAGCGAAAGCGATCGGCATCATATGCCAGAAGAATAGGCGTAATTTTTTCAGATGGAATATTGAAAAAGTCGATCATATCCTGAGCGGTGGCGGCGGAGTTGCAGATAATATGCTCAGCTTGGGCTACAACTTGGGGTATGTAGTAGCGGAAGTATGGTGTCAGGGGTGAAAAGGGTTTGGGAAAGCGCAGGGGGATGAGGTCGTGAACCATCACCACATAGCGGCAGTTTGAAAACAGAGGTGCTTCAGGGATGGGGGAAAAGAGGAGATGCGATCGCAACTTCTGATAAATTTGCGGTAGATGCCATTGAGTCCAGATCAGGCGGCGGAAGTGGCCTGCGGTTCCTTGCGCTGGCGTTAAGTTCGCAGGGACTGGGTAGCAGGTATAGTTAGGCTTAACTTGCGAAACCAGTAATGTAGGATTGAGAGGCTGTAGATGTGGAAATAGATTGGCAGAATAAGTTGTAATGCCGGTTGGTTTAGAAGTTAGAAAAGATAGATTAATTAGCAATTGATTGTCTAGAGAATCATGTATACCTATCATGTCATAAGATATTTGTAAGCATTAATTGTTTCTTTAGCAGTTCTCTCCCACGAAAAAAGTTTAGCTCTTTCTTTACCTTTATCAATTAATTCCTGGCGAATTGAGGAATCGCTGATTACTTTCAAAATCGCATCTGCCAGCTGTGTTGGATCGTTGGGGTCAACTAACAGAGCAGCATCTCCTGCTACTTCAGGTAGTGATGAAGTATTGGAGGTGACAACTGGAGTGCCTAGTGTCATTGCTTCCAATACAGGAAGACCAAACCCTTCATAGTAAGAGGGATAAACAAACACATCAGCTTTTGAATAAAAGTGGGCAACTAAATTATCACATAAGTAATCTAAGTGATAAATATGCTGTTCCCACATACTACTTTTAATAGCTGTAAATATAGGTTCATAGTGCCATCCTTTTTTACCAACTAAAACTAATTGATGCTCAATATTATAATCATTTTTTAACAAGTTAAAAGCTTTAATTAAATTAATAATATTTTTTCTTGGCTCTAGCGTACTTACAAATAATATGTATGGCTTTGAAAAGTCATATACTATATTTAGATCTAATCTACTAGCTATATTGTTATAAATGTAACCCTGATAATAGCGGCTAGCTAGGGGAGTTACACAAATCCTATTAGGTTCTACTTGGAGATACTCAACTATATCTTTTTTAGAGCTTTCTGAAATTGTAATAACTAAGTCTGTCCATTTTAAGGATTGCTGAACTCTTCCTTTATATCTTTTAACACTTGAATTTACATAATTAGGATACTTAATAAAAGTAACATCAGGAATCGTCATAACTTTTAAGCTTTTCTTACATGGATAAACAGTATAATCATTACCATGAACAATATTGGCATCTTGAAACCCATTTTCAAAAGCAGATAAAATTGGATTAGGGAATCGAGCTAGTAAGTTAGATATTCTAACAGGAATAGGAAGCATGTAAAGGTTAGAATAACCTTGTATTTTTTCTGGAAGAACTAGCTGACGAGTTAGCCACTTTTTCAAGCTAGGTTGATAATAAATACCTAGTTGAAAATTTTCAGTTTTTTGTAAAATATGAAGTGATTGAATTAAGTTATAAACATAAAATCCAACACCAGTTAACTTGGGTAGTAAAGGCGTTGCATCAAATACAACTTTTAACATAATTAAAACTAAACTCTAAATGCTTAAACTTCTGAATTTAAACTTATACAGCTAGATACTCTAGCGATTGCTTCTGTAATGGTGAATAATTTTTTTTACTTGCTTATGTAATAATTTTCCAAATAGGGGATTAGCATACAGATGATTAACTACAATATCTATAAATTTATATCTAGCGCCAACCATATGAGGGTTTATATCTAATTCAAAGTACGGATATTTTAAGGTTTCACATACAGATAAAACATGTTCAAAAGAATAGCCTTTATTTACAGGCGTACTATCTATGATCTCATTTAAAGCAGGTACAGTCACATTATCTAAATCACACTCTTGCTTCAGTGTCTTTATGGCATTCTGGCTAATGTCTGCCAATAATTTTGGATTTTCTAAACACCAAATAAGTTTTTTATAAATTTCAAAAATATCGTTCCTATCCTTAACTAATATAGCATTATATTCATTTTTAAGGATTTCACTGTTACCGGCTTTTTCAGTAAGCATAACTGGAACTTGCTTCGACATAGCTTCAAGTGGCGCATAAGCAAATGGCTCATTATCATTAAGTAGAAAAATAGCAATATCGTATTCAGATATTTTTTGTTGAAGAGATTCTTTATTTAAAAATCCTTTTAAAACAAATACTTTAGCTAATTGAGCGTCATTTTTAATTTCTCTATCTAGCCAATCAACAAATAAATCTTCACCTTTACCGTATAATTCTATTTTTATTCTATCTTTATAAGCAGATTTAGCTATAAGGTTAGCTAATTTAAACAAAATTGCAACTCCTTTTATTTCTGAGAGTTGACCAAAATACAATATTTTTAAATAATTAAGTCTTTTTTCACCAGATGATAATGTTGAATCAGATAATATTTGATCTTCATACAAATCCTGATCATTATAAATCCTATCTAATTTAATCCAATTGTAGATTACCTTATTGTAATAATATTCTCCGAATATAGTATTTGATTCTAAAATTTTTTGAGAACAGGATACTGCTGTAACTTGAGATTTAAGATGTTTCCATTTAGCTGTCAGATTCACGCTTTTACTGTAATCCTGGATAACCGCATCAATATGCTCCATTAAATGGATAATAACCTTCGTTTGACATGAAACAATAGTATCAAGGATACCAATTGGGCCTATTCCCAAAGGATTAAATAACCAAACCAAATCAGGACTTTCAGTTTCAATAAGCCTTCTTAGCGCTATACAATTAGGTTCAATGTATCCGGCAAAAGCCATTATTTTTTCATAGCAATATATACTATTTGTTTGAAAGTGATGATTGTACTGCTCGTCATAATAGTTGACAGGATTGAATATACGTCTAACATCTATATGCTCAGGATGCGGATAGTTTTTGAAAGTCTCGTGGTTTTCAGATGAAGCAACAATAACTGAATGACCTATCTGGCTGTATTTTTGGGCTATTTCTAAGCAACCAAGTTCATATCCTCCTCTAACGTGAGGGGGAAATATGTTTGATACCAATAGTATTTTCATATTCATAAAATAAATATTTACTCTTCTAACTTTTACGAATTATATTTTGGAGATTAAACCAATAATTGTCCCAGAGAAACTGCTGTCGAATAATATCTTTGGCTTGCTCTATAAGCACTCTATATTCATTATTAGATAGAGAACGGACAAGGTTCATTTTTTCGTAAAGAGACTTAGGATTTCTTTCTTGATATACTAAATGCTCAATCTTTAACACGCTCATAACTTCTTTCAAAGCAGGCAAGCTAGAAGTTATTGGTAGAGTATTATTGAGTATAGCCTCAATAACTACTAATCCTAAAAGCTCACTATGGGGAAATACTCTATTTTGATAAGTAACAGAAGATGAATTAACAAGCAAAGCAATAGAACTGGCTACTATACGGTCTTTTTCGCTTGAGACAACTTCTCCAACTATATGTACATTTTTACCTCGAGATTTGGTTTCTAAAAACTTTTTATAAGCAGGGTTTTCAGAGTCAGGTCCAATAATTACCAAGTGATCCGTTTTCGGCAAGGCATCAATAGCAACTTCAAAAGCTTTGTGAGGTAAAAGCCGACCTACACATACAAACTTATTTTTATCGGTAATGGATATATCTGATGATATTTCTAAATTTTTTTTCCAAGCGCCAGCATAGAGGTGATTCACAGATTTAGTGTACTGTTGGGTTCTCTTAGCAGAGTATTTAGATACCTCTATAAAATAGTGATTAGGAAGCCTGCTGTACCTAATCCAAAAATCTTCTGCATACTCTTCAAATCCATGATTTGTCAGATAAATAATTTGCTGATTGTGAGTTGCTAGTAGCAAATCATATACAGAAGCAGTTGCTAAGTACTGATGTATCCATAAATACTCATATGCAGGTACGCTTTCTAAAATTTCTCTAAATGTTTCTTGGGTAGTATAAGATACACTACCAGCATTAAATACTTGTTTTGTGAACCATTTATGGAAACGTCGTTCTGAACTATCTCCTATAAAACTTCTGTCAGAGGGCGCTACAAGCTCGCACCCTATATTTGCCATAGATATAGACTTAGCGCAGTTTAAAGTATAATTTTCACCTCCGCCGGTAGCTGATATTGGATATAAGCTTATAAGTAAAATACTTTTTAATTTATTGGGCATTCCATCGTGATCAAATAGGCAATTTGTATATGTCATTCAAATTATTATTAATAGAGTTGAGATAATAATCTACTGCTTCATTGGTTTTTCCAATAAACATTATTTTCCCCTTATTTAGCCACACTGCTTGTTGACAAGCCTCTTGAATAAACTTTAAATCATGGGACACTACTAAAACTGTTGCATTACCATCCCAAAACTTTTTAATTCGCTGCTTGCTCTTATTCTTGAAACTTTCATCACCCACAGATAGTACCTCATCTAAAATTAGAATATCAGGCTGCACATCCGTAGCAATAGCAAACCCTAAACGAGACACCATGCCTGAAGAAAGGCCCTTGACAGGAACCAGCGCGTGGTCTTCTAGTTCAGCAAATTGCAAAATTGACGAGGCTCTTTCTCGCATTTCTGTCCTAGAGAATCCTAGCAATACGCCATATAGCATAATATTATCCATCACCGAAAGCTCGGAATCAAACCCGGCTCCTAGTTCAATTAGCGGTGCAATCTTGCCTCGTACGCGTACCGAACCACTACTAGGTTGCAAAATGCCACAAATTACTTTTAATAAAGTTGATTTACCTGAGCCATTTGCACCAATAATCCCCAGTTTATCACCAGCTTTTACAACCAGATCAATTTGCTCCAGGACTAATTTTTGGGTAGGCTTGCGATATTTGCCCTCCAATAAAGATAATATAGTTCTCTTCAAGTCATAAGAAAACTCTTCTTGTGTCCGTCGCCACAGGTAAACCTGATCTAATCGGATAATTTCCATTTACAGCAAATCCATAAACTGAGATCGCCGCGAACTAAAAAACACCCATCCCAACGCCATAATTAGCAAGCCGCTAAGCAACGCCCCCCAAATCAAGCTTAAATCTGGTAAGGCTCCTGATAACGCTATCTGCCTAATACTTTCAATAATTGGTGATAAGGGATTCAGTGCTAAAAAAGGTTTGATTTGTGCTGGCACAATAGCTGCTGGATAAAATACTGGACTTGTCACCCATAACAAAAATACCACTAATTCATAGAAATAAGGTAAATCTCTAAAAAATACATATAAGGCACTTACAATAAATCCAATACCTGTACTAACCAAAATCAATGCTAATAATGGCAATAACAACGCTAGTACATTCAGTACACTCTTGGAAATTACTAGCGTCATTATCACGAGTAAAGGCAACACGCCTACCGCTAACTGAAATACATTCGACGCCACCATTGATGCGGGAAAAATACTTACAGGTAAACTAATTTTATTCAAAATTGACCCATTCCCCACTACACTTGCCAGAGCCTGAGATGTAGACGCAGAAAAAAAGTTGACTACTACCAGTGCTGTAAATGCTGCCAATATATAGTTGACTATAGAGTTGTTGTAGTATGAGGCAAATGCTGCACCAAAAATGGCAGTATATAAACCGGTCATAATTAACGGATTTAGCAGGGACCAATAAACGCCCAGAAACGATCCTCTATAGCGTACTTTCAAGTTACGCTCTACCAAAACGTGCAATAACTCCCAATAACGTCGCGCTTGCGACCACCTTAATTTAGCCTTGAGAGAGTTAGCTTTTAGGGCAAGAGTCATGTTTTGTTCTAAAGGCAAAAGGCAATTCAATTTGGTATTCTACAGTATTTATAGCAGCATTGACTAGTTGGGTGGTAAGCTCATCTCCCTGTTGAGGGTGGGGGAGTTTCGCGTTAGTGATTAGTTGTATTTTTTACTAACCACTTGACAGGTGCTCTCCTTTCACCAGCTATGCGACCGAAAAATCGTTAACTTCATTGTATGGTTGCGGATTCAGTTACACTGTGGAATGGTTCATTACATTAAGTTTAAGTGGGAATGGAAATCGGTCAAAAAGTTAAAGTCTACCGCCTTAGAGATCGCGTCTCTCCTGTGCTCGTCAACAAACTCGGCCAAATCGGCACCATCAAAGACTTCAGAATGACGGATGGCAGTGGTGTTGGCGTTGTGGTGCAGTTTGATGACAAATCTACCACCTGGTTTTTTGAAGACGAACTGAAATCCGTCGAGAACTAAAATGTCCCTAATCCTCACCTTTTTGGGCAAAGGCGGCACTGGCCGTACCACAATCGCGATCGCAGCTGCCAAACAGCTGGCTAGCCAAGGTCAGCGGGTGCTGCTAGCAGGGCAAGATCCTGGTCCCGCCTTGGGACTGATGCTGGAAACCTCCACAGGGCCAGAACCCCAGGAACTCGCCCCCAACCTCCAGGTAGTGCAGTTCCAGACAACGGTGCTACTAGAGCGCAGCTGGGAAGAAGTTAAAAAGCTGGAAGCCCAATACCTCCGGACTCCCCTGCTGGCAAACGTTTACGGTCAAGAACTGGGTGTCTTGCCAGGGATGGACAGCGCCTTGGCTATGAACGCTCTTCGGGAGTACGACGCCAGTGGCAAGTATGACGTCATCATCTACGACGGCCCTGGAGACCAAACCACGCTACGGATGCTGGGCTTGCCAGAAGTTCTCAGCTGGTACATACGCAGGTTCCGAAAAGTGGTGGAAGATTCCGACGTCTGGAAATCTGTATCCCCCTTTATTCAACCCGTCACCAGTACTGTACTCAACGTTAGCTGGACGGGGGATAACTTTGCCCAACAACCTACTAAGGAAGTCAATAATTTACTTGACCAGGGCAGAGCCGCTGTGGCTGACCCCAATCGCGTTGCTGCCTACCTAGTGACCATCGGTGACGCAGCCGCGATCGCCACCACTAAGTACCTCTGGGGTAGCGCCCAACAAGTGGGATTGACTGTAGGAGGCATCCTGCTCAATCAAGCACCTGCTACCGAAGCCTTTGCTGCTGAATTTGCTCCCCTTCCCGTCAGCACTATCCCGACTCGCCCAGATGGCGACTGGCAACCTTTGATGGACGCCCTCCCAGACTTTCGTCAGGCATCCCAGGCACCCCGACCCATCACCGTTGACACCCCCGCCCGTCAGGTGCGCTTATTTTTACCCGGTTTTGACAAAAAACAGGTAAAGCTCACCCAATCCGGTCCGGAAGTGACCATCGAAGCAGGCGATCAACGGCGCAACATCTTGCTGCCGCCCCAACTGAGCGGTCAAGCAGTCAAAGGTGCAAAGTTCCAAAATAGTTACTTGACCATTTCCTTCTAAACGTAAACCTTTAAGACTGGTAATGGGAAATCGATAATAGACCTCTCCAACAAAGAATGTAGAGACGCGAAATTTCGCGTCTCTACAATGGTTCAAGGGTTAGCACCTTTAATTTTTGGAGATGTCTAATTAGTAAAGAAAGTATGAATGTTGAGTTTTGGTGAAGAAGTTCTTAATTCAAAACTCAAAACTTAAAACTCAAAACTTTTTGCTCACCAATCACCAATTACCAAATATGTCCGAAGCACCGCCCTCTCCCACATCCCCTGATCCTGTTGACCGTGCAGCCCAAACCCGGCAGATGTTGGGTATGAAAGGAGCATCTGCCGGAGAAAAATCCATTTGGAAAATCCGCTTGCAGCTGATGAAGCCGATCACCTGGATTCCCCTGATCTGGGGGGTGGTGTGCGGTGCGGCTTCTTCCGGTGAAT
Source organism: Aphanothece sp. CMT-3BRIN-NPC111 (assembly GCA_019359765.1). Classification (GTDB taxonomy): domain Bacteria; phylum Cyanobacteriota; class Cyanobacteriia; order Cyanobacteriales; family JAHHGU01; genus JAHHGU01. The sequence continues at coordinate 59,299 of JAHHGU010000015.1, forward strand.
ATAGTTGGACGCTGGAAAATGTCTTGAAAGCAGCTACGTGTATGTTGCTGTCTGGCCCTTTGCTAACTGGTTATACCCAAACCCTGAACGACTTATACGATCGCGAAATTGACGCGATTAATGAACCCTATCGTCCGATTCCTTCGGGTGCAATTTCAGTTCCCCAAGTAGTAACCCAAGTCTTGGTACTGTTACTCACTGGGGTGGGATTGGCCTACGGCTTAGATCGCTGGGCGGGTCATGAGTTTCCCATGATTACTGCCCTGACATTGGGAGGCACATTCATCGCCTACATTTACTCCGCCCCACCCTTAAAACTCAAGCAAAACGGCTGGTTGGGCAACTATGCCCTCGGTGCCAGTTATATTGCTCTACCTTGGTGGGCGGGTCATGCTTTGTTTGGTGACCTCAACTGGACAATTGTAATTCTGACGCTGTTTTACAGTTTGGCAGGGTTGGGAATTGCAGTGGTAAATGACTTCAAGAGCGTGGAGGGCGATCGCCAGCTGGGTCTAAAGTCGCTACCTGTAATGTTTGGAGTTAGCACAGCTGCCTGGATTTGTGTCTTAATGATCGATATTTTTCAAGCTGGAATTGCGGTCTATCTGATTAGCATTCACCAGAATCTCTACGCGGCCATTCTGCTGTTATTCCTCATCCCCCAAATTACCTTCCAGGATATGTACTTTCTCCGCAACCCCCTGGAAAATGACGTTAAATATCAAGCCAGCGCCCAGCCCTTCCTGGTACTAGGAATGCTTGTAGCAGGTTTAGCGTTGGGTCATGCAGGCATATAACTCTCGGCGTGGACTCATCCTGGAAAATATCATAATTAGCATAAAACCTTTTGCCGGAGCCTGTTGGAGCCTCTGCTTTTAGCTGCTACTAATATCGCAGAGGAACTCCAATAGCTCTACAGGCAGTAGCCTATTTACGCATAGTGCTGGACAGCTATAACTAGCTGGTTTGCCCAGTAAGCTGTGAGTTTGGGGCACTCGGCTTCCACCATGACGCGGATCAAGGGTTCTGTGCCAGAGGCTCTTACTAAAATACGTCCTTGGTCTCCCATTGCCGCTTCTGCTTGGGCGATCGCACTTACAATCCCATCGCAGTTTTTCCAGTTGAGCCTAGTCTCGCGGTCTTCCACCCGGACATTCTTGAGTAGCTGCGGGTAAGTCTGGAAGCTTTGATCTACCATATCTGCCAGAGATACACCTGACTGACTCACTAGCGCTGCCACATGTAAAGCCGTCAGCAAGCCATCGCCAGTAACGCTGTAGTGAGGGCAGAGAATGTGTCCCGACTGCTCGCCGCCCAGCATTGCCCCAGTGCGCGTCATTTCCGCCTGCACATACTGATCGCCAACTGCTGTCCTGACCATCTGACCGCCCAGTTGTTTCCATGCCCGCTCAAAGCCTAAATTAGCCATCACCGTGGCAATAATCAAATCTCCAGGCAGCTTACCTTGCTGCCACAATTTCTGGCCCCAAAAATAAAGTATATAGTCGCCATCAACAACGCGCCCTTGAGCGTCCACAGCCATTACCCTGTCGGCATCTCCATCAAAGGCAAAGCCCAAATCAGCTGAGTGCTCCTTCACGGCATCTTGCAGACAACCGAGATAAGTCGAGCCACAATTGACATTAATGCGATCGCCATCCGGTCGATCGTGCAAGCCGATTACCTCAGCCCCCATGGCGGCAAAAACTGTTGGCGCAAGCCCCACGGATGCGCCCCATGCCAAATCCAGAACAATTCGCAGCCCCTGCAAATCAATCTCCGGTTGTAGCGGACGCCGCAGCGACTCAACATAATCCGCGACCAACTCCGGTCTATGGTAGTGCTTACCCCACCCAGTGAAGCAGGTGATGCCGTTGCCACCTCTTAAGGCGGCTTCAATCTGCTCTTGCAACGACGCTGGCAACTTCATCCCATCAGCGCCAAAAAACTTAATACCGTTATCTTCTGGCGGGTTGTGGCTGGCGGAAATCATCACGCCCCCCACTGCGTCTGTGATGCTTGTCAGATAAGCAACACAAGGAGTCGGGCATAACCCCAAGTTCCACACTTCTAGCCCCGCAGAAGTTAAACCAGCGGCTAAGGCGCTAGCTAACATATCGCTGGAGTTTCTTGAGTCTTGCCCCACAATCACAGGCCCAGCGACTGGTGCCAAACTCCGCAATACTTGACCCGCAAAGAAACCGACTTGCAGCGCTAGGGGGGCACACAGCAGATCCCCTACTCGTCCACGAATGCCATCTGTACCAAACAGGCGACTCGCTGGCAAATTAATTGGGTTCCAAGCAGCACTGACTTGGTGATGTTTTGCCGTTGGTGCCGATTCGATCAAAGTTAAGGGTGATTCTGAAACAATAGAAGGCTGATGCCGGATTGAGGATGTGACCATAAATAACAAATACTCCACACACAACACACATACAGTGGAGAATAGCACCTTCAGTAATGACCCTAACCTCTCTAAGGTTATGCCTTTTAGGTGCTTACAACAGAGGTGGTTAATGGTGCTGGGGAACTTGTCGGTGGGATCGGGAATGCGATCGCAAACTCTGTTCCCTGCCCAGGTTGCGAGTGAACCTCGATAAACCCTTTGTGCTTTTCAATAATTTGGTAGGAAATAGCCAGCCCTAAGCCAGTACCTTGACCAACTGGCTTGGTCGTGAAAAAAGGGTCAAACAACTTGCTTTGGATCTCTAGGGGAATGCCAGGACCGTTATCTCGAATTCGTACCTTAACTTGGTTATCATCAACTACTTCCGTCTGAATCACAATTTTTTTGCTGGATTGAGATGGAAGCTCTAGCAGGGCATCAGCCGCATTGCTGAGGATATTCATGAATACCTGATTGAGCTGCGCTGGGTAACACTCAATTCGTGGCAAATCCCCATATTGCTTAATAACTTCAATCTCGTGTTTGAGACGATAATTGAGAATTAATAGCGTGCTATCAATGCCAGAGTGGATATCGACCGATTTCATCCCGCCTTCGTCTAGACGAGAGAAATTACGCAACGACAGCACTATCTCACGGATGCGGTCTGCGCCCATCTTCATTGAAGATAAAGTTTTAGGCAGATCTTCCATTAAGAAGTTAAGGTCGATTGCTTCTATCTTATCTACGATTTCCGTATCGGTTTTGGTAATGGGAGACTGGTAAAAACTGATTAAATCGAGTAAATCCTGAATATAGTTATTAACGTGAGCTATATTACCGTAGATAAAGTTAACGGGATTATTAATTTCATGAGCCACACCCGCGACCATTTGACCCAAGCTGGACATTTTTTCTGTTTGAATCAGCTGGGCTTGGGTTTGCTGAAGATCTTGTAAAGCTTGACTAAGATCTTGCGATTGGGATGCCAACTCCGCATTCAATTGTTGTAGATGCGTATGAGCTGACTCTAACTGCTCATTTTTTTGCCAAAGTTCCTCAGTCCGTTCCTCTACGCGCTTTTCTAAAGTCTGACGAGCTATCTCTAGTTCTTGCGTGTATTCTGCTACTCGCTGGATCAGGTTGTTGAAGGAGATCGCTAACACCCCAATTTCATCTGAGGTTGTGACAGGTGCTTGAAGTTGAAAATTGCTTTCATCTGTCGCCATTTTTGCTACTTTGGTGACTGCTTCCAAGGGACGCGCGATCGCACCGCTGGTGTAAAGAGCTAAAGCCACCGCGAACAAAACTGACAGCATCATGCTCAAGCTAACAATTTCCGTTCGTAATGATTTGGCTTTACCGAAAGTCATCTCTGCCTGATTTTGATTATTTTGAGCATCTTTAATCAGCTCTATTAGATTATTTAAAAGACCATCAAAATTGAGGGTAGCTTTGGTGGTTGTAAAATTTAGCAGTTTCTCCTGCCTAAATCGCACCTCTGCTAAGTTTAAATCTGGCCCTTGAGAAGGATCTACTTGATTCAGTAACACTTCCATCTGAGCGGCATAAGTTTCTGTTATCCCTTCTGAGGTTCGCAGAAACTGCTTGAGATTTTGTAACTGGCTCGTCTCTGCTAAAGAATTAAGTTCAGGTAGTACCTTCTTAATGCTGTCAATATGGGTCAGGAAGTGGTTGTGTTTTTCCTTAAATAAAGTTGGCTGCTCGATCATCGGCACAAGCTCATGCTGGTGCAATCGCATATGTAGCACATTGCGCTGCAACTCATTGAGCAACTGCTCTTGAGCAATAGCTTGAGCTAGTTGTTTCTGAGCTTGGTCTTGATAGCGCTCTCCCACTGTCAGACCAGCAGTAGTTCCTAAAATGGCGATCCCAATAGCCAGAGTATACCCGAAGCCAATTTTTTGCCTGATACTAAGGTGACGCAGCAACTGCTTTACCAAACTGGGTAAAGCTATCTCACCAGCAAATTGACTTTGTAACTCAGGAGCATGTCTGTTATTAGCGACGGCTTTTCCTTTTGCGGTAAGGCGAGAGTCTTCATTTTTATCTATCACACTAGTTGTCCCATACCACTATTCCAAGTAGCAATCGGGGTGATGACACTCCCGGTGAACGATTGATTTATTCATGTCTTAAATTGCCACGAATGATTATAGAGTAGGGTTTTTGAGCCTATTCCGGTACATTTCTACGGTTAAGCTCCTGTTTATAGAGGCGGGGGGATGCCAATAATAAGGTTTTAAGACTTTCTACAACGCCACAATGAGTGCCTGAATTATTGCTATTTTGGAAATCTGCTGCCAATAAGGTAGTATTTTGTGTACGTTTATATCCCACATATAAAGGTACCATAGTACCACGTCCGCGTTGCGGTAAATCGGTACTTTTTAAAACTTTTGTCGTACCATCTCTTATTTCTTTGACAACAGTTTGATAACGTCCCCCGCCATAGTATGATTCACCAATAACAACAGATATTTGTGATTCATTATTAAGGAATGCTGGCTGATTATTTGGTATTTTTGGAGAACCAGGATATAGTAATCCACCTAGTACTTCTGTTTTACCGCCATTAATTGTTTCAACAGCAGTACCTCTATCCTCTGTTTTGAGACCTAGTATCCATAAGGTTCCGCCGTTGTTTAATATTTTCCTCCCGTCACCTTCTGGATTCAACTGACGTGCCCAAACCTTTTGACGATTAAACTCCCACGGCCCTCCGGTCACGTCCTCAAGAAATAAGCGACCGGGCACTGTATTTCGATAGCCGCCAAACATAATGTTCTTGATAACTAAGGTTCTGGAGTCAGCCTGCTCTATCCAATACTTTGGATTTGAACCATACATACTCCAAAAACGCTCCAGACGTACAACATCGTGTTTCCCATCTTCAATGCGGAAGACAGGCTTGTTTGTCCCCTTGAAGGCTGGTCCCTTCGCTTGAATAGCAGACTCCATGCCAATTATCCGTTTGACGTTGCCACGCACATAAATGGTGTCGCTGATCCGATAATTGCCGTGCGGGAAATACACTGTTGATTTCCCAGAGTCGATTGCCTTTTGGATGGCTGCGGTATCGTCTGTTTCAAATCCGTTCTTCGCCCCGTATTCGGTAATACTTACCCAATCGCTGAAGTCGTCGTCCGGGACTGTTGGCACCTGCTCCACAGGCAGTCGCAACGAATTGTGAGGGGTTGGGAATAGGCTGTATACTCTCTGGGAAACATATTCATCAACAGCGCTGCCCGGAATAATGGTACTTCCATTTTTGATGGCTGATTGATACCCTGATGTCCTAATATTGCGGGCGTATAATACCCCTTGTTGGTTTTCTATAGCCGATCTTGACGAGGAGCCGCCGCTGAAGTTTCCATCAAGTACTATAATCATGCCTCTGTCGTCATTCACATTTTGAATGGCAGGCACAGAATTTTCACTCTTTATTCCCTGGATACTCAAGATATTGGCACTGTTATCAATGCCAGCAACTTTTTGGTTCTTCAGAACCAAATCTTCAAAAACAATGCTGTATTCTGGGTGACGAACCATAATGCCATAATCAAAGCCGAGAATACGCACCTTCTCTATCGTGGCAGGACCAGGCCAAGCTTGTGTTAGTGCTAGACCAGTTGCCCCTCTTTTGTCAGGGTCACTCGATTGGATAGTTACATTGCGAATACCTCCCTGGTTGTTGCTTGTAAACCGAATACCAATCGCGCCTGGGTTGCCAGAACCCACATCTAATGTCAGGTCATTGATGGCATTTCGAAATGCTACACCCGTGCTTTTTCCTTCAAAAGTTGTAATAACTGGTTTCGGATGCTTGGGGTCGTCAAAGCCAGGGCAGTTGTCCCGCAGCCTAATGATGGTGCGCTCGCGGCTTTCCCCCTGTAAAATTCGGCGCTTCGGGGGGTTTCCCCACTTCAACGTGTCGCAGACTAGATAAGTTCCATTGGGAAGGTAGGCAAACCTGGTTTGGTCTTCAAGTGCCCGTTGAATTGCCTCAGTATCATCCGTAACCCCATCACCTTTGGCTCCATAGGCCATGACATCAACAGCACCCCCATTTTTTGGTAACGCTGCTGCATCTACTAGAAGTGAAATCCCCGCTAGGCTAATTATGCAGATCAGGCTCAGCGTTATCAAAGTTTTCCAATTTATACGGCTTCTACTCAACATCAGCATCATCTCTTCATCATGTGTATGGTCTTGTAACTACTTAATGTTTGCTTTGCAGTGTGGAATGATTTGAATCCCAGTTCTCAGCTAAGCAATCTTTTAATAAATAGATGGTCAAGAGAGATGCTTGGGACTTACCACAATCCGGTTCGGTTCATGATTCCTGACTGTTGTGGTTTGATGGCTTTAACCAGCGCTGTGTTTTGGGGGAAAATACCTGGTTCCAGACGCGAGCTAGCGAGTATCCCGGATTTAGAGCTGCTGACAGACTTAAGTAGAAGCACGCCTGCAAGTATTCGCCTTCACCGAAAGATAACCCAGCTTTGCGATAACAAAACATTCCTGAAGTCTTCAAATGCCGCTTCAGGCGCGACAAAAGGGGTTGCTGTTGATAGTCCTGCAAAAATTGCTCAAAACTCAATTCTTCATGGCCAGCCAGTCGCGAGCGATGACGAGCTACTACATATCTCATCAACAGCCGCTGAAAAAAGAACCGCTGCATGGAAACACTTCCAGAGTGTACCCGATACAGCAGTAGCGGCTCTGGAATTGCCAAAGTAGGGCCGTACTCTGCCATCCGATCAAATAACTCTAGTTCCTCAACTGGCTCAAATTCTGTTTTGTAGCCGCCGATTTTTAATAAAACCTCTTTTTTAAGCAAGACAGTCGGATGGATCAATTGCACTAAATGCCCGTTGCTCCGAAGGTCATTAAATTCTTTTTCGGTTGTGGTTCCGCTTCGAGCTAGGCTCAAAATCTTGCCTTTGGAATTGATGTGGTGGGCATAGGTACCCCAGGCCACTACATGGGGATTTGTTGCTGCTGCATCGATTTGTTTCTGAAAGCGTTCGGGCAAGGCAATGTCATCTGCATCCATCCGGGCAATCCAGGGATATTTGGCTTCACCAATACCTCGGTTAAGGGCACGGCTCAATCCGCCATGTTCGCACTGAATCACTCGCACCCTGGCATCTTGCTCTGAATAACGCTTCAAGATTTCCAGAGTGTTATCTGTCGAGCCATCATCGACCACAATCACTTCAAACTCTTGAAAGGTCTGCTTTAAGATACTCTCAATCGCTGGCTCGATGAATTTGGAAGCGTTATAAGCGGGGATGACGACGCTAATCATAGTGAGTTGGTTACGCGAGTATGATCATGACTAGACATTAATAATCAGGACTTATGCCGCTAAACAGTGGGTGATGGGGTAAGAGTTAAGGAGTTTGGGTAGGTTTTACTTCCCCTAATATGCAAAACTTTTACCTTTTGAACAAAAATAACTATTAAATTATTGGCTTAAGTCCTAATAAAGTTGAATGCCTTTGAAAGTTTTATCGGGTTTATAATTTTCATGCCCAACTGAGAGCGCCTTATACTAGAAAGCCAGAAAGAGCGATCGCAATTATTCCTTCATCACTTGCTCATAAAGTTGAACAAAGAACTGACGCTTGGGTTCCCAGCCATAAAATTCACTGACGCGGTTTTGGCCAGCCTTTCCCATACGCTCGCGCAGTTGGGAATCATTAGCCAAGGTTTTCATTGCTGTTGCCATGTCGCGCACAGCTTGTTCAGGGTCGTGGGCTTTGATTTTAAAACCTGTTTCTGCGGTGATTTGAGCCGCAGGTCCTCCTAAGTCTAAACAGAGGACTGGCTTGCCTGCTGCCATTGCTTCTAAGCAGACGGTGGGGGAAAAATCATGCAGGCTGGGATGGACTAGGGCATCACATTCTCCCAAGGTAGATAAGGCTTGTTCACGGGAGAGTTCCCCCAAAAAACGCAGGCGATCGCTAATTCCTAGTTCCTCAGCTAACCTCTCTAGACGCTGCCGCTCTGGTCCTTCCCCAATAATCCAGTATTCGCTATCCTTGAGATCAGCCTGGGCAAAGGCTCGCAGCCCTATGTGAAAACCTTTCCAGTGCAACAAACGACCCAAGCTGATAAACCGTATCGGTCTGTGTGCCGACGAACTCGCCAGCTTTTTGAGTTTAATTAGTTCCCCCTCGTTAATTCCAGTCTGCCCAGCGATAGTTTCAATCCGCTTGGTACCCAAGGCACTGAGGCGGGCAGCCGTTTCAGTTGTCGCCACAATTGCAACAGCACACCTATGAGCAGTCAAGCGTACAAGTGGGTCGCGTTCCCCTACCCAGCGAGACAAATTTCGCACGGTTTCATAAACCTGACCGCGAAAACCAAAATCTGGCCAAAAGCTATAAGGTGCTGACTCTCCTCCCCCAACAGGCCCCCAAATAAAGGGGATGGGCATCAACGCCAGGAAACTAGGCGCACAGTACCTGCCATAGGTGACATGGTGTACCAAGTCAAAATTAATCTCCCTATGCAGGTTGCGGGCTGTGAAGTAAGCTTCTATTTGCCAAAGATAGTAGTGGAGATGCACTTCCCATCGCTCCTGCTTCCACCATCGCAGCCACCCAGGTAAATCACTGTAGACAAAGTGAAGTCCAGGAATGGGATGAAGAGCAAGTTCAGCTTCAATAGACGGGCGATTGTTTGGTCGAGTCAGAACCCAGACGTCATGGTGCTTGACCAATTCCTGAGCTATGTTCCAGCCTACTCCTGGCTCAGAACCTTTATCAGGTCTACAGGCATAGGCAGCAATTAAAACTTTTAAGCGCTTCACGTCGAACTCCCCCATGCTTTGATAAGCCCCTTGCTAACCCTAGTTTCTCCTGACCTAAGCATTAGCCTGGGTTGATAGATAAGCGGATAGTCTGCACACTTCATCGCTCGATTAATCTTTGAGAACGAAATTTGTTACTTCAGCAAGAAACTGGGCTGCTGCTTCTGGGCTATATGGGGTCATCAGTTCCTGGGATTTGTGACCCATTGAGTCAGCCAAGCTAGGGTTACGAATAAACTGGCTCATGATTTCGGCCAGTTTGTTAACATCGTAGGGATCGAAACGGTAGCCATTTTCGCCGTCAATTACCATTTCTGCTGCACCTGCCAATTGAGAACATAATACGGGTTTCCCTAAGACCATTGCTTCTAGTACCACAACCCCCCAAGTGTCTTCTAAGGTCGGCAGCACAAACACATCAGCTTGGCGGAAGTAAGCACCTAAACAACTGTAATCAACGCGACCTGCCCAGCGCACGCAGTTAGTCAAAGCATGGCGATCGCAGAACTCTTCGAGTTCTTGCCGTTGAAGTCCATCCCCCACTACTAGTAAGGTGTAGTCGTGGTATCCCTGTTTATCAAGTAGAGCACAAGCTTCCATAAGGAGATGTAGTCCCTTTCTGGGAATGAGACTGCCGACAAAGAGGAAAACCGGGCGCTTTAACTGGAACTTTCCTGACTCTATTGCCTCACAAGGCTCTGACAAAGCTATTGCCGACGGAACCTCATAGGGCTTAACAAAAACTTTATTCTTCGCTGCATTCAGGATATCTATGAGATAAGCTTTTCCTGCACAACTGTTCGTAATGCAAGCATCGGCAGCCCGAACCATCGCTCGCCGAATCGATAAACGCCTCGGTGAATTGCGATAGTCAACACTGGGTGAACTACCCTCGTAAGCAATGACGACTCGCCACTTGCCCACAGGTTTAAATAGCAGTGCAAGGATAGTCCAGACGCCAAAAGAATTAGAGAAAATCACATCTGGCTTAAACCGCAGTAATCGGCTAACAATGTTCAAGGGCAGGAATGTGAAGCTAGAGCCATAGCCCGTCGCTACCTTCTTGAGTGATACGATTTTTCTCTTTCCAACTACTTCAACGGCAAATGAGTCCTCAAACCCCAGAGCATATCCACGCCAGTTGGGAGCAAATGCCGTCATTTGCGGAAATAATTTAGCAAGGTGGCTCAGAGTAGGATGCCAGTAATAAAAGGCTGACGTTAAAAGCCAAGCGATACGCGGATTATTCATTTTACTATTTTAAAGAGTTGGTCACACGCCAAATATAAATAAATAGAACTCCGGAAATCACAGCTCCTAGAAGCCACTTAAAGGTATTTTTTATCAGAGCCAAACGTCTATCTGCCCAAGCCGCTTCTGTTTTGGGACGAATTGTTGCCCTTACTTTATTAATTTCTGACAATAGCGCGCTTTTCGCTTGCTCAGGATTTTTGATATTTAATGAGTTTGGTCTAACTTGATTGATGTAGTTGACAGCATCATTTATATCTTGAGGTGTACCCTGATTCACTTTGTTCTCAAGATTTTCCAGTTGAGATACCTGCTGACTAACTTGAATATTGATTTGATTATTGATTTGATCTCTGAGCCGAAAGCCGTCAACAACTAATAAAGGAGATAGCAGCAGAAATAGCACCCCAGCTAGTAAAGCAGCCCAGGATAAAAATCTCAAGAGCAATCGTTCAGATTGCGATCGCACATATTCAGCTCTATAAAATACCAGCCCTAGGGCCACAAAAGGTACAGCTACACGCTCTACCAAGAACCCTATTGTCTGAAATTCCCAAGCTGGATTCATAAACTTCGGCGGAAACAGAATATCAATGAAATCAAATAAAGTCAGTACCAATAAAACGTATCCTATTGGGCGAAGCAAAGAGCTAGAAAGCCATTCATTGTTTACTGATCGAGCCATTTGAACAAAATCCTGATTAGATTACATAGATTTTAGTGACTTTAACTAGCTTCAGTATTTTTAGAAGCGTTAAATTTCTAAATTATACCAAGAATACCCCCATTTTATAAAGCATAATAAGTATTTTCAATATTAGATATTTAAAATAAGTGCGTGAGAGAAAATAAACATAACTTTTTAGGATGGGTGATAGGTAAGAGGTTGTTAGCAATTGGGAAGACATAATTCTCGATCACTAACCTCTACAAATAAAATTTAATTATGCTAACTTAATTAAAAATAATTTTATTCGCACTTTATAAAGAGCTTTAGGTATAACTTAAGGCTTAGGAAAACGTGGATACCACCACTTGTACCAAGAAAACCATGCATTTTCCAAACTTGAATAGGCATTATTAGGCGAAATATTGTTTAAAGGTATAGATGAATGAAACCATAGACAGCGCATATCTCGAATATTTTGTTGACCGAATAACCAATAAAGTAAACGGTCGGGCTGGATATCGTAGGTATATCGGTTATGTTTAAATTGCGGAAGCGTGACAGTGCTACCACCACGCGGGTTAATACAACTTGTAAGGTAAGCTCGTTTTTGATAAACAAAAAGCATATAGTACCCCACTTTTTTCTCGTAGCGGTCAATTCGCGATGAAAGTTGGATAGCAGATGAGGGGATAGGAGTGTAGTTACTTATAAAACCCATAACATTGCCGCTAGTTTCAACTGTATAGCGCATCTCAATATCAAGAGTAAGTTTATTGCGGCTATATTTATAAACCATACCAGAAAGTAATTTAGGATGCTTAGCAACATCCTTTGTCAAAGCACGACTTTCTAAAGGCTGCCATCCGGGTAGTGGAACTTCTGGAGGAAAAACAAAAGAAGCAGGGGTAACTGTACGCTGGGCTGCGGTAGTTGGATATAAAATTGATTTCCCTAAAACAGAGAGAACACTACCAAAGGTTATAACCAGAAGAAAATGCCGAATTTGCGGCCAATTAATCATAGATTTTAAAACTCTTGAGTTTCTTTTTCTTGATTTACAGGTTTATCGTTTTGAAGCAGAAGATTACAAAATAAGCCAAAAAGCAAGACTGAAATTACAGAGAATATTAGTGAACCATCTCCGCCATGCCAGTATAGAAATGCTTCTTGTTGGGAGGATGAAGCTAGAATAGCCATAATTGCAACTCGAATACCATTAATTATAAATCCCAGCAGTACTGCTACAATAGGAGCCACTATTTTGGGCACCAAATTGGTAGGAAACATAAATAGAAAAATAACGGCTATTCCTAATAATTGAATAATGGCACCATAGCCGGAACAACCAGGATTTACCTCTACGCTTCCAGTAGGAAGAACAACATTAACACCTTGACGCGAAACTTGAAACCCTAAATACCAAAGTAAAGAAGCTGCGAATTGGGCTGTAAATTTAGATGTATCAATAAAGTGTGAAACAAATCCACTATGTGGAATAAGAAAACAAAGAATAAGCAACTCTTGCCAATATTGCTTTATTCCTTTGACACCAGAAGCAATTAGCCCAAGTCCCAAAGCTGAAAGTAAAGGTGAAAGCCGCAAAAAGAAATCAAAGCCGCCTAATGATTGGCTTTTAATCAGAACTATTGTAATAATAAATAGCCCTAGTGAACTGCCTATGATACCACTTTTTAGATTTAACTCGTTGTGTTTTTTAAATAAAATAGAACACACAGCAGCCCAAAAGAGAATACTTGTGGACAGCAAATTATCATCTCCTGTTTGTCCGACTGCCGTAATATGAATTGCAATCAACCCTGCTCCTATCCCCAACAAACAAAATTGAGAATTCGTTAACAGCTTAAAAAAATGGTTAACTTTCATTGTCCAAAATTTAGATATTTTTTGCAGTATACGCTATATATCCAGGTAAGTTATGCGCCTATCCTACAGCATTGTTGTCTAAACCCAATAAAATAAGTAAGTCTGGGTCGTACTATCGTAGATTAATCTTTATCTTAATTAAGTTAAGTTGGCTTATACCCTTTTACCCTTAAAGCGCTACAAATAAATCTGCTTCTTTTTTGCTCCCCCGCTCCGGGTGCTGATGTGTAGCATCATGAAGAGAAATTGGTATTAGTTAGCACCACTACTGGAATTAAGAGAGCGATTAAAAAAATCAGGGGCATCGCACCCCTGATCTCCCCCCGACCTTTTGCGCCCCACTATAGCGTAGGTTAATGAGGCAACTTCTTCTTAAGTTTTGATGACTTTCTCTGTAAAAAAGCTCCAATTCCTAAAGCCACACCTGAACCCAGGAAAGTAAAGGGTTCGGGAACAGCTTCGTTAACGAAAGATTCACTCCCTCCATTGGAAAAGCCCTGACCGTGAATACCGAGGCGTAGATTACCTCTTTGTAAGTCTGTAATGACAGCATTAAAGGGATCGTCAAAGCCCGATCTAACATTGAAGAGGATGCCTATAGATTCTCCTGGATTTACACCGTTAGGTTGCACTGGAGAATTTGAGTCTGCCGAGTAATCAGCAGAAAAACCAATATCTGCTCCTCCAGGTAGATTTCCCGGTCTCGCATATTGAGAAAAGCTGACTCCACTACTGTTTCGAATCTCTGCCACACTATAGAGACTAAATGGGCTATTGTCATCAAAGTAAATATCCGTAATTGATGAAGCAAGAGCTGTCATCCCATCCTTGGCTCTATTATAGAACTCAAATAATACCTGCCCCGTACTAGTTTGCGAAACTTTTGCTACAAACTGGCTTTCTCCAGTTTGGCAATTTCCGGCATTGGTATCAGAGCTACAACCAAAGTTCACATAAACCGGAGGAAAAGATACTGCTCCTGCTGGCGTTGCCGTTGAGATAACGGCAGAAATTGCAACAGTAGCTACAGCAGAGGAGAAAACTACAGATGGTCGTAAGGCTTTTAATTTGATCATGTCACTTAAATCCTGTAGAAGAATTACAACTTTCTTAAGGCGGGACTGTTGTTTGTAAACTCATCCTCCTGAATCCTTACAAAACTATTAATATGCTCCTTGCTTTTTCAGAACTACCTCAATGGTTTGGAGCAAGATTTTCAAGTCTAACCAGAGCGACCAGTTTTCGATATAAGAGCGATCTAAACGTACTACTTCTTCAAATTCCAGAATGTCCGACCGTCCCGACACTTGCCAAAGACCCGTCACGCCAGGCATAACTTCATTGCGAATGAAATGATGCTCAGAACACTTTTCTGCATCCCTAACCGATAAAGGTCGAGGTCCGATAAGGCTCATTTCTCCCAAAAGAACATTAAAAATTTGGGGTAATTCATCCAAACTGTAACGGCGCAGAATTTTGCCTATACGGGTAATGCGAGGGTCGTCTTTAATTTTAAAGAGCACACCATCTTTGGTTTGATTAAGAGCTTCTAATTCTTTTTGTAAATGATCCGCATTAACAACCATGGTCCGGAATTTCCATACTTTAAATGAGCGACCATGTAAACCAATGCGAGTCTGCTTAAAAAAGACTGGACCTGGAGAGTCTAGCTTGATGAGTAAAGCGATTGCTAGATAAATTGGTGATGTTGCTACGAAAAACAAGGCAGAGAAACAAAAGTCAAATGCCCGCTTTATCGAAAAACCTGCACCCGTCATTAGTGAATACTTAAAACTTTTATAAGGTATTTCTCCCAGTTGAGGAAATCCTTGATTTGAGTAATCTTGGTTTGCTTCAGTATCTAAAATATGCAAGGAGATGCCATATTTTTGAAAAGTCCACCAAATAAACATTCGATTTTTTATGGCGCCCCAAGCAACAAAAACTTCAGTGACACCCAAACGCTGAATTCTTTCCAACGTGGCTTTACGATTGGCTCTATCTAGCGAACTAGCATCCAGTAAACCCGCTATTTCATAATTTTTTTCTTTTTTTATTAATCCAGAAATTTTTTCTCTATCTGTTGGATCGCCAATAATGAAGGTAGATTGGGAACTCGTTAAAAACAGTGCAATAAATCTCAGCCATAATACAGACCAAAACTTATGCGATCCTGTGAATACAGGTGCCCGTAAATCAACGTTGTTAAATTCATTCCATGTAGAAAATGTCATATTTCAGAACCTTCTTACGAGTATGTAAATTTTTAATGACTGAATAGTGAAATTGGTTCCTGGGCTTTTCTTATATTCAAGATACGAAAAAAAAATGAATAACTTGTGAAGCAGAGAGTAATTTATTCCAGAAGCTCTGCGATCGCTACTGGCCTTGAGGTTGAGCCAAAGCAGTTGCAATCTTAGCTGGCAGCGTCAGCAGGTTAAAGGGCTTAATAATGATTGCTTTTACAGGGAGTTCCGGTTCCGTCCACCGTAGGCACTTGCCTAGTGATGAGGCAGCCGTGTACAAAATGACTGGGATATGTTTAGTAGCAAGGTTCTCTTTGAGTAGGCTCAGGGTGGTGAGACCATCCATGCGAGGCATAATCAAGTCCAGGAGAATTACATCCGGCTGCATTGCTTCAGCTTGGACTACCCCCTCCCTGCCTGAACTGGCGGTTAGTACATTCCAGTTTCCGATGGTTTCGAGGCAGAGCTGAATGATTTCTAGGGTATCGCCCTCGTCATCAATGACAAGGATACGTTTAGTAGTCAATGTAACAGCTCCCTTCAGCATTGCTTGATTATTATCTTGGTGATGGCTCTGCGGTGGTAATTGCTCTGAATGAAGACAGGAGGCGCAGCGAGCGACACCCATACTTAAAGTGGGCTGAAGATCTAGCAATAATTCCACTTCCGGCTGATGGCTCTTAGTTGCAAACATCAATGTGACGCAGTTTTGTGGCTGCGGGCGATCGCTCTACATTGAAACTAGAATCAAAAAATGAAGAACTTAAGAAGAAATTAAGAATTAGCTTAAAAATCTGGAGTTTAACTATGGGGGAGTTTGAGGTGCTATAAGTCCCGCGCTCTATCTGAAAGATGAGCGCCGGGATACATGGACCCCTCAAGCAGATTTTATCCGGACTTCTTGGATAGCTTAAAGCCTAGAGAATTAGGGGTATTGCTTCTGCTGAAGTCATGTTGAACTCCGGGTAGCTCATCTAGCAGCCCTAAATAACTCATATGATGTCCGCGCTTATTACCCATACAAGTTGACCCTTCGACTATGCTCAGGGTCAACTTGTATGGGCGGGAAAGCCCAAGATATTTGTGGGCAGGAGATTTTCTCAGATTTACCCGCCCCTATGCATGTGGTTTTTACCTCAAATGAACCGTATGGCAACAGGTCATGGTATGCCGAAATGGTTAAGTACCAGCATAGAAATGGCACAAAAAATAATCTCCACGATCACCTGTGACGTTGTTGGTTTTTGAGTAGTTTGAGCTAAGACAGCTTGGGCAGTAACAACCAAAAATATGAGGGTGTAGAGAAAAATTACTACAAATTTTCGCTTTGCCACACTTTATGTTTTCTAAATCAGGGACTTATTGAACTGAGCCACAACAATTAGGTGAGACCCAATACATCAAGATATTGTTGGGTTATAGCTTCCAATGAGAATTGGTTAAGCCAATCTGGCTCAACATGTTTGGTCTCGCCAGCTAACACCTTCAAGATAGCTTCTGCCAGCGCTTGACTATCTCCCACAGGAACCAGTGAACCGTACTTACCATTGTCGAGAATCTCAGCAGGTCCACTCTCACAGTTTGTAGAAACCACTGGGGTTCCCACAACCATAGCTTCTACGATGACATTGCCAAAACCCTCCCAGCGGGAGGACAACGCAAACACTGCGGCCCGCGCCATGTAAGCGTAGGGGTTATTCACATAACCAGGTAAGGCTACATCATCCTCTAGTCCTAACTCTTGCACCAGCGCTTCCAGCTGCAGTCGGTCTGGCTCTGGCCCCCAGCCCAAAATCATCAGCCGTACAGGTTGTACCTGTCTTACCTGAGCAAACGCACGAATCAGGGTGGGAAAGTCTTTTTGTGGTTCTAACTTCCCCACCCCCAGAATCACCCTTGGTTCCCCAGCGGCAAACCAAGGGTGATCCACAGGCGCTTTCGCCTTTTCTGCAAGCTCAGGAGTTATGGCAGGGTTGTAAATTACTCGGATACTATCCAAGGGAAGGCCTGTGACTTGAGTCAGATCCTTGGCAACACCCTGGGAAATTGCCACGACCCCATCCGCCCAAGGATAGAAGAGGCGCGCCAGCAAAGGTGTCTGACGCTTCACCAGCCGCGTTTCATTGCGCGATCGCAAAGAAAGCGTGTTTTGTTCACAGACCACCACCCTTGTGGATACCCCAGAGAGGCGTTTAGCTGCCACAGCAATTTCATTATTAAAGTGCAAGGCTGAGAGCAGAGCTACGGGTTGCTCTTGGCGCAGATAACGCATCAGAGCTTTAAGACTTGCGAAATTATTTGAACTGCCCAGATCGACAATCCGCACATCAGGCGGCACCTTCCACTGATGGGGGCCTCCTGCTTGGCTGAGTACAAAATCGACATTCAGTTCTTGTTGGGCAAAGCCGCGAGCCAAATTCGCCATCGCCGCCTCAGCACCACCACCACCCAGGTAGCGGAGAAAAAGGGCAACACGAGGTGGAACTTTCGTCATGCTAAGGACTCTCCAGTTCTACGTTAAGGAAATGAGGCTGAATGAATGCAATTGGGGAGTTAAAGTCATTTAGGTGGCAGTGATGCCTAAAGCTTCCAAGTACTGGCGAGTGGTTGTTTCCAGACTGAATTGAGTCAGCCAAGCAGGGTCAATTGGCTTCGAGTCGCCAGCCAACACCTGCAATATCGCTGTCCCTAGAGCCTGACTATCTCCTACTGGCACCAATGAACCGTACTTACCATGATCCAGAATCTCAGCAGGACCACTCTCACAGTTTGTAGAAACTACTGGCGTTCCCACAGCCATAGCTTCTACGATGACATTGCCAAAACCCTCCCAGCGAGAGGACAATGCAAACACAGCTGCCCGCGCCATGTAAGCATAGGGATTGTTCACAAAACCAGGCATAGTAATATCACTTTCTAAGCCTAGTTCCTGCACCAGTGCCTCAAGAGCAGGGCGACTTCCAGCATTATCCCCCAAAATCATCAGCCGAGCTGGTCGCACCTGCCGTACCTGAGCAAAGGCTCGGATGAGCGTGAGGAAGTCCTTTTGCCCAACTAACCTCCCCACCCCCAGAACCACTGGCGGTTCTCCAGGCGCAAACCAAGGGTGGTCTACAGGCTCTTTTGCCCTTTCTGCTAGTTCAGGAGTTACTATCGGGTTGTAAATTACCCGAATGCGTTCTGAGGGTAATTTAGTTAACTGACTCAAGTCTTTGGCTACTCCCTGGGAAACTGCCACGATGTCATCAGCCCAGGGATAAAATAATTTGGCCCACAGAGGCGTCCACCGCTCCACAATCCGAGATGTATGTTGAGCATACTGGGAAAGGGTGTTTTGCTCACAAACCACTAACCGTGTGGGTACTCCAGACAGGCGCTTAGCCCATAAGGCCACCTCGTTGCCATAATGCATAGTTGATAGTAGGGCTGTAGGTCGCTCCCGTCGCAGGTAGCGGATCAAATCCGGAAGGCTGGTTGATGTCTGTGATGCTTTTAGCTCTATTATTCGCACTTCAGGGGGTATCTGAGCCAGGTAAGGTCCTTTTGCCTGAATCAATACTAGATCTACCTTTAAGCCTTGTTTGACAAAGGTACAGGCCAGATTCGCCATTACTCGCTCAGCACCACCTCCATCTAGAGAGTAGACAAACAAAGCAACATTAGGTGAATTGTCAGCCATTATTCGGGTTCCCCAGTTTTATATCTGGTGAACTATATGGTATAGCAGTGCTTCCTTAAGAGGCAAATTCCTGCCAGCTTGCCTTAATGCCCTACATACAAGGGCATTATTTTACCATATGTCGTACGTCCGGGAAGTCCTACATCCGAAAACACCTGAGCAACGCCGCCCCTGTTCTCTTGTATCAAAGTTGCATAGCGGGAATTTAACCCATAGGCACTCTCACCAATGGAAACAGAAAGCGAGGATTCATCGTTTAAAAAAGCTGGCTGATAGGTGGGCACTTGATCGATGGGATAAAGCAACCCGCCGAGTACTTCTGTTTTGCCACCAGCACGGGTTTCTATGGCGGTGCCCACTTCTTCTGTCTTCAAACCTAGTATCCACAATGTACTGCCGTTGTTAAAGATTTTTGTGCCGACAATTTCAGCGTTTATCTGTCGAGCCCAAACTTGCTGATTGTTAAATATCCAGGGTGCCCCTGTCACATCCTCGATGAATAGCTTGCCAGCACCTGGCGTATTTCGATAAGCTTTTCCACTCAGTCCACTATTTCGGATAACTAGAGTATTAGGAGAAGCGTGTTCTATAAAAGTGAAGTTTACAGGGTCACTCAGATAGGCACCTTGAAAACGTTCAAAAACAACAGTACTTTGGTTCCCAGGTTCAAAGCGAAAGGCAGCTAAGTCAGAGCTTTTCAACGGGTCAACCACATTAATGGTAGACCACAAACCCATAATTCTCCTGACATTACCGCGTACATGAATCGTATTGCTGATCTTATAACTACCAAACGGGAAGTAGATTGTTGCCTTGCCTGAATCCATCGCTGCTTGGATAGCGGCGGTGTCATCGGTGATGCCGTCTCCCTTGGCTCCGTAGAGCTTGACACTTACCCAATTGTAGGATAAATCCCACTTCACGTCTGGAGTGTCCAGGATGGGGAGCTTTAAATGACCTTGTGGAGATGGGAACAAGCTGTAAATGGTTTCGGAGACATACTCGCTCAGTGATAATTCTGGAATAACTATATTTTTGTTGTTGAGAGCCGCTAGATACCCGGACGTATTAATATTGCGCAAATACATTTCTCCGGCAGCGTTTTGGATCGCTACATTAGTGAAGGAACCGCCGGTTAAGTTCCCGTCGATCAACGTCACTAGACCCCAGTCACCAATATTCTGGATGGCGGGCACAGTGTTGATACTTGTCATACCCCGGATGGATGAGATGTTGTCCTGGTTGACAAAGCCAGCTTGCCTTTGGTTCATGAGGGTTATGTTCTCAAAAACCATGCTGTAGTCTTGGGCACCGACCCTGATTCCCTGATCGAAACCGTCTACTGTGAGGTTCCGGATGAGGCCAGGACCTGGAAACGGCTTCGTTAAAAGCAGCCCTCTTGCTCCCACTTTGTTTAGGTCGCTAGAGCGGATAGTGACATCACGGATACCGCCGACGTTGTTATTGATAAAGTTGATACCTACTGCGCCAGGATTACCAGAACCGATATCCACAGTGAGGTTGAAAATATAGTTGTAAAACGCTTGAGCAGTAGTGCTGCCATCAAAGGTCGAGATGACGAACTTGCGGTTGTTAGGGTCGTCAAATCCCGTAGCATTATTCTTAAGCTTGATGATAGTTTGAGCTTGGCTTTGGCCTTGCAACATCAACCGCTTGCCGGAGCCACCCCACGTAAGATTGTCGCTGATTAAGTAGGTGCCATTGGGAAAATAAACAGGCTTTTTATAATTTACGTTATCGTTAAGTGCCTGCTGGATTGCAGCCGTGTCGTCTGTTACACCATCTCCTTTGGCGTTGTAGGGTGCTTTCTTGACATTGATCATTCCCGCATCTGCCGGAAAGACAATGTTTTCCGCTCTTGTCGGAGATGACAGCATCACTACTGAGCCAAGCAACACCATTACGGGAATGACTTTCATTATTAACCTCAACTTCAAGGGGCGATCGCTTTTGACAAAATTATCTGACCACGACAGTGTAGCAACGAGCTTTCGAGCTGATAGTTGTATTATTACTATTACGCTAAAGGGCTACTATACATTAAGACAGTTTGTGGGGCTGGAAACTGGGCAGTCTTCCTAAGCCCCAATACCCTTTTATTTTGCATCTATGTCTAGCAGAAAGGTTGACATTAATTCCTCTGAGCTAACTCCTAATGCTTCGCGAACAGAGAACGCTTCACGCAAGCTGATGCTATTCGATCTCTCCATTAATGGTCATCATCCAGCTTATATCACCCATTTGATCCGGTATTGGTGTGAAAATCAATTATCTGGATATCTGGATATTGTTGTATCACCAAAATTCATACAGCATCACTATGATGTTGTAGAAATAGCTTCAAATTACGATGTAAGCAATGTTAATTTTGTGGCAATTGACTCAGAGGCAGAAGCAGCTCTTAAATCTAGAAAATCTGGTGTTAATCGGACTGCCCGCGCTTTCCAGGAGTGGGATTTACTTTGTCACTACGCTGGTTCATTAAAGGCTACTCAATGCTTGATTATGTACTTTGATACCTGCCAGATACCGCTCGTTTTTGGGAAAAAACCGTGTTGTCCGGTTTCCGGTATCTATTTTAGGCCCACCTTTCATTACAGCAACTTCGCTCACTTTGTACCTTCTTGGCAAGATCGTTTGCAGCAATGGCGGGAGAAGCTGCTGCTGTCCCGCGTGTTGCAGCATCCCCAGTTGCAAACCTTGTTCTGCCTAGACCCATTTGTTGTCCAACACATAGACCAATTTCATAGCTCAGTCAATTTTGTGCCGTTGCCAGACCCAGTTCCACTTACCACTGTCTCTGAGACTCAAGTTATCAGTTTAAGGGAGCGCTTAGGCATTGACCCTGATAAACAAGTGTTTATCTTGTTTGGAGCCTTAACGGGACGCAAGGGTATTGATCAATTACTAGAAGCAGTGGCGATGTTACCACCTGAGCTGAGCCAGAAATTTTGTTTGGTTCTCGCAGGGCAAGCTAACCCTCAAGAGCAGTCACGAATGGCAACCCACATCAGTGACATTTGTCAGGCTAGCCCAGTGCAAATTATTACTAATTATGAGTTTATTCCTGAGCCAGAGGTTCAGACTTATTTTCAACTTGCAGATGTGGTGTTGGCTCCCTACCAGCGCCATGTCGGCATGAGCGGAATTTTGCTCTTAGCTGCTGCTGCCCAGAAACCTGTACTCAGTTCCGACTACGGCTTGATGGGAGAGATGGTGCAACGCTATAGCCTTGGTCTGACCGTTGACTCTACTATACCCGCAGAAATTGCGAGGGGATTGACTCGATTTCTGCTGGAGCCTCCTACAGAGTTGTGCGATCGCACTAGCATGAAATCTTTTGCAGAACAGAATTCTGCCGAGCAATTTGCGAGTGTTATCTTCCAGTATGTCTTGTTATGAAGTTATTTTAGTAGAGGATCTGTCACATCTTTGAAACTTACCTATATTCCTCAAAAATGGTGACCTCTCAACGTCACCATTTCTCTGGCTCTATAATATTTTCTGGCTCTATAATAAGTTGTGACCCTGTAATTCTAGATTTAGGGGCTATTTTAGAATCTTGGTAACTACTAGAAGAACTAGATATAGTATCTTTTGCCATATTAGCTACAACTCCTAAAATTGGAGTGGTAGATACCTTTAACTCATCTAAGGCTTGCTCTAGTACGGAACGTTTTAGTTTGCCTAGACCAGTAACTAGCACAAGTCCATTAGTATGGGCAGCCACGAGGTAGGAATCTGCAAACCCTAGAAGGGGTGGCGCGTCATAAATCACTAGATCAAAACCTGCTTGCATCTCATTCATCAAATCCTGCATCTTATGAGACGCAAGCAGCCTAACCGGGTCTGGAGGAATTGGACCAGCAGTTAGTATAAACAGGTTGTCCTCTAAAGGCGATCGCTGAACGGCATTCTCAAACTCCAGCTCTGTAGAAATAAGATCCGTTAATCCCTGGATATTCCTCAATCCTAGTCGCTCGTGCAGGCAGGGATTACGCAGGTCTGTATCAACTAGTAACACCTGCTGACCCATCGTTGCTGCTGCTTGGGCTAGGTGTGCAGCAATAGTAGACTTACCTTCTAAGGACGTAGCTGAACTGATGACAAAGGAGCGAATTCGAGTATCAGAGCCAAGAAGGCGAATATTTGTATAGAGAGAGCGGAAGGCTTCAAAAAAGGGAACAGTCTTATACTTCTTAGGCTGACCACTATTGCTTAGCGCCAAATTAGAGTTTGCTTGATTAACCAAAAAAGCTTCATTTTTTTCAGAAGCAAATTCTCGAAGTTCTTTTTTGAAAGGAATTATCCCTAGTAGTGGCAGTTTAGTAATATTTTTGACTTCCTTAGAGGTGTAGATGACGTTACTGAGCTTTTCTAGGAGTAAAGCAGCTGCCATACCTAACAGCAGACCTAACATAGCACCCAACAACAAGTTATTCTTGACATTTGCTACAGAAGGTTGAGGCTTACCCACAGGGCTAAGTAACTGCCAAGGCACCTGCTTTTGAGCAGCGTCGATTCGCAACGCTTCTCGTTTTGTTAAAAATTGATTTAGGTTCTCAGTGGCAATATTTAATTCCCGCATAATGTCATTGTAAGTACGGCTAATTACTGATAATTGTTTCACTTGCAGCTGTAAGTCAGCTAGATATTGAGTTAAGGTTTGATTGCGCACTTCCAGTTCCTGGATGCTGCTAGCCATCTCTCCCTGATCTCGTTGCCCTTGCTGAGTCAACAATGTCTGAACTCGTTGCTCTTCCTGAGTTAACAAAGGGAGCAAGTTTTGTCGTTGCTGGCGTAGATCCTCGATGGTAGGACTCTCTGGCTGAAAGCGGGCTGACTCCTTGGCAATCTGAGTGTCTAATTCCTGAAGTCTATCCAACATCCTTTGGTAACGAGGATTCTCACTCAATTCCAAAGAAGTAGCCGATTTGGTTGACCCTTGCGGTAACTCGCTTTGTAACTTTGCATAGCGGGCTTGGGCTTCATTTAATTGAACCTGAGTATCTAGTTGCTGTTGTCCAAGAGCAGCAATTTGGCTAGACAGTTGTTGGCCTTTCGTTTCTGGATCAACTAAGTTATACTGCTGCCGAAGCCTTTGCAGTCGCTGTTGCTGGGCTTCAACGCGTGACCGTAGTTGAGGCAGTTGTTCTTCAACAAATTTTATTCCCCGGCGGATGTCTATCTGGCGTTCCTCTAGACTGTAGTCCAGATAAGCTTTAGCAACTAAATTTAAGACAGCCTGAACTAGCTCCGGGTCTGAATTTTGGTATGTGACTTGCAATATATTGGTATTTTTACCAAGAGTTTTTATACCTAAATTGCCAATAACTGATTGGTAACTAATGTTGGGATAGCGAGTCTGAAGCTGCTTGACAATGGGAAGCAGCACTTTGGAACTTTGTAAAACTTGAAGTTTAGTTTCGTCTACGCCGACAGCACCTACTTTTTCCTCACTACTCAAGGTTTGGGGTACTGAAGATAGAAGCTGTGACTCGCCTGTCACAGGCTCGGTTAAAATCTCGAAGGAGGCTTGATAGACTGGAGTCTCGCTTAGAGCCTTAAGCAGGGCTCCAGAAGCCACTACAATTGTTATACCAGCAATTAAAAGTACTCGGCGACGAATAGCTCCTAGAACTTGACCCAAGTCCAACCCGCCTTCATCACCCTGATTTAACTGTGCTACTTTGGCTAGAGGCAATGGTTGAGAATTTTGTCCAGCCTTCATCTTGGCCTCTATTATTTTAGAACCAGTTTAACGTCTCATTTTAATCTTGTCATAAACAGCTAGATATTGCCATGCAAAGACCCCTGATTGGTTCAGATAGTAGAAAGTTACTTCTCAAGAGTAATGCTATTAAGCAAATAATCAATTCAAGCTCAAAAGCCTACCATATGGGCTTTTATATCTTGTTTGTTGCATAAAAATGTTTTCAATTATCTGTAGTTTAAACTGCTTATTGAGAATAAAGTCTTACTAAAATTGGCTAATACCGTTTCATCACTTTCTAGCTATTTACTATTCTTAAATATTAAACTTTTAAACAAGTAGAGCCACTTAATTATTTATAGGATGTGTAGAGCAGTAGCGTTCTCTTAGCATTTGTGCAGGAAACAACCCATCAAAGCTTTACAAAAATTGGGTTTCAAACCTCAAAATAACCTACTTTGGTCGTGGAAATCTTCTATCTTCCAGCGGAGTACTTTTTGTACCTTATCTCTAGAATATTGATTTATGTTGTTTCTAACAACCAATCCGTTTTGTAGGTGAAGACAACGACCCAGAAGAGTTTCACCTTTTTTGATTGAGAAAAAGCTTTGATTTTAATCTTTACTCGATCCGTGCACATATCTGTAGTCTCAACTCCAGTATCCAAGCAGCTGGTATTAACCCAATATGACTGGTGTTTATAATTCCCACTCCAGTAATTCCGCGATTTGATTAGCTAGATTAACTGGATCAAAAGGCTTTTCAATTATTCCCTTCACACCTATTTCATCGAAGCGACGACGGTCAGCAGGCTGTAGCTTAGCAGTTAATAAAACTACAGGAATGTCCCTCGTCGAAGCTTTAGCCTGGAGCTTCGCAAATGTAGCGGAACCATCTAGGTCAGGCATCATCACGTCTAGAAGGATACCATTTGGTTGTTCAGCCTCGGCTACGAGCAGCCCCTCAGTCCCCGAACTCGCTATCATAACTGTCCACCCAACAGTAATTTCTAGGCAAAGCTGAACAACTTCCTGAATATCCGTTTCATCATCAATCACCAAGATGCGTCTATTTGTCATATATAATTAGGTCAACTAGCATCACATTTAGTTGCTGGGCGATCGCCTGCCCTACCGCTACCTACCTGGCCTGGTGGTTACGACTCAGTAGCCTTGCTCTTCCATTAAGGCTTTCCTCAGTTGACAAGGCTAGCGTTCATCGTCCCACATCTAGAGTTCCCAATTTAATAGAAAAAATTTCCATTTCCTCAATTATTGAGTTTGACATTTATAAGGATACACCGCGTCTATCTTATTGCTAATCCTGTTTAAAACTACTTTTGTTAGCTTACCTCAATATCTTTTGCAGCAAAGGCAGCGTGAAGTAGAAGCTGCTGCCCTGATTCACGATGCTGCTGACCCAGATGCGACCGCTGTGCTGCTGCACAATGTGGCGGGAGATGGCCAGCCCTAATCCGGTTCCCCCTTTCTGGCGAGAATCAGAGGCATCAACCTGTTGGAAGCGCTCAAAAATACTCTCTATCTTATCGGCTGGGATACCTCTTCCCTGATCTGTGACCTGAAACACTACCTCCTGACCTTGTTTCTGGGCAGTTAACCACACCTTTGTTCCTGGGGAGGAAAACTTGATGGCGTTACTGAGCAGATTGGTCAACACCTGAATAATGCGATCGCGATCTGCCCACAGCAGAGCCTTGAGCGGAGAAAAACACAGGGTAATAGTATTTTTTTCAGCCATGCTTTGCATTTCATCAACAGCTTGCTGCATTAAGTCAGCTGCATTGCAGGCCTGTTTTTCCATGTTTTCGGTGCCAGATGAGATGCGATCGAGATCTAATATTTCGTTAATCAAGCGTATGAGGCGATCTGTATTGCTGACAGCAATTTCTAGCATGCGTTGGCTTTTTTCCGGTTGGGCAAGCAGTAACCCCGAAGCCAGCAACCCTAGCGAACCGCGAATTGAAGTCAGGGGGGTGCGGAGTTCGTGGCTGATTACCGAGATGAATTCATCCTTCATGCGCTCTATCTCAAGACGTTCAGTGATGTCTCGAAGCACAACTTGAACAGCAGGCTTACCCTTGTAGAGAATGCTGCTGGCGTTCATCTCCACATCAATCACCTGTCCCGACAACTGCACCAGCTTGAGAGCTGGAAGTTCCACTGCTCGCTTCGCCGCTTGTACTTGCTTGATTTGCCGCTCAAAGGTTTGCCGATACTTTGGATGCACAATTTCTAGTATCGGCTTATCAATAATTGCTTCTAGGCTGCTTGCACCCAAAAGTCTGATGCCTGCTGGATTAATGTAGACAAATTTTCCCTGACTGTAAACGGCAATCGTTTCCGGAGAAAGCTCTACCAAGCGACGGTGGCGTTCTTCACTTTCCTGTAGCGCTAATTCTGTCTGTTTGCGGTTTGTAATGTCTTGGATATGAGCCAAAAAGTACAAAGGTAACCCGTTGGTCGAGCGCACCAAGGAGACGCTCAAGAGAATCCATACCAAATGACCAAACTTGTGGCTATACCGCGTCTCTATGTGGTAGCAAGGAATCTTGCCACTGAGTAATTGATGCATGCAGTTGAGATCGGCATTTAGGTGGTCTGGATGAGTAATGGCCTGCAAGGTAGTAGCTAGCAATTCTGACTCTGAATAGCCAACAATCTCGCACAAGGTACGATTAACCTGTAGCCAAGCACCGTCTAGGCTCACCAGTGCCATTCCCATGGCAGCATACTCAAACGCACTATTGCTAAACATGTTTGGTACGAATTTTGTTAGCTTGCCTCAATATCTTTTGCAGCAAAGGCAGCGTGAAGTAGAAGCTGCTGCCCTGATTCACTGTGCTGGTGACCCAGATCACACCGCCGTGCTGCTGCACAATGTGGCGGGAGATGGCCAGGCCTAATCCTGTTCCCCCTTTCTGGCGAGAATCAGAGGCATCAACTTGTTGGAAGCGCTCAAAAATACTCTCTATCTTATCGGCTGGGATACCCCTTCCCTGATCTGTGACCTGAAACACTACCTCCTGACCTTGTTTCTGGGCAGTTAACCACACCTTTGTTCCTGGGGAGGAAAACTTGATGGCGTTACTGAGCAGATTGGTCAACACCTGAATAATGCGATCGCGATCTGCCCACAGCAGAGTTTTTAACGGAGAAACACACAAAACGATCGCATTATTCTCTGCCATGCCTCGCATTTCATCAACAGCTTGCTGCATCAATTCAGCTGCATTGCAGGCTTGTTTTTCCATGTTTTCGGTGCCAGATGAGATGCGATCAAGATCGAGGATGTCGTTAATTAGGCGTATGAGGCGATCTGCATTGCTGACGGCAATTTCTAGCATACGTTGGCTTTTTTCCGGTTGGGCGAGCAGTAACCCCGAAGCCAGCAACCCTAGCGAACCGCGAATTGAAGTCAGGGGGGTGCGAAGTTCGTGGCTGATTACCGAGATGAACTCATCCTTCATCCGCTCTACCTCAAGACGTTCAGTGATGTCTCGAAGCACAACTTGAACAGCAGGCTTACCCTTGTAGAAAATACTGCTAGCGTTCATCTCCACATCAATTACCTGTCCAGACAACTGCACCAGCTTGAGGGCTGGAAGTTCCACTGCTCGTTTGACCTCTTGTACTTGCTTGATTTGACCCTCAAAAGCTTGCCGATCCTTTGGATGCACAATTTCTAGTATCGGCTTGTCAATAATTGCTTCTAGACTACTTGCACCCAAAAGTCTGATGCCTGCCGGATTAATGTAGACAAATTTTCCCTGACTGTAAACAGCAATCGTTTCCGGAGAAAGCTCTACCAAGCGACGGTAGCGTTCTTCACTCTCCCGCAGTGCGGACTCTGCCTGTTGCCGTTCGTGAAGTTCAAGCTGTAGCTGCTCATTAGCTGTTCTTAACTCGACTGTCCGCTCTGCTACTCTGACTTCCAGTTTATCGTTGGCTTGGTGCAGAGCAATTTCTGCCTGTTTGCGCTCAATTGCCTGAGGCAATAAATTAGCAACAGCCTGAAGAAAGTAGGTATCATCTTTAGTAAAAGTTCGTCGCCTAGTGGTATATACGCCTAAAACACCGAAAGGTCTTTCCTGTCCCTGAATGACTACACTCATCCCGCTGACTACTCCATGTTCATGGAGTAACGGTAATTCACTAAATTGTGTTTCTTTGCGAAGGTCTTCCACAATCACAGGTTTATCGTCAAATAAAATGTAGCCTGCCTGCGATTCCGCATTGATATCAACTGTTGCATGTCCTACAAGTCCTTCTTGCCAACCCACACCTGCCCGTAGGAAGACAGCACGATTATCTGGAAGCAACTCTAAAATCTGGCAATACTCCACTTCCAAAGTTTGCGCGGCAATAGTTACCACCCTATCCATCAATTCAGACAGGTCTCGACCTGCCAAAGCCTGCTGGCTTAGTTCTACTACCACCATCTGCTGACGTGCCCGATCTTTAAGCATTTTCTCTGCTTGTTTTCGTTCTGTGATATCAAGTACGGCAGACTCTAATACATTGCGACCCTGGTAGACACTCTTTTTCCCAAACACCTCTAATTGAAGAGGGGTGCCATCTTTCCTAACCGCAGCCACCTCGTAGGGTTGTTCGTATCCCAATTGTGCGTTTTGCATCATCAGTGTCTGAGATTCCGGTGTGAAAAAGGCTGCCGCAGACATGCCTATGACTTCGTTTGCCTCGTATCCAAACAGCTTGGCAAACGCTTGATTGGCATCAAGAATGTGTCCCAGATCATGAATTGCGATACCTTCAACCGTTGCTTCAGCTAATAAATTACAGCGAGTTAATGCTTGGTATAAGGTCTTTTCGGCTTGCTGGCAATTATTGATTTCGGCTTGTAGTGATTCGTTAATTTTGGTTAGCTCTGTAATATGTTCCTGAACTGTGATATCTAGTGCATCCCCTGCTGGCTGGTGATCGCGCCTTCGCTGCTGGAGTAGCAAAAAAAATCCAACTAGCAGCCCCAAACCCAAGGTATATTCAACCAGGAAAAAAATAATCGTTTTTTGAATACCGAGTTCTGATTCCCATAACCGAGGCTGCAACAATTGCCACTCTTCGGCTTTCATTGCCTCCAACCTTGTCAGGGCTGCATTATGTATATCTCTTCCCTGATTAATCAAACTCACTAGTACTGCTGTATTGGATTTGTCACTAGTCTGGAGGTCAATCGACTCTTGTAACAAGACCAATCTTTTGGCAATCAGGAATTGAAGGTCATTAAGTCGGCGCTCTTGGTTGGGATTATTAGCTGTCAATTGCTGGAGATTTTTTATTTTCTGGTTAATCGCTGCTACGCCCAGCTGATAAGTTTCCAGATAGCTCGCATTGTCGGCGATCGAGTAATTTTGTTGCTTTTCCTCAGCACTTTTCAGATCAGAAGTAACATCATTGATATCTTCCAGAACTGTATAGGCGTGCTTCACCCATTTGTGATTCTCCAGCAACCTAGCACTATTCTGGTAGTAAATCACACCTATGCTGCCTAGAATCAGTAACGCCAACACTAGTCCAATGGCAACTATTCTTCTTTCAATAAACCGTTGCATACGATCACATAGTAGTTAATTACTGTTACCAAAAGGCAGCAACCAGAGGTGGTGGCGCTAGCAAAATTTTACTTGACTGTGCTAATAGAGCGATCGCTAGTTGGGGATATCAAGTAGCCAGTCAGCTTCCTTGCTGTATAAACAATACAGACTCTGTATGCATTCGCATAACCTGTCATTTAACATCAAGTTAGGCTCCTCTCTCGGGCGGTTATGGATGGCAGTTTCTGACAACACATATAGCAATTAGCTTTTAGCAATTAGCTTTTAGCAGTTGAAGAGTGATAGCGGCACTTCTGGATGCATAGGGTTGAGGTCGATTGTCAAGCGCTGCCTTGGTGACTGCGATACTTAATGCGCTGGTTATTGACTTACTCGTCGACTTTACAGTGCTTGACGAATGTTGCGGGAGAGCTTGGCATTATTTGCACTTTTCAGGATGTAGCGACTCAAGTTGCATGCCTTCGAGACCATTGAACCAAATTGGAGGCTTTGTTCCTAGATCGCGATCGCCAATCATAATAGTTGATCAAATTCCTTAACTGAGCTAACTTCAAGATTACCCCGCAGGTAAAATATGCAAAGAAAGCTCATTGGAGGCAAATCTATCCTGGTGGTTCTTCACCTGGTGAAGTGCTGCATCGGCAGCATGATATAACTTCTGCAAGTCACTACCGTCTTCACTATACTGAGCAACGCCTGCACTAAAGCTAACACGGAACAGGGTGCCATTGGCAGCAGTAAACTCTTGCTGGTGAAAGTCTGCTAATAGCTTAGATAGCCGCTTGACGCCCTTGCTTTTATTCATGCCGTATAGCCCCAAGACAAACTCATCCCCACCCCAGCGAGCGGCTATATCTTCCTCCCGAAGAGAGCGCCGCAAGAAAGCCCCAAACCAATTGAGCACCTGATCCCCTGCTGCCTGGCCGTGCTGAGCATTGATTTGCCTGAAGCCATCTAGGTCTAGCACCACCAAACAAAAGAATTGATGATGACGCTTGGCAAGACTCAGCCAACGGTTCAGGTCTTGGGCAGACTTGCGGCGACTGGATAGACCAGTCAGAGAGTCAGTTTCAGCCTGACTCCGCACTAGGCGCAAACGCTCCAATCGATTGAGGATGCGTGCAACAAATTCTGATTCGATAATCGGCTTGCTGATATAGTCATCTGCACCGACAGCAAACACACGATGCACTGTATCAGCATCGCTGTGAGCTGAAAGAAACAGCACGGGCAGCTGGTTCCAACGGGGGTCATTGCGAACAACCTGGCACAGTTCAATTCCATTTACACCCGGCATCTCAACATCAAGAACTAGTAAATCTGGAACAGATGACTCCAAAGTTTCCCAGAACTGGTGGGGGTCATCAAGTAAGATTAGCCGCACTCCCCAAGGCTCTAGTAAACTCCGGATAGTGTCTAACACTATCGGGTCGTCGTCTACCACCATTACTTGAGCCTCAGCCTTAGTTGATGCCTGTAATAGTTGGGCGATCGTCTCCATCACCTGAGCCGGAGCGATCGGCTTAGTGCAAAACCCTCGCCCCCCTAAACGAGCCACTTTCACCCTGTCAGTAAAATTCTCCTTAGCTGTAAAGACTACTACGGGCACTTGAGGATTATTGGTACTCAGCTCTGCCAGTAACGTAAATCCATTTTCACTAGAGTCAGGAAAACATAGATCCAACAGCACCACATCTGGTTGATTGCTACTAATTATAGTTCTGGCTTTAGATAAATCTGTCGCTACCTCTGCTTGCATTCCCCAAAGAACAGCTTCCAATGCCAAGCGCTCTGCCAGTCCAGCGTCATCATCTACAATCAACAGCAAGGGCTGTCCATCTACAGGTCTGGGTACTGACGTGAGTTGAGATGGCGAGCCTTGACACTCCCGACGCAGGGCTGCTACCAACTCATAAATTTGCAGCAATTCAGCCTGGTTTAGTTGCGTTACTTCGGTATTAAACCGACGATCCAGTTCCTTTGCCAGCCGTGAGCCTTCCTGATGCCCAAAGATGCCTAAGGCTCCTGCAAGTTTATGGCTTGCTTGTATTGCTTGTTGTTGCAATTCAGGGGTAAGTCGATGTTCTAGTAATGCCGTGCTTGCCTGTTCCAAGATGGCGACGCCCTGGCTGTACTTATGCTTAGATTTCTCCCAAATTTCTGCCAATTTAGGTAGCATCTGTTGCTGAGTCTGGTCTGTTGCTGCTGGTACCTCCTGTGTGAATGGCTTCTGTTTTGTAGGCTTGCTAACTCCAGGAGATGACTTGAGGCGATACCCCAAACCATAAACTGTCTCAATCAAATCACTTGGAGCCCCTGCTGTCTTCAATTTATGCCGCAGCCCCTTGATGTGGGCTGTGACAGTTTGCTCCTCTGGGGGGTCTTCAAGAGACCAAAGATGCTCTATAATAGCTCCCCGACTAAAGATGCGGCTGCTGTTGCGTAAGAATAGTTCTAGTAGGCTGTATTCTTTTGATGTCAAAGGGAGAAGTTGTCCACTATAGGTAACCTCACAGCTACTGGGATCAAGGCTCAGCTCGCCCCACTCAAGCACAGGAGACAGAGCGGAGACTCCTCGTCGCACAATTGCTCGAATCCGTGCTAATAGCTCATTGAAATCGAATGGTTTGATTACATAATCATCTGCTCCTGCATCCAACCCGATGATTTTATCCTTGCTAGTGTTTTGGACTGTTAGCAGGATGATTGGTGTCTGCTTACCCTGAAACCGCATTTTTTTACAGAAGTTGATACCATCCAATTTGGGCAGCATTACATCTAGTAGGAGCAGGTCATAGGGACTTGCCTCAACTAGATCCCAACCTGCTAGACCATCAGAGGCAACATCAACAACGTAATGCTGAGCTGTCAGAGCAGCTTCCAGTGCCTTAGCAGTACCTTCATCATCTTCTACCAGCAGAATTTTCATAGCAGCAAGTAATCCTCGATTGCCTACAAGTATGCAAACTGGATGTTTGAGATCGTGTCTGCGTAAACGTATAACTTAATTTATTAAATGTATAAATTGTATAAGTTAGTGCTATTCTCTATAGTAAAAGTGCAATTCCAGGACAATGCGCTACTTCTATAATCGCTTTGTTAGTACCCAGTGGAGAACGCAGCTGTGGTTGAATACTCTGCCCACAAGGAGCAGAGATTCAGTTAGTTGATAGTTGATAGTGGTTAGTTGATAGTTGTTATTTCCTACTAACGGCGGCGGACGGATGAGCATCCTCACCCATGAAGGGATGAGGCTTTCCCGCCGCCCTCGTAAAAGGCTCTCCTGCTGGATCGTAGAAGATAGATACATAACATAGCAAATTTTTCTTCATTTTAAAATTTTGTTTACTTAACGTTTTATTGAACTTTCTAAATAGTTGCGTAACTCTTGTGAAGTGATCCTATCCTACTTAAGGAAGTATGCGATCGCGCTTTGTTCATTGTCACGAATCAGTTCCCCTCAAATTATAGTAAGACTGATACCAGGCTACAAAACGCCCAACCCCCACTTCAATAGGCGTACTTGGCTTAAAGCCAACATCTTGCTCTAAATCCTCAACATAGGCATAGGTTTCAGGAACATCGCCAGGCTGTAGAGGCAGCATATTTTTTTGAGCCTTCCTGCCAAGACAATTTTCCAAAACTTCAATAAAATGCCCTAATTCGACCGACTGATTGTTACCAATATTATAAATTTTGTAAGGTGCCGCACTCGTACCTGGATCTGGGCGCTCCCCCGACCACTCAGAATTCGGCTCCGGAATTTTATCCAAGACGCGGACAACTCCTTCAACAATGTCATCAATATAGGTGAAATCTCGACGCATTTTTCCATAATTAAAAACATTAATAGACTGGTCTTCTAATATGGCTTTAGTAAACAAAAACATCGCCATATCTGGACGCCCCCAAGGGCCATACACTGTAAAAAAGCGCAGGCCCGTGCTTGGTATGTTATATAAATGACTGTAGGAATGAGCCATCAGTTCATTAGCCTTTTTGGTTGCCGCATACAGGCTTACTGGATGATCCACATTGTCATGAACTGAGAAAGGCATTTTAGTGTTGGCTCCATAAACCGAACTAGAAGAGGCAAACACCAAATGTTTAACTCCCCAGTTGCGACAGCCTTCCAGGATATTCATAAAGCCTACCAAGTTGCTATCTACATAAGGATAGGGATTCTTGAGCGAGTAACGCACGCCTACTTGGGCAGCTAAATGAACCACTTTTTCTGGCTGAATATCCCCAAATAACTGCTCCATTCCTTGGCGGTCGGCTATATCCAGTTTAGAAAACTGAAAATGCTTTTGGTTTTCCAGCTGAGATAACCGAGCATGCTTTAAACTCACTTCATAATAATCATTTAAGTTATCAATGCCAATAACTTCTTCACCTCTATCTAGCAGATATTTACTTACGTGAAAGCCGATAAAACCCGCCGCGCCGGTGACTAAAACTTTACTCATGTTCTATATTCTCTTCTATTTAAGGTTCTAGAGGCACCAAATAACTGTCAACAGTCCCAATCAAACTTAAGGTCTAGTAACTGATACAACCGTTGATTGTGCGGCTTGAAATAGTCTACTAAGTGCTCTCTAGTGGCAGGGTTTATTCCAACTGTATCCTTATTGCGTGAATTATAGGAGCTGTATTGTGTTAAATGCCACGCGGGTAGCTTCAGGAAGTCTAAAACTTGTTGGAAGATGTGGCTTGGGTTGGCAAAGAAATCTTCACTACTCACAACTAAAATTTGCTCTTTAGGAAAAAGGTCAAACCAGGTTTTTAACTGGTCTGCATACATCCCTCTAGACAGATAGGAGTAATGCATATAGTTGTAACTGAAGTAACTTTCATCTTGGAGCAGCTTCTCCTTCTCGCCATGCAACCTGTCTTCTTCTCTATCTATCGCTTCTTCAAACGATAAATCCTCCCGTCCCACATCATAAGAATTAGAGGCTTTGACGTTATGGAGGTAGTGTGAATAAGCCCGATCAATGGGGTTTCGCAATAGGGCGATCAACTTTACCGGAGGCATTCTCGCGGCAATTCTCTGAGGGGCGTGGGTATCAAAAATGTAATCAGGGCTACCTTCACCTGTAATCAGGTTCTGCCCATACACGAGTTTTTTATATAACTTGTACCCACCATACTCAAAGTGAGAACGATACCAAGCCATACCTTTGCCATAATTATGGGCAGGGGTATGGTTATCAAAAAAATGTACCTCTTTAGCAAACGCCGAAGCAACACAGGGGTGCTGAATCAGGTAGTTGTATAGGGATGTCGTTCCACCTTTTTGTACGCCAATAATTATAAAGTCTGGTAGTAGCCTGAAAGGGCTAGTAACCACTCTGTAAGTTTCTAAACTTCTTCTCAGAAGATAAGCTGGATCTTTCAGTCTTCTCAAAAGATAATATGACCTGTCAGTTATGCTTTGTGAGGTCATAAACTTTTACATTGGCATAGATTTTTAAATAATTATAATATATTTTCACGAGTAACCATATAAATCCTGCGAATCTTTTGATAATAAATTCTCCATTCTAGAATTTAGATACTCAATATCTTCCTCATTTAGGTATTCTCGATAGCCTCCCACTTTTCCTTTTCTGACATGGTAAGACTCCTTATCACTCTGCTGGAAACCTTGCATATGCAAGTTGAAAGTATTCTTTTCTTCTAGATTTCGCATATTGCTAAAGGAGGCAAATTCTACAGCTTCAGAAATAACTTCATCGCTAATTTCTTGTAAGCTCAAAAAGTTTAAGACTTTACGCAATTCTTTATGAGGGTTTATGTGCATATCTTCATAACGGACAAGTAGAAAGTCTCTGGGAACATTCTTGTTTTCTGCCCAAATGTTGTAATAGGTCAGTAAGGTATCAAACCCACCCTTTGGGCTACGCAGGAATGAAGATAAATCATGTGCTTTGATATTGTGTGGATCGTTAGGGCGCTTTGTAAAATAAAAATAGGTAGATATTATTACATCCCTAGGATCGCGGCTTAAGAAAATAATTTTCGCATATTTGAAGTTTGCCTTTGATTTAACTAGCTGTTCAGGTATTTTTCCGTGTGGCTCATCGTCGTGCTTTACTCGAATTCTTGGTACATTAGGATGCAGTCTCGCTAATTGATCATCCAAGTTTACAATTAGGTTTAAGATATCAGGATGAACGAGTTCAAAATGACGCTGAAGCGCTCGTCCTATCATTAGCCTGAGCCATGTTCTGCCGGCTTTTGGAAATGAGATTAGATATGTACCAACAATTTTTTCAGCGCACCAATCTACTAGCCACGGCATTGCAGACACTCTATCCAATAGCACTGTGCTAGTATCTTTTTTTGGTAAAACATTCTTAATAATGGGTCGTATACTATAAAGTAGCTTTAGGCTTATTTTTTCCATTAAGTCTTTAACCTTACTAGACTATGATAAAGGCAATATTAACATATATTAGCTGGTTAGGCTTATAGTTAAGAAATTTTAAGTTTAGCTTGTTTTAAGTAAGTTTGTGAATCGCACTATGTAATTCAGTTCGTCTCTTAAGAACTTACAGAAAATTTACGGCGTATCATGTCAGGTATTTTTCGTTGATACGAGCGAACACGATTGCTTTGTCTAATTATGTGGTTTCGACCAAGAGCAAGAATGTCGCAGTCTTGCGAGGGGATAGTATCCACCGTTACAGTTTTATCCTTTGGTGCATTGCGCTCTGCTTCAGGAATAAATTGACTAAGACGATACCGAATCTCTTTAACAAAGTGACCTGCTACTAATTCGTCGGAAAGAGCGGTATCTGGTCTCATCAATACAACTTGCTGAGGATTCCACAGGCGGCAGCCAATTCGGTAAGCTAGGGCAGCCCAACAAGTCTGTTCCATTTTGTGAACAGGCTTGCTACGAAATTCTTTTTTACTTAAAAACCATTCAACAAAGTCTAAATCATAAGCGCTCTTTCGCACAAACATAAGTCCAGCATTAACTTTACTGGGAAGCTTCAGCTTACCTACACCTATTAGATGCCATGGAAAGACTGAGTAAGCCTCTAAATAATCCCTCATAAATAAGGCTGAAGTTTCGGCATTAGGCCAACGGAACATTCCCTCAAAAGGTCGCAAGAAAAGAATGTCGCTATCACAGTAAGCAATATCTCCTTGGCTCAACAATGCTGTATCCAAAAGTTTTAAAAACATTGGATGCTCGTATCGAATTTTGTAGCAGTGTGGATGATTTTTCAATAATGGATTCATCAACTCATCTGCTTCAGAACGAGAGATGATTGTTAAACCATCCAAGCCCCTGAGTTTCTCTGTATCTTCAGCAGTCAATGAACCGTCATCATGGATGACCAACTGCAAAGGTTCAACAGAGAACTTCAATAGAGAACCAAAACATACCAGTGCCATATCCACATGCTCATGGCAAACTAAACCATGAACTTTTACAGTTGAAGTTGTTTCAGACATAGATTGTCCTTACTAGAATCTAGAATGCTGAATCTCCATCTGTGTCATCAGCAGCTGCTTCAAAGCCAACCAGATAAAAGGTGGAATAGTCTTGCTATAGCGGCTCCAGAGGCGGCGCGGCTCTTGAACCAGCCGGTAAAGCCATTCCAATCCTGACTTTCGAACCCAGATCGGTGCCCACTTATGGATTCCTGCATAGACTGGGAAGGCTCCGCCTAACCCAATCATAACTGCCTGTATTTTACCCTTATGCTGAGCTATCCAATGTTCTTGTTTTGGACATCCCAAAGATACTAGCACCAAACCGGCACCACTTTCATTAATCTTTTCAATCAAAGCCTGATCTTCAGCTTGAGTGAGCGGACGAAAAGGCAGGGGTTCCATGCCTGCAATTTGCAGGTTAGGAAATTCACGCTCTAACCTTCTCCTCATTTGCTCAAGAATTTCTGTCTGAGAACCAA
The DNA here is from genome assembly GCA_019359765.1 of Aphanothece sp. CMT-3BRIN-NPC111. Taxonomy (GTDB): domain Bacteria; phylum Cyanobacteriota; class Cyanobacteriia; order Cyanobacteriales; family JAHHGU01; genus JAHHGU01. The sequence continues at coordinate 97,523 of JAHHGU010000015.1, forward strand.
CGAAGAAAACACTCACATTATGCGGTTGAGCTAGCTGAGCTAAGGCTAAGAGGATATCCATCCCCGCAACACGATCTTGATTAGAAGCTCCCATTTGCCTCATCATCCAAACTAGAGGCATGCCATCAGGAGTGACAATATCTGCATTTTCTAATACATCGGCAAACTCTGGATTCCCATAAGCCTCCATGAGCATGTGTACATTGGCCACGCTTACAGTCCGGCTCTCACGAGATATTGCCCACCTCAAAATTGTTTGAATTTGGTCTTTAAAGGGTAATGCAGTGATAGAAAAACCAATCACCTTTTTAGTAGGTAGCAGTACGTGCTGAGTTGGGGGAGAAAATGTATCAATCATAAACAATACCCCTTGTAAAAATTCATTTTGAATATCTAGAAGCTATAGCCCAGGCTGGGCTGACAATTGACGTATTCATCACGTTTTATACGTCCAGCGCCATTTTCGGTTGCTACTGGTTTTGAGGCTTGTGACATGATGGCTTTGTTAAATTCCTCTCGGTTAGCAAATATTTCAATTACTCTATCCAGACTTGTCAATTCCAACACCATTTTTACTTGGGCGTTGATTGAGCATAGATACAGTTTTCCACCTGCTGCTCTCGTCCTTTTTAGGAGCGACAACAAGGCAAGGAATCCCGAATTATCTATAAACGTTACATTTTGAAAATCCATTAAAACAGTATCAGAGGCAGAAGTTATAACATCACTAATTTCTCTACCTAAAATGCCAGACGGATAAACCACTTTGACAACAGAATTCATAAAAGGTATCCTCTGAAAAGTGTGATTGAGATTTGGCTTCAAAATCAACTGCTTTAGCCTCAAGGCTGGTGTCTGGACTGCCGAAGGAGGTTAAGCATCAGGTGCTTGGTAGCAAGTTGACAAGAGTTCTATAAGCCCAGAGCCACTTATCTGATTCTGCAAGCTTAGTAAAAAGAAGTGAAGATTTTATGAAAGAGTACACAAATTCGTAAATATGTTTTTTAAATACTAGGCAGTAAAGTTCATAAGTATTGCCTATGAATAGTGCAAAGCTAAAAATTCTATATAACTTCTCATAAAGAAGATGCAACAACTACCAACGGAAAGGGCGTTAGCCTACTCCGTAGACTAACGCGAAGGGTCGGACGCCACA
>JAHHGU010000020.1 GCA_019359765.1 Aphanothece sp. CMT-3BRIN-NPC111
GGGTGCAATTAAAAGTGTTGGTTCTCTTGGCTGCGATCGCTTAACCTTAGCTCGCCTGTATGGTACTCACTGCACATCCTCGCGTCTCTTAAAAGGAGACGGGATTTCTAGCTCACGGCGAGAGCTTCCTACGGCTGCATCACTAAATTAACTCTTCTGAGCAAAACCAATAGTAGTATTGACGACAGGATGTTTCCAGAAAGCTAAGTACCAATTGGCGCTCAGAAGTAATGCTGGAAATTTACTTGATGCAAACATCCCTAACAAATCCACGTCCTGAAAACATTGCACAGCCTAAGGTTCAGCATCCAGAATCTCAGTAAAAAGGGATAAGTACCTATGTGCCTGTAGCTCTGGAGTAAATTCTTTTTCGGCTGTCTGACGGGCATGATAACGCAATTTTTGGTGGCGATCGCGATCTTCTAAAACCCAGGCAATCCCCTGAGCTAAGTCTTCCATCTCAAAAGGACGAGCTAGATAACCGTTTTGCTGATGAACAACGATGTCCTTTAATCCCGTGGCGTTAAAGGCAACCGCTGGTGTGCCGCAAGCAAGAGACTCAGAGGCAGTCTGTCCAAAAGCTTCCTGAATAGATGGCACAACCATAACATCAGCTGCTGAATAAACCAGCGCCAGACTAATATCGTCATGAAACCGACCTAGATAGTGAGCCTTAAATCCTAAATCAATGGCACGATCGCTTTGAGATGCGCCAAAAACCACCAGTTCTATTCTGTCTTGCCATCCAGACTGGCTCAGGTTTTGCAGAGCTGCATGAAGAAGATGAAAACCCTTTCTTGAGTCGCCAACTGCACCCCGTGCTGCCCCAAAAAGAACAAGCTGCTTGTCTTGAGGTAGGTTAAGTAGTTTCCGGGCGACCTGTTGCTCAATTGGCTTGTATATTTCTATATTCAGACCGTGAGGAATGACCTCTACCCGTAAATCTTTGAATAGAGAGCTGGCTTTGGCACATTCAGCAAGCCAAAAGCTAGGAGCAACAATAGTTAAATTCAAGTTTTTGTAGGTTCTGGCCTTGCGTTGCCATGTCCAACGGGATACATCCCAGTTTCGATTACTTTTAAGCTGAGGGCAGGTGCCACAGGCATTTGTATAGCGATCGCATTCCTGCGTATAATGGCAGCCTCCCGTAAATGGCCACATATCGTGGAGCGTCCAGACTAAGGGCTTGTTAAATTTTGCTAAGCTCTCAATTTGTAGGTAGCCATTACAGACCCAGTGTAGGCTAATCAGGTCAGGATTTAGCTGAGCTACTTTGGATGCAACTACATCCGGGAACCACTGGGGGGAGAACATAGTGCGATCGCGGTGGCGGTAAAGTTTCAGGGGCAAACCATCGAAACGCGCCCCCAACTTAGCGATCGCCGACTTCTGAACCATCACCGTATTATCAGCGCTAAACTTACTCTGCACGAGCATCTGGGAAGGAATAGCGATCGCCTGTAAGCCCTGATGTAACCGATAAGCGGCACGAGCAGCACCACCATCAATGTCAGCCATACTGAGAAGCAGAGGCTTCATTTAAACACCTTTTCTGTTGTTGGCAACCAATGGGTCATCAATTTCACTTTGTAGCTAATCAACCTCGCAAAGTTGAATTTAGCTAGTTAAACGCCAAACATTAACTTGGCAACACGCTTTTGCTTCATCAGTAGAGATGTTATTACCCAGCTCACCAAAAAGCTCAGGGTTGTGACTGCTAGCAGGCTGAAAACAGCTATCTGGTCTGTAAATAAATGCGTTTTTTGGGCAATACTCGAAAAAACTTCAACCACTAGAAGGTGCATCAAGTAAATACCAAAAGAGCAATTACCTAGACTGGCTATCATAGCATTTGCTTTCAGATTAGTTGACACAGCAACTGCAAGCATTAGTGCAGAATAACCCCTTGCCACTTCCTGCACTGTTTCAAGGAGCAACGGTACGCTGAAAGCATTAACTATTATAAAGGCAGCCAAAAGCATGACCGTGTATTTAGTATCAAACTTGAGTAATCTGCTGCGGGTAGAGGGGTGATTAAGTAGCAGAGCAACTGCAATATAGGGCAAGCACCTCGCCATATATCCCAACCAGACTACTATTAAGTGAACGAAGGCATTGCCATACCCCTCTGGTGAAGTCGCATCCTGTAATCCTTGGGCAGCTATATCTACATTCGCTTGGTCAGGGGGAGTACCATGCAAGAAGACTTTATAAGATTCGTAAATAATAATGCTTAAAATCAAAAATCCCCACAACACTACCAGCTGGGCACGCCTGCGGATTAAATATTCAGCCAGGAGCACGAACACACTACCCACTAATAAAAGGGGTATAAAATATAAATGAAATGCTGACTGACCCAGAAATATCAGAGCAAGCGGGTCTTTAAACAATTCTTTAATCTTATCGGGTTCATGCTTGATTACATATTTGAGAACTTTGTAAAATAGATAAACCAGGCTCCAGAATCCATAAGGAATTAACAGACGCGGCAGTCTAGATCGCCATGCATAGGAACCACCTCCAGTGTAGAGTTTGCTGATTGTCAGATAAAAAGATGCAGCCAAGAAAAATGGAACAGCAAAGGTAGAAAAGTGGAGGATTGCTGACCAAGTTGCAGATTTAACAGTAATACCTTCATCTGAGTGCAGAATGACAACCGCGTAGGCTGCAATCCCTCGGAATAAATCGAGTCCTACCAACCTTTGCTTCTTTTCCATTTCCCCCCTCCTCTATACGAAGGTTCAATGCTAATTATCGAAGCATATGAAAGACTAAGTTTATTAGCCTTAGACCAGCATTAAAACTACTAGGATGCCGAAGCTCCACCTGTAGAAACTCTAACTACTTGAGCAGCGTATAGTTCTTCTAGAATCCCTCTTAGATCATATTTGTATTGCCATTCCGGGAAATGAGACTGGAATTTTGTTACATCAGAAATGTACCATATGTGATCGCCAGAACGATTGTTATCTGTGTAAGTATACTGAAGCTTTTTACCCGAAATATCTTCACAAATTGAAATCGCCTCTAGCATAGAGCAGTTACTGTGCCGAGAGCCACCTATGTTATAAACCTCACCACATCTAGGGTTTTGATAGAAGTGATAGAAGGAATTCACCAAATCATAGCTATGAATATTATCTCGAACCTGCTTGCCTTCATAGCCAAATATCGTGTAAGGCTCAGATGAAATTGTACATTTCATCAAATAGGCAAGAAAGCCATGAAGCTTTGCCCCAGAATGAGCTGGCCCCGTTAGACACCCACCTCTGAAACTGACTGTCTTCATGTCAAAGTATTTACCATATTCTTGAACCAGAATATCGGCAGCAACTTTAGATGCACCAAAAAGAGAATGTTTAGAGTTATCAATTGTCATTGACTCATCAATGCCAATTGAATATTTATGGCTAGGATCGATCTCCCAACGAGTTTCAAGCTCTTGAAGTGGCAAATAGTTGGGGGTATCCCCGTAAACTTTATTAGTTGAAGTAAATACAAAAACCGAGTTGGGGGAATATTGACGAGTAGCTTCCAGTAATACTAATGTGCCGTTGGCGTTGACAGTAAAATCTGTATGTGGATCGTTGGCAGCCCAGTCGTGAGAGGGCTGCGCTGCTGTGTGAATAATAAGGGCAATGTCAGAAGAGTACTCCTTGAAAATATTTTCGATACTCTCGCGATCGCGAATATCTAAATCGTAATGTTTATACCGCTCCCCATATTTATCCTTCAGCAGATTGCGATTCCATAAAGTGGATGCGTTTTGACCAAAGAAAAAGGAACGCATATCATTGTCGATTCCCACCACATTGAAACCCAGTTGGGCAAAAAAATGGACAGATTCTGAGCCGATTAAACCTGCTGAACCGGTAACGATAACTGTAGGCATGGTGTTATTCTCCAACAAATTACTTCAATATAACCTTCAATGAAGGGTATGCACACTTAAATTATCTGAGGCAATTCAAACCTTTAATAGCATGGATGGGGCGGCAATTTCCTTAATAAATTCTTAATCTGTCTATAGCTGTTAAAGGCTTTCTAAAATAGTATGAAAAACATTAGATAGTTCTTCTGAGGAGTGAAGACGCTTGTACTCATCATAATTCGGTTGAAGTTGATGGTTATTTGATTTTGGTTGTTGGCACAAGGAACGGATCGCCTCAATGCATTCTGAAACATTTCCTTCTGAAATAGTTACACCCAATTTAAATTTTTCCACTCTTTTCCCCATGCAGAATGCCTTACTCACAACTATAGGCTTTTTTAAAACTGCCGCTTTAGTCAATAAATTACTGCTGTAAGGAAAGCCCTCATAGGCTGCAAACAGAATATCACACTCATTAATTAGAGCATTAAACGGAGGTCCATCAGGAACAGACTCAAAATGAAAAAGACAATTAGACGGGTCTGCCTTGATAATGCTCTGAATCCTCATTAACTCTTGGGGCAGAAAGCCTTGTTCAAAGAACGGACCTGCGAAAACAAAAAGCCAGTCTTCTGCGTTAGCTTGTTGAGAAGCTTCTAGAAGTGTCATAAGTCCCTTACGTTTGTTAAGCGAACCTAACAAACCAATAACTTTTCTTCCTTTAGCCTTTTCCCTAATTTGCTTTGCAACTGAAAAATTTATGTCAGGTGCTGATTCATCCGTAACATCAGGGAAAGTAATCACCGGATTCCTGATTTTACTTTGCAACTCTTCAGCAACATCTTCGTTAAGCAGAGCAGCAGCTCGACAATGAGAGGACTGAAAAACTGCATAGTGTCCTATAATACCACTGCGAACAGGCAAAAATCGTCCATTCACTTGCAGACAAGGCTGAAAATATAGACCTGACCAACTGTAAGGGAAAACTAGATCAACTATATGGTGGGTTAAATAGTGGCTTAAGTAGCTATCAATCCAGGCGAAAAAAACTAAATCAGGTGAATGACCAATCTTGGATGAGGCGCTTTGAATCGTTGCGGCAGCATGTCGCCAACGTTCTAGTACAGTGAACGGTTGGGGAAGCCGACCAATGATGGGGAATCGGCTGGGTTCTGGTTCTTGAACTTCAAAAGCATGAAATAGCTGAGCTTGCTTTGGACAGTTGTAGGCAATCCATTCATCAAGTTCAGGGGGATCGGGGCAGAAGGTCATCACCCGGTAGCCAAGCTCTAGTAAACTTTTGCTAAAGAACCTGAGGTAAGTCAGATGGTGACCACCTTGATGGGTATCGATAAGGGCAATTGTTTTCACAGGTTACAGCTTCTTCTAAGACTCTACGTGCATTGGCTTAGGCGTGCTCGGAGCGCCGCTAACGGTCTCTAGAAAACGCACTGCCGTGGGGACGGGACTATAATGCTCCAGCGCCCATTGTCTACCTTCTAAAGAGATTTTTTCCAAAATTTCTGGTTCCTCAGCGAGGCGATCGATTGCCGCCTGCATATTCTCCAAGTCAATGCCGATGTAGTGCCGCCAATTTTCCGGCATTACAGGCAGGCATACGCCGTATTTATCAAAATCCACATGAAAGGCTACACATCCCGCAGCCATTGCCTCCCAAAACCGCCAGCTTTCCCAGTTCATAATCCGCCTTGGTTTTGAATCAAATGTGCCTAAAAACTTGTTGACAATCCGATCCCATAGATTCGATGGTCCGAAAGCATCTAGGGGCCAGGGATTGATCAGCAACCCACCAAAACAGGCGCAGGCAGCAGACTCTCTGAGACGTTTGTAGTATTTGGGATAATGCCGTCTGTCTGTCTGAACCCACTGAAGGTAAGCATAGGGATCAGTTGGCGGAACCTTAGCGCTATCTACAGTATCGTCAATCGGCAGCACGGTTTGAAGGCGAGGGAGGAACTCTTCTTGGATTGCTTTTCTAATAGGGTGTCCCAGTCTAAAGTTTACCACTAGCTTTCTGTTACGCTCTGAGAAACTTGGCAGAATTTCTGTCTCTCGTAGGATACGGTTAGATAAGCCAAAAGCCCAAGGGTGGAAGTTGTTTGGATAGCGGAATCTCCGGTTGTAATGGGTTCTGAATATGAAGTCAAACTGTCTAAATTCAGGCTTCCAGGCATGTTTGGCGTCTGCCTCACTCTCAAAATAAACAGTGATGTAGTTCCGCTTGGCGTGGAACAATTTCTCAGGAATGGGATTGCCATAGGTAAACCAAGCCGTGTGCAAGATGACGATGGAGCAATCATCTGGTGTAACTTTTGGGTCATGCTTGAAGAGGTATTCTTTGCCATCTGGTGCAATCTGCCAAAAGTTGCGGTCTGCGTAGAAGGGAATCCCTAGTGATTTGAGTCCCTCGGCTAAACAAACAATTGTGTGTTGATAAACTGTTTTTTTTGATTCAGGGGGGCTAGGCGGACAGCAATAAAAAAATATTTTCTTGGTAAAGTTATTTACCATAGGTATTTCTCTCAATCCCAACTATAATAATTTGCAAATATCATCTGTGGCTTGTTTGACCAAAAGAAGAGAAGGGCAGGGGGAGACAAGGGGATAAGGAAAACCTTGTTTTCTTCCTTTTCGGCAACATACAGACACTATTCTCCTATAGGCAGATGAGTATGACTCAGCAAGAGGTTGAGCGTGTACAAGCATGAACATCCGAAATAGCACAAATACTGTACAAGATTGAAAACGAAGTTGACTAGCGATCGCGCCCTGGTATTTTGGCACGATGGGGATGCGCTACACACAGTTTATAGTACAATACCTACATCAATCCAACAGCAACCGGTATTCTAGGAGTGGTATAAGGAGTTACATAGTTTCAAGGTCAGTCGCCAAGATAGTCCGACCTCCTTCAAACCTGTCTCTAAATACCTGCTGAAGAAACCCAAAACGATCCAATAGGGGCTACAGCCGTTGTATTAAGGCTCAAATGCAACTTATGAGTAGCCAGTTCATGCGGGCATAACCCACAAACGAAGGCTGGACAAGCACATCTATTAGAGGGTCGTAATCGCTACTAACGATTGGCTGGCTCAGTTAGCAGACAAGGCTAAGAGGCTATCCGCAAAATCCCACTTGTATCCTTATGACAGCATGACTAATTAAAAACTGCTATTTTCTAGTTTTCGGGCAGGCTGTAAGTGTGGTGCATATCTGTCGCCAAAACGACGGCTACTTTTAGAGATTGTCAAAGCAGCTTAATCGCTAAGTTAGGCAGTAACACTCCTTGAACATACCTGTTACCTTAACTCAACAGCTAAAACATTACAATTTTTAAATATTAGGGCGCTAACCTTATGCTTCAATTTCTCGCAAAATTTTTATATATCGTTGAAAATCAAAAATATCGTCTTATTATTTTAATAGTCTTATTTTTATTAACTTCACTTTTAGATACCATAGGTATTGGACTTATAGGTCCATTTATATCATTGGCTAGTGTGCCTGAAACTGTACATAAAAATGCTTTTTTAAATTGGCTCTATGTTCAGTCACATTTAAATTCAGAAGTTATATTTATAGCTTGGTTTGGCTTAATAATTACAATTATTTTCTATACGAAATCTTTTCTAAGCTACAAAGTTCAAAGGTATGTATTTACTTTTAGCTACGACCAGAAAGGTCGATTATGTAAAAGATTATTAAAGGCATATTTAGCAGCCCCCTATACCTTTCATTTAAGTAGAAACACAGCCTTATTAATACAAAACATTATTAGTGAAACTAATAACTTTTGCAACGGTATAATGCTTCCACTTCTAAGTTCTGCCGCCTATGCAATAGTTAGTATATTCCTGGGGTTATTGCTTATTAAGACAGATGTGACAGCTTTATTATTTATTTTAGCAATGATGCTAATTCCCGTTTCCTTATATCACCAATTTAAAAATAAGCTAGCTCAATGGGGGAAGGAGGCATCCCTAGCTCAAGTAGGAATGATTCGTACGATAAATCATAGTTTAGGAGGATTAAAGGAAACACGAATCATTGGCTGTGAACCATACTTTGAAAATCAGATAGGTGAGTACGTTAAGGGATTTGAAGTCGCAGTTAGCTCTTCCCAGACATTTAAGCTTTTGCCCCGAATTTTAATAGAGGCAGTTTTAGTTACCTTCCTAGTGGGCTTCACCTGCATATTTTTAACCTCTAATCGTAGTACACAAAATCTAACTGGGGTTCTAGGTGTTTTCGCAATAGCTTCAATTCGCCTTATACCGGCGATTACTCAGATGACAAATTCAATTGGTCTATTACGAAATAATAGCTACGCTCTTAATAAAATATATTTTGATCTTAAGGAAGTCGAAGAGCTAAATTTAAATAAAAACTCAGAACTTTTCCCAGACCACAATAGAGTTGGTTTATCCAGTCATGAAAGTTTTGATGAGCCACTGATGCATTTTGCGGATAAAATTGTTCTGGATGAAGTTACCTACTCTTATCCTAATGTCCAGGAAACCGCAATCAAAGGTATATGTTTGACAATTAAAAAAGGACAATCTATTGCTTTAATAGGTAAATCTGGAGCCGGAAAAACCACATTAGTAGATATTATTTTAGGTCTTTTAGAACCTCAGTCTGGGGATATTAAAGTAGATGGGGTATCAGTATATAAACAACTACGTTCCTGGCAGAATCTGATTGGTTATATCCCCCAGTCTATTTTTCTCATGGATGACACAGTTGAGAGAAATATTGCTTTCGGCGTTCCGGATCGTCTGATTGATTCCGAAAGATTGTCCAAAGCGATTCATGATGCCCAGCTTACAGAGTTGATCGCAGAATTGCCTGATGGCGTTAAAACTGTTATTGGCGAGAGGGGCGTACGTCTGTCTGGGGGTCAGCGTCAGCGAATGGGAATTGCCAGAGTACTCTATCATCAGCGGGAGATATTAGTACTGGATGAGGCTACTTCGGCGCTGGATAATGAGACAGAGAGACTGGTTAATGAGGCGATTAAATCTTTAAGTGGTACAAAAACTTTAATTATTATTGCCCATCGCTTAACTACAGTTGAGCATTGCGATCGTATCTACTTGCTGGAAAAAGGTCGTATAGCGAAATCAGGTAGTTACCAAGAAGTTGTATTAGGAGAGACAAATGAGGATTAAATTATGTCTCTTATAAGTGTAGTTATTCCCACCTACAATAGATCTAATTTAGTGAGCCGTGCAATTCGTAGCGTCTTAGCTCAAACATACTCAAATTTTGAACTAATTATAATAGATGAAAATCTATATCTCAAAACAGCATTTTTAGCTAATCCTCAAAATATTGATTTTTTAGCTCATTATTTTGTATCTTCTCTATTTGAAAAAAAATATATATCATTTACGCAAATAGAAAACAATTTACGTAAAGTAGCTAGAAAAGTCGTTAAGCGAAAGAATGATTAAAATGAAAAGCGAGATTGAGACGCGCTAAAAAATAGCTTTCTGCTGTCTGAAACTTGTAGTAAATTACTTCCAATGCCTAAAGATAGCAAGCACTTGAATTTAAATACCAGAAGTTTCCTATTAATGGTAGAGTCCAATTACGTGCAGGTCTGTTAGCAAAAACCGATGCAAAGTTATATTGTGCTAGGGCTTGTGTTGGTTATGTTATTGCACGGTGTGATTAAGTCTTTGCGAGCAACCTCTGAAAGCCTTTGATATGCCAAATCCTGTTGTCGTCATATTCAGTAGCCTCCTGCTTCCTCCATCACAGACATTTATACGAGCTCAAGGGGAAGAGTTGCAGCGGTTCACCCCTTGCTATGTAGGATCGCGGTTAGTGAAGGGTTTGTCTTTGCCCCCAGAACGTACTTTGGTTGTTAACGCAGGTGGTATTTTGGGTACTGCTGAAGAGCTTTTATTTAAGTTCTCAGGACTTGCTCCAAGACTGTATCGGCAAGTACAGCAATTGAACCCTGCTTTGATACACGCTCAATTTGGGTTAAGCGGGGCTTTAGCTCTCCCTTTGGCACGAACTTTGAAAGTGCCCTTGGTAGTCCACTTCCGAGGTGCTGATGCCACAGTGAAAGATGAGTATGCCCAATATTCTTCTATCAACCATTGGATTTACTTTCAGCGTCGTGAAGCACTTAAGCGGGAGGCGAGGCTGTTCATTACTGTTTCCAAATTCATTAAGGAAAAGCTCCTAGAGCAGGGTTTTCCTGCCGAAAAAATAGTGGCGCACTACCACGGCGTGGATACGGAAACTTTTCAACCCGATCCAGCAGTGCCACGGGAGCCGGTGGTACTTTTTGTGGGTAGGCTGACGGATAAGAAGGGGTGCGAGTACTTAATTCAGGCGATCGCCCAAGTGCAGGCAACCATGCCAGAAGTGGAGCTAGTGCTGATTGGCGATGGTCCCCTGAAGCCATCATTAGAAGCACTGGCAAATCAGTCACTGTCCAAACATAGATTTTTGGGCGTTCAGCCACCATCAGTTGTGCGGAGTTGGATGAATCGCGCCCGTGTGCTAGCGGCTCCCAGCGTTACTTCGCCCCAAGGAGATGCTGAAGGACTACCCAATGTGGTGCTGGAGGCCCAAGCTATGGGTTTACCCGTAGTCAGTACAATTCATGCGGGTATCCCGGAAGCCGTGGTGCATGGTGAAACAGGCTTACTTGCTCCTGAGCGCGATGCTCAGCAGCTGAGCGAGCATATCTTGCGTTTGCTGCAAGACTTTGAGCTTTGGCAGCGCTTTAGTATCAAAGGGCGATCGCATATGCAAAAACTATTCAACCGACGGCAGCAAACCCGTGTGCTAGAAGAAATTTATCAATCAATTTTGCAGGGACAGCGCTGAGAGGCTCTTGCTTGCAGCAAACTTTACAGGTCGGCAGCATCGGATGCGTATACTTAGTGTTCATAACTACTATCAAATTAGAGGCGGGGAGGACGAGTCCTGTGAGGCAGAGAAACAGCTTTTACAGGAAAGGGGCCACCAGGTAGAAGTGTATGAGAAAAACAACGATAGTCTAGCCGCCTTGAGTTCAGCGCGTCTGGCCTTTAACACCATCTGGTCGGCGGAATCCTATGCAAATTTGAGACAGCGGTTCAGGAAGCTACCCCATGATGTAGTTCATGTACAGAATTTTTTTCCTCTAATTTCTCCCTCGGTTTACTATGCAGCCAAGGCTGAAGGGGTGCCTGTAGTCCAGACGCTGCGGAACTACCGCCTTCTTTGTCCCAATGCTTTGTTTTTTCGCGATGGAGGGGTTTGTGAAGACTGCTTAGGTCAGCCCATACCTTGGCCGGGGGTAGTTCACAACTGCTACCGACAGAGCCGGGTAGCGAGCGCTGGGGTAGCAACTATGCTTACCGTACACCGAACCCTGAGGACTTGGAGCCAGATGGTAGATGTCTACATTGCCCTCACCGAGTTTGCTCGCCAGAAGTTTATCCAAGGGGGTATACCAGCAGAGAAGATTGTGGTCAAGCCTAACTTTATTCACCCAGATCCTGGTTCAGGAACAGGAGGCGGCGGCTATGCTCTTTATGTAGGAAGGCTCTCTGTCGAGAAAGGAATAGATACACTGCTGGCAGCTTGGGAGCGCTTGCAGGGAAAGATACCCCTAAAAATTGTGGGAGAAGGCCCCCTAGCAAACCAGGTGGTCGAGGCAACGGCGCGATCGCCCCAGATAGAGTGGCTAGGACGCCGACCGATGGCAGAGGTTTATGACTTGATAGGGGAAGCAAAGGTGTTAGTCTTCCCTTCTAAGTGGTATGAAACTTTTGGTCGCGTGGCTGTTGAGGCTTTTGCTAAGGGAACTCCGGTGATTGCCGCTAATATTGGGGCGATCGCAGAGCTGATTGAAAACGATCGCACCGGGATTCACTTTCAACCTGGAGATCCCGATGATTTGGCAGCTAAAGTGGAATGGGTCTTGTCCCATCCAGACGCTCTAGCTCAGATGCGCCGCGAAGTCCGAGCCGAATTTGAAGCAAGGTATACTGCTGATGAGAACTACCGCAGGCTAATGGAGATTTACGCTCTTGTGCGTCGCGTCTAGTTGGCAAACTGCTCTGGTGCCAAAGCTTGCAAAGAGCAAATCATCGCTGGAAAGCTGATCATATAGAGTAGCAATTAGGTTAGAGAACCGTAGTTAACCTGGGTAAAAGGACAGCAATGTACCAGGGTAGAGGTAGATGAATGAGTGCAGAAGCAACACTCCCAAGAAGCCGCAAAGGTTACATCACTAGTTCCAATCTGGTGCTATTAGCCTTTGCCACTGCTTTTTTTCCCCGTGTTCTTGCTGGATTGGGAGCGCCATCAACAATTAATTTTTTGCACTTTGCTACAATTCCCTTTGTTTGCGGCTTTGTCCTCTCCAAAGTCCGGTTCAAAGACCCTAACCAGCTCTCCATCACTACAGGAATTTTGTTTAATCTCGCTGCGCTGCTAACGGTTATGACCGCTAGTGCCCTTCTCAATAGCGCTGGATTGATTAATGTCATCCTAGATTTTATGCTCTTGGGTGAGCCTTTTATCTTGCTGCTGGCAATTGTATGTATCCCGATGTCCCCAGCCAGCTTAGAACAGTTTCGCACCCAGTGGATGCGGTTTGCTCTCGCTAACCTTTTATTTGCTCTTTGCCAATCATTAATTCTGCGCCTGGACAGCCAAAACGCTGACTTAATCAAGGGAGTTTTCGTCGGTCAAGGTTCTGGTCACGTCGTAGGCGCTTCGGTCTCAATGACCTTTGCTGTATATTATTTCGCTACAGCTAAAAATCGCCCTACTTGGATACGTGCATCTATCGTCATGGCTGTTTTTGTACATATCATCAAGGCTGATGCCAAGCAATTGCTAGCCGTATTTCTGGGAGCTTTGTTAATTTCTATATTGCTCAAAGCGAAAGATATTGGAAAGCTGATCCAGTACTTAGTTATTGCATGCCTGTTTGTGGGTTTGATAGTTTTGCTCGCAAACACTGTATTTCGTGCCTTGCTGATTTGGGCCGATCTTGATATCCAAAGACAGGGTATTGAACTCAAACTAGTAGGATTTTCTATACTCCCCACATATTATCATTCACCTTTAAATTGGTTGCTTGGCCTTGGACCTGGTCATACAATTGGACGGTTGGGAGGGTGGATGATTTGGGAATATCTAGATTTGTTAAACCCATTGGGCGTTACTACATCTCGCGCTAGCGTGGCTGTTTGGACCGCAACCAGAGAGAGCTGGCTTGGCGACAGATCTAGCTGGTTCTCTCCACTATTCGGCTGGGCAGGTATATGGGGAGATTTAGGATTTTTAGGGTTAGGGGTATATCTATCTTTCTGGTTGTTAGTATGGCGACGGCTCTGTCCAGATGAACTTTCCCAATACTTTGTGCTTACTGTAGTTGTTTTTGGCACAATTCTTTCTCAAATAGAAGAGCCAGGGTATATGCTTTTCATGACGGGCATCATTGGTCTTCGTTGGCAAGAACATAGAAATAAGATAACTCTAAAGAGTTCATAAATATGCTTATTAGGCAAGCGATTTATTTTGTGTAAAAAATAGTTTAATTGTTTCTAGTATAGTAGAGCGTTAGCTTTCATAATTTACGCAGGAAACAACTGATCAAACATCAACAAACGTAAGCTTATACCCAATACTGATTATATTAGGCTACTCACTAAATTAACAAAATACTTTATGTAATTGCTTGTGGCTTTCAATAAAAAGGGTGCAACCAAAGCGGATTTGTATTGTATTATTTCTTGTTTGCACATCTATAAAGACTCTTTCTGCGCCTGCTAAAACTTTTGCTCTTGTTGTGAGCAGTGTCACAGTATATACACGTAATAGATCACTTTTGTACAAGTGGTGAAATCACTGAAGACAAAGAATATTTAAACAAATATTCTTTATAGATAAGATTTTTCTGTGAGGCGTTATGCGTAAGTTATCCGGTCTGCCTTTAGTGTTTATTTGGGCTGCTGTTCTGGCCTCTAGTTTTAAGATGGCACAGGCAGTTACGGTGACTCCGCCACAACCGCCTCCACCACTCGACGCTTTTGGTGCTAACGCAGGGGGTTATCTACCTAATTTTGTTGTTGCCTGTCCTATCAGCCATCGCGATGCTCTCGATCCTATAGTTTCTTTTGGCGTTAAACCAACCGCGCATTTGCACGATTTCTTCGGTAATACATCTCTTAATGAGTTCTCTACTGTGGCCAGCCTACAGGCAGCGACCACTACCTGCCATCGTAGCGCTGACCGCAGCGGTTATTGGCTTCCTACCCTTTACCAGAACGGAGTTGAGGTCACGCCCATTCGTTTGGACGTGTACTACCAGAGTGCGCGTAGCAGTGTGAGCAACAATCTTCAGACCTTGCCACCAGGGTTAAAGATGATCGCTGGGGAAGCTCACTCGACTACGCCTCAAGATACTTCTATCGTCGGGTGGGCCTGTGGTCCACAGGGCCAACGTTCCGCTGATGTGCCCACCGGATGCTATACGGGTCAGAACGCCACTAAGCCGAAGTACTCGTATTATCAATTTTTCTTTCCTAACTGTTGGAATGGCGTCAACCTTGACAGTGCCGATCACCAGCGCCACATGGCATATGGCAAAGATAATGTCTGCCCTGCTACTCACCCGATATTAGTACCTACGGTGCGTTTCGTACTCATCTACCCCTTCCTTGGTGAAGGCGGTCCTGGCGTTACATTTAGCAGTCATGGAAAATATTCTGCACATGCCGACTTCATGAATGGCTGGGATCAGTCCGCTCTAAAAACGCTCATTAACAGATGTATTCTTAGCGGTGCGCGCTGCGGAGTTAATTAATACGTAAGGGTTTAGGCCGGGAGGAATAAGCGATCGCTGCTGGCTGTTCAAGTTGGGGCTTGCCATTATCTATGCTGAAAATAGCAATAGTAGAGCGAGCAATTCTCCCCTTTGGAAGGGTGCTAGGTTCTAAACTAACTTGGCAATCCAGCTGCTGAATCTAACAGCGGAATGCTGCTCTCAACAACATTCCGCATCTTTGAGTGTTCTAGGAGTTGCTACTGTTCCCTAACTCTTGGCTACAAACCTCCCCCTTCTCAGAAAGCCTCAGTATTAATGCTGAGGGGCAGAACCGCGATCGCTTTGAGGCTGGGTAGACCGCAACTGCTGGAGAGCAAACAATTCCTCAATGAATTAATCCAGTAAGAGTGAGCGAGCGCAAAGCGCGTTTTTCAAAAGCCAGTTTGAGGCTAGTAAAAGCAAAGAAAAGGGCGATCACCTAGTGTGAAAAATTTTCACACCTATATTTCAGGCGATCGCCAATGGTTATAAAGATTTGCCTAAACAGGGAGGGCTTCGGCAGTTATCGTATTACCCCGTTCTATTGCCAGCTGAATTAGTTGATCAACCAATGCCGGGAAAGAAATACCCGTTGCCGCCCACAACTGAGGATACATACTTGTGGCCGT
The DNA here is from genome assembly GCA_019359765.1 of Aphanothece sp. CMT-3BRIN-NPC111. Lineage (GTDB taxonomy): Bacteria > Cyanobacteriota > Cyanobacteriia > Cyanobacteriales > JAHHGU01 > JAHHGU01. Next base: position 15,356 of record JAHHGU010000020.1, read on the forward strand.
GAAACCTGGGAGGGTATTGATTTCGTTAATCAACACTTCACCCGTCGTTTCTACATAGAAAAAGTCTACCCGTGCCAAACCAGCGGCATCAACGGCAGCAAACGCTTGGAGAGCCATATCTTGGATCTTATCGGCGATCGCATCTGGTACCAGTGCTGGAATTGATAAATCGGCTAAACCAGCAGTGTATTTAGTCTCATAGTCATAGAAATCACTTTTATAAGTAATTTCACCAACCACAGATGCCTTGGCTTGGTCATTGCCCAAAACGGCACACTCTAATTCTCGCGCCACTACACCTGCTTCCACAATCAGACGTCGGTCATAGCTGGCGGCATTATCTAGGGCTGTTTCCAAAGTCGTGCGCGATCGCACCTTGGCAATCCCTACCGACGACCCTAAATTAGCTGGTTTCACAAAACAGGGATAGCCAAGAGTAGCTTCAATCTGGTCGCACAATTTTGGGAACACACAGGAGTTAGACCAAATTTGCGACCTATTCACCGCCATATATTTCACCTGGGGTAACCCAGCTTGGGCAAAAGCCATTTTCATGGCAATCTTATCCATGCCCATAGCGGAACCGAGGACGCCGGTGCCCACAAAAGGAACCTGCATTAATTTCAGCAACCCCTGAACTGTGCCATCTTCTCCATTAGGACCGTGGAGGATGGGAAACCAGACATCCACTTCACCTGCAAGAGCAGGAAATTGCCACAGACGGGGGTGTGGACTGTTGGGTTTTGGGTTTTGGGTTTGTAAAGGGACACCCGATTCTAAAATTTGTTGGGCAATCTCGACCGCTTGCCAGATTCCATCTTTTTGAATGTAAAAAGGTAGCAGTTCGTACTTGTCAGCATTTTGATCTGAAGTTAGGGCTTTGGCGATCGCCCGTGCTGAACTAATCGAAACTTCATGCTCGCCTGAACAACCGCCAAACAGCAACCCGACCCGCAGTTTTGTCATTACTCATACCTCACCGCACTCCTCAACGCAGATAGCCTAGCACAACCTGCCAAAGTTGCTCTCTATGCCACCTTTTCCAAACTGAGCCTTCTGGTCAGCGATCGCCCCAGATCTGTTTCAGCTTCAAGAGCAAATTCTCAGCAAGTTGCTGGAGTGAGTCTTCCGCTTGTTCCGTTGTTAGTCTCTCCTCTCGACTTGATGCCAAGATATCCCGACTCTTAAGCACAACTTCTCCCTCGGTTCCGGAGTCGACCAAAAAATCCTTCACGGCAAAGAGCTGCTTATTTTCTGATACATTGCGCCAAATCCAGTCCAATTGTGCGGCGCAGTCTGCTATTGACCGTGTTTCCAGTAATTCGCGCACCGCATATGCCACCTCGTCATCACTTTCAAGAAATTCAATCTCCTCTCTAATTAAGCTCAAGTGGTCAATTAAGTCCTCAATGGGCAGAAGTTCGTCAGTTTCTACTTCGTCTGGCGGATCGCTGGGGTCAAAGGTAGGGACAAAACCTAGCAAGTCCACCTCGTTCAAGGTTTCCTTAAACTGTACTGCTAGATAGCCAATGCGGTCTTCCAGTACCTCTGCGGGCAGGGTAAAGCTTGTCTCTCCTGGCAGTACCGGGCGACATTCCAGCTTGCCCACACTAGGAATTACTAGATCCGCGACATCAAATAATGGTCTAACTCCAGGATGCCAGCTATCGCCGTCATCTAGGTCAGTGTCAATTTGCAGCCACTTCAAATAAGTATGGACAGCATAAACTGCCAGTGTATTGAGATACACTCGTTTACCTTTGTGGGGCGTGGCTTGTTCTGCGGCAAATGCTCTTGCCCAATAGTGAGCTTCTTTTCTAAGGGGAACGGTAACTGATTGTGTTTGTGTGCTGTTCATGGCTCTCCTGGAAGTTGATATCCTTGTTCAAGAGCAATTTTGCCTAATAGGGGCAAACATTTCTTTTCCCAATGACGCTGAATTTTTTCAGCCGCTATGTTGATTTCTTGGGCAATCTGCTCAAAGGAAGCAGGCGGGTTTTGAAAAATAGGGAGTAGTCGTTGTGCCAAAAATTGAGCATTACAGGCGGGTTGATTTCTCGGATGACAGTTGCGAAGTTTTTCGTTTGGGTCTTGTTCAATAAACTGCCTCAGTTGCTCAGGCTGGTATCCCAATTCAATACCTATGCCTGCTATTACAGGCATAAAATTTCTTGTAAAGTCGGCGTAGAACTTTTGGTAGGGAATGCCAAACTCTCTGGCAACTTCAGCCTTGTCATCTGGCGGCTCTTTGAGGCAGAATCGTTGCGCCAGAAGTTGGTAGTTACAGTTAGGATAGCCTCTGGGAGAACGTCTTCGCAGCTTCTCTTGTGGGTCTAAATTGATGTAATTTGCCAACTTCAGACTGGTGTATCGCTCTTGTTCTTTCAGTTTTTCCTGGTCTTGTTTGATGAGGTCGTCTAATCCCTCGAACGTCGGATATGCTAAATAATCCTCAAAAGTTTCATCGCTCTCTTGACTGAGTAAAGTATTAAGTGAATAAGGAGGCTTTTTAGCTTGTTCCTTGAATTCCTGTTTAGCAGTTTTTTGCCGACGTTTACTTCCAGTGCTGGTGGGATAAATGCCTAATACTTCATACCTCAAGCGCATCTTTTCATTAATCCAAGCTTCCAAGCTCACTTTTATAGATTCATTTTGAGGTTGGAAGTCTTGGCAAATTTTATCCGCTACCTTTTCCATCACCTTATTGAAGACTTCCTGATAATCTTCAGCGTATTGGGGATTATTATTCCGTTTAAGTCTAGGCAATGAAGCAATTGCAGGAATGAGACGGCTCAAGGCGCTGTTCCACTGGGGACTTCCCTTTTCTGACTGACAAAGACACTTTATCTGCTCTCGAAACCATTTATCATCTCGTTGCTCGTCCATAGTAGTAGCAACTCAGAAAAAGAGGATGCTTCTAGTATCGGCTAAGAAGCATCCTTTCGAAAAATTGAGGTTGTTTCTGTGTCAGAATCTGGAGACGCTGCTAGCCTTGCTATAACAACCGCCTCTTTGAAGTTAGGCTGCACCGCCTAGGTTGCCGCCCTTGTTTTCTTGCTGCCAGCGGTGGTAAGCTTCCTGATACCTGGAAGTTGCCTGGGTGATTCGCTCCTCACATTGCCGCATCAAGGTGTTGTACCTGGCAAGGATCAGTTTCACCTCGCGATCGCACACTTCCTCTCTTTTAACGATTTCCTGCTCAATCCATTGTTTCTTTCGGGCTTCTACCTCGTGTTCTCGCCCGACTTCGCTTACAGGTGGATCGGTGTTTTGTATTTTATTGACTTCCCGCTCGTGTTGAAATAGACGCTGATGCACTTTCCACTCACACTCTTGTTTGAGTTCGTGGTTGCGATTTTGGAAATACTGGATTTCCGCATCGTCTTTTACCATGCTTGGAGTTTTGAGGCGATTGGTAGGGTCGTTTTCAGCTAACCATGCCAGATGATGGTCAATCATCTGTTCTTTGTATTCTCGTTCATCGGGAATTAGCTGGATAGAAAAGAGTGCTTCAGGATTGAATTCAACGTAGTCTTGATTTATTTGAGTCATGGTATTGCTCCACTAATTCGTCATACTTTTTAGGTAGTTCAACGCGATCTGCTTGGAAGTTTGCCATTGCCCACAGCAGGAATACAGGAAACATCGCGCCAGTGCTGGCGATTAACCAACCTGCCGGAGATAGCAGGAAAAAAGCTACTGCTGCTTCAACCGCACTCAAGCCGACAGAGAATACTAAGGCTGTCTTAGACGGTTCCGCATCATGCTTGCCTTCCCTGTCGTTAAGCAGGTGAAGCTGTGTCTGGTAGTATCTCGCTCTGGGGTCAAATTCAAAATCTTCAGCATTCTGGGTGTATTGAGTGTTCATGGTTAAGCACGCTCCTGATTTCGCTTTTGGATGATGGCTTTGCGGGCTTGCTGGGTACTATGTTTCAATTTCAGCCCTGTGAGAACTTTGGCGGCGTTGGCATGAGCAAAGAAGCTGGCAGCTGCACCTCCAGCTAACCCCGCAGATAGGGCAATTGGTCCGCGCCCTGCTTGGGATGCTATTAGTTGAGGCGCAATGCTAAAGGTTAGCGCCCCTGCCACGACTACGATGAATGTGGTGAGCTTTTCTTTGTCGGGGGGTAGACGGCGATCGCGTACTGAGTTAAATTCTGCTATGCGTTCAGCAGTCAGTTGGTTTTTCGCATCTTTCTCAACTTCAGCGATGATGTAATCGCGATCGTTCCCTGGCATCTGTTTCATCGTCTTTGGGGAAGTATTGCGCCAGCGGTCGAGGCGATTGCGGCGTTGTTCGTTTTGGGTTGTGTGTAACATTTCGTCCTCCTGTGGATAGATAAATTAGAAAGACCTCTCCCACCTGCCCTCCTCTCCTGCGAGGAGAGGGGGCTAAAGGGTTAGGTTTTTTTCCGTACAGTTTCAAAAACCCAGTCAATGCAGCGTTTGCCATTGGCATAGGTGCAGACATCGGTGTTCTTGACTCCTGCCAAGACAGTCTTTAACTGCTGTTGCAATTCCACATCAGGACCAATCACCGCTAGCGCACTGCCGTCTTTGACAATGCCCTCAATTTTGGTTTTGAAGGTGTTTAAATCCAATGGCGATTGATTCTGTCCGGGTTCTGCTGCCTGGATGGCTAAAATAGCAGCAACGCGATTGTTATTGCCTAAAGTGCGTTGATGCCGAATCTCCTTCTCCAAACTCTCTAGTGCCAGTGGCAATGCTGTACCAGGATGGGTACCAATGCCTTCTGGTGGGGTAGCAACTGCAAGGCAGTCTTGTTGTAGGGTGAGGCGATCGCGATCTTGGTAAGCTTGATTGCCCAGTACGATAGTTTTATCGGCAAATTTGGCATCAAGGCGAATGTCACCTTCCATTAGGTGGTTCAGGCGATCGCTACAAAGCTGCTGAATCGAGGTCTTATACTCAAGGTTAGAGAGTGAGACATCCGCATAAAAAGCGGCGATCAGACGTGTGTTTTGAGCATCCCAGATAATAGGTAGCCCTAGTATGCCAGCGCCGACTAAGGCAATACCCCAGGCGGCAGGCGATCGCCATAGAGGGGTTTCTGGCTGGCGATCGCTATAAACAGCACCCCTAGCAACGTCACGAGGCTTTTGAGGAACTCTTGTCATAATTGCGGTGCCTCCGAGGGGGAGTAAGTTGAACCGTTAATTCTTAATCACAGGGAACTGAAAAAACTTTGCAAATTTGGGTAGCTAGGTATTATTGCTCGGTCTTGTCCCTGATACAGAAAATAAAATTGGTACAACTAGCGATCGCGATCAACCCCTATGACTGCCGTTACTGTAAATTTCAACCCCATCATTAAACTTACCGACGACCAGTTTTATCAACTTTGTCGGGCAAATCCTGATGTTAAATTTGAACGCAACGCCAAGGGAGAATTAATTATCATGCCACCTACAGGTGGAGAAACTGGAAACCGTAATGTTGAAATTGCGGCAGATTTTGTGATTTGGAATCGGCAAACTAAACTCGGCAAAGTTTTCGATTCTTCTACCTGCTTTAAACTCCCCAACGACGCGGATCGTTCCCCTGATGTATCTTGGATACAACAAGAAAGATGGGATGCTCTCACACCCGAACAGAAAGAGAAATTTCCTCCAATTGCTCCCAACTTTGTCCTGGAGTTAATGTCGCCGACTGATAGCTTAAAAGAGACACAATCCAAGATGCAAGAATATATGGATAACCAAGTAAGACTCGGCTGGTTAATTAATAGAAAAACACGTCAAGTTGAAATTTATCGCCTCGGACAAAGAGTAGAAGTGCTGGAATCTCCTACAGAATTATCAGGAGAAGATGTCTTACCAGGTTTTGTCCTCAATATGCAAATTGTTTGGGAATAGTCTTATATTTAATAGGACTTACGCATCCAGCAAGTGTTTTACTGGATATACGTCAATATTGCCCCCTTTTTGAACCCAGTTGTAGAGTTGTAGAGACGTTGCATGCAACGTCTCTACAACTCTACAACTCCTACATGAATGTAAAATTTGCCCTCATCCCCCAGCCCCTTCTCCCAATTCTGGGAGAAGGGGAGCCAATTTTAAAGTCCCTCTCCCAAGCTTGGGAGAGGGATTTAGGGTGAGGGCAAGGATTCATGCAGGAGGTCTAATGTTTGAGCCTCTTAGCATACAGGGGATAATTAACCCGAATTTGGTATGAGTGATTTGATGGGGCGATCGCTCACCACCACGAATATAATTTCATTGACAAGACAGGGTGTTGATAATCACCAGGTACTTTGTACATCAGGGTTAACGCAAGCCTTGGGAGATGAATGCCGCCCAGTATAAGGGAGATTCAAAAGGATAGGATTCTCGGCACAGATCCTTCAACCTTGTTTGGGTATTGTAAATCCTTCCAGCAGTTGCATTGTCGCCAGCAGCCTCTGCCCGATTAAATTGCTCGTCCAGATGAGCATCTAGCTGACGTTTATACTCTTTTTTGAGTTGCTTACCTGTGAGCGATCGCAGTTGCATTTGGGCTTGTTGTAGGGCAGTGGGGCGATCGCGTCCTTGCTTTCGATTCTGATAGTAGAGGATCGAGAACAAAGCTGTAGCTAAGTCATCAACTGCCCACAAGGTAGAACAAACACTTCTGGCACCTGCACACAAAAAGCCTGTGGCAAGCGTCAAAATATCATCTGTTATCTCAGTTACACCTAGATTAGTTTCGCAACAGGAGAGGAATACATCAGAAAGATTAGGCAGTTGCCAACCTGGTGTCATCAGTTGCCCCAAGGTTATCGTGCCATTTCCTAATAGCAGCAGCGATTCTAAAGGATTATCCAGACGCGATTGGGCATGGTGGCTGGAGTGGAGTACCTGGACTTTATTTGCTAATTCGCGATAATTTTCAACGGTAGCGCGGCTGCGTCCTTTTAAACGCTGAGGTTCAGGAATGTTGTACAGTTGGGCAATTTGAGAGCCTTCAAAACTGGCAAAGAGCAAATCCTCTGTAGCGTCTTCCACCGTGCCGTATTGTTGAACGTCGAGCAACGTCTCTATTGGGGGACGTTTTTTGCAAAATTCCAAGATTTGGCAACTGGGAACGTAACGGATGAGGAATTTATCGCCCAGGTATTGCACCTGAGTTCCGTTAGAATCCCCCGCCTGCGGTACTTTCCTTTCTAAGGAGGGCTGGGGAGGATCTGCAATGGGCAAAGCTGCGAAGGGCATCTGGTGTAAATCAAGGTGAGGAATAAGGATGATTTCTTCAATACCTTGGAGATGTTGAGCAATTAACTCATTTAGTTGTAAGCGTTGAGATAGTTCAGCCAGAAACGTGCTAATTTTGTTTACCCATTCTGCCTTATTTGACAAATAGGGCTTTAGCCAGTTATTGAAAATCCAGGATTGTAATGTTTCTAATCCTTGTCCTGTACAAGTGTGCAGCAGAGGGTTTTTATTTTTGCGGAGGATAAAGATATGGGTGTCGTTGTCGGTTGTATAAAAGCTGAGGATGGCAGTTGTAGGAGTGTCAATTAGTTGCTGCATCGACGCTAAACTAATGGCACTCACTTGAATTTCTCCGGCTAATACGGTATCTAATCGCCGGATTTGTTCCCAGATACGTTGTTTTTGTGATTCTAGTTCTTCAAGAGTGTTGTTGAGTGCTTCGTATGCGGCACGTCCATCTCGCGAGCGGGTAGAAGCGCTTACCAGTTGTTTGCTATTGTCAGATTGATTTTGGGAACGTTCCTCATCAATACGCTGTTGCAAGGCTTCATATTGCTGCAAATACTCTTGCACTTCTTGAGGGATTTCTCCAGCAGAATAAAGGTCATTACTCGCCATCAAGTCTACCAAACGTTTAGAACGGGAACGCTCAACACATTCAATCGCTTTGTCTAGTTGTCCAGCGTTGATACAAGATTGCACCATGTTTTCATAAACGTTAATGGCTGCTTTCAGAATCTCTTGGCGACGGGAGTCAGAAGTTGCCCAACTACGACTTTGTTCTACTGCTGCAATGGCAATTTCATATCCCTCAATTGCTTCTGTCCACAGTCCAGCTTTAAAGGCTGTATCGCCTAGGTTACGTCCAGATTGGAGACACTTTATAGGATCAGTAATGGGTGTCCTGATTTCTAATGCTAATCGGAAACAGGCGATCGCCTGCTCGATATTTTCTGCCCTATCTCCCCTGATTCTGTCAATGTAAGCAGTAGCTAGATTATTTTGAGTTGCTGCCCAATCGGTAGGAAAATATTCGCGAGTGTAAACTGTTAATGCTGCCTGGTAACCAGCAATAGCCTGCTCGATATTTTCTGCCCTATCTCCCCTGATTCTGTGAATGTAAACAGCAGCTAGATTATTTTGAGTCATTGCCCAATTAGTGGGAAAATCTTTGCGGGTGTAAACTGTTAATGCTACCTGGCAATAAGCAATAGCCTGCTCCAGATTTTCGGCTTTATCTCCCCTAATCCTATTACTATAAGCAGTAGCTAGATTATTTTGAGTCATTGCCCAATCGGAGGGAAAATCTTCGCGGGTACGAACTGTTAATGCTGCCTGGTAATAAGCAATAGCCTGCTCCAGATTTTTGGCTCGATCTCCCCTGATTCTGTCACTGTAAGCAATAGCTAGATTATTTTGAGTTGCTGCCCAATCGGAGGGAAAATCTTTGCGGGTGTAAACTGTTAATGCTGCCTGGCAATAAGCAATAGCCTGCTCCAGATTTTTGGCTCGATCTCCCTTGATTCTGTCAATGTAAGCAGTAGCTAGATTATTTTGAGTCATTGCCCAATCAGAGGGAAAATCTTTGCGGGTGCGAACTGTTAATGCTGCCTGATAACCAGCAATAGCCTGCTCCAGATTTTCGGCTTTATCTCCCCTAATTCTATTACTATAAGCAGTAGCTAGATTATTTTGAGTTGCTGCCCAATCGGAGGGAAAATCTTCGCGGGTGCGAACTGTTAATGCTGCCTGATAACCAGCAATAGCCTGCTCCAGATTTTCGGCTCGATCTCCCCTGATTCTTTCACTGTAAGCAGCAGCTAAATTATTTTGAATACTTGCCCAATCGGAGGGAAAATCTTTGCGGGTGCGAACTGTTAATGCTGCCTGATAACCAGCAATAGCCTGCTCCAGATTTTCGGCTCGATCTCCCTTGATTCTGTGAATGTAAGCAGTAGCTAGATTATTTTGAGTTGCTGCCCAATCGGAGGGAAAATCTTTGCGGGTGTAAACTGTTAATGCTACCTGGTAACTAGCAATAGCCTGCTCCAGATTTTCAGCTCGATCTCCCCTGATTCTGTGAATGTAAGCAGTAGCTAGATTATTTTGAGTTGCTGCCCAATCGGAGGGAAAATCTTCGCGGGTATAAACTGTTAATGCTATTTCATAGCCAGTAATAGCAATCTCTAAGTTACTTGCTCTATTCCCTAACGGAAACTGCTGAATCAGGTTACTAAAATTGGCTATATCTACGGCAATATCTTGGGCTTGTTGTAATTCCACATTATCCAGGCTAGCTGTTGCACAAGAGTGCAATATATAGGCAAAGAAATTATCCAGTTTGTTCACATTTGCTTGCAGTAGTGGGTACACTGCTTGCGGATTCCCTCTGCTGTCGAAAATTGTCCATAATACTTGCATTAAGAAATTGTGATATTCTTCTCGGGAGGCTGCAAGTGTTGGTTGACCTATTGCTGAAGCCAGTTGTGCTGCCAGATTTTGCAACCAAATAGCATTTCTATCGCGATTCTCTGCCATCATTGCTGCTACTCGTGTCATTGTCTGCACCAAGCCAGCATCAAGCAGTTGGGAGTGGGTATTTAAAATTTCTAGTTCTGTACCAGCATCACAGGTAAGTAGAATTTGGATTAAGTTTAGATAGGCTTGCAGACGTTGTTCATTCATTGCGTATTTCCTCGAATTAAATTTTGTATAAATATCAATCAGCACTTTTATTACTTCTTTTGCAATTTCATCTCACAGGCTAAAGCTTAGGGCTAGACAAACAAAGTCCGCGTAGGTAGACTTACGGAAACTTGAGGGTTTTGCAGCCTTCGCAGGCAGGCATAGTACGCGCAAAGCTACGACTTGATATCCAATAGAAAAAAGAATGCAACACATCGGAGATCCCCCTAAATCCCCCTTGAAAAGGGGGACTTTAAATCGAATTCGGTTCTCCCTTTTTAAGGGGTGCTAGGGGAGATCGAGCCTATGTAGCAAACATTTAGCTATTTCATATTAGTCCTTAGGCGTTTTTACAGGCATTGGGATGCTGCCCTTGCAGATTTCGTCTTTAATCGTCTCCAAATTAATGTAGCAATCTGCCACATCAATTAGCTCATTAGATTTCCTTGACTGCAAACTCACCACTTCCACCCGTGCGCCCCGCCCACTCACCGCTTTGATAGCACAGGCAAATTCTTCATTATCACTAACTAACACGGCGGTGTCATAGGCTCCCACTAAGCTAATCAAATCTAGGGCAATTTCCACATCTAAGTTTGCCTTTTTTGAATTATCTGCACGGCGCACCAACTCTTTACTTACCACGCGGTAGCCATGACGACGCAACGATGACAGAAAGTCTTGCTGCTTCTTATTCGCTGAATCAACTCCCATGTAGAAGCAGGCACGAAATAAGGGAGAACCCGCTGTTAGCACTGCCAGCAGTTTGGCATAATCAATCTCGATGCCCAACTTCTGAGCAGCAGAAAATAGGTTAGTACCGTCAATAAAGATTGCTACCCGTCCGCGATCGCATTGAGACTGAGCAGACACCCATTCCTGGAGAGCAACCAATTGCTCTTGGATATAATCTAGATGCCGCGTGCGGTCATGTAGCGCTTCAGCACTGGCATCTAAATCTTTTACCCATTGCTGAACTGCCGTTACTTGCCCTTGCCAGTCGGCTTTCTCTAGCGTCTCCACCCGTTGCCATAAAGAACCGACATCATCAGATAATGGGCGATCGCTCAGACGCTGGAGATCCGTCTGGACTTGCGCTACTTCCGTCATCGCGGCGGTGAGACGCTGCTGCATCTGCTGTTCAACGTGGTAACGGTTCACCCGATAAAAGCCGATGAAGAGTGATAGAGGAACAGCAAAAACAGCCTGCTGAGAAACAGTAGCTAAAACACCTGCAAATACCGAACTCCAAAAAGTTATCTGTTCTGCTGTTTCTACCCACTGCACTGCTGCTTGTGGCTGAGGCTTTTGTGCAAAAACTTTATTCCTGGATGTCTTGGCGGCTGGCTGTTCCAGGGCGATCGCTCTTGTGCCATTAACGGCGATCGCTGGCATTAAAGTGGCGTTCAGCCCGTCATGCTTGCCCATATCATCATTTCTCCTGCCAGTTGCGTATAGTATTTAATCGACTAAGCAGAGAGAAGTTTTGCAAATTGCCCCCTGCTCAGTCGTTTACTACATTGCTATTGACACAAAGCCACAAATGTGGCATATATTACCCGTTGAGTCGTTGCTGACGGTGAGCGATCGCTTGCTCTAAGACATTGAGCAACTCTTACAGGTTGACCTTGCCTAAGTCTTAATTTGCCAAACTGAGCCTTCCGGCCACCGCTAATGGTGCACCTGTCAAACTGAAGGGGCGAACTTCGGTAATTTTGACTTGTAGCAGTTGACCCTTAAGTTCAGCAATGTTGCCAGTAAAAAAGGTGAGACGGTTGCCGCGCGTGCGTCCCATAACTTGTGTGGGATCTTTGGGGTTTTGGTCTTCTACCATGATTTCTTCAATGCGGTCTAAATAGCGCTGCGATCGCTCTGCTGCTTTAATGCCAACTAAGTGGTTGAGACGCTGGAGGCGATCGCTCTTTACCTCCTCACTCAGCTGGTTCTCCCACAAGGCTGCTGGTGTACCCGGACGAGGCGAGTAGGCAGCTGTATTCAGTTGATCAAAGCCAATATCTTCTACCAGCTTGAGCGTATTTTCAAACTGCGCTTCTGTTTCACCAGGGAAACCTGCGATCGCATCAGCACTAATTGAAGCATCCGGCATATACCGACGAATCGAGTCAATAATCCGGCGATACTTCTCATGAGTGTAGCCCCGTGCCATTGCCTTCAGCACCTCGTTATCCCCAGACTGAAAGGGAATGTGGAAATGCTCGCACACCTTGGGCAACTCCGCACAGGCGCGAATCAGCCGTTCCGTGAAATAGCGTGGGTGACTTGTCGCAAAGCGGATGCGCTCAATTCCTGGTACATCGTGGACATAGTAGAGCAAATCTGTCAGCGTATGCTGGTGACGGCCCTCTGCCGTTACTCCTGGCAAGTCTCGACCGTAGGCGTCTATATTCTGACCTAGTAACGTCACTTCCTTATAACCCTGACGTCCCAGTTCCTCCATCTCAGCACGAATTGCCTCTGGCGTTCTCGATTGCTCTACACCCCGCACATTGGGAACCACGCAGTAGGTGCAACGCTCATTGCAGCCGTAGATTACATTCACCCACGCCGTCACCTTACTGTCGCGGCGAGGTTTGGTGATGTCTTCAACAATATGAATTGGCTCTGTCGCCACCACCTGATTGCCATCGAACACCTGTTCTAGCAAATCCTCAAGGCAATTAGCGTGTTGCGGCCCCATCACCAAGTCTAGTTCTGGCACTCGCCGCAATAGCGCTTCCCCTTCCTGCTGGGCAACACAACCGGCAACTACCAGCGTTAAGTCAGGTTGATCGTGTTTACGCTTTGCTTGCCTGCCCAGGTAGGAATAAACCTTTTGCTCGGCGTTATCCCGAATTGTGCAAGTGTTGTAGAGAATTAAGTTGGCATCATTGGGGTCTTCTGACCACTCAAAGCCCATATTTTCTAATATGCCAGCCATGCGCTCAGAGTCAGCTTTGTTCATCTGGCAGCCGAAGGTGGTGATGTGATAGCGACGTGGAGAGGTGATCATGGGTGGCTACAGCAATTGGAAAGATTAGAGACCTTATCTATTGTGACGTATCTACACCTACCTAACAGTAGGGCGTAGGCTTCAGGTTAACTGCTGAATTTCCTTCAACCTATTTTGGTTTTCAGTCTACAGAGTTTTCTGGCGAGGAAAACGCCTTATCTTGCACATTAACAATACAAAGTACGTTTTCAACTGTTTAAAGATTACCTCTTCTGGTAGTAGCAATATTAAGTTTTAGCTTCTTAGGATTAGCTAAAGCCTTTTTTCAGTGTTATAACAGACGAATTCCTCCCCTTTTACTTATATTTAGGAGTTGTTCACATGAGCAAGATGAGTTGTGGGCAAACATCTATAGTAGTGGCGACTGCACTGTCGCTGGCTGCGTGTGCTTTTCCCGTTCTTTCTAATGCCGCTAGTACAAGCATGCCTCAGGGCATTCAGTCCTCTGCGCCAGGGCAGAATGAAAGTGAATATCAACTGGCACAGGCTTCAGCAAATTGTCGCCGGGTTGGTACTAACGGCACAGCTCTTAATGTCCGCTCAAGTGCAGGGGGCACCGTTATCGGCTCATTGCCTGATACTACCCTGGTTACGATTAGAAATACTGGCACCAATGGCTGGGTACCTATTTCATCTCCCCGGCAGGGTTATGTATCTGGCGCTTATCTTAAATCATGCACGCAACCAGTACCTCCATCTCAAACACCCACCCCTGGTGATAACTGCCGTATAGTTTCAGGGACTACCGGGCTTCGTGTAAGGCAAACCGCTTCGCTTAACGCTCCTATTCTGGGAGGATTAACTAATCAACAGCGTGTCACGATTGTGAATCGCGGCACAAACGGCTGGGTACCTATTTCATCCCCTGTGAATGGTTATGTCTCTGGGGCTTATCTGAAATATTGCCCTTAAGTTGGATTGATACATCAATTTAGGCTATTGAATAGGGAAATACTGCTGAGCAACAAGCGGCGACAATTCAAAAGAAGCATCCTTTTGAACTGTCGCCCTTTTAATATTTTTAGTACCATTTCTTTTTGGCACAGCTACAAATACTTCCCTTGACCTCTGCACCCAGAACCAATGTGTAGCAAATCAAAATAGAAATGGTATCAGTTTAAGTCTGCTACAGATATAGAGCAGGGAGACTGATCTTTAGCAAGAATTTAGTCAATTGGTATCATCTGATGCCAATTGTGTTCCTAGCTGGCGCAATAGAATAAGGTAGAAGGCTTTATCAAGCCTGTCTTTCATTCATACACTCCACTGCGTTGCGTGTCACCCCCCCACAAATAGGAGCCTGCCAGCTGTGGTTGTACAACTATCTCATAGCACCTACGAAGCTAAAACCCAAGAAATTGCCAAACAACTCCTGGCAGCAACCAGAGAGAATCGCTCATTTTTTGCCCAAATGCGCGACCAAATGCGCTGGGACGATAAATTACTAAATTGGGCGATGAGTAATCCAGGTTTGCGAGTGCAGTTGTTTCGCTTTATTGATTGCTTGCCTTCGCTACGTAGCAAAGCTGAAATTGCCCGTCATTTGCAGGAATACCTGGGTGATGAGTCGGTGGAACTCCCCTCTGCTCTCAAAGGGATGCTTAACTTTGCCAACCCTGACTCGATGCCGGGACAACTGGCAGCGACAACTGTCTCTACAGCAGTTGAAACCTTGGCGCACAAGTACATTGCTGGGGAAAACGTTAAACAGATAATCAAGACGATAGAGCGCCTGCGGAAAGATAAGATGGCTTTCACCATCGATTTGCTGGGCGAAGCGGTGATTACAGAAGCCGAGGCGCAATCGTATTTAAACGGCTATTTAGAATTGATGGAGCAGCTAACGGAAGTTGCTAAGAAGTGGACGCCAGTAGCGGAGATTGACTTTGCGGATGGAGATTGCGTACCACAGGTTCAAGTATCTGTCAAGTTAACGGCGTTTTACTCGCAGTTTGATCCCCTGGATGCTAAGGGTAGTGAGGAGAGAGTTAGCGATCGCATCCGTATGCTGTTGCGCCGTGCCCGTGAGTTGGGTGCCGCTGTACACTTTGATATGGAGCAGTACGAATACAAAGACCTAACTCTTTCTATCTTGAAACAGCTGTTGATAGAAGAAGAGTTTCGTTCTCGCACAGATATTGGCGTTACTCTGCAAGCTTATCTGCGCGACAGCGAGCAAGACTTACGGGATTTGATTGCCTGGGCAAAACAACGGGGTTATCCCTTAACAGTAAGGCTGGTGAAGGGTGCTTACTGGGATCAGGAAACAATTAAGGCAATGCAGAAAGATTGGCCTCAGCGAGTCTACAACGATAAAGCCGCCACAGATGCCAATTTTGAAAACATGACCCAGCTATTGCTGGAAAATCACGAGTATCTCTACGCCGCGATTGGCAGTCATAATGTGCGATCGCAAGCACTGGCGATCGCTATTGCCGAAAGCCTGAAGATCCCCAAGCGCCGATTTGAAATGCAAGTTTTATACGGCATGGGCGACAAGTTGGCTCATGTTCTAGCTGAACGGGGTCATCGAGTACGAGTATACTGCCCTTATGGGGAACTACTCCCTGGTATGGCTTACCTAATTCGCCGCCTCCTGGAAAATACTGCTAATAGTTCTTTCCTACGTCAAAATTTGGAAGAACGCCCAATTGAGGAATTATTAGCACCGCCAGTTGTAGCAAATCCAGAATCTTCATTCAAAACTCAAAACTCAAAACTCCAAGCTTTCCCCAATGTGGCGGATACAGACTATGCGGAGAAGGAAGCAAGAGAGCGATCGCAACAAGCTTATGCTACTGTCCGCCAACAGCTAGGCAAAACGTATTGGCCTTTAATTAACGGTGGGTATCAACCCACATCAGAAACAGTAGATTCTGTCAACCCCTCCAACCCCAGTGAGGCGATAGGGAAAGTTGGACTTTTATCAGTTGAACAGGCAGAAGCTGCGATCGCAGCCGCAAAGGCAGCATTTCCCGGCTGGCGTAAAACTCCGGTGAGACAACGCGCTGGTATATTGCGTAAAGCCGCGCAATTGATGGAACAACGCCGCCACGAATTAGCCGCTTGGATTGTCCTAGAAGTTGGCAAACCTTTGCGGGAAGCGGATGGGGAAGTGTCAGAAGCTATTGACTTCTGCCGCTACTACGCTGACGAGATGGAACGCCTGGATCTGGGACACAGCTATGACATTGCTGGGGAGACTAACAGGTATATATATCAGCCGCGTGGTGTTGCCGTTGTTATTTCCCCTTGGAATTTTCCTTTAGCGATCGCTACAGGTATGACAGTTGCAGCGCTAGTAACTGGTAACTGCACTTTACTGAAGCCAGCTGAAGTTTCCACAGTAATTGCTGCCAAATTAGCGGAAATTCTGGTAGACGCAGGTATTCCTCGTGGAGTCTTCCAATACGTGCCAGGGAAAGGGTCAAAAGTTGGCGCTTATATGGTTAATCATCCAGATGTCCATTTAATCGCTTTTACCGGATCTCAGGAGGTGGGTTGCCGCATCTATTCAGATGCCTCAGTATTGCAACCCGGCCAAAAGCACATGAAGCGAGTCATCGCGGAAATGGGAGGCAAGAACGCCATTATTGTGGATGAAAGTGCGGATTTAGACCAAGCTGTTGCGGGTGTAGTCTATTCAGCTTTTGGTTACAGCGGTCAAAAGTGTTCTGCTGCATCCAGGGTAATTGTTTTAGAACCAGTTTATGAAACTTTTGTGGGGCGTTTGGTGGAAGCAACGCGATCGCTCAACGTCGGCCCTGCTGAAGCACCCAGCGCCCAAGTCGGTCCTGTAATTGATGCTAATGCCAGAGACCGCATCCGGGAATACATTGAGAAAGGACACCAAGAGGCAGAAACTGCACTGGAGATGCCAGCACCGAATACTGGATATTTCATCGGTCCAGTAATATTCACGGAAGTCCAACCCAACGCCACAATAGCTCAAGAAGAAATTTTCGGTCCAGTTGTGGCAGTAATTCGCGCTCATGATTTTCAGGAAGCGCTGAATATCGCCAACGGCACTAACTTCGCCCTCACTGGTGGCTTATATTCCCGGACACCTTCCCACATTCAACAAGCATCAACTGAGTTTGAAGTGGGTAACTTATATATAAATCGGGGAATTACAGGTGCGATCGTGTCACGGCAACCCTTCGGTGGGTTCAAGCTTTCTGGTGTTGGCTCCAAAGCTGGTGGCCCAGACTACTTGCTACAATTCTTGGAACCGCGTGTGGTTACAGAGAATATTCAACGTCAAGGCTTTGCCCCCATTGAGGGAGTCGATTAAAAATGAAAGTCAAGCATATTATCAATCTCCACAAAGGACTCACTCCTTTAGTGGTTGTAGGGCTGATGCTGGCATATGAAAACTTCAGCCTTGGCCCTTGGGTTTACCTATCGCTACACGCTACCTATGGGTTGATCTGGCTACTTAAAGATCGTATTTTCCCCGACAAGCAGTGGGAGCAAGAACTTCCTCTAGGAGCGGGTATTTTTACGTTTGGGTTGCTAGGTCTTTACTGGGTAGCTGGCTTTATTCTCATCAGCAGTGGAAGTGTACCACCACTCCCGCTAGTGGCTGCTGCCATCTCTATCAATATCTTGGGGATATTTTTGCACTATGCTAGTGATGCTCAAAAGTACTATACCCTCAAGTATCGCTCTGGACTGATTACAGAGGGATTCTTTGCCCGCTGTCGTAACACAAACTACTTGGGTGAGATCTTGATTTATGGGTCTTTTGCCCTGTTGGCTCAGCATTGGCTGCCGTTTTTAATTTTGGCGGGTTTTAGCGCTGGTGTGTTCGTTCCCAATATGCGGAAAAAAGACCAGTCCCTTTCTCGCTACCCTGAGTTTGCGGAGTACAAAGCTAGTTCTGGACTTCTGCTTCCACGGCTGTTTGTGTCTAAAACTCCAGATGCAGAAAACGCGGGACTGGCTCAGAAAAGTGGCTAAGGCAAAGTTGCAGTCATTCGATTTTGGATTGTCCCCCAGACGGTCAGTCGGGGACTTGAGACCTATGCGTGTTTTTGGTCAAAACCCAACAGGCGTTAAGGCTGCGTAAGTCCTGTTTAAGATGTTTTTAACCACAGATGAACACAGATACCACTGACCAACTTTGATCAACTTTTTCCGAGCAGATAAAAGCAACAAGCTTAGAGGCTTGTCTGTCTTAGGGTTAATTTGGCTTGTGGGGGCAGTGGGCGATCGCATCTGGTTTGCCCTCGATCGCTCCATCCCAGCTTGGGATCAAGCAGAGTACTTGAATGGCTCGTTGCACTATTGGGAAGCTTTACAACACCCCCAGTGGTTTTCTGGTGCCTGGTGGACAAGTTTTTGGCAACTCTCCACCAAAGTGCCGCCCTTAACTTATATTGCCGCAGGTGCTATCCAAAATATATTTGGCACTGGGCCAGACGCAGCCACGCTGGTGCAGCTATTCTTCAGTGGGATATTACTAGCTTGTGTATATGGTTTAGGCACCCAGTTTTTTAGTGTTTCTGTGGGGTTATGGGCAGCTGGGCTGTGCCAGCTTTTGCCCGGTTTGTATCGCTCTCGCCTAGATTTTCTACTGGATTATCCCCTCACAGCTATTGTCACGTTGAGTTTCTGGTGCCTAACTATTTGGAAGGCAAGAACCACCGTAGCGCAGGCATCGCGTGAGCCGCGTACAGCTGCCAAGGATAAAAATTCTTCATTCTCCCCTGACCTTATTGACTGGCTTTGGGCTGCGGTGTTTGGGCTTTCCTTGGGGCTGGCTTTGATGGTGAAGCAAACCGCCCTATTTTTTCTGTTTACACCGATATTGTGGGTGGCGATAGGGTCAATTCGACAACGGGCGTGGAAACGCCTAGCCCAGCTTGTCACCGGGTTGTTGGTGTCAGTGTTGGTGTTTGGCCCCTGGTATCGCACCAATTGGCTATTAATTCTAACTTCTGGGAAACGGGCGACGGTAGACTCAGCGATCGCAGAAGGAGACCCCGCTCTCAACACGCTCAATGCCTGGACTTACTACTGGAAACACTTGCCGAATCTGGTTTCCTGGCCTCTTTTGCTGGTTCCTATTGTAGGGTTTATCCTCTACTGGAGTCAGCAGAATAATTTTAGATTGGGGGCTAGGGTTAAATCTGACGATGATCCAAAATCCTCTAGCGCAGCGGCGCGTTGGCGAAGCTTGTCCGAAGGACATAGCACTATCCAAAATCCAAAATTGACATGGCTAGCAGTCTTTTGGGTGGGGGCTTATCTACTTTCTTCACTGAACATTAACAAAGACGATCGCTATGTATTGCCTTACTTGCCAGTACTATCGCTGTTTTTGGCTTATGGTCTGACTTTTTGGCCTAGACGTTGGGGAGGGCACATCCGCTGGGGTACTGTTGCTTTGGCGCTACTACTGATGTTTCTCAACCTGTTTCCGGTGGGCGGGAGTTTAGGAACTAGCTTGACCCAGACTCTCAGCCCTAATGCCCAGCACTTTGCCTACTTGGGATCTGAGTGGCCCCATCCTCAAGTAATTAGCGAAATTATTGAAACAGAACCTTACTTGGCCTCTAACTTAGGGATATTACCCTCGACAGGGGAAATTAACCAGCACAATTTTAACTACTACGGTGCCCTGCGGAACTCCCAAGTTCATGCGCGTCAGGTGGGTGTTAGGCAGAAATATGTACCTCAAGATGCGCGATCGCTCTCCTGGTTCATTACCAAAACTGGCGAGCAAGGGTCGGTTCCCAAAGAAGCTCAGTCTGACATTGTTCAGACTGTCGAGCAAGAGTCAGATTTCCAGCTGCACAAGACTTGGAACTTACCCGATGGCAATATTCTGAAGCTATACCATAGCCGCCAACCGCCAGTAGAGGTAAAGCCTTCATCACAACCCATCACCCAGGTAAAGCTAGAGCGAGTCACTGTGCCAAAACAAGCTCCACCGGGTAAACCTGTGCCTGTTACCTACGAGTGGTCTGGGCCTTGGGAGCAGTTGCAACCTGGTTTAGTGCTGCTGACTTGGCGGGCTGATCTTCCATTAAGGTCTACTGGTGAGAATTCAGAGACTGCTGAATCTAATAATCCAAAATCCAAAATCCAAAATCCAAAATTACAGGATCGCTGGTTGCACGATCACGGTATTGGCATGGGGTATTTGTATCCTAATTCGCTTTCCCAAATCAGAGAAGCTAAACGAGCGGACACTGATAGTTTTCAAGTTATAGAAAAAATAGCGATGCTTCCCCCAGCTGAGGTGAAATCTGGGAATTACACCCTGGAAGCAACTTACCTGAATCGGCGGACTGGTGAAGCCTATCCTATCCCAGTGCCCTTGGTGACTTTGAAGATTGACCCAGCTGCCAGCGCCACACCAGCACCTGAGTTGGATTTGATCTCCCAGATGCGAACCCTAGCAGCTACATTACCCAAAGGAAGAAGCGCCCTAGAACCTATTTTTGAGCAGGTTGGTCGCATCAACCAGTACGACCCAACTCAGGACTATCTAATTCAGGCAGCTGAGGCTTTGGAATATCGCTTGAGGCAAGAACCACAAAATAAAGAGTGGGCATACGCTCTGGCGTTTTCCAGGGTGTTGCAGCAACAGGTAGAACTTGCGATCGCAGCACTGAAACGAGTCACCTATCTGGACGCTCAAAACCCCTACGCCCACGCCTACCTCGCCTTTGTCTACCTTGGCGGCTTACGCCCTAAAGACGCCCAAGAGGCTCTTAAGCCAGCGATCGCACTCAACCCCAACCTCCTAGAACTCCACGCTCTTAACGGTGCGGCGGCGCTGATGCAGGGCAATTTCATTAAAGCGTGGCAGACTTTTCAGGAATTAAAAAATAAAAATTTCCATTAAGCTCATCCCCATAACTAAAGCAAGCTAACAGCAAAACGGCGTTATGTTTGTGGCTTAATAGGCTATTTTTTTTCCTTAACCACTAACCGCTAAGTACTAACGGGTTGTCATAGTAAATCCGCTCTTATAACTGCCTTGTCATTTCTAGTTGTCTTGAGGTTCCGGCGGAACGTCAAGACAAAGTATGGCACGGGTTGTTCAAAAAGGGGGTATCAAACCCGGATTTGGGATCACCTTTTAATTAGTGAAGTATAAAAGGTAAAGACACGCGCGATCGCGCCAGAACAGATTTACGCTTACAAACCGAAACAGTGTATCCACTGACACAAAACTTAGCAATAAGTGAGCAATTACTTGAAGACCTGGATTAAGGAAAAACTACTGAATCTTCACTCCTCTATAAAATGTGGATGCCTCACGGGGAGATGATCCCCAGGATAGATGAAGTCAATTATGAACAAGTTCTATCTTGATTACAACAGCGGTTTATTCCTCCAGGCACACCAGCCTAAGCATCTTCTGTAAAAGCTGGAACTGTATAACTCTAATCGCACTGTTCAGTGCTATTAACGTTAATCTAATTATCAAACTGTACTTGGAAAAAGGCTGCCTGAGTTTGCACTGATTTAGGGGTTCACCTTAACAAAGTAGACAACAAACATTCATTATGCGTATAGCTCAAGTTTCACCCCTGTCGGAACCAGATCCCCCGTGGCGCGAACCTTTTGGTCTAGTGATGAGCGAATCGATAGCAACAGGGACGCAGCTGATTGCCCACGACAAGACAGGATTTCTCTACCAAAGCTATGAAGAAATGGCAGCGATGATTCCGGCATCACTACAACTTGAGCGACAAACTTGCCGAGTTTATGTCGAAACAAAATTTAACATTACCCAAATGGTAGATGCATATGAAGCGGCCTAGCGAGAAATACTAGCAGGTCGCTTTTCTATGAATGGGCGGCTGGATGCCTCCAAAGCAAGTTTCTAATCAACGGCTTTTTTTAATACGGAGATTTATATCATGTGCCTGAATACCTGTCCTTGTTGCGGAAGCCCCCTCCTGCGCCATGCCCGTCAGCAGGGTATTTATTGGTTTTGCACCTCCTGCCGCCAGGAAATGATCCCCCTGATTGGCGATGCTACGCCTCGCCGGGATATTTTGGGAGGGCGATCGCGCATCCCACAAACAGTTACTTCATAGTGGAGGCGAGCTTTCTTAAGACAGCCGGTGAAAAAGAGTGAGGAGTGAGATGTGAGGAGTATCCCTCACTCAAGGAACTGGCGACAAATTTTACCTTGCCTATTTTTAACGGCTACAGTTTAGTTAAGACACCGCCCCTTTGGACGGTGTTATTTTACTTTTTTCCTCTCAGCAGAATATCTAGAATTTACCGAGTTAGACCTAACTGCTTTTCTGTAGCTTGGAGGACAAGAAGGATACGTCTGACTAGTGAAGAATCTCTCAACTCCTCTGTTTCAGTGTATTTGGTGGATTATTTCTACCACGCTGCACGAGTGCCATTTGCGCGAGCGCTCCTGCGCGGTCACTTCGCCGCCGAGGAAGGTCATGCAGGATGTGTGCAATGAAGAAAAGGGCTTCGTTCGCCTGATAAGATGAGGTGACAGGTGGATGAACAGCCCGATCATCTCTCTTCAAGTGCAGAAAACACTATAAGTAGACGAGATATTACGCCAGTCAAAAACGTTCGCCAAATAAACCGCAAGGGACGCACGCAAGGAGTTATAGGCAAATCAAGTGCTAGCAGCATTACTGTACGGTCGAGAAGACTTACGCCTGGAAGAAGTTGCCGATCCGACACCCGCACCGGGTGAGGTAGTGATTCAAGTCGCGGCGGCAACAACCTGTGGCACCGACTTAAAAGTTTGGCGTCGTGGTGGTCATGCCAGAATGCTACAGCCTCCCACCCTGTTTGGTCACGAAGCAGCGGGTCGGATTGTGGCATTAGGATCTGGAGTAGGCGGTTGGCAAGTGGGCGATCGCGTTGTTGCCAATAACTCAGCTCCCTGCATGAACTGCTTTTTCTGCCAGCGTCAGGAATATTCCCTCTGCCCCAACTTGACTTGGAATAACGGCACCTTTGCAGAGTACCTGAAAATACCGGCACAGATTGTGCAGCACAACTTGTTGCCCGTGCCTGATGATTTACCAGACGCTCTCGCGGCAATGACAGAACCTCTGGCTTGCGTACTACATGGGGTAGCACGTTCTCAGATCCAGCCCAACTCGCGGGTAGTGGTGTTGGGGGATGGTGCCATTGGGTTGATGTTTGTGGCAGTGCTGGCTCATCGCTCAGCGGAGGTGTTTCTGTTTGGGGGTAACGACCAGCGGTTGCAAATTGGGGCGCAGATGGGAGCGTCTCGAACTTTTAATTATCACCAAGTAAGTGACTTACCAGCAGTGGTAAAAGACTTGACAGATGGTTGGGGCGCAGATGTGGTGATTGAAGCTACTGGTGTGCCAGCTGTTTGGGAGGATGCGATCGCTTGTGGTCGTCCTGGTGCCACTATTAACTTATTTGGCGGCTGCCCACGGGATACCACCGTTACCGTAAATACAGAGCAGCTACACTACAACGAACTCACCCTTAAAGGTGTCTTTCACAACACACCTATTTATGTGCGAGATGCCTTATCCTTGCTGGCGAGTCGAGCGATTCCCTTTGAGTTACTAATTAGCGATCGCCGACCTCTGAAGGATTTAGAGCAGGTGTTCCAAGATATGAAAAATCGTAAGGCAATCAAAGTCGCCATTGAGCCTAGCTTGAACTTCTCCGGTCATTAACTAGACAAAATATCAGTTAGATGCCTTACCTGATTGGCGCTTTGAGCTAGAGGAGGAATCGCGAAATTGAGGTTCCTCAGCCAAGATAACAATGGTACCAGTACGACCTGTGTCTAAACTGGCATCGCTCAGGATGTCGATTACAGATATGCCCATAACTTCCTCAATTAATGCCTGGAGTTGTTGCTGAATTGTCTGCTCTAAATCTGACCGTACTTGCTCAGCCAACTCTTCGTGACCATTATTAGCCAAAAATTGCTCTGGTTGGGTGACAGCGTTTTCCACAATGATGACAACTTTGGCATCAAAAAGCTGGCAGGCAACTTTACTTGGCTGATGTCCCAGCTGATTGCGGTATAAAGCTTGGATACGTTGGGAGAGGGTTCGTTCTATTTGGCCCCGCGTAGGGCTTGATGTTTCCATGTCCGTAGGCATAGAGCATCAGGTATAAAAAGGAGGTCACCTAATACATTATCCAACTTTAGCAGTAGAGAATACCTTATAAAAATACTTCTTAAGGAATGCTTATATTTAAGTTACTATGGATACAATTAAAAAATTTAATAAAATTCGGCTAATTATAGAAACCCCTACTACAGCGCTTTTGCTGAGCAGGGGATTATGGTATTTATTTGCTGTTGCTGCACGCTTAGGCCAGAGTCTAGATGCCAGTTGGCAACAGGAGTAGCATTTAGTTATTTGTAGTTGAAGGGTAGATGAGGATTTTGTAAGTTTCTGGGGTTGGGGCGATCGCCTGCTCTACCGCCTTAGATAAATCTTGTAGGGGGTAGCGATCGCTAATCAACGCATCCACATCGATTCGCCGATTGAAGACAATATCTGTGGCAAGGCTTTGCACCCGGAAGGAAGAACTGTAGCTGCCCATCAAGTCAATTTCCCGGCGATAGAGAATATTAGGGTTAATAGGAATTTCCATCTCATCCGGAAACTCTGCAAAAAAGAGAATCTTGCCCCCCTTGCGCGTACAGTCAAGCGCCTGGAAGAAAGCTTTATCACTGGGAACAGCTAGCAAAGTAGTATCAACGCCCATGCCCCCAGTAAGGGCTTGTACTTTACTGGATAACTCTGGATCGCGGGGGTCAAATGCAGCTTCTGCACCAACCTCCAAAGCTTTTTCAATTCGGGAGGGAAGCAAATCAGTAGCGATCGCTCTCGCTCCAAAGTATTTTATCAACATAATAAACATCAGCCCAATTGGCCCAGCACCAGTCACCAAAATTGTTTCACCGGGCTGCACCTGAGCTTTTTTCACAGCTTTCAGGCAGCAGTTGGTTGGCTCAACAAAACTAGCCTGCTCGAAACTGATATTATCTGGAATCGGAATCAAGCCACCGTGCTGTACGATATGTCCTGGCACCTTGACAAAATCCGCAAAGCCACCTCCACTGGGAGCAAACCCAGCTGTCGTAGTGATATTTTTATAAACATCGCACATAGAGAAGTTGTCATTGAGGCAGTAGCCGCAGTGCATACAAGGGATGTGGTGCATAACTACAACCCGCTGGCCCACCTGCCATCCAGTCACCGCCTCTCCCACAGCCGCAATCACACCAGCAGTTTCATGCCCAAAGATGCGCGGTGGCTCATATAGGGGATAGCGAATCTTTTTGATATCCGACTGACACAGCCCCACCACACGCACCTGTACGAGTACTTCATCTGGTGCAACTGCTGGTACTGGCACCTCTTCGTAACTCAGCTGATTGACACCCCTGAATACCTGTGCTTTCATAGTTATCCCTATTTGCCCGCCTTAATTTATGTGACATCCTCCTACAGCAAATCAAAGATTATGCCGTAGGCTTCCAAACCTCACAATTTGGCTTTCCTGGTTTTTCCCGTATACGGGATTTCGGCACTTGGCTAGAACTTGCGCCCCCCGCTAGTACGCCTGCACAGGCAGTTTCCATTCTCCGATTGTCCTCGGATACTAATTCCAAACCCCGTAATAACACCATTTGAGCAGCCGCATGGTCACGATGAGTACGATAACCACAATCTGGACAACTATGTTCCCTTTCACTCAGGGGCTTGGTAACGGTTGCTTGACACTCTGGACAGGTCTGGGACGTACCACTAGGGTTGACCCTCTGGAAGTACACCCCACGCTTAAAGCACACCCATTTCAACAAGGACAAAAACGCACCAAAGGAAGCATCAACGCAGTCTTTGCGAAGCATTCCTTGATTGAGTCCAACCGTATTGAGGTCTTCTGCAAAAATGGTTTGCGCTTGGTTACACAGACTATGCGCTGTCCTCAAATGGAAGTCTTTACGAGTATTTTCAATGTGGTGATGCAGTTTGGCTACTCTGACTTGTGCCTTTTCCCAGTTATGGGAACGTTTCTGTTTTCTTGCTGCTCTGCGTTGGAGCAATTTCAGCTTCCGGTGCCGCGATTTCAAGAACTTTGGACGTTCAACCGAAGATCTGTCAGAAATAGTCAAAAACCGCTCCAATCCCAAGTCGATGCCAATGGCTCTGCCATGCACGGGAGTGTCAGGAATCGGAACAGGAGAAGCGATTGTTATCACTACATACCATTGAGTATTCCGGCAGCGAGACAATACCCTAACTTGTTTAACCACGAACCCCTCTGGGATTGGTCGGTGCATATTGATTGGCACAGCACCAATTTTGGGAAGTTTGATGTGGTATCCAACAATAGGGTTGTCTTTGAATTGGGGAAAAACAAACGAGCGAAGCTGGCCAATTTTCCTGAATCTAGGAAACCCAAATCCTCGTTTTTGAAACGCTTCCCAAGTATCGTGCAACCTGCGAACTGTAGTTTGCAAAACCTGGGAATGAACTTGTGCCAGTTCTGGATTTTCCTTTTTTACTTTGGGCAGTGCGTCTTGTTGTCGCTGATAACTGGGGAATGGTGCATCAGCCCCAATGATGTATTCTCGGCTCAACGAACACCTATCAATCGCAGATTTCCGAGAGGCAATCCAATCTTTCAACTCACCAAGAGCATAGTTGTAAACCTGGCGACAGGTTTCCAACCACTCCATCATAAGTTGTTGAGTAGTTGCGTCTGGGTAAATTCTGTAGGTGAAGTTCATTATCAGCATCAAGCTATTCTACCATGCTCCATGCTGGCGGTAAATACTAACCTCCAAGGCATTGAGCCTTTCCATTGGCTTGAGGGGATACACTGGTATCCCCTAACCCCCACCAAATAGTTAAACGCAAAGGTACGCAGAGGAATTAATATTCCTTTGCGTTAAAAAAGAAGGTTGCCATGAATGAACTAACTGCTGATGTCTTAGTAGTAGGAGGTGGAACAGGGGGAACAGCTGCCGCCATCCAAGCTGCCCGTAGAGGGGCCAAAACCATTTTAGTGAGTGAATTTCCCTGGCTGGGAGGAATGCTAACCAGCGCCGGGGTATCTGCCCCAGATGGCAATGAATTAGCTGCCTTTCAAACAGGGCTTTGGGGTGCGTTTGTGCAAGAACTGCGGCAACGGCAGATTGGCGGATTAGATAACAGCTGGGTAAGTATGTTTTCTTTCTCGCCGCGACTGGGTGCCCAGATTTTTGCGGACTGGGCATGTTTGCCCAACCTGAAATGGATTGCCAAGCAAACGCCTTTAGAAGTGTTCAAAAGCGCGGACTGCATTACTGGCGTTCGCTTTGCCGATTTTACAGTTAAAGCAAAGATTACGCTGGATGCTACCGAACTGGGAGATTTGCTGGCTTTAGCAGAGATGCCGTATCGGTGGGGCTGGGAACTGCAATCTGAGTTTGGCGAACCCAGCGCCCCAAAAGTTCCCAATGAACTAATGGAACGATATCCGGTGCAAGCACCTACTTGGGTAGCAATATTGCAAGATTTTGGGGCTAATGGTGATGCCCCAGAAATTCCTGCCCCTCCCCAAGACGACGCATCGCAGTTTGCCAATGCCTGGAAAAATTATGGCTTAGAACAGTTTCTCAACTACGGCAGGCTATCGGGGGATCTTTTTATGCTCAACTGGCCCCTGCATGGTAATGATTATGCCTACAAAGTCGGACGTCTGATTGAATCTGAGGCAGCGCGGCGCGAATTTCTCCAAGAAGCCCGCTGGCATACACAAAGCTTTGCCCGCTTTATTCAAAGCCAACTGGGGTGTCGTTATGGCTTAGCGGATAAAGTTTTCCCCTCTCTTCTAACTTCTGAATGTTTAGGCGGAGGCGGTTATGCTTTGCACCCTTACTATAGAGAAAGCCGACGCTTAGTGGGACTGGCTACAGTGCGGGAGCAGGATATTTTGCCAGTGGTTGGAGAGCAAGTGGCAAGCTTACCACTTGATGCTGCTGGGGAGGTAAATAGCATAGCTGTGGGTAATTATGCAAATGACCACCATTACCCCACAAGTGATTTTAATGTACAACCAAAATCAATTCGCTGGGGGGGACGCTGGACTGGTACACCCTTCACTATCCCCTACAGTTGCCTAATCCCGGCGACAATGGATGGTTTTCTGGCGTGCGAAAAAAATATCTCTGTGTCACATATTGCCAATGGTGCCACCCGGTTGCAGCCTGTTGTTATGAATATTGGACAGGCAGCTGGGATGGCGGCGGCGTTGTGCGTTGAGCAGAATTGTCAACCTAGAGACTTGCCTGTGAGGGTTTTGCAGGAAGCATTGTTGCAAAACGAGCAATGCGTTATCCCTCTGTTCAATGTCACACCCTCACATCCGGAATGGCTGCACTGGCAACGCTACTATTTGCTTCACCCAGAGGCCTATCCAACTACCGGCAATTGCCCTAACTCCCACAACCAAAGTGCCCAGGTAGAAAACTTAAACCTCTTCAGTGGCATTTTCCACCGCCGCGCTGAGCAGGATTACACAATTACTCTCACCTGTCCAGATACTACTGCTAAAACCTGGATGCTCGTCACCTTGCAACCTTTTGTAGATATGCGATTACAAACCTATCCAGATGGGAATGCGATCGCACTTTGGGGACGTCCCAACTTATCGGGTGGCTGGCTAGTGGTGGAAAAGATTGCCGATTTAGGATAGCTAGCCAACTTCCAGGGGGTTGCTGTCAATTGTTGAATAGATTAACCCCGCTTTGGATATAGTTATTAGATTATAAAAATAAAATGGAAAAAACAACTATAAATTAAAGATTTGTTAAAAAGTTTTAACAATAGTTATCAGCGCTTGGCGATCGCGACTGCAAACTATTTATGCCAAAAGAGGCGTAAGTATATCGATTAATTGCCTAGTCATTGATAATTAATAACTATTTCCTCGCCATGAGCTAATAATTATGATTTGTTGTCTTAATCCTTACTGCTACGATCCACTTAATCCCGACGATCTAACTGCCTGCAAGTCATGCGGTACTCCCCTGATTCCCTTGTTACGCGATCGCTTTAAGATAATTGAACCCATCGGACGGGGCGGATTTGGTAAAACCTATCTTGCTGAAGACATTGACAAGCTGAATGAACGTTGTATCATCAAACAGCTTACTTACCAAGCAAGCAATGAAGAGGAAGCCCATAAAGTTCAGCAGTTATTTCAACAGGAAGCTAGACAACTCCAGCAATTAGGCGAACATCCTCAGATTCCTGCCCTATTCGCTTATTTTCAGAGCAATAAGTCTTTCTTTTTAGCGCAACAACTAATTGAAGGGCAGAATTTATTGAAGGAATTTGAGCAGAAAGGTGCGTTTAGCGAAGCAAAAATCCGATACATATTGCAAAATCTGCTGCCTGTTTTGCAATACGTTCACACTCATAATGTTATCCATCGAGACATCAAGCCCGACAACATTATCGGTGAATCTGTTACAGGCAAGCTGGTGTTGATTGACTTTGGTGTTTCCAAGGTGATCGCACCTACTGCCCAAACCCAAACAGGAACCATGATTGGCTCACAAGGCTATGCATCCCCAGAGCAGGTAAAAGGCAAAGTTAAACCGTCTAGCGATTTATTCAGCTTAGGAGTTACCTGCTTTCATTTGCTTAGTGGTATCGATCCATCAGTTTTATGGACAGATCGAGGATTCAGCTGGGTAGATGATTGGCAACGCTACTTGGGCGATACCCTCGATCCTCAATTGGCTTATGTTTTGAATCGACTTCTAAACAAAGATCGACAGCAACGTTATCAGTCAGCAAATGAGGCATTACGGGACTTGCAAGGAGTACCGCAACACCAGCCTTCAGGGTATACAACTACTCGATCCACCTATTCGTTTCCTGCACAGTCTTCCTCCAGCAATTTGCCTGCGCGATCGCCAGTTTCACAGACTTCAGCAAGCAGAACATCAAATTCTTCTCGTCAGCCAGTCTCAGTAACTGTTGTTAGAGATAAGCCAATCTCCCCCTTGACTAGTGTGTTTGGTGCAGGAATTGTTCTTGTTGTGGGAGTAATAGGTGGATTCATCTGGCTGAGTTCACAAATACCACGTTATCAGACGCCTGTTACCTCGCCGCTCCAATCACTTCCCTTGCAGCAGGTTTCACCCACCCCCAACCATCCGCCATCTAACTACCCCCCACGTAACCAACCGCCGCCTAGCTACCCACCGCCATCTAACTATCCGCCACCTAACTACCCACCACCTGCTCCTCCATTTCCTCAACCTTAATCTAGGCTGGTTGGCTGTTCCGGTGATTTACAATTTAGGCGAAATGACGAAACTAGTCTGACTTAATAGCAGTGGCCATAACGGTAAGGACAGAAGATGGCGATCCTAGCATCGTACACGTAGAGGAGCGGGGTCAAAAACGTCCCGCCAAGGAACACGAGAAAGCTCTAGTGGGAATTTCACAATAACCTGAGAGATAAGCTGCAATCTCGCAGCAACACTATCAAATCAGGAGGCACTAGTGAGTATTTATCTCGACTCGGCGATCGTTGCTGAAGCCCAAGTGGCTAGAGAGTTGGGCTGGGTTAAGGGCATCACGACCAATCCCACTCTTTTATCCAAAAGCGATTTATCAGTGCAGACCACACTTGAAAAGCTGGCAGAGTTGACAACAGGCCCTGTCTTTTACCAGTTGGTAGCATCTGACCTAGACGAGATGTTAGCAGAAGGGCGGGCAGCTTTTGAGATCCTTGGTTCTCAAACCGTGTTGAAGATTCCAGCATCGCTAGTTGGCTTTCAGGTCGTTGCTTGCCTGTCGCCGGAAATCCCCTGTGCGGTAACGGCGATATATAGTGCGGCTCAAGCCGCTGTGTCAAGAGAGGCGGGTGCTAAATATGCGATCGCCTACGTCAATCGAGCCACTAGGCTGTTGGGCGACGGAGTGGCATTGGTACGGAACATGGCTAGCGTCCTGGCAGGCAGCACCACAGAGATTTTGGCTGCGAGTATTAAATCTCCTGAAGAAGCGGTGGCATCTCTACAAGCCGGTGCCCATCATCTCACGCTGCCTTTGGAGATGTTGCAGGCTATGACCACTCATGAACTCTCGCTGCAAACTATGAATGAATTTGCCAAAACTGGAAAGGGCATTCTCAAGCCAATTTCCTGATGCCTATTAGCTTTTAGCAATTAGCTTTTAGCAATTAGCAATTAGCTTTTAGGCACTTATAAGCTAATGCACATTAAACTTTCCAACTCGATGTATGCGGGGCAAGTGCTTTAGCCTACAAATTGTGCAAGTTAAATGTGGAACAGCTTAGCAGCATCTCCCTTGTGCATAAAGGCTCTTGTCACTCTTCCCAATCCTAAACTCTTATTCAGCCTGGTGTGCGTCGAAGGCCAGAGGTGCAAGATAGAAGTAGACAAATTGATCGAGTCCCAATCATGAAAATCTACTACATAACGCTTAATACTTCAGACGAAGCTCGTCAGGTAAGTAGAGCATTACTTGAACAACAGCTAGCTGTCTGCACTAATTGGTTTCCCATCACTTGTGCTTACCGATGGGAAGGAAAAATTGTGGAAGAAGCAGAAACAGTGCTGATTGTCAAAACCCAGGCTGAGTATCGAGAGGAAATCGAACAGTTAATTCGCCAACACATCACCTATACCAATTGCATTGCAGAAATTGCTCCTGAGTCAATTAACGACAGCTTTCTCAACTGGCTCAACGCAGAAGTTTCCAAAAAACCACTAAGCAAAGCTACAGTGGGAAGTTGATCCCACTGTATCTGGGCGATAAAAATGAAACCTCTGCACTTTCTACTCTTCAGAGGCAAAGCTGTAGATTTGTTGAGTTTCTAAGCGATCGCACACAGAGGAAGGCCGCTGAGTCAAAGGGAAAGTCTGCCTGTCTAACTGCACCTGTAGGCCAGTTAAGGGGTCACAGCCAGTTGAAACCAGGAATTCCAGGCGCTCAATCTGGGGCCAAGTAGCTAAATCATCTAGAATTTGGGCGATCGCTTGTACATAAGGATGAGTAGAATGCTGATACCAATCGGGTGTAGCCAGATCAGCTTGATCTAAGCCCAAATGGACAGTTAGGGAAGGCTTACCGAAGAGTGCGATCGCCACAGGACGCGCTTCCTCCTGTAACAGCAAGTGATAAGTTGTTGCCAAATGCCGTATTTTTTCCAATCGCTCATAGCGCTCTATTACAGGTTGGGGTTCATCCTGCCAGTGAATCGCTACAGTGACTAAATAAGTCTGCAACAGCATATGACCCAGCTTTTGAGCTTTCGTAGCCAGGTACATAGAATTGTAATCAGTCGCTTCAATCAACAGCGGCACTCGATCCACAACTTCCAAACCATAACCCTTCAACCCAGCAATTTTGCGAGGATTGTTCGTAATCAGGCGAATTTTCTTCACACCTAGATCGTTAAGAATTTGCGCCCCCACTCCATAGTTCCGCAAGTCAGCAGGGAACCCCAGCCGCTCATTTGCCTCGACAGTATCCAGTCCCATATCTTGCAACGAATAAGCCTTCAACTTATTGATCAGGCCAATCCCCCGGCCTTCTTGTCGCAGATAGACTACCACCCCCTGATCGGCGTTCTCAATCATTTTCAGTGCCGCTTGCAATTGCATCCGGCAATCACAGCGTAAAGAACCGAGTGAATCACCAGTAAGGCACTCTGAATGCATCCGCACCATCACAGGTTCGTCTGAGAACTCAGTTGGGTTCCCCTTAACGATGGCGACATGCTCAGACTGATCTAGGCTGTTGCGATAGGCGTAGATTTGAAATTGACCAAACTGGGTGGGCAAATCAGCAACCGTTTCGCGGCAGACAAACCGTTCATGATTGAGGCGGTAACTAATTAAGTCCGCAATGCTAATAATTTTTAGCTGGTGAATTTCCGCATACTTAATTAACTCTGGCAACCGCGCCATAGAACCATCGGAATTCTGAATTTCACAGATTACCCCAGCTGGGTATAGTCCAGATAATTTCGCCAAGTCAACAGCTGCTTCAGTATGGCCTGCCCGTTTCAGGACCCCCCCCTCTCTGGCTCGGATAGGAAAGATGTGGCCGGGGCGTCTGAGATCGCTGGGCTTGGTGTCCGGGTGGATGGTTACTTGAATCGTGCGTGCCCTATCCTCAGCGGAGATCCCGGTAGTGATACCCAGGTTAGGGGCAGCATCAATACTAACCGTAAAGGCGGTTTGGTTACTATCAGTGTTGTTGCTAACCATCAAGGGCAGGTCTAGTTCATCAAGGCGATCACCCGTGAGAGCCAGACAAATCAAACCCCGTGCATATACAGCCATGAAATTAATCAGGTCGGGCGTGGCGAACTGAGCCGCACATATTAAGTCGCCTTCATTTTCCCGATTCTCGTCATCGACCACTACTACCATCCGACCAGCCTTGAAGTCTGCCAGGGCAGCGTCAATAGAGTCAAATTTAAAATTTTGCGTTGGGGCGTTCTTAGGCTTTACCACAGATCGGTTCAAAATTGCTAAACTTTAAGTTTTTTAAAGCTGTTTCCCTTCGATTTTAGCTTGTTGTGACGGATACAGAGGTATTTGGAGCGGCTGTGAGAAAATTTACCACCAAATTTTGATTTTGATATTACAATGCAGCAAAAGTTCCACCGTTTGATAATGTTACGTTTTAGGAATAAAAGCTCATGGGTGATTTAGGACGCCTGCCAGTGGGGATTGTAGGTGCCTCAGGGTACGGTGGCGTGCAACTTGTGCGACTCTTGATGGATCACCCAGGAGTCGAAGTAGTTTATTTGGGCGGCGAGAGCAGTGCAGGGAAGTCTTTTTCAGATCTTTACCCTCATCTAGGTCATAGGGTTAATTTAGCGATCGAGCCGATTGAACTGGAAAAAATTGCCGAGCGCTGTCAGGCTGTGTTTCTCTCTCTACCCAATGGTCTTGCCTGCCAGATGGCACCAACCCTATTGTCAAAGGGATGCAAAGTACTGGATCTCTCAGCTGACTATCGGTTTAGCAACTTAGAAACCTACACGGCTTGGTATGCCACAGAGCGCAGCGATGAGGCAGTAGCGGCAACAGCTGTTTATGGCTTACCAGAACTATACCGCGATCGCATTGCCGAAGCCCAGCTCGTAGGTTGCCCCGGTTGCTATCCCACTGCCAGTCTGCTGGCGATCTCACCGCTATTAAAGCAAGGGTTAATCGTACCAGAAACTGCGATTATCGACGCCAAGTCAGGCACATCCGGTGGCGGACGGCAGGCGAAAACTAATTTGTTGCTAGCTGAGGCAGACAACTCACTAGGTGCCTACGGCGTTGCTCGTCACCGACACACTCCAGAAATTGAACAAATCTGTAGTGACTTAGCCGGTCACGATATCACTGTACAGTTTACCCCCCACCTAATTCCGATGGTGCGTGGGCTTTTATCAACTGTTTATGCCACAATGCGCGATCCAGGGCTAGTGCGAGAGGACTTAATTACGATTTACACAGCCTTCTATCGCTCTTCTCCTTTCGTAAAAATCTTGAGCAGTGGCATATATCCCCAAACTAAGTGGGCTTGCGGTACCAATATTTGCTATATCGGCATCGAAGTGGACCCCCGCACTGACCGAGTAATTGTCATCTCAGCTATTGATAACTTAGTTAAGGGTCAGGCAGGTCAAGCCGTCCAATGTCTCAATTTAATGATGGGCTGGGAAGAAACCCTGGGATTGCCCCAGCTAGCTTTCTACCCATAGAATCATAGCCGCTTTTTCAACGCAAAGGACGCAAAGGGAATCGCTCCAGTAACGCAGAGGAGGACTTATCCCTCTGCGAACCTTTGCGTAAACCTCTGCGCCCTCTGGGTTAAAAAATATTACCTTGGCCCTAGTCCAACAGTACCGGCATAGATAGCGCGATCGCCCAATTCATCTTCAATCCGCAGCAGCCGATTGTATTTTGCCACCCTTTCGCTGCGGCAAAGGGAGCCAGTTTTGATTTGGCCCGCACGAGTTGCCACAGCTAAATCGGCAATTGTGGTGTCTTCTGTTTCACCAGATCGGTGACTAATCACAGATCGATAACCGTTACGGGTTGCCATGTCTATGGTTTCCAGGGTTTCGGTTAAGGAACCAATTTGATTGAGCTTGATCAGGATAGAGTTACTAGCACCTGACTCGATGCCTTTTTGCAAGCGGGTGGGGTTGGTGACGAAGAGGTCATCGCCTACCAGTTGGATGCGATCGCCCAACTTCTGAGTCAACCGTTTCCAGTTTTCCCAGTCGTCTTCGTGCAAGCCATCTTCAATCGAGACAATAGGATACTGCTCAACCAAACTACCAAGATAATCAATAAACTCCTCCGGGGAATGAGAAGCCCCATCGTAGACATATTGCCCCTGTTTGTAAAACTCACTAGCAGCAACGTCTAAAGCCAGTCCCACTTCTTCCCCTGGAGTATAGCCAGCCTTCTCAATCGCCGCAACCAGCAATTCCAGCGCCGCTTGATTCGACTTTAAATTGGGAGCAAAACCGCCTTCATCCCCAACCCCAGTCAGCAAGCCTTGAGAGTCCAAAACCTTGCTGAGAGCAGCAAACACCTCAGCACCGCAGCGCAACGCCTCCCGGAAAGAGGACGCTCCCACTGGCACAATCATAAACTCCTGAAAATCCACGTTGTTAGCTGCATGGGCACCGCCGTTAATCAAATTCATCAACGGCACTGGCAGCAGATTGGATAAAGGACTACCCAAATATCGGTATAGGGGCAATCCTAGGGCGTTAGCAGCGGCTTTTGCAGTTGCCAGTGAGACTGCGAGGATGGCATTTGCTCCCAGGTTGGATTTATTCTCAGAGCCATCTAGCTCAATCATTATGTGGTCAATCTCAGCCTGGTTGAGAGCATCCAACTCCAGCAACTCAGGGGCAATTTTCTCCTCAATGTTCTGTACAGCCTGGAGAACGCCTTTGCCTCCGTAGCGCTTGCCGTCTCCATCCCGCAGTTCGTGAGCTTCAAAAGTCCCAGTGGAGGCACCGCTAGGAACCTGAGCCAATCCCATCGCACCGTTGACGAGATAGACTTCTGCTTCAACAGTGGGGCGACCCCGCGAGTCGAGTATTTCCCGCGCCTTAATGACATCAATAGCAGTCCCTGGTGTGTCGATCATTAATTCCCTCTAACCCTTGATAGCTGATGGCTGATAAAGAAGCTTTTCAGTCCGATTGCTAGAATACGTCCTGAATACACCTTAAGCGTCATATTAAAAAGGAATTTGGGATTAAAACGATGCGAATGCTACACACGATGCTGCGAGTCGGCCACTTGGAAGAGTCTCTTAATTTCTATTGCAACGTCCTGGGCATGAAGCTACTGCGCCGAAAAGACTATCCAGACGGGAAATTTACTCTTGCTTTTGTGGGCTACGGCGATGAGTCTGATCACACGGTTCTGGAACTGACTTATAACTGGGATGTAGAGCAATATAACCTGGGAGATGCCTACGGTCACATTGCTATTGGTGTTGATGATGCTTACGCCACTTGCGAGGAAATTAAGGCGCGTGGTGGCAAGGTGACGCGGGAAGCGGGGCCAATGAAACACGGTTCCACGGTGATTGCCTTTGTTGAAGACCCCAGTGGATACAAGATTGAGTTAATTCAGTTGGGTACTCAAGGCTCAGCTACTGCCCAAAAAGAATCAGCTCTTGAACCCGCAACCGACTCATCTAGACGGCTAATTACAGATTAAGAGGGAACTAGGCTGGGGTACAGAAGTCTGTGCCCCGATGTGGCTGTAAGCGCGATCGCCTCGCGAGCACTAACACCCCACCTCTATTCTCACCACTGCTATCCTAAGAGGAAGTGAGCTATAGGGGCGGGATTGTCAGGCATAAGCGGCATCAAAAAGTGCAGTGCAATATTACCCGTTGATAAGCTAAGCTGCTAGGCCATTGTGATGATGACTGACATTAGGAGGTGGCTCTATGTCCTATCAAGATGATTACCCTGAGTTTTGTCAATTTAGTGGTGAGGAGAAAATATGGCGCTACATGGACTTAGCCAAGTTTATATCAATTTTGCAGTCTAGAGAACTTTACTTTAATAGGGGTGATTGTTTTGAGGACAAGGCTGAAGGTTCATACTCAAAATTAACTCTTGAAAACCTTGATACAAATATAAATGCCTCTTTTGCTCTCGGCGGTATACAACTATTAGATAAGGAAGTTAGAGAGATAGTTAGTCTTATTAACCAGGTCAACCGATTAAGTGTATTTGTACATTGTTGGCATATGAATATGCATGAATCCTATGCCATGTGGGATTTATACGGCAAGGATGATAAAGGAATTGCTATTCAATCAACTATTGATAGACTATATAATAGCCTTGATAACAATATTAATGATAAAGCAGTAAATATTATTAAAGGCAAGGTACATTATCTTGATTTTAGTCAAGAAGAGTTTAAGGTTTTACCTATTGAGATCAGTGGGCTACTATCAAAAGTTAATTGCTCGATTTCGATAAATGCAATTTTTGCATTTTTACATAAGAGAGTTAGTTTTGAACATGAAAAGGAAATGCGTTTGATTATCGATCAGTCATGTGATTTTGATTTACTACTGCCTAAAGAAACACTGATTCAGATTCCTGGTCAGCCCGATGATAGTAATCTACAAGAAGCATTGATGCAGTGGAGGCAGAATCTCAAGGAAAACTTAAAAAGACTGAAAGAAAGCTCTACAGGCATTAAGGTTAAGATCAAGCCTAATTGTTTAGACCATCTAATTGAAAGCGTCTATATCTCGCCTAAGGCTCCCAAGTGGTACGAGTCCTTGGTAAAAGGAATTACTACGAAATACGATTTGCAGTGCGAAGTTAGAAAATCTGATTTAAACTATGACCCATTGCTGTAAAATATACTCACTTAAAAACTAATCTGACTCTTCTGTGGTCATGTGATCATGATTGAGCTATTTTAGTATTAGAATCAGTTTAGAGAATTAACCACAACAGTTATGGCAACTGCTACAGCAAAAATTGATCCACCTGTTGTACCAGAGAAGCTGCCTTTTCTGGAGTCTATTTGTTGGCAAACTGAGGATGTATATCGGTTCACGACTGAACAAATGCTAAGTCGTTATGAACGGGGGTGGAAATACCGCGACATGTTCAGGAATCTTGAAGGGGAAGAACTGGATTTCTTGAAGCAACTGGCTATACGTCACAATTCTTGGCTGCAAGCTTGTTTATGACGTTTAAGTTAGCTCATCATAACAACATCCTCACAATTCTCAACAGTTTGAATTCTGATGTACTGAGGGAGGGTTCTGCTTACTTTGGTGGTGGAACCCTCCTTGCTCTTGATTTCAAAG
Organism: Aphanothece sp. CMT-3BRIN-NPC111; assembly: GCA_019359765.1. Classification (GTDB taxonomy): domain Bacteria; phylum Cyanobacteriota; class Cyanobacteriia; order Cyanobacteriales; family JAHHGU01; genus JAHHGU01. The sequence continues at coordinate 53,632 of JAHHGU010000020.1, forward strand.
AGTATCGCTGTAGTAAGGACGTTGATTTCATCTGTCCAATTGCCTCATCAGGTTATAAATACCTTCGTACTGTTGTATTTGAAGGTGGCTATAAAGCATTGTTCTATGACTTAAACAGAATCCAAATTGGACGTGGCACCACCGACCAGTATGGGATTCGGATGTTAGTTATTGTGGATGGTTTACCTATCAAGACTGAGATTATTGCCGAAGCTCGCTTTGAACTAGACTCACCTAGATATCCAGAGTGGTCGCCTGTTGGATGTTTAAGCCTTAATGATTGTTTTACAGCAAAGCTACTTGCCAATTCCGATCGCTACATGGACGACAGTGTTGAAGCCAGAGATCTGATTGATTTAGCAGTTCTTAGGCTCCAATCTTCAATTCCTCAGAAAGCAATTGAGAAGGCTGAGACAGCGTATGAAGTCATGCGACCTCTGAAGGTAGCGATCAAACGTTTTCAAGAAAGACCGGATTATAGACAGAAATGCTTTTTTGGTCTCCAAATAGATGCAGCTCAGATTCCTAAAATTATTGATGGTATTGATTTCCTAGGTAGCGATTTAAGTTTAGCTCCTACAGAAAGGGCTTTTAATGAGCAGCATGATATTTTCTGAGTAAAACGTATTAGGAGAAGAGCGATCGCCCACCTACTTACCCCTCATTCTCAGGTTGGCTGAGTAGCTGAATCGCGCGATCGCACCAGGCAACCCAATCAGTCTCGAAGCCAATACCCCGCAGCAGAGTCAAATAGCGGAATTTCGCCTCTATAGGCAGTTTTTCAGGATTTTGAAAGTATTGTTGCTCTAAATCTTGGTAAATTGACAGCTTTTCCAGGTGAGCTTGACGATGACGCTCTAACTCTTTAACTAAAGTGTGGCGTGGAACTAAATACCCAGCAAAGATTTTCACTAATATCGCTTCTTTGCTGGGGGTTGGTTCAGTTGGTTGTGCCATCCACTCCAGCAGCTGCTTGCGTCCCAAATCTGTGACGCAGTAGAGCTTCTTATCAGGGCGACCTTCTTGAACAATTGCCTCACAACTAAGCCAGCCTTGGTCTTCCAGTTTTGCTAGTTCTCGATAAATCTGCTGGTGGCTAGCCTTCCAGAAAAAGCCCACAGACCCATCGAATTGCTTAGCTAAGTCATATCCGCTACATGGAAAGTCAATCAGGAAAGCTAAAATCGCGTGCGCTATAGCCATGACAACAACTTCTTGGCGTATGCAATTAATTGCATATACTAGAGAATATATTCAAATAGTTGCATAAAAAGCCGTTGGTGTATTAAACCTGAAATTAAGGAGAAGTAGCTAATGGTGTTTGTTTCAGCTACGCGCCTGCGTATACGCTCACCTCTTTCTCTACCAGCATTCTCTTGGAGCCTGCTGTTTACTACAAGGCAGACTATAAATACGCCTGGATTTTTGGGTGGCAAGCTCTGGAGTGATGCTAATAGAGCTTTCTGGACGCTAACTCTTTGGGAGGAACAGGCGGCAATGAAGATATACCGCAACTCAGGTGCACACCGAGCAGTCATGCCGCGAATTCAAGACTGGTGTGATGAAGCTTCCGTCGTTCACTGGCAACAAGAAGATAGCAACCTCCCTGATTGGCTAGAGGTTCACCGCCGCATGGTGGCAGATGGTTTTTTTACCAAACTGTCTAAGCCTTCACCAGCTCACCTGGAGCGAAATATTTCGCAGCCAGTATCATCAGATCAAGGATTGCTGCTACGCCCCAAGAGAAAAAACCCGAACCAGAGTCAAGGAACAGCGAAAAATAATTAACGCGATTCAAGCAAATCAAGTTAAGGTTTAGGCGATCGCCTAAACCACCGCATACAGCGGTTTTTAAATCAATCAACCACAGTCTCCTAGAAAGACGCGGTGACGCGGGGAAAGAACAAATCTGCTATATTCACTGTCAATCTGCGTAAGTCCTGATTGTGCCATTTTGTATTGAAATTATCGGAGTGTAAACAGTGGTAGCTAAAGTACCAGATACAGACAGATTGAGCCAGATGAGTACGGCAGAGCTTAAAAATGAACTTTTATCACTTACCAAAGGCAGAGATACAGAATCTCTAAACCAAAAAGTATTGTTTTATAAAAGCGATCTATCGCCTTTTTTTGAAGAATTAAGTCGCCGCAATCCCTTTCCCACGGCTGAAGAGCAAGTGCCTATTATACTTGGCGTGTGGGCACCAATTTGGTCTACTATACCTTTTCAAGACATTTTGCCAGGGCGGATACGGGAACAGTCTTACCAAATTTTTCACGACAATGGCTACTATGCCAATATTGCGCGCTACGCGCCAGGACATCAGCGCTCTTTTCTACAAAAGCTTTCAGGCCTCCTGCTAGCTTATGACTTTATGCTGATTCAAAAATTTGGGGTACACAATGGTCAATGGGATATTCAAAATGTTGGTATAGAACAGGCTTTTAGAAGTAGAGAGATACCTTTGGATAGTAATAAAGCTGAAAAGTGGTTCACAGAAATAGTAGAATCCCGGTTACAAGGCTCCTCGTCTGAAATAGCCTCAAGACAAACAGACCAACTTAAAAAGTTAGATAAAAATACTGTCAAAAAAGTTGAAAAAGTATTTAGGGCAGTTCCTCAGCTAGAGCATCTATATATGGATGATGAATTTCGCCTTGTTAAGACTCAAAGAGAAGTAAAGCAGCGACCTTCTTATACAATTGCTGTTCGGATACGATGATATAGCAATCCTTCAGTTAGCTTTTAGCAAACATACAGTTATAGCCATACTTCTGGGTGCATGGGAACCTATGTCGATTGTCAAACACCCTTATGGCAACTGCTATACATAGAGCATTTAGATTTTGTTGCCAAAACTAGTGGTAGTTTGGTAAAAATATTCTGATGTCTGCTGCCTTCTGTTTCAAAGCTAGATTGAGGTGCTAAAACTATAAAACAATAACGTCGTCAGCACTTTGATAGCGGTAGTATCAGCTGCGTCATTGCGTAAATAGAAGCTGGAATGTTGTAGCTGTATTATGAACCTACTAATACTACTCAGGATTGGAGTAGAAATTAAGGTCAAGTTGGCACACTTTTTGTCTTTCCGCTTCTAGGTCCTTATACACAGCTACAGGCAGTATCCCGAAGATCAACCGAATGCTAGAACAAAAAAAAGCTAAAAAACGTCAATTTCAGCCCAGAAATCCGCCAATACGCTATCAACCTGCTTCCAAAAAGCGAGGATCGCCAAAGCTGGGGTTGCTATTGTGTGGAGTAGCCATACTGTCAGCAACGGCCGCTGCCACCTTAGGGACATATCTGCCTACTAAGCCCTTGCAACAATACCAGCTCTCAGAAGAAGAAGCGGCAGTCTTTGATGGCGACAGCTTCTCTAGCAACAGCCTGTTTCTTCCGTCAGTGAGCCGACCTGTGAATATCTTAGTTTTGGGTATGAGCGTACTGCCATCAGACGTGAACAATCCTCCTCCTGAAACGAGAAATCTGAGATATAAACCCCAGGTACACTCTGTAGACGGTCTCTCGGATACGATGCTGCTAATGAGGTTTGACCCGAATGCAGAAAAGCTAACAGTCCTCTCTATTCCCAGAGATACCCGCATCGTCACGGAGCAGTATGGTGTCCAGAAGATTAATGCTGCTAATCGATATGGGGGGCCAGCCTTAGCAACAAAAGAGGTGAGAGAGCTACTGGTTGGCGTTCCCATCGATCGCTACGTCCGCGTCAATGTCTTAGCGGTTGGCAAAATTGTTGATGCCTTGGGTGGTCTCACTATCAATGTTCCTAAAGACCTGAAGTATACAGACGAGTCTCAACATCTGTACATTAACCTCAAACAGGGAGAACAACATCTCAATGGCGATAAGGTAATGCAATTGCTGCGCTTTCGCAATGACGGAGATGGAGATATTGGTAGGATACAGCGACAGCAACTTGTACTGCGTGCCTTGATGAAGCAGGCGCTTAATCCGGCTGTAATTGGGAAAATTCCCCAACTTTTTGAAGCTATCAAATTAGATGTTGATACTAACTTGAGTATTGAGGAGTTCATGGCTTTGGCTAGTTTATCTCCCCATATAGACAAAGACCAGGTGCAAACGTTAACTGTGCCAGGGAACCCGAATGGCAATGGTCGCCGCTCTATTAGTTATTGGTTGCCTGACAGCGATGGAATTGAGGAAATGATGGCGAAGTACTTTGATTTTCGCGGCTCTGGCACATCTGACAACCTGGGCGATAGTGGGCAATAGTGCCAGGAGACGCTTGGAGGTGATACGGACTAGCCGTTCGCGTAGTGGCTCCGCAAGAGCTAGGAAGGCTCGCGCCGCGTCCTTTCGCGAAGACCCACTCAAGAATGCGATACGTTGCAGAGTAACACGCTGTCCGCAGGACTTAGCGTGTTCGCACTTCCGCAAGAGGTTTGACAACAAACTTGGCATCAAACTCAGGTAGGAAGGCATATTTGAGTTACCTGCAAACCTATCCCATTTCAGAAAGATGACAACCGCCACTAAGAAACAGTCAACACGCCCAGCTTGGGCTAATGCGATCGCCCAACCTGCCAAAGAATTTCCCCTCACCCCCCTGCCAGTCCTCAGCGGCAAGATCCCAGAAGGATTGCTAGGCTCCCTCTATCGCAATGGCCCAGCACGGCTAGAACGTGGAGGCAGGAGAGTGGGGCACTGGTTTGATGGCGATGGCGCAATTTTGGCCGTACATTTCACTGATGCAGGAGCCACCGGAGTATATCGCTACGTCCAAACAGCTGGATACAAAGCAGAAGCAGCTGCGGATCAATTCCTCTATGGCAACTATGGCATGACTGCACCTGGGTCAATTTGGAATCAATGGCACAGACCAGTTAAGAACGCAGCCAATACTTCCGTGCTGGCGCTACCTGATAAACTATTAGCCCTCTGGGAAGGTGGCAATCCTCATGCCCTCGACCTACAAACGCTGGAAACCAGGGGATTAGATAATTTAACTGGGTTAAGCGATGAATTGCCATATTCCGCGCACCCCAAATGTGACCCCCAAACTGGGGAAATCTTCAACTTTGGCATCACCCCTGGATTGAATGCGAAGCTGAATATTTATAAAAGCGACGCCAGCGGTAAGATTTTGCACTCTGGCTCTGCCACGCTTGATGGCGTTCCTTTGGTGCATGATTTTGTCCTAGCTGGGCAGTATTTGGTGTTTTTCGTTCCCCCAGTGCGCCTGAATCTACTGCCAGTGCTACCTGGTTTGAGTAGCTACAGCGACGCCCTCATGTGGCAACCCACTTTAGGAACCCAAGTGTTAGTCTTTGACCGCGAAACTTTATCCCTGGTGAGCCGTGGCGAAACTGAACCTTGGTTCCAGTGGCATTTCGGCAATGGTTATGTCGATGCCAGTGGCTCGGTAATTGTGGATATTGTTCGGTATGCAGACTTTAAAACAAATCAGCGTCTTAAGGAAGTGGCAACAGGATTTACTCAAACCGCCGCTTCATCAACTTTGTGGGAAGTGCGTCTTAATGCCAAGACAGGCAAAGTAACGGCAATACAGGAACTGTTAGATCGAGATTGTGAGTTCCCTGTTGTGCCACAGTCACAAGTTGGGCAAGCAACGCCGTATACTTATTTGTCATTGCAGCGCCTAGGGGTTGATACCAGCCAAGAAATATATGGCGCGATCGCCCGTTTCGACCGCAAAACTGATACCCTCACTACAGCAGATTTGGGTGAAAATCGCTATCCTACAGAACCTATCTATGCTCCAGATCCCCTCAATGGCGATCGCGGTTGGGTGCTGACTGTTGTGTATGATGGCAACACTGACAAGAGCGAAGTTTGGGTGTACGAGAGCGATCGCCTAGACGATGAACCAGTGTGTAGGTTAGGATTACCCAACGTCATCCCAATGGGTTTTCATGGGACTTGGAAATCGGCATAGGGTCTATCCTAATGGGAGCAATTCTATATGTTTTGCTCCCATGAGAGTGATTCATTCTATTGTGCTAGGTGGCGAGCGCAATAATATTGCGCCATTATTAAACGGGAACAATCATTACCAATTGGGTATCTTTTTACAAAAAAAATAAAATATTGGAGTAATTCAACAGATGGATTTGCGTAGAGATGCATTAGAAATTCTAAAAGAAACTAGCCGGACTTTTTACATTCCAATTAGTCGATTACCGCCAGGGCTACAAGAAGCAGTCACATCTGCCTACTTGTGTATGCGTGCCATTGATGAAATTGAAGATAGTCCAGAACTAGATAACTTGACTAAGGCAAAACTATTGCAAACCATTAGCCTGAGATTACAGGCAGCAGTTGATAGCTCCACCGTTGATGACTTTTCAGTGGTATCGTTCGCGCCGGAGAATTCATTAGCAGAAGTAACAATTCGGGTTGGAGAATGGGCGCTATTAGCACCTGAAACCATTGCCCCTCGGATTTGGGATGCGACTGCGGCAATGGCAGATCGGATGGCTTACTGGGCTGGCAACAACTGGACAATTCATACAGAATCTGATTTAGATCGTTATACGTTTAGTGTCGCTGGTGCTGTGGGATTGTTACTCTCTGACTTGTGGGCTTGGTACGATGGGACGCAGACAAACAGGTCACATGCGATGGGTTTTGGTCGAGGTTTACAAGCTGTCAACATTCTCCGCAACCACATTGAAGACAAAGCTCGTGGAGTGGACTTCTTTCCCGATGGTTGGAGTGCTGACAATATGCAGCAATATGCTCGCCGCAATCTAGCACTTGCCGACGCCTATACCAAAGCCCTGCCTGTGGGCCCGGCTTTGGACTTTTGCCAAATTCCGCTGACTTTAGCTCATGGCACCCTAGAAGCCCTAGCTCATGGCAAAGATAAACTCAGCCGTAGTGATGTTCTTGCACTCATTGAGCAGGTAATGGGCTTGAACACGAATCCTATCTAGTAGTTATAAGTTTTGAGTTTTGAGTTTTGAGTTTTGAGTTGTAAAAAGTTTTTCCTTCAAAACTGCAAACTGTTGAATCGGCTCATTGACTAGACCTCTTGCCAAAGTCCATATAATCCTTTGCGCTCTTTGCGTTAACCCTTGCGTCCTTTGCGTTAAAAAAAGATTTCTGCAAGAAGTCTACTGAAATGCTGTTGGAGTAACTAAACCCAATTAAAACAGCCGACAAAATTATTGCCCTGCTCAAGTAAAGGAGAGATGTAAGTGAAAAAAACTCTGTTTCTCAGCCCACCTTCGTTTGATGGGTTTGACGGTGGTGCAGGTTCCCGATACCAAGCAAAACGCGAAATTACCTCCTTCTGGTACCCCACATGGCTGGCGCAGCCGGCTGCACTCGTACCGGGGAGCAAGCTTGTAGATGCCCCGCCACACAATCAGACTGTGGAAGATGTGCTGAAAATTGCTAAAGATTACGAACTAATCATTATGCATACCAGCACGCCCTCACTGGCTAATGATGTGAAATGTGCTGAGGCACTGAAGGCTCAAAATCCGGATGTGCAGATTGGTTTTATTGGTGCTCATGTAGCTGTGCTGCCAGAGCAAACGCTGCAAGAGAACCCAATTATTGACTTTGTGTGTCGGCACGAATTCGACTATACCTGCAAAGAACTGGCATTAGGTACACCTTGGGAGCAAATAAAGGGATTAAGCTATCGTGACAAAAACGGTAATGTGCTACACACTCAGGATCGTGAACTAATCCATGACTGGGATGCAATGCCTAGCGTCCTGCCAACTTATGCACGGGATCTGGACATTACAAAATATTTCATCGGCTATCTATTGCACCCTTATATCTCCTTTTATACGGGGCGCGGCTGTCCGGCAAAATGTACCTTTTGCCTTTGGCCTCAAACTATAGGCGGTCATCAATACCGCTCAAAAAGTCCGGAGGCGGTGGGACGGGAGATGGAAGAAGCTAAGGCGCTCTTCGGCGACAAGGTGCGGGAATATATGTTTGATGATGATACCTTCACCATTGATAAGCATCGCGCGATCGCAATTAGCGAACATATGAAGCGGCTCAAACTTACTTGGAGTTGCAACGCCCGCGCCAACTTAGATTACGATACGCTCAAAACACTGCGTGACAATGGCTTACGCCTGTTGCTCGTTGGTTTTGAATCCGGGAATCAAGAGATTCTCAACCGCATCAAAAAAGGCATCAAGCTAGAAGTGGCAAGGGAATTTATGAAAAATTGCCACAAACTGGGCATTACTGTCCACGGAACCTTCATTATTGGTCTACCCGTAGAAACCCGCGAAACCGTAGAAGAAACAATTCGCTTCGCCTGCGAACTCAGTCCGCACACAATTCAGGTTTCCATCGCTGCGCCTTATCCTGGAACAGAACTTTATGAACAGGCAAAGGCGAATAACTGGTTTACCGACAATGCTCTTGTCGCTAAATCCGGCATTCAAACCTCTACACTGCAATATCCTCATCTTGACAACGCAGAAATCGAGGATGCTGTTGAGCAGATGTATCGTAGATTCTACTTCCGCCCGAAAGCTATCATACCCATCGTGCGGGAAATGCTCAGCGATCGCCAAATGCTAGTACGTCGCCTCAGAGAGGGCGGGGAATTCTTCTCTTATCTGAAACAGCGCCAACAATCTAGTCAGGCGGCTAGAGCCTAAAGTTCTATCTAGGGCGACGATTTTGGCTTTTCTTGGAATGTCCTAAAGTGGCTTCTCGCCAAACTACTATAACAACGGAATGGCGCTGAAAAATTTCATTGTCCTTTCACTGCTGGTTGTGCTTCAGGTTTTGGGCAACGTCTGCCTGAGTCGCGGTATGCGGCAGATTGCTGGGGGGAATGCACCCAGCCCTTTAGCTCTGCTGGCAGCGGGAATTGATATACTTACGAATCCTTGGATTATCCTCGGCGTGGTATGCCTCATCGCCGCCCTCCTTTTCTACCTCGCAGCAATTTCACGTCTTGATCTCAGCTATGTACTGCCCATGAGTGCATCAAGTTACGTTCTGAGTACCTTGTGCGCTTGGTCTATCCTGGGGGAGAGAATCTCTGCAACTAGATGGGTAGGTACAATTCTGGTGACTATTGGTGTCCTGCTGGTAGGCTTGAGCGAAGGCAAGTACGGCGGAGGCAAGGCAGGAAAATCTTTACCGTTGAGATCCAAAAGCAAGCGCAAAAATTCATCCTTCAGAGATAAAAGCCAGTGAAGATTTGGCTTGCATTAATAGTCTTGGTGCTGGCGGACTGTGCCGGAACCCTATTTCTCACCCGTGGCATGAAGCAGGTGGGCGAAGTCTCCACCATGCGTCCGCAAGAGTTGTTGAGGATTGCACGCCGCGCCCTCAGGAATCCCTTGCTTGGATTAGGGGTTTTTTGCATGGCGATCGCTTTCTTTATGTTAATCTCCCTCTTAAGCTGGGCTGACCTCAGTTTTGTCCTGCCAGCAACTGCGCTTACCGATGCGGTAAATATGCTGGGTACGCGATTTATCTTGAAAGAGAAGGTCACAGCTATGCGATGGCTCAGCGCTGTCTTTATCTGCATTGGAGTTGCTTTGATCTCGCTCAACTAAGTATGCAAGTTAAAGGCTGAGATAATCATGCATCCGCACCAACTACTGCTCGATATCTCCTTTAACTATTCGGCTTTCAGAGAGCCTGGTAACTACTTGCTGCTTTTGCTTGCAATCCTGTGCCTGTCAGCAATTTGCTATTACTGCTATACAATTTATGCGGCGATTGAGTTCTTTTCCCATCCCACGCAAATCGATCCTGACTTCCACCCACCCATTTCTATCCTGAAGCCGATTTGCGGTCTGGACATTGATACCTACGAAAACTTTGCCTCATTCTGCTTCCAAGATTACCCGAAGTACGAAATCATCTTCGGCGTGCGCGATGAGCGAGATCCTTGTGTGGAAGTTGTCAGGAAAATTATCAATAATTTCCCGGAGATTGATATTCATCTTGTGGCGAGCGATCGCACTATTGGCACAAACTTAAAAGTAAGCAATCTCGCCAATGCCGCAGCCGTTGCGAAGTACGAGATTCTCGTTCTTGCAGATAGCGACGTCCGCGTTTCTCCAAACTATTTGAGGCAAATTATCCAGCCAATGCGCGATACTGCGGTTGGTGTCGTCACTTGTCTTTACCGTCCCCTGGTTCGAGGTTTGGTCGCCATCTTGGAAGCTGTGGGAATTTCTACCGAGTATCATGCTAGCGTTTTAACCGCCCGGTCGCTGGAGGGTATGAAATTTGCTTTGGGGCCAACTATAGCGATTCGGAAAACTGTACTAGAAGCCATCGGAGGATTTACAGCAATTTCCGATTATCTGGCGGACGATTACCAACTTGGCTACCAGCCGACCCAAGCTGGCTACAAGGTTGTGCTTTCCGATTATATTATCGAGCACGCGATCGCCACCGAAAGCTTTACCGATCTAATCCATCGTCAGACACGCTGGTATTTATGTACGCGAGTGTCGCGCCCTTGGGGTTATCTAGGTCTGATATTTAGTCACGGCACAGCTACCAGCTTATTATTCTTGATAGCAACCCAAGGCTCAATTTTCGGCTGGACTGTGCTATTTGTTACCTGGACTACCAGGTTAATCATGGCCTGGGTCGTTGGGGTTAAAAGTCTTAAAGATCCGGTGGCTAAAAAGTTTCTCTGGCTTGTGCCTTGGCGCGACCTGATCAGCTTCGCGCTGTGGTGTTACAGCTTGGTGGGAAACACAATTGAGTGGCGCGGTCGCAGGTTGAAGCTGATAAAAGGCGGCAAACTAATGCCGCTCACAAGCGATTCCCCAACACCTACGCTCTAGCGCTCGTATGTGATAATATATACGAGTTTTCGCATCATTCTACAGAGAGATACTCGCAAAATATATTAGTTGTATTCTCTACATACCTAATTGTCCGTGAGTGTATGTAGTATCATCTATCCTTGCTCATGCACAAGCATTTGCCGATCTTTCTATTGCTGATTTTTAGTGCAGTTATCTACATTGCCACTTCCTTTGAGCCTTCTCTAGTAGATAATATCGATTCCAGCCATGCCATAGCAGCTAGAGAGATCTTGCAACGGCACGATTGGATAACGCTTCACATCAACGGTGTGCGTTATTTAGAAAAGGCTCCTCTGCTTTACTGGTTGGTTGCAACTTCCTATCAAGTTTTTGGCGTTAATGAGTTTGCGGTACGCTTTCCGACAATGGTGGCAGTTGTGCTACTTGCTGGAAGTGCTTACATCTTTGGACGCTGGGCTTACTCTCAAAAAGCCGGACTTTATGCAGCAGCAATTTTGGTTTCCTGCGTGGGCATGTTTTTGTTTACGCGCATGATGATTCCAGAAGCGCTGTTAACGCTTTGGTTTACTGTGGCGCACTTCTGCTTTCTACGGGCATTTTTTGGTAAGGGTAAGCAGAAGCGCTTTTACTACGGCTTTTATGCGGCGATGGCGCTGGCATTACTGAGCAAGGGGCTGATTGGGATTGTTTTCTGTGTTGCTCCAGCTTTTTTATTTCTGCTGGTGACTAATCAACTTTCTGCTTGGAAGGAACTGCGTCTGCTTTCAGGTAGTGCTGTGTTTCTAGCGATCGCCGCCCCCTGGCATATTATGGCTGGTTTGCAAAACCAGAATTTTTTCTGGTTCTATTTTATTAACGAACATGTATTGCGCTTTCTGAATATACGGCCTCAGAGGGACTACAACCGACTACCGATTTTGCAGTACTGGCTGCTGCACCTTGTTTGGTTGTTCCCCTGGAGCTTTGGCTTGCCACTTTTGTTCAAGCAGCGCTTTCGTCCCCAGTCAGCCACAGATTATCAGGCTCAGGTGAACCTTTACCTATTGCTTTGGGCAGGAACTGTGCTGGTATTCTTCGGTTTATCTAGCAACCAGGAGTATTATACTTTTCCGGCTTATCCAGCCTTCGCGTTGCTCTTGGGTGAGGCGATCGCAAACGCTGAGGAAAAAGGGACAAAATCTTTGTTGTGGCTGAACCGGGCGCTAGCGGCGATCGCTTTGTTTGCGGCAACAATTTTAAGTTTACTAGTCTGGAAGTCTCGCGGGATAAAGGCAACAGGTGATCTTTCCGCTTTTCTCAATCAAGTTGCTGGTGATTCTGAACACTACACCCGCTCTCTTGCCCGTGTATTCGATCTGACTCCGCAGGCATTTGCGGAGTTACGCGATCCGGCAATAGGTGCAGCTTTAACACTGGGTATTGGTTTTTTGGCAGCATTTTGGTTTCGCCGACGGCAACAGCATGGGCGGGCGATGGTGGCGATGATACTTGCTATGTGGCTATTTTTTGTTTGTGCCAATAGCGCCTACGTTCGTTTTGAACCAGTTCTCTCATCGCGGGCGCTGGCAGATGCGATCGTGCAGCGGTGGGAGCCGGGAGCCAAAATTGTCATCAATGGTAATCATGAGATCGGCTCTTCTATTGGTTTTTACACTAATCAGCAACTCCTGCTTTTAAATGGTCGTAAGTTTAATCTGGAGTTTGGCTCTCGCTATCCGGATGCTCCACCTGTTTTTATTAACAATGAGGACATTCGCCGTTTATGGCTGAGTTATAACCGAGTTTTTCTGTTCACAGAGAACGTAAAAAAAGAGGCATTGTTGAAAAATTTGAACTTGCCAGTTACTCTCATTGCAGAGAGTGGGGGCAAGAGCTTGTTCACGAATAAACCTTATTTCAATCCCTAATAATGAATATTAGTGTATAAACTTATTCAAAAACTACTGTTGATTCAGCTAGTTAAGAAAAATTTAAACCCCCAGATGGTAGTCGTGGGGGTCATAAGTAAAATTATCTGAGCGCGGTTAACAGCTAAAACTCAGCGTAACTTTATTTAGCCATGTTAAATAAACTGCCAACGGAACGAGCTATGTTTCCGGGTTGCATGGCATCTGTCGCCGCCGTCGGTTCATAACCACAATGCACCATACAATCTGCACATTTAGGATTACCACTGGCACGACCATATTTGCTCCAGTCGGTTTCTTCTAGCAATTCCTGGAAAGTAGCGTAATGCCCCTCATTAAGTAAATAGCAGGGTTTTTGCCAACCGAGAACGCTATAGCTAGGACTACCCCAAGGAGTACATTCGTAATCTTTCTCCCCAGTTAAGAAATCCAAGAATAGTGGGTTGTGGTTGAAATTCCAGTTTTTTTGACCAGCTTTAAAGGGGGCGAGAATTTCTCGGAAGAGCGATCGCGTCTGTTCGCGTTGGAGAAAATGATCCCGATCCGGTGCCCACTCATAACTGTAGCCTGGGGAAACCATCATGCCATCTATATTAAGTGTGGCAAGGAAGTCAAAGAACTCTTGCATTTCTTGAGGATCTGCACCCTCAAATATAGTGGTGTTAGTAGTAACTTGAAATCCTTTAGCTTTGGCAGCACGAATTGCTTTAACGGCAATGTCAAAAACGCCTTTACGGTCAACACATTTGTCGTGCAACTCTCGCATTCCATCTAAATGAACGCTGAAAGTCAAATAAGGAGATGGCTGAAATTTATCTAGGCTTTTTTCTAGCAATAATCCATTCGTACATAGATAGATAAACTTCTTGCGTTCAACTAATCCCTTAACAATCTCCGCAATTTGGGGATGCAGTAGAGGTTCGCCCCCAGGAATAGAAACAATTGGCGCACCGCACTCTTCCACTGCGGCAAAACATTGTTCCGGTGTTAAGTGTTGCTTAAGTACATCTGTGGGGTGCTGAATTTTGCCACAACCAGAACAAGCCAAATTGCAGCGAAACAATGGTTCCAACATCAAAACTAGGGGAAACCGCTTGCGACCTTTCAGACGCTGAGTGACCAAATATTTCCCAACTTCAAAAGCTTGTTGTAAATGAACTGCCATTAAACCTCTTTCTTGTTAGTTGTTAGTTGTTAGTTGTTAGTTGCCCATCACCCATCACCCATCACCCATCACCAGCCCTTCTCAAGAGTTAAGTTTATGTATCACCCATTTACTTAGATTTGCCAATTCTATCTGCGTTCATCTGCGTTCATCTGCATTCATCTGCGGTTTCCTGAATATACATTTCCCACGCAGTAGATAAACATCTTCCTCCTTATCTGTGTGTATCTGTGTGTATCTGTGGTTAAAATTCAAAAAATCCTATTTTTGGCAGAAATCTACGATCCAACATACCCCTGAGTTACAAACCAATCTACAGCATCCTTAAGCGCCGTAATCAAAGGCGATTGAGGTAAACCCAATTCTCTTACAGCTTTCGTGGCATTGTAATACATCGGTTTATCTGCCATGCGGACACCATCTAAGGGGATGGAAGGTTGTTTCCCCAAAGGTGCAAGAACTCGTTCATCAATCCAAGCGACACTTAAGGGCAACCAAGCAGGTACAGTATGCTGGGGAGCGCTGTAACCTGTAAGTTGGGCGAGTTGATCGAGCAGTTGTTTCAAGCTCAGGTTTTGGTGTCCTAGTATGTAGCGATCGCCCGCTTGCCCCTTCTCCAAAGCTAGCAAATGTCCTCGCGCCACATCGCGCACATCGATAAAATTCAAGCCAGTATCCACGTAAAAGGGCATTTGCCGACGTAGGAAGCGGAGAATAATATCACCTGTTGGGGTAGGCTTAATGTCCAAAGGTCCAATCGGGGTACTAGGATTGACCACCACGACATCAAGACCTGCTCTAGCCGCTCGCATTGCTTCTTGCTCGGCTAGAAATTTAGACTTCTTATAGTGGCCGATTAGTTCCTCAACAGGGCTTTGATGAGTTTCATCCACTATTTCGCCTTGAGCACCTACTCCAATCGCAGCAACTGAACTAGTGTAGACAATTCGCTCTATACCGGCTTTACGGGCGGCCGCTAGCACATTGCGCGTTCCTAGCACATTATGGCGGTAAAGCGCCTCCTGGTCGGCTTGCCAGAGGGAATAATGAGCCGCGACGTGAAAAAGTACCTGGCAACCCAGCATCTGCCGCCACAGATCTGGATCGTTGAGATCTCCTTTGACAATCTCCACGTCCAGATCGCGCAGGTTATCCAGACTGCTGTTAGCACGTACCAGCGATCGCACTGCGTAGCCTTCTTCCAACAGCAACCGCACCAGGTTGGCACCGATAAACCCCGTACCTCCAGTAACAAAGGCTCGAATTCCCATTAATTACTAAACCTTTGGCGTTTTAAGAATCGCAACTGGGCATCGTCTAGAAGACTATAGACTACTGGCACCACAATTAAGCTTAATAGGGTCGAGACAATTAGCCCACCGATAATGGCTACAGCCATAGGCGATCGCAACTCTGCACCTGCTCCCAAGCCCAGAGCGATCGGTAACATACCTAAAATGGTGGCAGCCGTTGTCATCAAAATCGGTCGGACACGCACTGGCCCGGCTTTGAGGATCGCCTCATTTCGGCTCAACCCAGAGCTGCGTAATTGGTTTATATAATCTACAAGCAAGATGGCAGTTTTATTGGTTAGACCCAATAAAAAGATAATGCCAATTGCGGCAATCATACCGAAGTCACTCCGGGTGATCAGTAGCGCTAGCATCGCCCCCGTTAGTGACAGAGGCAAAGAGAAGATAATTGCCAGTGGATCGACCCAGCTTTTAAACAGCCAAATCAGCACCAACAAAATACACAGAACCGACAGCACCATCGTTGTCGTAAAACTGCCCAGAACGTCATCCGCACGGGCAGAGTCTCCTCCTAAGTCTAAAGAAATAGAAGGGGGCAAAATTGCTTTGGCTTCAGCGATCGCTCGGTTTGTAGCATCTCCCAAAGCTACATCGTTGGTGAGGTTAGCACTAACATAGGCCGCTCTACGAGTATCCCGATGTTCGATCTCAAAGATTGCGCCTTCTTTATCCGCTTCACCTGTAGCTGTGACATCCGCGAATCCCGGCAAATTCTGAATCCGCTCTTTGATGCGCTTGGCTGTACGATTCAGGACTGCGGGATCGTCACCTAAGAGGGCAATCTTAAGAGGTTTTTCACCCCCTGTTTCTACAAACTGAATATCTTCAATGCTTGTAGTCACGTTGGGGAGGGCAGGCAATGATTTGCGAAATTGGTTTTGCAGTTCCGAAGTTTTGATGCTGCGATCTTTTTTCAGCTTGACGTAGAGATTACCCTTGTTCGGTTCACCCCGGCGCGATCCTACAGTTGTCAATACGCTTTCTACCACAGGAGATTGCCGCACAAAATCATCCAACTTCTGGGCAGTCTGGAGTGATTCCGCAAAGGGATCGAAGGGCAAGTTTCCAGGGGCGATCGCACCTCTGCTCCCCTGCACCCCAGGTTCCCCTGCTTCTCCAGGTTCTCCAGCTTCCCCAGCTTCCCCAGCTTCCCCAGCTTCCCCAGCTTCCCCAGCTTCCCTGCTCCTCAGCTGCTCCGCCCCACTGGGAAAAGCTGGTAAGGGGGCAGTGTAAGTAATATTGAACTCTCCGCGATCTAGTTGAGGAATAAACCCTTTAGGCACTAACGGTATCAGTGCTATGCCCACCACGAAGCTAAGCACCGCTAACCCCAGCACTATCCATTTATGGTTTAAAGACCAATCTAGTACAGTTCGGTATTTTTGAATAAAGCCTAGCCAGATAGGTGACTCGCTAGGACGGGCGGATGTGGGTTTAAGCCAGTAGATAGCTAATACAGGTGATAGAGTACGGGCTACCAGTAAAGAAATCAACACTGCTGCCGAAACAGTCAGCCCAAACGGTTTAAAGAACTGACCTATTACACCCCCCATTAAGGCAACGGGCAGAAAAACTGCCGCAATCGTCAATGTTGCGGCTGTTACTGTTAGTCCAATTTCATTGGTGGCAGCAATAGCAGCTGGCTTGGGAGGTTCTCCGTCTTCTAGGTGACGGACAATATTCTCAACATCTACGATCGCGTCATCAACGATGATACCGATCACTAGAGCCAAAGCCAGTAGGGTGATCGTCTCTAAGTTAAAACCGAAACTAGCCATGACGATGAATGTTCCCAACACAGAAGTGGGAATCGCCAGTGCGGAAATTACAGTTGCCTGCCAGTTCCACAAGAAAGGAAATATAACTACGACGGATAAAATAATTGCCAGCCCTAGATCCTCAAGCGTTGCTTGGGTGGCTTCGTGGATATAGTCGCGGGGAGTACGAGCTAAGGTTATTTGTACTCCAGGCAAGCTAGAGCGTAAACTAGCAACTACTTTCTCTACGTCACTCACCACTTCCAAAGTATTGGCATCACCACGCTTGAGTACCTCCAAAGCTAAGGCTTCCTGACCGTTGAACCTGATTAAAGAAGTGCTTTGAGGCAGCGCTGCTGCACCCCCTGCCGCTGCTGGAGGAGAGGCGACACTGCGATCGCGTAGCGTGTTGCGAAGCAACGCATCGCCTAATAACTCTGCTTTCAAAACTCCAGGCACCTGAGCAACTTTAGGCACAATCTGTTTTTTAACTTTATCTGCCAGCTGGGTAAGATTATTGTCAGAACTTTGGATGGCATAGCTGGCAGCAGCAGACTCATTCAAGTTGAGGGGAATAACCTTGAAAGTTGCTCCTGTCGGTAAGGCTAGTTGGTCGAGGGCTGTTCCCACTCGAATGTTTGATTCCTCAAGGTTTGTTCCCACCTTAAAGGATAAACTGACGGCACTTTGACCTGGGTATGTAGAAGAGTTAATATCCTCTAGCCCTTTGATAGATTTGAGCCGCTGCTCGATTGGTTGGGTTACTTTTTCCTCTGTCTCCAGGGCCGTATCAAAAGGGGCTGTGGCATTCACCACGACCACAGGAAAGGTAACGTCAGGGAACAAGGCATATTTAAGGGAACTGAAAGCTAGCAGCCCCGCCACAGTCACAGCGATCCAAAAACCTAGTGTCAGCCAGGGATATGCGATCGCCAACCTGGAAATATTGAAGCGCTCTCGTAAGGATGTCGTGGAAGTGGGCTTTACCATTGGGAAAATCATCGTGCAGATTACAAAGCAATAGCCATCCTAGCTTTGACAGTATTGGGCTTTAGCCTTTCGCAAAGCCTCAACGTCTATGCCTACGGCAGGCTGCGCCGAGAGACGAGAGGTTAGGAGTCTCAACTAATCGTCATTTAAATTGCCACCCCGCGTCTTCGTGACGATCCGGATTATGCCACTTAAAGGCACATTAGCTTATGCCTAGGGCTTTAGCTATTTTAAGCTCTACAATTTCAAGAATATAAGCTACTTTGTTCGTAAGCTGAAAATTGGCAAAAGAAAAAAGGTCTTTGTACTGTAGTTCTGATTGCACCTAAGCGGTGATTAGTAAGGCAAACGATTTTAGATTTTAGATGGAAATCGGCTCTGATAACCATAAGCAGATTAATATTTTAGTTAACTTGAACATTCATGTAATTCTGGTTCCTCAAGGGGTTGAATACCAAGCCGTTTGTCGGGGCGTAAGTTGCATTACGGCTCCAAAACCTCTGGTGGTGCCGATTCCAATTGGGGTTGAACCCTTAACCAAATATTTAGAAACATGGCAACACGCTGGGGGCTTACTGAACTATCCGCAGCCTCAAGTACTGCTTATGGGGTTATGTGGCAGTTTGTCACCTAACTACGCTGTTGGAGATATGGTTATATACCAAAATTGCGTTTACAAGTCAAATACTTCTCAGCCAGAGTTACGATCTTGCGATCGCGAATTGACAACAAAGCTGCACCACACCCTGAAAGAAAGAGCCACGTTAGTACAGGGATTGACAAGCGATCGCCTAATTTGGTCTGCTGATGAAAAACGCCAACTCGGTCAGATTTATAATGCTGATGTTGTAGATATGGAAGGATTTGCCGCTTTAAAGGTTTTAAATCAAGCCGGAGTTGCAGTAGCAATGTTACGAGTGGTTAGCGATGGCTGCGATCGCGACTTACCAAATTTAACCTCAGCTTTTAGTTCAACCGGAACGCTTCAACCTTTACCTCTAGCTATAGGCATGATCCGACAGCCATTAGCTGCTACTCGCTTGATTCAGGGTTCTTTAAAGGGATTAAAAGTTTTACAAAAAGTTATAGAATTCCTCTATAACTAGGAGAATTGGCATCTGAACAAGTGCGGTATAGCTAGTTATTTTAATAGAATAGACCTCTTACAAAAGTAAAAAAATCACCCCCCTCAGTCCCCCCTTGCCAACTCTGGAAGCAAGAATAATCCGGCTCCCTCCCCTTAACAAGGGGAGGGTTGGGGAGGGGTTCTTTATATTTTTGCAAGAGGTCTAGTTTATATAGCATTTACCATAATGGCTCTTGACAATCCCTCTCACCCCTATGCACCCAAATATGCTACTCTCACTGGTAACGCCTAATTGCTAATTGCTAATTGCTATATATAAAATATGAATAAACCCGAAAAACTCAGGTTAGTCTCTTATTTGGCTCCCAATATGTTCTGGTTTTACGAGGCAGTTGCAGCATATCTGGGGCGCGTATTTAATTTAGAAACACATATCCTGCAAAGCGATTATGACCCTCTAGAAGATTTAGTGCTGTTAGAAGATAAACTGGATATTGCTTTTATATGTGGTCTACCCTTCATACGCCTATCTCAAATTGCCTCTAATCAATTGGTCGCAATAGTAGCGCCAGTGATGCAAGCTAGCCGCTATCAAAATAGCCCGGTTTACTTCTCGGATATTATTGTTAACGCTGATAGTGGTATTAAAACTTTTGATGACTTAGCAGGAAAAACACTGTGCTACAACGATCCCGGCTCCAATAGTGGTTACAATTTGCTGCGCCAAAGACTTATTGAGTCTGGGCACCCTAGTAGCTTTTTCGGTAAGGTAATTCAATCAGGTTCGCATCAGCGTTCTATAAGAATGGTTATTGATAAATTAGCTGACTGTTCGGCAATTGATAGCACTGTCTTAGAACAAGAACTGCGCGATTATCCGGAATTATCAAATCATCTACAAGTTATTGAATCTATTGGGCCATGCCCTATGCCACCAGTTGTGGCAGCAGAAAGGCTTGGCAGAGCTTTTATTAATCAACTCAATTCGGCGCTCTTGCAGCCAGATACAGAACTACAATCAGCAATGAATCGGGCGCAAATACGGCGCTATGTTTCTGTGTCTTCCTCTAATTATGTTCCGATTGGCATCATGTACGATACTGCTATAAGAAGCGGCTACGAAAGTATCGGCACTTGAGGGAGAGAGCAAATTTAAGCGCAGATTTGTTAATATTAGCAATTAGCAATTAGCTAATAGCAATTCTTCAGTTATAGCAGCAGATATTAGTGCATGGGGGCGAGGTCGATTGTACTCACCATTAGACCTCTTGCAAAAGTCTATTTTATCCTCTGCGCCCTTTGCGAAAACCTTTGCTTCCTTTGCGTTAAAAAAATAGAACTCTGATTTTTGCAAGAAGTCTATTATGGCTAATGCTATACAACTGCGATCGCACTTTCAGCCACTAGCCTGCTTAACTCGCCTTAATTGTCAGCCCCAAATTGTTGTTACTCAAGCTTAATCGCCGCTGAATTGAGGGCACATAACGACTGGCTGCAACACGCTTTGAAAGTAGATGCAGTGCTGTATGGTTTTGTTCAGCACGCAGCCAAGCATCAAGGTACACTTGCTCAAATAAGTCACGTTGGGCATGGCTACCGCCAATCTTGTATAAGTGGGGCAAAGTTGGCCCTAACTGAGCGATCGCTCTTTGCCAATTTCCTTGAGCATGAGCCGCCATTCCTCGCGCTGCTGGTATCACCAAATCATTCCATACCTGCTTAATATAAGGCAATGCTTTGCTAGCGTAGACTTGCATACTGAATAACATCTCGTTTACTAGCTCAGTTTTATCTGCCCTGGCTAGCGCATAAATATAATGCAAATCTTGGAAAGGTAAGGAATGTTCATAAATGCGCGCCCGCAGATAAGTTGCTAGTTCCTGCCAGCGAGATCCTACATCTACCTCTCTTAATTCCAGCCGTAACAGTAGTGAGATAGCACCGACTTGGTCTTTGGAAGATTCTTTAGTCGCCCGACCCCAGATCGTGGTGTCATATAACGTCAGCACTTTCTGAATATCTTCTTTCTCTAGGTAATATAGGGCAACATGCCACCAATTGTGCGTAAACAGCATGGAGTTGCAGTTTTCCCAGGTGTCAGAAAAACTTTCCATCCAGGCAATTCCCTCATCAAGTCTTCCCTGTGTTTCCATTACATGAGCTACAGCGTGTTGCGCCCAAGGATCGTGACGATTCATTTCTACCGCCCGTCGCCCCACTTCTTCCGCTTCTTGCAAGCGGTGGCATTGTTCTAAACCAAAGGCGATCGTGCCGTGTAGGAAATGATTTTCTTGGTTAGCAGGTAAAACTTTTTCCGCTATTTGCAGCAGACGTTCAGAATTTCCCACATAGAAGTAGTGATACTGCCCCATTTGCACAGAGAGAAGATCGCGCGGAAATTTGTCGGCAATTTCTTCGTGGTAGGCGATTGCTTCTGCAACCTCCCCTCTTGCCCAAGCCAAGATTGCCGATACATATAGTTGCTCGCGCTCAGTTGCCTGGGTGACATACTTTTGAGCCGCCTGGAGATAAGGCACAGCTTGATTGCGAGCTTTTGCCGTTTCCTGTGTGAGGTAATAAGCTGCCGCATGAGCATTGGCGATCACACAAGTCGGATCTGCTTCTATCCCTCTGAAAATCACTTGGGCATCATTGCCGTAGCTAAGTGAGGCTTCAGTAAAGCGATCGATGGCAGCGATCAATTCTGGGGACTTGGTTGTGACGGCGAGTCCTTGAGAGTCTTTTAACATCTGGTGAGGAGGATAATTTGCTGGTTAGTTTAATTTACACTATCTTTACCGACTTACAGTAGTTTTGAATTAATGCGAGTATGTCACAGCTAACCCCAAAAAGCAACCGTTTCAGGGCTTACGCAGTAGATATCCTCCGGCAGACTTAAAAAAGGGCTTTTAAGGTTCTCTCCCTTTTTCAGGGCGGCTAGGGTCTCTTTTCAAACCTGGAGATCCCCTAAATCAGAGTTAATAAGGGGAACTTTGGCTGAATTCTCCCCCCTTAAAAAGGGGGGTTCTTCACCCTTGCCCACATAAGCACCTAGAACTGCGGGACTTTGGCTGAATTCTCCCCCCTTTTTAAGGGGGGCTGGGGGGGATCGAGGTTTCAGGCTTCAAACGCAGCCTAAAGCCGTCCAGGCGCGGCTACACGGAACTTAGACCGCATGGTGTGCGCTCTAAAATACCAAAATTTCTCTTATAGGCTTTGAATGCAATAGCCCCAGGATGAGAGTCTGTGGGCGAAAGAGTGCAAGATGTGAGTTAGATTTCAAAACTCTAATTTCTGGAATAGCTCTGCAACAGGGAAAGAGAAATTAGGAACTACATCTTCCCCATCCAAATTATCGGTAGTCTTTAACAAGCGATCGGGTTCAGGCGAGCGATAGACTAGCACATAATTCTCTTGCGGATTCACTACCCAAACCAACTTAGCGTCATTCTCAAAATACTCAATAATTTTGTTATGAATTTCCTCAACAGTATTGTTCGGTGAAAGAACTTCTATTGCCAAATCTGGCGCACCCTGTAAAAAACCGTCTGGAAGTTCCTGCAACCCTTGTAATCTATCCTTAGAGACAAAGGAAATGTCAGGAGAACGCTTATTTCCAGTTTTCATGTTGAATGCTGTACTGGAATCAAGAATAACTCCTAACCTTTGAGGACGAACAACATTGAATAAAGCCGCGCTCAAGATAACAGTAATATAGCCGTGCTTTGCTCCGGAATTACCCACAACTAACTCCCCGTTTACCAACTCATACTTATTGCCATCATCGGGCAAAGCCATAAATTCTTCGTCAGTCCATATCTTCTTGTCTGCTGCTACAACCATTCTCAACCTCTCAGATTTATGGGACTTCACTATGCTTATTGTGACTTGTTCTAACTATCCAGGATAGACTCGTCCTTTCCAAGCTCCTCCTCGCTTTTGCCAATGACGCCAAGCTGAGTCCAAAGTCATCAAAGTATAGAGAAGTGCGATCGCAGGTAAACAAAAAGCCAATAAGGGAGAACACCCATAAAGCCGGAGTGTGGGCAAGTAAGCGATCGCCATTAGTAACCAGATGGCCAAACTCAGGCTCATTATTAACCAATTTCCCGTTAATCCCCCCAAAATTACGCCTACAGGTGGAACCAAGTAAATCAGGGTCATGCCTATCAATGTCCCCAGTAACAACCAAGGGGAATAGTTTAATTGCGTAAAAGCGGTACGCGCCACCATATCCCAAATACTAGATAGAGATGGATAAGGTCGCAAGCTATGAGTCAAGCGGCTGAGTCCCAGCCAGATTCCACCTTTGCCATCTTGCTTGTATCCTTTTGTAGACTTAACAGCTTCAGCAAGGGCACAATCATCAATTAAAGCTTGGCGAACTTCTTGAAACCCACCTATACGAGTTAAAGCTTCACGAGTAATTAAGATACAACCCCCTGCTGCTGCTGCTGTTGAATTAAGAGGGTCATTCACCCAGCGAAAAGGGTAAAGTTTTTGAAAGAAAAATACAAAAGCAGGAATTAATAGCTGTTCCCAAAAACTCTTACACCGTAGCAGCACCATTAAAGAAACAAGGTCTAAATTTTCTTTCTCAGCCTTGGAAATTAGTTTTCTAAGATTGCTGGCATCATGCTCAATATCAGCATCTGTAAGCAGAAAATATTCAGGTGGTGGTGTTAGCTTCTGAGCATAGCTAATACCTTGCTCCATAGCCCACAGCTTACCAGTCCAGCCAGTAGGTAACGGTTCCCCGGAAAGGATATTTAACTGCCAGCGTTTGTCTAATGCTTGGGCAACACTTTCTGCAACCTTAGCTGTCCCATCTGTACTGTGGTCATCTATCAAAAGTACGGTGAGGGAGCCAGGGTAATCTTGCATAAAGAGCGATCGCAGTGTTACTGGTAGCAGATCCGCTTCATTGCGTGCGGGGACTACAGCACAGACCGACGGCCAAACTGATATATCAGTTACTTGAACTTCTTCACGTTGGTCTGCCCGCCAGAACTGACCCCGCAAACCTAGTAATATTACCCAAATTGCTAAGGATAAAATTGTAATTGCCAATTCAACTGCATTCATTTAAACCTCCGTAAAAAACTTTCGTTACCCAATGGATACGCCGTTTCCAGCCTATAGGGGGATTGGTAATAGGTGGTAAGCGCAGGGGTTAGAGTCCCATCGCTTGCCAAATATCTACTATAATTATTGTTAGATTAGGTAGCCTCATACCCAGAAGTGTTGAATGATAGTAATAAAGGATAAAAAATGACCTCCATTTTGATAAAATAGAGGTCACAAAAAACTTAAACCTATTAGTTCAATGATATCTAATTTCCCGCCAATAGTCAAAAAGCACTTAAGGCACCTACCGAAAGATGACTATCCTGCCCTAAACACATTTTTATTTGTCTCAACTTGGTTAAGCTTGGCCTTGGAGCAAAGTCAAATCAGTAGGCGGAGTTTATTTAAGCGATTGAATGTGCGAGGAATAGATGTAGATATTTCCACTTTTTCACTCAGCCAGCAAAATGAGAGATCCAGAAATATTTTATCCTCTGTTCACAAAATTAAGAGAAGAATTAAAAAAAGAATATAAATTAGCTTCTCAAAAATTAGCTTTGTTTTCTCTCTTACTCAACAATTGTCACCGAAACCAAGCCAGCTACTTTGGAGCCAGGGATATCACCAAGTTAAACTTTCTCTTTGGATTAAACCTGTTAACAGCAGAACCCGGAGGAATTGCTATTCATTTTGGGCAAGGTCACGATAGTAAATATGGAGATTCG
>JAHHGU010000005.1 GCA_019359765.1 Aphanothece sp. CMT-3BRIN-NPC111
CCAGGTCTGACATGCCAAAGCGCGTTACCATCTGCCGCGCTAAGCCAGTTACTTGTTGCAAGTCGTTACCTGCACCCGTCGTCACCTCAGCGTCTCCGAAGATGACTTCCTCAGCCGCACGTCCGCCTAATGCCCCAGTGATGCGTGCCAACAACTGCCCTCTGGAGATTAAGCCTTGCTCTTCTGATGGGGTAAACCAAGTCAACCCCTGCGCTTGTCCACGGGGAATGAGGGTGACTTTTTGCACGGGGTCGTGGTCTTTGAGTACAGTGCCGATGATCGCATGACCGACTTCATGGTAGGCAATCAAACGCTTGCTCTTGCTGTCCACTAAGGGCGTGCCTTCCATCCCAGCAACGACACGGTCAACGGCATCGTTGATTTCCAACATGGTGATGGCGTCTTTACGGCGTCTGGCGGTGAGGATTGCAGCTTCGTTGAGCAAGTTGGCTAAGTCCGCTCCAGTAAAACCTGGGGTACGACGAGCGATCTCTTCTAAGGAAACTTCTGGGTTAAGTTTCTTATTACGGGCGTGGACGTCCAATATTGCAAGACGCCCTTTGATGTCTGGGGCATCAACAATGACTTGGCGATCGAAGCGTCCGGGACGTAAAAGCGCTGAGTCTAAAACGTCGGGTCGGTTGGTGGCGGCAATGATAATAATGCCGGTGTTGCCTTCAAAGCCGTCCATTTCCGTGAGCAGCTGGTTGAGGGTTTGTTCTCTTTCGTCGTTACCACCGCCGATGCCAGCACCGCGCTGTCGCCCGACTGCATCGATTTCGTCAATGAATATCAAGCAGGGAGCGTTTTCTTTAGCTTTTTTGAACAAATCACGTACCCTGGAGGCTCCCACCCCGACAAACATTTCCACGAATTCAGAGCCGGAGATGCTGAAGAAGGGGACACCTGCTTCTCCGGCGATCGCTTTGGCAAGTAAGGTCTTACCGGTGCCGGGGGGACCTACTAATAAGGCTCCTTTGGGAATTCTGGCTCCCACAGCTGTAAAGCGTTCGGGTTGTTTGAGAAAAGTGACAACTTCTTGAAGTTCTTCTTTGGCTTCTTCTATGCCTGCGACGTCGTCGAAGAGGATGCCAGTTTTGGCTTCCATCTGAAACCGGGCGCGCGATTTGCCGAAGTTCATCGCTTGACCAGGACCGCCCGGTATATTGCTAGAGCGACGGAATAGAAAAAACAGACCGGCAATCAATAGAATTGGAAAAATTAAATTGCCCACAAGCCCCCAGATAGCGCCCTCGTTGCGAACTGGATGGGAATCAAAACTAATGTTGGACTCTCTAAGCTTAGAAATTAGTTCTGGAGCGTTTATCGGCAGATCTACTCGCCACCGCTGTATTTGGTTGTCTAGTTGTGGATCTACAGCTTCCACAATCGCTGTCCGACCACCCTCATAGAGGTCAACGCTGGTGACTCGCTTGGCATCTAGGTATTCCAAAAAGCGGCCATATGTCATGCGGGTGCTGGCGGTGTTCTTATTGATTTCACCAGCAGCCGGAGAAAATGCTCCTTGCCACAGGAAGAACCCAATGACTAGGGCTGGTAATGTCCACAGTAGTATTATTCTCCAAGAAAACTTCATAAGCTAGTTGCCTCTATTTACCGATTTTGTAAGCTGATTTAGTTCTGAGCAGCCGTGATGCAATTTGGGATTTTAGATTTTGGATTGTAAGTAGGCTTCACAAGTGTGAGGTGGACAATCGTATATAGCGTTAAAAAGCACGTTAAACACGAACTTAATTAAATTTAACTTAATTCTCAGGCTTGGGGCAACTCAGGCAGCTTGGGATTATCGATTACAGGGCTTAGGCACTGAATATAGCAATTAGCAGTTAGCAATTAGCTTTGAGCAGTTGAAGAGTGATGATAGCAGCACTTCTGGATGCATAGGGTTGAGGTTGATTGCCTTGCGCTCGGGCGACTGCTATACCTGAAACCTAAATACTAAAAAAGGGGGGTCTTGGCTTGCCCCCTTTTTAACTCAGTTGGGGGA
Organism: Aphanothece sp. CMT-3BRIN-NPC111; assembly: GCA_019359765.1. Lineage (GTDB taxonomy): Bacteria > Cyanobacteriota > Cyanobacteriia > Cyanobacteriales > JAHHGU01 > JAHHGU01. The sequence goes on from JAHHGU010000005.1 coordinate 2,009, forward strand.
TATCTTCCGCATCAGTTCTAGATTATTAGGCTGCTGAGCAGCGCCAACTCTAAATCGGCAATCCAAACAACCAAATAAAAGTGGCGCGTCCTCTCTCCAAGCTAGGCTCAGAATAGGGACGCGCCATTTGATTAACTATCTGGTGATGGTGAGACTTATGGCAATCAGAAAACCTAATGCAGGCTAGCAGAAAAACTCATGCCGACCTGTACTAGTAGGTTTCTACGTGCCAGCGGCCAGCCTTTTTCATCTGCCTTTGATAATCGCTCCAGTTGACTCCATCTTTGCCTGCGGCAGCAGAGAGAGCCTCATCAATCCCCCCTTCCATGCCCTTCAAGCCGCATATGTAGGTGTGGGTATTGTCTTTCTGAATCAAGCTCCAGAGTTCGTCAGCGTGTTCAGCCACCCGATCCTGGATGTACATCCTGCCACCTTCTGGGTTTTTCTGTTCGCGGCTGATGGCGTAGGTGAGACGGAAATTGTCAGGGTACTGCTGTTGCAGTTCCTCTAGTTCCTCTTTGTACAGGATGTTGGGGCTTGTTGGGATACCAAATATCAGCCACGCCAAGCCTTTGAAATCATAGTCTGGGTTGGCTTTCTTTTCCGCTTCCTTGAACATCCGCCACAGGTAAGCGCGGAATGGCGCAATACCTGTTCCTGTCGCCAGCATGATAATGTTGGCATTCGGATCTTCTGGTAACAACATTTCCTTACCAGTTGGCCCGGTGATGTTCACATCGTCCCCAACCTGGAGATTACACAGGTGGGTAGAACAAACGCCGTACACCATTTCCCCTGTTTCTGGATGCTTGTACTCTAGTTGCCGGACGCACAGACCAACGGTTTTGTCATCCACATAGTCACCATGACGAGTGGAAGCAATGGAGTACAGCCGCAGTTTATGAGGTTTGCCCTTGTTGTCAATTCCTGGGGGAATGATACCAATACTCTGTCCTTCCAGATACCGCAGATCCCCACCAGAAAGGTCGAAGATCAAATGGCGGACAGTGCCGATGCCACCTTCGCCAACAAGTTCTTCATTAGATAGGCACTTGCCAACAAAGGGAGCGTTGGGACGGTAGATATTAACGGGAATATCTGCTCCGGCCTTGGCTTTAGCCTTGGGCTTGCTCTCTTGTGCTGGCTGTGCCGATTCAGCTTTTATCTGAGTCATAGGCTTGCTCTCTTGTTGTGATTGAGTGCGCTCATGTTCAGTTGCTGGTGCAGCTTTGCCATTCCCTGTCTCATCGAGGTTCAGGGGCCGGATGCTGACAATTTTGCCGCCCAATCGGGTAATTCGTTGCATTTCTTGATTCATTCGGCTGTAGGGCACAGTGATGAACACGCTGCCACTGCGGCGAATGGGGTAGTTCACTTTGTCAGTTGCTCCGTCCTGACGCAAACCCACCACTTCATAGATAAATACGCGGCTACCAGATCCTGTATTAGTAGCGCCGCCAACTATGCTTGGAATGTACATTGCTAATTAATAATCTCCAAACCCACTTCTACACGTTGGTTACAACGTGCCCTTTACAGCATATGTCAGCCGGACTACCGGATTCTAGTTCGGAAACTAGAGGTAAATTGGTACCCCGCGTATAAATGACAAGGCTAGAATGACCCGTCAAAGGCGGCGCGGCTCTTGCAAATCCTACACCTGCTCCCCATTAACGTAGCGAATTATTACTTTAGAGAATGTCTATATTGAGCAATTTTATTTTTTTTCAGCAAGGCGCAACTACCCTTAGCGTAAGTACTGAGGTGCTATGCGTTGAGTAGAAATGAGGGTAAATACTCAGGAATAATGAGTAAGAGTAAAACCTTTAGGACTTACGCACCAAAAGCCTAAAACATTGATCTCCCCTAGCCAGGGTTAAAAAGGAGAGAACGCTCAAAGTCCCGCTTTTCAACCCTGATTTAGGGGAATTTCTGCATAAGTCCTGTCTAAAAAACTCAAACTTATCAGTTTGCCTCTGCTTCTCTCGCTACTATTCTAGATAGTCAGCCTTGTAGAGGAAATCCTGTTCTGGTAAAATCCACTATCAGCAGCTAGGGCTAAATACTTACAAGGATATGCTTGAGTTGTCCCTTTCGGAGCAGTAGCACCAATTGCTGCCTGCTCAGAGTGCTTTTGCCTTCGTGCTGTGTGGAAGGCATCGTATGAGAGACGGGCGGGGCGACCTCCGGGCTAAGGATTTAGATTGCTTAAAAATCTGTTGAGAACAAGTTTGGCGTTAGAGGGAAGCTATGACCAGTAAGCTGGATCGCGTGGTTCTAATTGGGGTTGCCGGAGACTCAGGATGCGGAAAATCTACTTTTTTGCGCCGATTGACAGATTTGTTTGGGGAAAGTTTTGTGACGGTAATCTGTCTAGACGATTACCACAGTCTGGATAGGAAGCAGCGCAAAGAAACGGGGATTACGGCGCTTGACCCCAGGGCGAACAACTTTGACCTGATGTACGAGCAGATTAAAGCGCTTAAGAACGGTCAGACAATTAATAAGCCAATTTATAACCACGAAACCGGCGCGATTGACCCACCGGAGAAAGTTGAGCCTAACCACATTGTTGTGATTGAGGGGCTTCACCCCTTGTATGATGAGCGGGTGCGATCGCTCCTCGACTTCAGTGTTTACCTGGATATCAGCGATGAAGTCAAGATTAATTGGAAAATCCAGCGGGACATGGCAGAACGCGGTCACCGCTACGAGGATGTCATCGCTGCGATCAACGCTCGGCGTCCGGATTTTACCGCCTACATCGAGCCGCAAAAAGAGTTTGCAGACGTTGTTATCCAGGTATTGCCCACAAAATTAATCCCAGATGACAAGGAAGGTAAAGTGCTGCGGGTGCGCCTGGTGCAGCGAGATGGAGTAGAAGGCTTTGAGCCTGTCTACTTGTTTGATGAAGGCTCAACGATTGATTGGATTCCCTGCGGTCGTAAGCTTACCTGTTCTTGGCCGGGTATCAGGATGTTCTACGGGCCAGATAGCTATTACGGTCATGATGTCTCAGTACTAGAGGTAGATGGTCAGTTTGATAATCTTGATGAGGTTATCTATATTGAAGGGCACCTCAGCAATACTTCTACGAAGTACTACGGGGAATTGACTCATCTATTGCTTCAGCACCGGGAGTATCCTGGTTCCACCAATGGTACTGGGCTGTTCCAAGTACTCGTTGGTCTGAAGATGCGGGCGACATATGAGCGTTTGACGTCTCAGCCTGTTAAGGAGACAGCAAAGGTCTAGAAGGTTATAGCTCAAACCAAGTGTCAATAACGCGGGATGCTGGCATCGGCGCTCGCGTTTTTTAGCAATTAGCAATTAGCTAATAGCCGTTATAGCAACTGGAGCGTGCATGGGGGTGAGTCGATTATTACTCTTCCCGACAAGGCAACGGCTATATTTTGTCATATAAGTTTTAATGGTGTATAAATCTGGAAAGAAGCCAGAATAATTGCCTTGGGTTAAACAATGAGAGTATGGATTACTAGCTTTTTGGTGTTGTTTGGGATGGCAGAACTCTACCAGTGGATGAAAGACTTCACTTTGCCATTTCCGATGTATATATTGGGGGGGACGTTTTTAGCGATCGCTTCTAACTACGACCGACGCGCTGGCTTTCCCTTTGGGGGATTGGGTTCGCAACTTCAAATCCGCGATCACCCTCAGCCACCAGTCGCGATCGATCCACCAGGCAATTCCCCGATCGCACACTCCCCATCTACTCCACTACCTCAGCCGTCTCAAGCAATCTCCTTTACTATTCCTCGCCCAAACGAGCGATCTCAGTAGCTCTACCAAAACCAGCATTTTCGCGCCGACTAGGGCACCCACAATGTCGCCGACTATTACTGAGCTTCGCTGAGTGGGGGCAATGGTATCTTTTTGAAAAAAGCAGAACTAGGCGAAAGGCGATCGCATAAGCCAATGACTCAAATAAAAGATGCGGGTGAATCCGCACTGACCCCAGCCAAAAATAAACTGGAAAACTCATAATTCATATTTCTGGACATCTGGGGCGCGGTGGTTTTGTTTTTGTTTCGCGGTTCTACCGTCCCATATTGCGCTTCAGCTTCTCCAACTCATCATCCATTTCCCAGCGCTTAAATTTATCCTCTAAGGGATCTGCCCCACTAGAAGTGGTATAACTGCGATTTTGATTCCAACCAGATGTTTCCGAGCTAGCTTTAGGTTGAGGGCTAGAATTGGTTGCCTGAGCCTGGGCAGCTTTTGCTCGTACCTCCTGCCGACGAATTTGGATCTTGCCCTGTAGCTCTTTAGCTTGCCCAATCCGCTCTTTCAGCCCCTGCATCTTGCCCCAGAGTTGATTTCCTTGACGTAGCAGGTTAGCTTCTCGCTCTTGGGCTGCCTGGGCTAAATCGAGCCGGCCAGAAGCTTTTGCCTTTTCTATACGGCTGTGCCAGCGCTGGATTTCTTGAGCCGTAGAGAGAATTTCGTCCTGCGATCGCTTTTCTTGCGCTTGTAAGTCTACTATCAGCCGCAGCGTGTCTTCTTCTTGCTGCCGCAGCTGTTCCTCTAGCGCCTGTAACTCCAAATGGGGATTGTTACGTAAAAATTCGTCTAAGCGGCTTTCCAGAAAGTCGAACAGACCCACGACAGGACTCCTCAATTTAGGTGATGGCTAAGGTTGGGGGATTGCTACCCCATTATTATCGTACTTGCGATCTTTCGACGACATTGGTCTTTTGCTTAATCTAGCTCTCGGCGTCCTTCTAATGCTCGCGCCAGCGTCACTTCATCTGCATATTCTAAATCCCCACCCATCGGTAAACCAAAAGCAATCCGCGTCACGCGCGTAAACGGCTTGAGCAGGTGACCCACATACAACGTGGTTGTTTCTCCTTCCACACTGGGACTAATTGCTACAATCACCTCTTTCATATCCTGCTGACTGACTCGCCGCACCAACTGCTGGATGTGCAGCTGATCTGGACCAATTCCATCCATCGGAGAGATTACGCCTCCTAAGACGTGATATTTGCCGCTATACTCTCGCGTTTTTTCTAAAGCAATTACATCCCGCGAGTCAGCAACTACACAAATAGTGCTGTTATCACGATTCTGGTTGCGGCAAATCTCGCAAACTGGTTCAGCTGAGAGGTGAAAGCAGACAGAGCAAAAACCGACTTGCTTTTTCGCCTCAACTAAGGCTTGAGCCAGAGCTTGTACCTCTGTCTCTGGTCGCTTCAGGATATGCAGTGCCAATCTTTGGGCAGTCTTGGGACCGACTCCGGGTAAGCGTTGCAGTTGCTCGATGAGACGAGCTAAGGGGCGTGTGTAAACCGTTGTCTTTCTCCAACTCTGTATGCTTCTATCATCATGACATTAGCAAAAAAAAACGCCCCTCCTAACGGAAGAGCGTTTTTTGTTGTAAAAACAGGCAATTTGCCGTCTTTACAAGATTAATTAGCCGTTGATGGCTGGAGCAGTCAGAGCAACTGGAGTTGCTTCACCAGCAGCCAAGTCAAGCGGGAAGTTGTGAGCGTTGCGCTCGTGCATAACTTCCATACCTAGGTTGGCGCGGTTGATGATGTCTGCCCATGTGTTGACCACGCGACCTTGTGAGTCGATGATCGACTGGTTGAAGTTGAAGCCGTTGAGGTTAAACGCCATGGTGCTAACACCTAAGGCAGTGAACCAAATGCCGATTACTGGCCATGCAGCTAGGAAGAAGTGCAAGGAACGGCTGTTGTTGAAGGAAGCGTATTGGAAGATCAACCGACCAAAGTAACCGTGAGCGGCAACGATGTTGTAAGTTTCTTCTTCTTGACCGAACTTATAACCGTAGTTCTGAGATTCGCTTTCAGTGGTTTCACGAACCAAGCTGGAGGTTACCAGTGAACCGTGCATCGCGCTGAATAGAGAACCACCGAACACACCAGCTACACCCAACATGTGGAAGGGGTGCATCAGGATGTTGTGTTCAGCTTGGAACACGATCATGAAGTTGAAGGTACCCGAAATGCCCAGAGGCATACCATCGGAGAAGCTGCCTTGGCCGAGGGGGTAGATCAGGAAAACTGCGGTGGCGGCGGATACAGGAGCTGAGTAAGCTACGCAGATCCAAGGACGCATGCCGAGGCGGTAGCTCAGTTCCCACTGCCGTCCCATGTAGCAGAAGATGCCGATCAGGAAGTGGAATACGACAAGCTGGTAAGGACCACCGTTGTAGAGCCACTCATCCAAGCTGGCTGCTTCCCAAATAGGGTAGAAGTGCAGACCGATGGCGTTGGAGGAGGGGACAACTGCACCGGAGATAATGTTGTTTCCGTACAGCAAGGAACCAGCAACTGGTTCGCGGATGCCATCAATGTCCACTGGAGGAGCGGCAATGAAGGCGATGATGAAGCAGGTTGTGGCGGTTAAGAGGGTTGGGATCATCAGTACGCCGAACCAGCCTACATACAGGCGGTTGTCGATACTTGTTACCCACTCACAGAACCGCTCCCAAACGTTGGCGCTTTCGCGACGTTGTAAGGTTGTAGTCATTTTATGAATGATTGCGATTTAATTTTCAAGGTTCTCGGTAGCGCTTTCTCTACCGTAATTACTACATTAAACCCTTTATTTAGTTTTGTAAAGGGTTTGTGAGAAATTTTTTTTTGTTTAGCCGGGGGGCCATTTCATCTGGCGTCCGCCGAGGATATGTAAATGCAGGTGGTCAACGGTTTGACCGCCATCTGAGCCATTGTTAATGACCACGCGATAGCCATTGCTAAGCCCCGCCTGCTGGGCAACGCGCTTAACAGTTAAGAGGAGGTGCCCCATGAGGGCGTGGTCTTGCGACTCCGCATTACTAAGCTTGGCAATAGGCTGTTTGGGAATAACGAGGATGTGAACCGGGGCTTGGGGGTGAATGTCTTTGAAGGCGATCGCTAAATCGTCCTCATAAACAATGTCTGCGGGAATTTCGCGGCGGATAATCTTGCTGAACAGAGTCTCTTTCGTCTCACTCATGCTGGTTGGAGTTAATTCTGCTAGCTGCATTTTACCCAGATAGAGAGTATTGACCTTCGATAGGGCACACTGTGCGATACGTTCCTAAGTCCTCCGGACAGGCTACGCCAACGGAACAGGCTAAAAGCGATCGCAAGCACTATACTGGCTAGCAAGTTAGCGAGAGATTGCAATGCTTGCCAGGGTGTGGAGTACATCAATTGTTGGCATTGACGCTGTGAAGGTGGGCGTCGAAGTGGATGTATCGGCAGGACTGCCGGGAATTGTCCTGGTAGGGCTTCCTGATACAGCGGTTCAGGAATCACGGGAAAGGGTAAAGGCGGCGCTAAAAAATTCTGGCTATGCCTTCCCGATGCGTAAGATTGTGATTAACTTAACCCCAGCGGACTTGCGGAAGGAAGGCCCAAGTTTTGATTTACCTATCAGTGTGGGTATTTTGGCTGCATCTGGGCAGGTGAGCGCTCAGTTATTGGGAGATTATCTATTCTTAGGGGAACTCTCGCTGGATGGGGGGCTTCGCGCGGTTGCTGGCGTGCTACCTATCGCTGCTGCTGCCCAAAGGTTGGGCATATCTGGTTTAGTTGTCCCAGGTGACAATGCGCGGGAAGCTGCGGTGGTGGAAGGATTAGAGGTTTACGGTTTTAAACATCTGTCGGAAGTAGCAGATTTCCTGAATGTTCCAGAGCGTTATCTGCCCGTGCAAGTGGATGGGATGAAGGAATTGGGGCGATCGCATTTCACTGGGCCCGACTTAAAAGACGTCAAAGGTCAAGCCCACGCCCGTCGTGCTTTAGAAATTGCTGCTGCTGGGGGGCATAATTTAATCTTCGTGGGCCCTCCCGGCAGCGGAAAAACTATGTTAGCTAGACGCTTACCGGGGATACTCCCGCCATTGACCTTTGAAGAAGCTTTGGAAGTTACTCAAATTCACTCAGTGGCGGGATTACTTAAAGATAGAGGATCGCTGGTGAGCGATCGCCCTTTCCGCAGTCCCCACCACTCGGCTTCTGGTCCTTCTCTCGTCGGCGGTGGCAGCTTTCCGCGACCAGGGGAAATCTCTCTGGCGCACCGAGGCGTGCTGTTTATGGATGAACTCACGGAATTTAAGCGGGATGTCCTGGAATTCCTACGTCAGCCTTTAGAAGATGGTTATGTAACAATTTCTCGAACTCGGCAATCAGTGATGTTCCCATCTCAATTTACTTTAGTGGCGAGTACTAATCCTTGCCCCTGTGGTTATTTTGGGGATTCCCTACAACAATGTACTTGTTCTCCCCGGCAACGAGAGCAATATTGGGCGAAGCTTTCTGGTCCGTTGATGGATCGTATAGATCTGCAAGTTGCCGTCAATCGCCTCAAGCCCGAAGAGATTACACAACAGCCATTGGGGGAAGAGTCAACACCAGTGCGGGAACGGGTACAAGTAGCACGCGATCGCGCCCGGACTCGGTTTAAAGCAGAACCGAGTTTGGGTTCTAATGCCCAGATGCAAAGTACTCACCTGCGGCAATGGTGCCAGTTGGATGATGCCAGCCGCAATTTATTAGAAGGGGCGATTCGGAAATTAGGGCTTTCGGCAAGGGCGAGCGATCGCGTCCTTAAAGTAGCGCGTACTATTGCCGATCTAGCTGGAGATGAAAACCTAAAAACCAATCACGTTGCTGAAGCAATTCAGTATCGCACCATCGATAGAATGCAGTAATAGCTTTCCATAATTAATAGCTTATAATCACGGGACAAAACTTTCTGGCGATGTCTCTATCCTCTGACTTTCTCTCGTTAAAAGCAATATCAAGCTAGAGGTAAGCAATCGGACTATCATGGTTGGCACAGAAGATACAAACCATACAACTCAATTAGCCCTATCTTATTACCACAGCGGCTATACACTTTATAAGCAAAAAGCATTTAAGATTGCAGCCCATTGTTTTGAGAAAGCACTAGACTTAAGTTCTTTATTAGAATTAAACTTAGGAGCAGATATTTATTATCGTTTAATAATGACACTTTTGCGATCTGATAGATTGATCCCAAAACACAACAGGTAGAACTTTACCGTCCAGGGAAAGGAGTAGAAATACTACAAAACCCCGAAACTTTGTCTGGAGAAGATGTATTGCCAGGTTTTATACTGGATTTGAAACCAATTTTTCGTAGTATCTAAAAGTAGTAAATGTTTGTGATTATTACAAAAAAATAAGTGTCTTCAGTATTTAGTATACTAAACTAATAATGATGAGAAATTATATTCTGTCTATCTCAAATATGGAAAGATAAGAGGATGTATCAGTCAAATTTTGAAAGAAATAGAGATTTTTGGGATTATTATGCAAAGCGTTGGAATAAGCACAACATTTTCATTGAAAATCAAAGCATTTCTGAAGAAGAAAAGGAATCTTATATTAAATACTTAGGAGATGAATGGGGTAGAGTGGAGGATGTAAATAAAATTGTTGAAGAGTATATTACCCCTTTTATTACTCAAGACAGTGTTGTTGCAGAGGTGGGAGTAGGTGGCGGTAGGCTTGCTGTAAAGGCCGTTGAAAAAGTTCGAGAGTTGTATTGCTTTGATATATCAGAGGAGATGCTTAAAAAAGCTAGAGAATCTCTTGATAATTACTCTCAAGTAAAACTAATTTTAATGAAAAAACCTCAGTTTGAAGAAGAATTTTATGGAAAATTCGATTTCGTCTACTCTTTCGACGTTTTCGTTCATTTTGATCTAATTTCAATCTGGCACTCTCTTAATGAGATATACAAAATATTGAGGTGCAATGGTAGAGCTTTAATCCACACAACTAATATAACAATACCTATAGGAGGAAAAAGATTTGAGGTTCAGAAGAATGATGGAGAACGTTTATATTTTCAGACATCTCCAGAGGCAATCAAAAGTTTGATTGCCAAATTGAATATGAAAGTTATTAAAGAATCTGTACCTGACCAAAGCAATTTTTACTTAAGTCGTGATTATTTAGTTATTGTACAGAAAAAAGATGCCGAGCTTGTCGATAGCGCCGGATAACTTGACGAGCTTTATCACCTTCACTACGGTTGAGATACAAACGAGCAAGGTCGAGGTAAAACTTATAATAACCTCGCTCTAGCAGGTTAACTGGGAGTCGGCGGTAATCTGGGTGACGCTCTATTGCTTTTTCTTGTACCTGCAAAGAATTAATTAATACCCTTTCTTTGTTTTTACTCATATTTGTATCAGATAACCGATACATTGTTAGTGGCTCATCTAAGTAATAAACTAACCATTTTTCACTAATCCGCAGCCATAGATCATAATCTTCGCAAGCTGTTAAGCTTTCATCAAATAACCCGATTTCATCTAGTGTTTCTCGACGTACAACTACGCTCGAAGGACGAGGAGTAAGGTTAGGATAAGGGAAAAGCATCCAAGAAATACGAGCTAGAGGTAAGGGACGTTTTTTAGCGGTTGTCTCTGGAAATATTTCTTTTTCATCAAAATAAGACATATCTGAATAGATTAAGCCTATTTTATTATTAGCTTCTAGTAAAGCAATTTGTTTTTCTAACTTAGTTGGAAGCCAAACATCGTCATCGTCGAGAAAAGCAATGTACTGTCCTTGTGAGTTTTGAATTGCAATATTCCGAGCAAAGGATAAACCTTTGTTGTTCTGATGAATAATTTTAATTTTATCTTGGAATTTATTTAACACTTCAGCGGTATTGTCAGTAGAACCATCATTTACTACAATAATTTCATAGTCTTTATAGCTTTGGGCTAAAACACTCTTAATAGCCTGAGTCACTAAAGATGCCCGTTGGTAGGTGGTAATAATTACACTAACGCTTGGCATTAATCTATATTTAACTACTTATATATTAATTTTAATTAAAAATTCAGTATTTCAAGTTTTCTAAGATAATCTCGCAAATTAGAGGTAAACTTGCTAAATCATTGGGACGTTCTAACCTTTGTATTGGTATCATCTGAACTAACTGACTCAACTGCTGAAAATTACTAGCAAGTCGCTGCTTATCCAGCATTGTTTTTTTAAAAATATTTGCTGCTAATTCCCCTAGTGCTTCTCCCGGAGATAGGGAAAAAGTTTGTGGTTTGATTAATGCAGAATCTCGTTTATCTAATAAATAAATTTGGCTCAAAGGCAGAGGTTCTTTTTGAAAATGCCATTGTTTGCCACTATTAATGTTTAAATCTAGGTAGCGTTTTTCCGCATACATCGAAACTTTTGATAAGTCCTCGACTGAGCAACCAAGAGCATTAAGCGAATTACTCCATAGTCGTAGGCGAGGATAACCAGGTTGTACCCAAAACCTAGAGCCATCATACTTGAGAGCGGTAATATCCTCAGTCAAGACAGAAAAACCGCGTTGTGCTAATGCGGCGGCGGTGGTTGATTTTCCGGCTGTTGAAGGTCCTATGATAGCAATAGCCTTGCCATTAATACTAATTACACTTGCATGAAGACAAAGCACTCCCCGTAACAGCAACACACGACCGAGAACTGAGCCAAGAAGCAGTGATACTACAGTTGAAAACTGCTTCTTATCAGACCAGAAAGCCCAAACTCGACTGCTGCTAGGATTAATAATAAATTCAATTGCTTGAGATTCTGATGCCAGAGATTGCAGGCGAAAGTAAGTACCGTCATCGCTTGGCGATTGCCAAATCTTAACACCTGTTTGCTGTTTTGAATTAGGATGAATAGACCAATCAGCTTGGCTGAGAAATGGTAACTGCTTTTGCTGTTGTCCGAGAAGGGCAATATTAACATCTGCAATTTCTGAGTTTGGGACAGGTATCAAACCTGGAATGGATTGATTAACAGAGATTTTTAACCCATAGATTAGGTATTTATGTGACGATGGCACTTAAGAAAGGGTTTTTAGAAGGTGTCAAAATATTAGGCAGTAAACGGCAGATGTAAGCTTAAGGTTATTATGAATAACCGTACTGTTCGAAAAAAATTTGGTTAGGAGCGCCTGCTTGTGTAACCTGAAAAACTTTACCATGAGCTTTCAGTTGAGGTGGTACATACGGCTTTTTTGATTTACCTTGGCTTTGAGATTGGTTCATGGCTTATTTACCTTTACTCTTACTTTTCACAACAATTATATTTTAAAATCCTATTTTATGCAACCATAGAGCCAGTATTGCTGAGTGGCAAACACCTACAACAAATTTTTCCTGGTTTAAATCTAGATAACAGTGGTAATTATCTCGCAACTTCGGCAAATCAATATAAGCTTCTAGGCTTTTGACATCATTGAGAATCACCTTATCCCAATGAGTGGGAGAGGCAGTTAACAAATTACGGCAATATTGATGACTCACCCCGCCTTTACCCCGCCGTTGCTGAACGATTTCAGGAAGGACATGAGCAAGCCCTCGGCGCATCACAGCCCTCGTTATTCCTTGATGAAATTTCTGTTCTGCTGGCAAAGCAAGGCAAAACTCAACTAAACGTTTATCAGTAAAAGGATGGCGGTATTCAATCCCAAAAGCAGCACCACTTTTATTAAGTAATTCTAGGATAGTTGAATAGCTGGAAAAGCGACGGTAATGTGATTCCCGTGCAGTTGAGTTTGCTTCCAACGCATATCCCCCTTGTAGCTGGAAGCATTGCTCCACATTCATATGTTGAGCAAAATCAGAATTGATTAGTCCAGCTTTCCAGAGCTTTTTTCCCCGCAGTCTATTCCAAGCTTTCACTGTTGGTTGCTTGAGAATTGGACTGAGGACATAGTGTTTCATATTACTCAAACGGGAATCACCAAAGCGATTCGCCATTCCTTCAATTTCTGATAGCATTTGTAGCCAACGTCCAGTGCGAAGTAGTTCGTTTAGATAAGAGTCTTGACAAGCCGCAACTGTAGTATCTCCATCTATTCCATCTAATAATATTCGCACGCCTTGAGAACGCGCTTGTTTATAAAGCTCCCAATTTACTAATAGAAACGGATACCAAAAAGGTTCATCCAGATGCCAAAGCATAGTTTCTATATCTTCATTTGGCGTAATCTCGTTGCCATCAATACGATAAGGGATAAAATTGCTGCCCTGTGCTAAGACAGCATCAATATAGGGGCGTTCGTCAGAGTCGTTGCTTTGAGTAAAGAAAGCAGAGTAAGTGTATAGAGGCTGTTGATTATTTTGCCTTAGTAATTCCCCCGCCACAGAAGTAACCGATGCAGAATCTAGCCCCCCACTTAACATAGAGCCAACTGGGTATGCACTTCGCAAACGACAATGCACTGCTTCTGTGAAAATCTCCCGAAATGCCTCAGTATATTCTGCCTCAGATTGCAATACAATGTTTTTTGTCGGATCAAGTTTCCAATAAGTTTCTAAGTGTATGCGATTATCACTAAAAATTAGTTGATTTCCAGGTAATAGCCGGAAAATATCTTTGTAAAAGGTCGTACCAGGTTCGTGACACTTGACTAAAGTGAGGTGAGTAGCTATCCAAGGTTCATAAAGCTGTTTAGGAATGTTGGGGACAGCAAGTAGGGCTTTTATTTCTGAGGCAAAGATGAAAAGTTCTGGAGAATGGTAGTAGAAAAAAGGTCTAACTCCTATATGATCTCTACCACAAAAAAGCCGCTGTTGATGCTCATCCCACAAGGCAAAAGCAAAATCTCCTAATAAATATTGACAACAACTTGTGCCCCATTTTTCATAAGCTGATAAAATAATCTGACTATCGGTAACGTTATCTTCTAGCCTTAAACTGTCAATCAATTCATCTCGGTTATCAATGCGACCATCAGCCGTTAGTGCCAAGTTTCCGCTTGAGTTAACCAGGGGTAATTGTTCCCCAACTGACTCCGGCGTTGTCCGCAACATCAGATGCCCTAATCCTATGGCTCCCTGATGCCAAAGGTGAATGCCATCAAGTCCTCGATGGGCAAGTTTGGCAGTCATTTCTGCTAAGATTTTAGGCTCGACCGGACGATTATCTGCGTAGATGATGCCAAGGATACCACTCATAAAATTATTACTATACTTCCCACAGTGATAGACCGCTATTTGGGAGCATCCCACTTTTACGCCCACACCCTTCAGGGCTTGTCATTACCCATATTTTTGCCAAGGTCACATTTACCCTTTTTTCCACATCTCGCCAGGGACTTAAGTCCCCGGCTAATAGCTGAAGTCAGTTAAAACTGACTAAAAATTCCTCATCTCTCCATAGCCAGCCCACGTTATTAAGCAAAGTGTAATTTTCCTTAATAAGGCTACACTTCAGAGTTTTTAACTATGACAATATCCTTGGATACCAACTCATCTAGATAGTTGAGTAAGTCTTGTTCTAACTGAGTTGGCTCAATTTCGTATTCTTCTAGGAAGCGATCGCACATTTCTCGAACTGATTCACACTCACTTAGTAAATTAACGGCGAGGGTTCCCGTTTCATTCAGGGTAAAGTACTCCTCCGTCTTCAGGTGCAGCACAGCAGCTTCTCCGGCAAGATCTTGGAACAGCACTTCATCGGATAAGGCAAGCTGGGAGTTTGCATTAATATTCATACAAGGTCTTATAAATCAATAGTTCAAAAGTGAACTAAGCATTATAACCTACTTACGCTATGCTTTTAAGCATAGTAGTGTTTAGCTAAAACTGCGGAGACTGAACAGCAGCGTACACAACTTTAGAGGAATAACCCTTTCCCCTATCAGGTAACTATTACAAACCTCCGTATATATACTGAGAAAGACTTAAATCTGAGCGAACATTCAGTAATCTTAACGATGCCGCCCCTGGGGATAGGGATTGTATATTGTAATTGTATTGGTTAACTCCCCTGACAAGGGCTATAGAAGAAACTCCTATAACGAACTCATTAATCCCACTTCCTTTTTCAGGGGGTGGGATTTCATGTTGAAGAATATAACTGACAGGACTTATGCAAGGTACAATATGACGGCTGTACTCTGTGGCGGACTGTGATTGAGCGTTATACCCTGCCCGAAATGGGCAACCTGTGGACTGAAAATTATAAGCTAAAAACTTGGCTCCAGGTGGAAATCGCAGTCTGCGAGGCTCAGGCTGAATTAGGTTACATTCCCAAGTCGGCGGTTGAGGAAATTAAGGCTAAGGCTAATTTTGACCCGAAGCGGGTGCTGGAAATTGAAGCTGAAGTCCGCCACGACATGATCGCCTTTCTCACAAATGTGAATGAGTATGTGGGCGACGCGGGGCGCTATATTCATTTGGGGTTAACCAGTTCTGATGTGCTGGATACGGCTTTGGCGCTGCAACTAGTGGCTAGTCTGGATGTGTTGCTGGCACGGCTGGAAGATTTAACTCAAGCGATTCGTTACCAAGCACAGCAACACCGAAACACGGTGATGATTGGGCGATCGCATGGAATTCATGCTGAACCTATTTCGTTTGGGTTTAAGCTAGCTGGGTGGTTGGCAGAAGTGTTGCGGAACCGCGATCGCCTAGTACGTCTCCGCAACGATGTTGCCGTGGGTAAAATTTCCGGTGCGGTGGGAACCTATGCCAATATTGAGCCGCGTGTGGAAGCGATCGCCTGCTCATTACTGGGACTTGAACCGGATACTGCTTCAACTCAAGTTATATCGCGCGATCGCCATGCAGACTACGTGCAAACCCTTGCCCTACTCGGTGCCTCAATTGAACGCTTTGCTGTAGAAATTCGCAACTTGCAGCGCACCGACGTACTGGAAGTAGAAGAATTCTTCTCCAAGGGTCAAAAAGGCTCTTCTGCCATGCCTCACAAGCGCAACCCGATTCGCTCAGAACGGTTAACAGGGATGGCGCGGATTCTCCGGGGTAATGCAGTTGCGGCTTTAGAAAATGTCGCCCTCTGGCACGAACGGGATATATCCCACAGTTCCGTTGAGCGGATGATTTTTCCCGATTCCTGCACCTTAATTCATTTTATGGTTGTGGAACTGACGGACTTGGTGAAACATCTGCTTGTATATCCAGAAAATATGCAGCGGAATATGAACTGCTATGGCGGCGTTGTTTTCAGTCAGCGAGTGATGCTAGCTTTGGTGGAAAAAGGGATGGGTCGCGAAGATGCATATGCGATCGTGCAATCTTGCGCCCATCAAGCGTGGAATAAACCGGAAGGAGACTTTCACGATTTGATTACCAAAGATGCCCGTGTTACCCAGCAGTTGTCAACAGAAGAGATTGAGGCGTGTTTTGACCCGCAGCATCATTTGCGGCACTTAGACGAGATTTATCAACGCTTGAGCATCTGAATATTGAGAAGCACGAATTTCTCCGAAAAGTGGTTTGAAGATATTTTTAACCACAGATAAACACAGATGAACACAGATACCAGTAGGTATTTAGTCACTGAAGCGGATTTTTCGGATAGGGTCTTATTGGCTAGTCAAAGGGCGAAGTTATGAGTTATGAGTTTTAATTTAGGTATTTCAACTCAAAAGTCATAACTCTTAAGGGTTTGGTCTTGCGGAATCTAGATGGCGTGTTCACTTCTATAACTCGGCGGAATGTACAGACTCGCTATAAATTGCTAGATAAGGTCAACCGCGAAATTACACAGCGGTTGGAAAGCTCCTTGCATAATGTGGTGCCGTTAGAATTGCTCAAGGAAAGACAACTCGAACAGGCGCAACGATTGTGGGATGTGGAAGTCAAAATTGGCAAGCGTCCCACTTACCAGTTATCTCCCCAGACCAGCATCACTCAAGTCTTTGATGATACAGGCGGCAAGTTGCTAATTTTGGGGGCACAGGGGGCAGGCAAAACCACAACTCTCCTGGAACTAGCAAAGGATTTGGTTGCCCGTGCTGAAAATGATCCTAAACAGCCTATTCCAGTTTTGTTTAACCTTTCATCTTGGCAAGAGGACAAGCAAAGCATTGCTGAGTGGTTGGTGGTTGAACTCCAGGCAAAGTATAGCGTTCGTGTATATATTGCCAAACAGTGGATCGAGCAGCAACAGCTATTACCGCTACTTGATGGGCTAGATGAACTAGATTTGACTCGCCAAGAGCGATGTATTGAGGCGCTTAATCAACTGCTTGAGGGAAAGCATAGACAGCAGCAACTTGTCGTCTGCACTCGCCTGGAAGACTACAAAAGCTGCAATAATTGGCTGCGGCTGCATGGGGCAGTGTATTTGCGATCGCTAACAGAGGCCCAGATTCGTGATTATCTCATGGGTGTCAGAAGTCGAGAGCTATGGGAAAACATCAAAACCGAGCCAACACTATTGGCGTTGGCAAAAACGCCGCTATTGTTATGCTTGATGACCTTAGCTTATGAGGAAATTTTAATTCACTCCTGGAAACGTCTGACTTCTAAGGAAGAAAGACAAGTGTATTTGTTGAATGCCTATATTCGCCGTATGCTGACACGGGATATTAACCGCCGTTGGTATCGCCAGGGTAAAGAGCCACGCTCAGAAAAAACCCGGTATTGGCTAATTTGGCTGGCTAAAAAAATGAAACAGGAAAAGCAGACGGAATTTTTGATTGAAAGTATACAGCCCTCTTGGCTGCCAACTTATACTCAAAAACAAATCTATCGTATTGCTCCCGCGCTGGTTTTAGGGCTAGTTGCTGCCGTGGGTTGCGGACTGTGGGGGGGGGGGATTTTTGGGCTGGTTGGCGGACTAATAGGTGTGCTAATTTCCACTATTCCCGGAGTTCGATATTTTACTTTGCGGCTCCTTCTGTGCTGGAATGGTTATATTCCCTGGAACTATACTCGTTTCCTAAACTACGCCAGCGAGCGGCTGCTTATGCAACGATTTGATAGGCGCTATCTGTTCATCCACGACTTACTACAAGAACATTTTGCCCAAATGCCACTGAATTAAAAGCTCAATGTGGGGGCGTTTAGTGGTTAGTAGGGTAAGACTTTTATACGCTCCTACTAGCAATCTCAATATTAATTTAATTAAACCCACATAATTAGGCAATTATGTTAACAATATCCTTTCATTATCCCTTGTTGTACTTGTCCATAAAGCCAAATCTTCATAACTAAACTCAAAGAGAAGCGCTATATAGGGGCAATTATTCCGCACCAAAGTGGAAGTTGTCAGACCCAGAGCGAGACTTTGTGTTACCTAGTTAAAAAGTTGGTAAAATCCTGATCTTTGTCCACCCGAAGTACCCTGCCAAAAAAGCAACGCTGGTGGATGGGGAGGGCTAGCAAACTTGTTAAATTAAATTTATGCACGGTTTTATTTCTGAAAAGCAAATGCCTGGTCACGACATCATAGTTATTGGAGCTTCCGCAGGTGGGGTGGAAGCGTTGACTAACCTGGTTCAGGGTTTGCCTCAGGATCTGCCAGCGGCGATCTTCATCGTCATTCACGTTCCTGCCTGGGGTAAAAGCCTGCTGCCAGATATCCTCAGCCGAGAAGGGCCTTTGCCCGCGACCCATGCTAAAGACAATGAGGCGATTGTGCATGGGCATATCTATGTGGCACCGCCAAACTACCACATGCTGGTTAAACACGGACATATCCGCTTGGTGCAGGGACCAAAAGAAAACGGCGCTCGTCCAGCGGTCGATCCCTTGTTTCGCACGGCAGCCAGGGCGTACAAACGCCGGGTAGTTGGGGTGGTGCTGACGGGTACACTCGATGATGGTACTGCCGGACTCATAGATCTGAAGAGGCAAGGGGGTGTGGCTGTCGTTCAGGACCCCAAAGATGCCCTTTTTTCGGGGATGCCCAGCAGCGCCATCCAAAACGTAGAGGTGGATCATATACTGCCCATATCGTCAATAGCCCCTACTTTGGTGGCTCTAGCTTATGAACCAGTGGTAGAGGAAGGAGCAAATACTGTGTCTAGCGAAAGCAGATTTGATATGGATACCGACATTGTGGAAATCGATGGGGCGGGTATGCGGAGCCGAGGACGCCCTGGGATACCCTCAACTTTTAGTTGTCCAGATTGTGGTGGTAGCCTTTACGAACAGCATGAGAAAGGTTTGCTCAAGTTCCGCTGTCGCGTCGGTCACGCTTACTCAACCCAGAGTTTGGTTGCAGCGCAAGCGGAAGCTCAGGAGGAGGCGCTGTGGGCGGCAATCCGTTCTCTAGAAGAGCGAGCGGAGCTGATGCATAGGTTAGCTAAGAATGCACGCGATCGCATTGCTATGAAGTCAGCAGAGCGTTTTGAAGCTCAGGCAAAAGAGGCGGAAGAACGCGCTGACCTTATCCGGGAAGCGCTTTTCCAAGGTCAATTACCTGTTACTGATTCCCAGATATCTAATAACGGTCAAATGTTAACAACTGCCTTTAAGGTGGTTGTACTGGTGGCAGAAGCAGGCGGGATTTCAGCCTTAAGCTATATTCTGTGTGCCTTACCGCTGGATTTTCCGGCACCGATCATCGTCGTGCAACGCCTAGATACCGAGTCTGCTTCCAGCTTAATAACCGATGTGCTAAATCGCCCCACAACGTTGCCACTCAAGCAGGCAGAAGAGGGAGATCCATTACAGCCGGGTATAGTCTACTTTGCTCCCCCCAATGAGCATCTGCTAGTCAAACCGAATCTTACTTTATGCCTCTCTGAAGCTTTACTCGTGGATTTTGCACGCCCCTCCGCTGACCTGCTATTGCAATCAGTGGCGGCGAGTTTAAAAGATCGCGCGATCGCGGTAGTTCTATCTGGTAGAGGCAGCGAAGGCACGATGGGGATACAAGCTATTCATAATATGGGTGGTGTGGTGATCGCCCAAGATGAGAATACCTCTGAGTTTTTCGATATGCCCAGTGCTGCTATTGCTACCGGGAATGTAGATTGGGTTTTGCCCCTAGATGCGATCGCTTCTACCCTGGTGAACCTGGTGACAGGTGACGGAAAGGATTTTGGATGCAAGGATGAGAGTTTATCTGTTGAATCCTGACATCACTCGGTACAAATGCCTACAATGAACCATCGGCCTCGAAAACAATTCGCTCAACATTGGCTCCGCAATGAAAAAGCCCTGAACCAGATTGTCAAGGCGGCTGAGTTGTCAAAGCGCGATCGCCTTCTGGAAATTGGCCCCGGCACAGGCGTGCTGACTCGCCGCTTATTGCCCCTGGCTGAGTCTGTTGTTGCCGTGGAGATCGATCGCGATTTATGCAAATTATTAGCTAAACAGCTAGGTAAAGTTGATAACTTTTTACTTTTACAAGGCGATATCCTTTCACTGGATTTGGATGCCCATATAGCTGCCTTCCCAGCCTTCCAAAAGCTGAATAAAGTTGTTGCCAATATCCCCTATAACATCACTGGCCCGATTCTAGAGAAACTAATAGGTAAAATTGCCACACCCGCTCCTACACCCTTTGATTCTATTGTCTTGCTGGTGCAAAAAGAAGTAGCAGAACGGTTGTATGCTCAGCCAGGATCGAAAGCTTTTGGAGCCTTATCGGTGCGGGTGCAGTATTTGGCGTCGTGTGAGTTAATATGTCCGGTTCCTGCTGAGTATTTCTATCCAGCACCCAAGGTTGATTCCGCTGTAGTGCGCCTGCGTCCCCGACGGGTGGGGACACCTGCACTTGACCCCAAAGCCCTAGAGACGTTGGTGAAGCTAGGCTTTGGCGAGAAGCGCAAAATGTTGCGAAATAATTTAAAAGGAATGGTGGATCGCGATCGCCTCACCCAATTACTGGAACAATTAAATATAAACCCCCAAGCTCGCGGCGAAGATTTAAGTGTCTCCCAGTGGGTAGCCTTGAGTAACATACTAGAAAGTGGTGATTTTAGGCAGGTTGACGAGAGTTTCCACGAGGACGCTGAGATATAGCAAAACCTACCTCCACAACTTAAAACTCAAAACTCAAAACTCAAAACTTAAAACTCAAAACTCAAAACTCAAAACTCAAAACTCAAAACTTTTAAAATGCACTCCTACTCCCTAATTGCCCCAGCAAAAATCAATCTGTATCTGGAAATCCTGGGCGATCGCGCGGATGGCTATCACGAACTGGTGATGGTACTGCAAAGCATCGGCCTTGCCGATAAAATTTATTTGCGTTCGATTAGCACAGATATCATCCGCGTCTACTGCAACAATCCTCAAGTTCCTCTAGACAACAGCAACCTGGCATACCGAGCCGCAGAATTAATGGTCAGGGAATTTCCTACCGCCTTTGCTCAATACGGCGGTTTGGAGATTACCATTAACAAGCAGATTCCTGTGGCGGCTGGACTGGCAGGGGGTTCTACAAATGCCGCCGCTGTTTTAGTGGGGATAGATTTACTTTGGAAACTGGGGCTTACCCAGTCGGAATTGCAAGAACTTGGAGCAAAGCTAGGCTCAGATGTGCCTTTTTGTATTGCTGGCGGAACTGCGATCGCCACAGGTCGTGGGGAGCAGCTTTCTCCCCTGCCGGATTTAGATCATCTTTATGTAGTGCTGGGTAAATACCGCAGCCTCACAGTTTCAACTGCCTGGGCTTACCAAATGTATCGGCAGCAGTTCGGTAGTTCCTATATTTCTGATGTAAAAAGCTTAGAATCCCGCGCTTCCAGGGTGCATTCTGGGCCACTGGTAAACGCCATCTTTCACAAGGATGGGGCAAAAATTGGGGGCTTGATTCACAATGACTTAGAGCGGGTGGTGTTGCCAACTCATCCCCAGGTGTTGCAACTGCGAGAAGCTTTTCATAGCACTGGCGTTTTGGGAACGATGATGTCCGGGTCTGGTCCAACAGTTTTTGCCTTGGCAGAGTCTAACGCCCAAGCCGAACAAATCCAAGATCAGGTTAAGGCGATGATTCCTACCCCCGACTTAGATCTCTGGGTAACCCGGTTCTGCAACACAGGTATCCAGGTAGCCTCTTCTGCGAAGTGAATAGGAACTATTATTCCATGATTTCATCAGTTGCAGCTTCACCCGGATAAAAGCGATCGCTCAATATATCTTCTAGTGCGTAAGGGCAATCTTGCGGAAAAATTTTTAGTGGCAGCTTTGTTTCTCCTGAAGCTATTGCCATTCCGGTGATATAGGCTTTCTGAAGAACTTCTTGCAGGTAGGGCTGGAGGCTGGGATTCTCTTCAAGTAGTTCTAAGATATCTATACGTTGTATGCGAATCGTATTCAACCAGCTACGGCTTCGTCGTTCTGTTTGATATTCCCACTTCAACAGATGCCCAATTAAAACCTTTAAGCGATTTCTCAATTCCGCACGCTGTTGTTTTCCCAAAGATTCAATCTCCTCGATTAAATTGGGCAGGTCAAGCTGACTCCATTGGTGGTGACGCAAAAGTTTAGCTTGTTCCTGAGTCCAAGCGTAGAAATCGGTTTCGTAGAGGCTTGGCATCAAGCTTCCTGCTGTTTCTTCGGTTTGGGGTGTCTGCATAATAGACAAAAACCTGGTGAACTTAACTCAATTTTAGTGCGATTTAGCTTTACTCCACTCTTCCCCTTAGAGCCTATCTGTCAAAATCCGTTCCAGTGGTCCAATACTTACTGGTATCTGTGTTCATCTGTGTTTATCTGTGGTTAAAAACATCTTAAAACCACTTTTCGGATAGGTTCTTAATCTTGTTCACCACTAATTACTAATTTTTCCTTTAGGAATTACATATCTCATCCCGCCTCTAGCATCAACGGCATCACCTTTGTAACGAGGAATAACGTGGATATTTGCGTGCATCATCCTTTGACCCGCAGCTCTATTAACATTCATCCCCACATTAAAACCGTCAGGATGAAATTCTTTATTTAAAATCTCTTGAACTTTGTTAACCATAAACCAGCAAGCCGATTGCTCTTTAAATGGTAGTTGAAAATAATTAGCAACATGACGTTTAGGGATGATTAAAGCATGACCTTGGCTTACTGGATAACCATCAAGCATGGCGTAAGCTG
Organism: Aphanothece sp. CMT-3BRIN-NPC111; assembly: GCA_019359765.1. GTDB lineage: Bacteria > Cyanobacteriota > Cyanobacteriia > Cyanobacteriales > JAHHGU01 > JAHHGU01. Next base: position 24,822 of record JAHHGU010000005.1, read on the forward strand.
TCGCTGACTCTGTCAGTAAAATTAGATTTTTATGAGGATTGCAGAATATGCACTTATTAGTTGAGTTTCTTTGATAATTGTAATGAGTATACTCGTAAATTTCACAATATTCATCCAAGTGAATTGATTTAAAGGGAAGTTTAGCTCTACATTGATATGTCTGCTTTTTATGAATGTAATGTTCTCTAAAACCTTCTTTTTTTATGTCTCTCCTAACGGCATAATATGCTTTACCGCCTGGCTTTAACAAATGTGAAACTTCCATAAGAACATTAGCTTGTTCCTCAGGAAACAAAACGTTTAAAACATAAAGACAAATTATTGTATCAAATTTATCATTAGGGTATTGCGGGAAATAATAAGGATCGTACCCCTTAATATCAAAGTTTTTTTGTTCCAGTAATTTAACATCATTGCCAAAACCACAGCCAAAATCTAGAAGTTTACCTTCAAGCAAGCTTTTATCGAATAAAAACCGTGCCGGGAATGATAGATAAACTCTTTCGATGGCTGTGAGGTGGCTGAAGTGATTTTGTTGCTTTGTCATGGAAACATAAATTTTACTCTATTAGACACGATTTTATAATCTCGGCTCAGGATTTAGACAGTTACCGCATCTCAAGTTCCGAAATCCGAGAGTCTGTCAGTGTAGTTCAAGGCTGCTTATGATTTCACTAACTCGCAGAGGACTATGAACCGAATAGTTCGTTTTACAAGTATTGTTCTTGTTTCTTTGAGTTGCATTGTCTTTATCCTATTTCAGACGATGCAACCAGCATCAACTCTGCCAAAATCAGCAATTCAGCCTCCAGCCTCCGTAGCTGCTGCTCAGAACGTTAATTTTGGACGACACTTCCAAGATATGGGGGTTGAGGGTTCGATTATGATTTATGACTTGAACAACGATCGTGTCTTTCAACATAATCCACAACGCAATACAACGGCTTTTTTACCTGCATCAACATTTAAGATTCTCAACTCCCTGATTTCGCTGGAAACTAAGGTCATTTCGGATGAAATTGCCGTTCTCACTTGGGACGGAATTCAAAGAACGGTTTCTGAATGGAACCGGGACTTGAATATGAGAGAGGCAATTAAGCTTTCTGCAGTCTGGTTTTATCAAGTTCTAGCCCGTCGAGTAGGGTACGACCGAATGAAGCAATGGGTGATTCAAGCAGGATACGGCAACCAAAAAATTGGTGACAAGGACAATATTGATAAATTCTGGTTAGAGGGACAACTACGAATCACACCTCAAGAGCAAATTCAATTTCTCCGTCGTCTCTATAATAACGACTTACCCTTTTCTGAGCGATCGCTCTCTATTGTCAAAGACATTATGATTATGGAGAAAACTCCAGACTACACAATCAGAGGGAAAACAGGTTGGGTCGGTTTTGCGGACGACGTGACGCCAGAAATTGGATGGTATGTCGGTTACTTAGAGAAAGGAAATAATGTTTACTTTTTTGCCACTAACATTGATATTCGCAACGAAAAAGATGCAGCGGCTCGAATAGAGTTGTCACGTCGCTGTTTTAAGGATCTTGCAGTGCTGTGAGTGCTTCGTCTTCTTAGTAATACGGCACAAAAATCCCCCTGCACCGGAACGAATCACAGTACGTCTTATAGAGAACCCCAGAGCAATCCTGTCGTCTAACGGCGAGTCTATGAACCAAGAATCCTACGGTTTTAGCGAAGCGTAACCGTGGGAGTGTCAACCCAAAAACAACTTGTAGGCTGGATTCTGGCTTTCATCCCAATAGCGATAGCCGAGGGTATCAAGAAATGCCTGCCACTCTTCCATTTCATGGGGAGGAACTTGCATTCCCACAACAATTCGCCCGTAGTCTGCCCCGTTGTTGCGGTAGTGGAACATACTGATATTCCAATCGGGACTCATGGAACTGACAAACTTCATCAATGCGCCGGGACGTTCGGGAAACTCGAAACGGTAGAGTAGTTCGTGGTGAGCAAGGGGAGAACGTCCGCCAACCATGTGGCGTAAGTGTAATTTGGTTAGTTCGTCGTCGGTTAAGTCAAAGGCTTTGAAGCCGCAAGCTTGAAAACCTTGAGCCATCTTGGCAGCGTCGGCACGGTTTTGAATTTGCACACCTACAAAGATATGGGCCTCTTTTTCATCAGCAATGCGATAGCTAAACTCGGTAAGATTGCGCCTGCCAAGACATTCACAAAACTTGCGGAGGCTGCCCGGTTGTTCGGGAATTGTGACGGCATAAATGGCTTCGCGACGTTCACCAAACTCGGCTCGTTCTGCGACGAAGCGGAGGCGATCGAAATTCATGTTAGCACCGCAGGCAACAGCAACTAAAGTTTGTGCTTCGATTTGTTCCCGTTCGACGTATGCTTTGGCACCTGCGATCGCTAACGCACCAGCTGGTTCTAAAATCGATCGGGTATCCTCAAATACATCTTTAATCGCGGCGCAGGTGGCATCTGTATCCACCAGAATGATCTCATCCACATATTGCTGGCACAGGCGGAAGGTTTCTTCCCCCACTTCCCGCACTGCCACCCCATCAGCAAATAAGCCCACTTGAGGCAAGCGCACCCGATGTCCGGCTTTCAGTGATTGATGCATAGCATCAGCATCCACTGGTTCAACACCAATAATCTTGATGTCCGGACGCAACCGTTTCACGTATGCGGCAATCCCAGATATCAATCCGCCGCCCCCAATTGCGACAAAAATGGCATGGATAGGTTGCTGGTATTGCCGCAAAATTTCCATTCCAATTGTTCCCTGTCCGGCAATTACGTGCGGATCATCAAAGGGATGAATAAATGTTAAGCCTTTTTCTGTTTCCAGTTTACGGGCAAAGGCATAAGCATCATCGTAGGTATCCCCATGTAAAACTACCTCGCCCCCACGCGCTTTAACTGCATCTATCTTCACTTGAGGGGTAGTTACTGGCATCACGATAATCGCTTTCGTTCCCAGGCGACTGGCACCAAGAGCAACCCCTTGGGCATGGTTTCCAGCAGATGCGGCAATTACACCCTGCGCCAGCATATCCTCAGGCAGGTTCGCCATTTTGTTATAAGCACCCCGCAGCTTGAAGGAAAAGACAGATTGCATATCTTCCCGCTTCAGCAGGAGTTGATTATTTAGCCGCGCAGATAAATTTGGAGCATACTCCAGGGGCGATTCCTGGGCAACATCATATACACGTGCAGTCAGGATTTGTACCAGGTAATCGCAATACATGGGGTTAAGGGGTTAGCAGATGGCGGATGTAAAGAAAATCTTACTTTATTGGTGGCTCCATTCCGTAGACACTGTTGACCCAACTCCTCTTATTTAAAGAAGGCTTGCTTAAGTCCTGAATAAGCTATTTCAAGAACTGAGCCATTTGATAAGCCATAACAGCTGCATCAGCAGTCACGATTATTAAGTTGTGCTGCAAAGCTTGGCAGATGAGTAAACGGTCGAATGGATCGCGGTGTAGTGATGGCAACTTGATTAACTGAGCAACGCTTGCCTCATTAACTTTGAGGCTATCAATTTTGTGTCGTTCGCGTTGCTTGGGCAAATAGATTTCAGGCGATTCTGGTAGCGGTAGTTTGCCGAGTTGATACTTGATGATGCACTCCCATACAGAGACAGCACTCAAATAAACCTCATTGTCAGGATTTTGGATGCTCTCCCTAAAGCCTGCTGATAGTTGATCGCTACCACTGATGAACCAAAGAAATATGTGAGTATTTAATAAGAGTTGCATGCCTTTAAAAATTAGCTCTCAAAATCACGAAGAATTTCATCAGGTAATGGGTCGTTAAAGTTAGATGGCACTATAAACTCCCCTGCACAAAGCGCATATGGTCGGAGGTATTTCTGTGTTTCCGAGTACGTCTGCTGAATTCTACGGGCTTTGGAAAACAGCAAAAAATCTAAAACTTCTTCTACCAGAAAATCTGGAGCTTGATCAATTTCCTGAATCAGTCGTTCTCTTGCAGTCATCGTCTAATTTCTCCTTCTATATCATAAAAAAGCCCGAACACCTTAGAGGGTGGGACAGATGAAAGTTTAAGACAAATATATCAATCTAGCCCATAAAATTCTGAAGTCAGGATACCCCACTGAGCCAACTCCATAACTATGACGCGATAGCAGCCACGATAGGCTGCTTCTTTACGACCCACTTCAGCAGGTTTCCCCTTGTTATCTTCATTTTCTTTAAGCACTATTCCAGCCATCTAGTCAATCGTAGCTTGAAGCAGTTCTTCTGGTTTGACTAGCCACTCTAGTTTCCCTTACTCCCAAGCCGCACGAGAAATATTGGCAACGATAATCGCTTGTGTTCCCAGACGACTGGCACCTAGAGCAACTCCTTGGGTATGGTTTCCAGCAGATGCGGCAATTACACCCTGCGCCAGCATATCCTCAGGCAGGTTCGCCATTTTGTTATAAGCACCCCGCAGTTTGAAGGAAAAGACAGACTGCATATCTTCCCGCTTGAGCAGAAGTTGATTATTTAGTGGCACAGATAAATTTGGAGCATACTCCAAGGGCGTTTCCTGGGCAACATAGTACACACGCGCAGTCAGGATTTGTACCAGGTAGTCGCAATACATGGGGGTAAAAGGTGCAGAAGCCAGATAGAGTTCAATTTTACATCTGCGAACACTGTTGGCGATCGCGAGTGCTAATCTGAAGTAACAACTCTTATTTGTAAAGATAAGGCGTTCACTATGATTCAAGCATTACCTGAACGCATGAGTTTTGAAGATTTTCTGGAATGGCATCCAGAAAACGGCAGACAGTATGAGCTACATAATGGAATTGTTATCGAGATGGAGCCTACTGGTCAACACGAACTTGTTGGCGGATTCTTAGCTGAAGAATTAACACTGGAGATTCGTAAGCTAAAATTGCCCTACACTATTCCCAGAAGTTGCTTATTAAAGCCGAATTTACCCGACTATGGATATCGACCAGATGTTGTGATATTAAATAAAACTTTGCTTGCAGAGGAACCACTTTGGGAGAAAGCATCAACTATTCAGTATGGTAAGACTGTTCCTTTAGTAATCGAAGTTGTCAGCACCAATTGGCAGGATGATTATGCACATAAATTAGTGGAATATGAAGCAATGGGAATTAGTGAATATTGGATTGTCGATTCCCGTGCTTTGGGTGCAATTCGTTACATTGGTAAGCCTAAGCAACCAACGATTTCAGTATGTCAGTTAATTGAAGGAGAGTATCAGTTGCAGCGATTTATTGCAGGTCAGCGATTGGAGTCTGGCATTTTCCCTGAACTTGATTTGACAACTGATGCGATTTTTCAAGCCGCAGAATTGTAATAGTAATTAGAGCAATTTAAATTATTTGATTTAAGGTTTGCTATGGAACGTATTATTATCCCAGTCTATCCAAATGCAATCCGTATCATTAGTGCCCGTCTCGCCACTCGTAGGGAGCGTGAAAATTATGAGCAAAACGCCTTTTGATCAACCTTCAAACTCTGAAGATGAGCTTTTGCCGGAATACCGCTTCGATTACAAAAAGGCAAAGCCTAACCGCTTTATAAATCGAAATCGAAGTGGAAAGCCAAAGCTGACGGTCGTTGTTTTGGATGAGGATGTTGCCGAGGTGTTTTCAACACGGGAAGCAGTAAACAAGGTGCTTCGGGCGCTTATTGAAGCGATGCCTCAAGTAAGTAGTGGTGAGACAGTCTAACTGTAGTGCGATCGCAAAGCACAGATCGAACCCTTTTCTAGCTTGATGATAAGTCAAACAGTTACTATGAGAGCAAAATTTAGCCAGTAGACTATGCCAACCCTTATATTGGAGACGTGATCGCACCTGCTGTTTATCTTACCCAAACTTACACGACACAGATAGAAAATTGAGGAGGTTTTGTTTGGGATAACACTCTGCTCTGTAACAAGCTTTTCATCAAGAAGAAGAATCTTTAATTACCTGCTCTAGGTATGTGAAAATACATTCAAAATTCACGAAATCTTCTCGTGTCCCAACTTCACACAGCCAATTACAAAGATTACCCTTTTCATCCTTATTTACTTCCTTTTTTTCGGGAACTACGACTTCCTGACCCCGATTTATCTTTTTTATCTCTGGAGTATAATCTATAAATGCTCTCTTGTAAGCTTCTGCTTTTTCTATTGTTTCTAAAGGAAAAAGGTTCTCTATTCCTATTTTAATAGGTGTGCCAGTTTGAGTTGGTATGACTTTCTTAAAGACATTTCCTTTCTCTGCATCCTGCTTCTGCGTATCGCAGTCATACAATAGGACAATTTTTTGGGGTACTACTTCTGCTAATTTTGGTGATTGTTTCAGTGGATTCCAAATTTTATCGAGATTTCCAAAGCCATCACCATCCTTCAAAGAGAAGTTGGTCAATAAATCATGCTTATTCAGAACTTTTGCAGCTTTGATTAAATATCTAATGTCGTAATCTCCCTCAACGAAAAGAATAGGTTTTTGAGCTTCTTCGAGCGCTTTACGAATATCTTCTTCATAAAATTTTGTTTCTCTAAAGTATCCATAAGCTTCTCCAAATTCTTTGAATCTCTCAGCAGATATTTCCTCTCCATCTGGCATTTCACGAAGAGAGAAACCCTTATTAGTCAATTCTCTTTCTAACCCCAGAACGAATAATGGAGAATGGGATGTAATTATAAACTGAACTTTTGGAAGTAATTTTATCAAACTCGGTAAGACTTGATATTGAAAGTTAGAGTGTAAGTGAAGCTCTATCTCATCAATAATAACAAGACCCCGTACTTCACTTAATGACTCAAAATTTGCCTCTGAAAGGTCATAATCACGCATAATCGTGAGAAATAAGTTTAGTACTAAAGTCTGCCCTGTTGAAAGCTGAAAAATATTTGGAATCCACGGCTGTTCGTTGCGGACTATTGAAATCATTCGGCTTAATCTATTGGTAATACCGAATCTAAGATTATCTTCCGTCTGCATAACAATCTTCATTAATTGTAAAATTGATTCATAAATTCTTGAGCAATTACCTTGGTATCCTTCAAAATGATTCAATAATACGTTTTGGCCGTTTATAGAAGCCACTCTTCTAGTGATAGTTTGTTCAAATATACTCCTATCAAGTAGAAGATCGAGAATCCAGTTCTGATTAAATTTTAGAGGAGCATAATGAACAATACTTCTATTAGAAAAGTTTTGAATGCTTTTAAGCTCTGAGTATTCCGCTCTCGCCTTGAGATTCAACAAATTTAGCCATGCAGGTTCTTCAAACCGATTTGCAGGAAAGTAGAGCAAGCAGTTTTTATTGAGTAGTTCTCTTAAATCATTCCTTTTTGCATCAAAATTTGTCCAAAATAACGAGGATTCTTCTTCTGGTATTTTGTCCCAGTCCTGATTGTTTGGAACATACTGAAGTTGGTTCTCAACTTCTTTTTTTGTATTTAGCAATTGCCATTCTATACATTGCAATTCATTGTCAAACATTACTTTAGAATAATAATATGTTTTTCCGCTTTTAATATAGCTGGGGCTTCTATATTTGTAAGTTTTACCATGCTCAACTTCAGTATTATCAAATATAAGCTGTTTTCCAATAATAATAGAATTAACTATAAAGGATAGTAATATACTCTTGCCGGTTCCATTTTCTCCTACAATAATGACTGGTTTAGGATTACCATTCTCGTGGAATGGTAATTCAAAGCTACATTCACTAATTGGACCAATGTTTTCGAGATGCAATCTTTTTAGATACATATTTGTAACTTAGTAAGCTAGGATGTACATTCCCACTACAACCGTTGAAACTCATATCCTGAGTTTAACAAACACAGCAGCACTACACAGGCAGAAAGGTGAGGGAGGCTGTATGCACAAGAGCTTTTTGGGTTACTACGCTACTGATAATGTGCGATCGCACATCCTCCCTAAGTTCCTAGGTGAAGTAAAAATGTCCGATTGCCGTCAGGTTAGTAAAGACAGAAGTATCGCTAATGACTATCACAAACGCTCTAATTCCCGCAGGTTTTTAAGATCTAGCTCGAAGTCTTCAACGTCGTAGACATATAGTGGTATGTGTCGCTGTTTGAGCAATTCCCGGAAAGCGTTAGGTGACATCTGTGCCAAGTAACTGGCATGACCAATAGTTAGCCGACCTGCTTGAAATAGCAGCAGCGCAATTTCCTGCTTAAATTCGGCTGCTTCCATTTGGCAGGCGCGAAGGGTTTCGTCAGAGATGAGGACACTCATAGTTGAAATATAGAAACCACTACTCTTTCAGGATAATTTACCCTCGATTTAGTGTTCAGTGCGATCGCAAGCAGGGATTAAGAGTGCGATACGTGCTACGCACTTAGCCCAGCGATCGCGTCGAGCTACAGTGATTCAAACCAGGCGCTGAAGCCTTCAAGACCTTGACATTCCTCCTGAAAGGCTTCTGCATCCCCCACATCCTCAATCTTGTATTCCATGAAGCGTTCACCATCGGGCGCTTTTTTAGAAGAGACACACTCGTTAGGATATTTGTCTGCAAAAGCTAGAAATTCAGTGGCATGACGTTTCCATGCGTTACCTGAACAGGTGATAGTGACAAGCCACATGATGTCGAATCTCCAAAAAATACTTAGTTGCAAGCTGTTTATATAATATGGGATTGCTATAGGTTGGTATTAGCTACAAGTAGACGCTATTGCGATATGTGCTACGCACACCCTACGCGATGGTCGAAGACCCGCCTTCGGCGATCACACTGCTAAGCCGGAGGCATTCCCACTCACCCCCATCAACCAACACCATCAGTTTTACTGCTTGGACTTCGATCTAATCGGATCGCTTGTTCCAAAGCCGCCTTTTCTTGCGCTCTTAGCACATAAGGTTGCAATTGTTCCTGGTTATAGCCAGTGAGGATACTTAATCCTTCTAGATTCATTCCCCGCATCAGCATCTCAACACACCAAGTTTGTTGAGCTTGTTCAATCGCAGGAGGATGCCCTGATGGTGTGATAATCTCAGCAACGATATCCTGCCAGCGCATACGTACCTCTACCTCAGACATCGGTTGCCCAGTCTCGTTGATAAATAGTGCTGGTTGATCGTCCTTGCGAATCTTCAGCCATTGGGTGAGGGGATTTTTAGTGTAGGAACCATAACGATATCCCATAATCCATTGATTTAGGGGAACTTGACGAATCGCCCCCTGGGGCACTTGCAGCAGATGTTGGTGATTATCATAAATAGAGTGCGATCGCTCCAGAGTAACGATTTCGTTTGTTCTAAGGCCAGCACCAAACAACAAATACACTAGAGCATAGTCTTGAGAGCTAGACTTACGAGCCTTTTGCAGAATCGCTCGCACTAAAGGAGCAGGTATATCTATCACCTCTCCTCTGAGCTGGCTCCTGCTGGACTCTACTATTGCTAAACTGCTAGTTTGCTCTGGGGATATCGCCTCAATATATTCACTGGGGAGAAACAACTTTACTAAATCGGCGATAAATGTCTCCCGATCTGGCCAAAGTTCATGAAATTTAGTTGTAAATTCAATCGCGGCATAGCCTAGTAGCAAAGTATTGAGTAAGCTTGCCAGCTTTTGGGTCGAGAGTCGCGTTGGCATAGCCTCTGGGTTAGAGATCTGCTCCTGCGACATAGCTGTGGTCAAATATTGAATCGTGTAGCGATGTATCTGAGTGAGCCCTCGCCCGATCGCTTGCTGGTTTTCAATTGGATAGTGTCCCGCCTCTCCCACCAGCGATCGCACAAACTCTGGAACTTTCTCCAGCGCTTGCAGATAACCATCCGCATAGGCTTGTAGTGCTTGAGCAAAGCCACGAATTTGAGTGGCTTGCTGCCCCAAATTTTCCCCAAGTTGCGTAAAAACCTCTGCCTCCTCAATCACAGCCAGAAGCAAGCCATGTTTACTCCCAAAGTTACGGAATAACGTGACTTCGTTCACATCTGCCAATTCAGCAATCTGGCGAGTTGTTGTCTCCGTCACACCCTGAGCCGCAAACAGTTCAAGTGCTGCTTGCACAAGACGCTGCCGAGTGGATTTGCGTTGAGCGGGCATAAAATTAATTTGCAAGTACCACTTGCAGTCTAAAAGAAAATTTGTTATCTTGGAAATGTAAGCAATACTTGCATTTTTGGCTCTGCTGTAATGTAACGATCTTCCCAGGAGCGATATGCCTACGGCACGCTACGCGATGGTCGAAGACCCGCCTTCGGCGATCGCACACAGCCCAAAGGCTAGAGGTGGGGAAGCACAAGCAACTCCTGAATCAGGCAGTACGACAGGATGCAAGGCTCTGAAAAAAGAAGGTTTATGACGACGACAAATTTGACAAGAACTGGACAAATGTCCTCAGAGTCGCTGAAACTGAGCTGGACGAATGTCGCCTTTTTCGGGACGATTCATGCTTTGGCACTGCTGGCACCTTGGTTCTTTTCCTGGTCTGCCTTGGGCGTGATGATTTTCCTCCATTGGTTGTTTGGCAGCATCGGTATTTGCTTGGGGTACCATCGCCTGCTCACTCACCGGAGTTTACAGGTGCCGAAGTGGTTAGAATACATTATCGCGACGATTGGAGCGCTAGCCCTTCAGGGAGGCCCGGTGTTTTGGGCCTCTGGACATCGCCAGCATCACTTGCATACTGAGGATAGAGACAAAGATCCATACGCCGCTAGTCGGGGCTTCTGGTGGAGCCATATGCTTTGGATATTCTATCCTCGCGCTGAGTTCTTTGACCGGGCAACGTATCAGAAGTATGCTCCAGATCTGGCGCGCGATCGCTATTACAATTGGCTCGATCGCTATTTCTTAACTTTGCAAATTCCCGTTGCCGTACTGCTATACGCATTGGGAGGATGGTCTTTCGTGATTTACGGAACCTTCCTACGAGCGGTGATTTTGTGGCATAGCACCTGGTTGATTAACTCTGCCAGTCACATGAGAGGCGATCGCCGCTTTGAAGTTGAAGATGGCTCCCGCAACCTCTGGTGGACAGCGCTTCTGACTTATGGCGAAGGCTGGCACAACAACCACCACGCTTATCCTAATGTGGCGAAAGCAGGTTGGAAATGGTGGGAATTAGATATGACTTGGTGGGCTATCAAGGCATTGGAAACTCTCGGCTTAGCTAAGCGCGTTGTTCATCCTCCGGCAGAAGTTATAGCTAACGTCTAAACCTCTCCCTTTTAAATAGGGCTATATTTTCCAAAAAGCGGGCAGTAGCCCGCTTTTTTTATAGCGATGGCGAGCTTAAGCTTAGTCGTGGCGGTGTGAGGGCTGATTTGGCTTGGTTAAGCTTAAGGTAGAAGGCGCGATCGCTTCCTAGCAATCTGAGGTTATCAAAGAGCGTAAAGTGCTTATAAGTCAATGGTTGAAACAATTATTGCCTTTCTCATCATTGGGCTGGTTATCGCTGGAATATTAATCAATCCCATCATAATTAAACGGCGGCGAAACCGTCTCAAGCATCGTTCCTTCCCTCCGCTTTGGAATGCCATTATTGAAAATAATCTTCCGATTTCCCCCCATCTTTCTCCATTTGAACGCCGACGACTTCAAGGGCACATTCAAGTGTTCTTAGCGGAAAAACAATTTATTGGCTGTGGAGGATTACAGGTAACGGAGGAAATAAAGCTGATAGTTGCTGCGGTCAGCTGCTTGCTCCTGCTCAATGAGCGAGGAAAGTATTTCCCTAAACTGCGTTCAATTCTAATTTATCCCAGCGCTTATCTTGCTAATGAGACGAGTGCTATTGGTGGTTATGTCGTCGAGGAAAAGCGTGTGGCAAGGCTGGGAGAATCCTGGACAAATGACCAATTAGTGTTGTCTTGGGAACAGGTAAAGCGAGATACTTACAACTGGAGAGATGGGCGTAATGTTGTGCTTCATGAATTCGCCCATCAGTTGGATCAAGAAGATGGCAAAGCTGAGGGTGTTCCTATTTTGCAGCGCCACTCAGATTATCCGATTTGGGCGCAGGTGATGGCAGCAGAATATCAACAACTCTGCAATGATGTTGAAGAAGGCGTCAAGACGGTAATGGATAGCTATGGCGCAACCAATCCCGCAGAATTTTTTGCCGTAGCGACGGAAACTTTCTTTGAAAAACCGCAGCAATTGCTGAAAAAGCATCCGGCACTTTATGAGCAACTACAACGCTACTATCAACTAGATCCTGTGCAATGGGTTTAGACTTTTGCACATCAAGCTACGCACGTTAGGCGATCGCGCCATGCTCATGATGAAAGCTACCCAAAGTGCGATCGCTTTGGAAAGGGTGTGGCGTTATGGCGACTAATACTACTAACAAGCTTTGTTGTGACTAGCCAAAATATCCGTGCCACTTAAGCTGTCTGAAGCCCAATATCGAATGTTGCTGCGTAACCTTGGCTGGTTTCAGTTAGCGTGAGCAACAATTGCTCTCCACCATCTCTAAAAATCCTGTCTTCAGTATTCTTCTGTCTGCGCTGTCCTTTGCTAGCGTAGGGTGCTTGTACATATACCCGATCGGTGATCGAGTCATCAAAGTACAACTGGGATGTAAACTCATAATTCTGCCCTGATGTTGCGTTCGTCCGTACCTTAAAGTGGATATGGACTGTTCTGCCTGGGTACCAACCTGGATAAATAGTTGTAAACCGGACGGTTCCATTTGCATCCGTCACTTGATAGCCGCGCAGGAATTTTTTGCCAACGGTACTGGAACTCCGGTCTGTTACGCCTGAATAGATGCCTACTGCGTCACAGTGCCAAACATCCACGCTCGCCCCTGCGAGTGGTAAGCAGCCATTACTACTGACCTGAGAGACGCGCAGCGTCAGTTGGAGTGGCACGCCGTCTTTTACTGAATTATCTGAGGGATCAAAGCGGATGTCAGAGCGGTTGAGCTTCTCGTCTACAAAATAAGGTCCTTCGGTCTGCTGCGGACTGACAACACACCCAGGCAACTTTGTAGGATTTGCGGTAGATGATGCTTGGGCAGGTACACTTGAGGATGCTTGTGCGGAGCTAAACTTTCTAGGTATGAATATAACAAGCATTGCCGTTCCCGCTACCCTAAATAGAGCCAGTGCCTCTCTTCGATTCAGAAGCCGACTGACTTGACGAGCGTTGTTTTTCATCCTATTTGCCTGCAAAGTATTTACAGTTTTATTAAATTCATTCAAAATGACAGTTTGCTTCCTGTTGAATTACAGTTTTGTAATTTGAGCAGAGGAGGATGACCGAGAAAGCGATTAGGAAAGCAAGACGAACCCAAAGCTAATTTTCGATCACCTCACTATCAACCTGAAAGGGTGTCTTGAGGCGAAGCGCGCCCCGCTTTTGTGCGATCGCCAGCGTCAATAGAGAGGGAATTCGTGTCAGCCAGTTTTTATTGCACGTATCGCGCTTGTCTACTTCCCAACCTCTAGTCGGGTAATGCGAATCCTGTTCTAGGATCGCGGATATAAAGCCCTAAAACTAAAGATTCCATAACTGTGTCCCATACAGGAATCATACGCTCCGCATCGTCCACCCAGTACTCAAAAGTAACCAGACACTGAACTCCAGAACCTAGCCCAATACAGATTCGGGAATAAGCTTCGCGGTTTTCTTCAGGGTCAATAAATTTGATTTGCGCCCAAACGATGCGGGCAGTTTGGCGCTTGAGTTGAATAATTTCTCCTTGCTCAATTGCATTCCGCTCATCCTCTCGAACCAGCTTCTTTAATAGCGGAACCAGCGGAAAATCTGCCCAGTTGCCAGGAGGTAATAAATTAAAGGAAGCTTCTAAGCGAGCATCATCCTGCGGTGGCTTTTTGTCTAGAAACCGGAATGACTTCTCATCCGGTTCAAAATGCCAATCCTGGGGGACATCGAAGCGCAACGCACCTCGCCCTGCCACAAAGATTCGAGTTCCTGGCTTTGATTTCCAGTTGTGGTCTTCTTTTAGCTCTAGGGTTTCCTTGAGCCATTGGAGATTGTGCTTTTTGCGCTTAGACATAGCTGCTCCAGTATTGACCACCCTTTTATTTTGCCGTAGGTTGCTTTTAACTGTAGTTTTATTACTGCAACTGGGTTTGAGCCTCATTTCCCCTTACCCTTGCTAAATCTCTCCCCTATAAAGGAATAGAGCGTTATTGCAGCCTAAGATTTTTTGAAGTTTCGTTAAGTATTTAAACTGAGTATTTTAGAGGCTGAAGCCATTGACTGGCTAAAATAGCGCCAGAAATTTAAAGGCTGAACAGCTGAGTTAGAGCACACTATATATAGCGTGCCTGCGTCATGTCCTGCAAATCTGAACAGCTTCAATTCAAGAAATCTATCTATAAATACAAAAAATCTATCGACAAACTGGGTTTTATGCCTTGTCTTCGGCGTTTGACTATGGCATTCTTTTTAAATAACACTATTTCGCTCGACAAAGTGGGGATTCGGGAAGAAGCGCTATCCGCCTTGGGCGAATTAGTCACTCCCGATCACTTGTTGCTACTGCTAGATGCACTGCATCGAAATGACGCGAATATGCAATTGAATGTGTTAATTCTGTTGCGGAAGATTCACGATGCTCAGTCTTTGCCCTACGTGCTACCGTTCTTTGAGTCGGAAAATGCTCAGTTACGGGAAGCAGCAGTGACAACACTACGCTATCTTAATCAGGTGGAACGCTGTCAAGAAGCGATCGCCTTAATGTCCGACCCCGATGAGAACGTGCGACGTTCTGCTGTCCTGACGTTAGGACACTTGGTAGACGCAGAAGTGGTTTACTCGAGGGAAAAAACAACGATAATTCTTCAATCGATTATCCGCAACGTAGAGAAATTTCGCTTATGAACAAAAGATGCATACACCCCCTCAGTTCAGCTGTCTTATCTAGTGGATTTTTACTACTGAGTATAAATACTTGTTCTCAGAGTCAAGAAGCTTCCGCCGAGGTAACATCTAAGCAAATGTTTGCAACCAAGGCAACTCTACAGCTGGCGATCGCTCCTCAGTTTGATGATGTCTACCCATTTGCTGATGGGCTGGCTAAAGTTGAACTACAGGGCAAAAAGGGCTTTATCGACAAAACTGGTAAGTTCATCATTCCTCCCCAATTTAGGGTTGGACCTGACAATGGCGAGGGAGAGGAAGCACCTGATATTGTTGGCTCGTTCTCTGAGGGGCTGCTAGATGTGCAACTGGGCGGTTTCACTGGCAAATGCGGTTATATCAGTAAAACAGGTGAAGTTGCCATCCCCTTACAATTTGAGCGTTGTAGCGGATTTTCCGAAGGGTTAGCAGCCGTCCGGCAGGGTGGTAAAACTGGGTACATTGACAAAACTGGCAAGTTTATTATTCCTCCACAGTTTGATGCCCAGATTTTTCCCGCTATGCCTTTTTCTGAGGGATTGGCTGAGGTTCAGCAGGGCAAGAAATGGGGCTTTATTGATAAAGCAGGCAAGTTTATTGTTCCACCCAAATTTGAGGCGACACTTCCGTATTCTCAAGGTTTAGCAGCCATCAGGCAAGTTAATAAATGTGGCTACATCGACAATAGAGGTAGAGTTGCTATCCCACTCCAGTTTAATGACTGTACTCCTTTTTCTGAAGGGCTAGCCGCTGTCCAGCAGCAGGGAAAATGGGGCTATGTCGATAAAGCAGGAAAGATGATCATCTCTCCTCAGTTTGACCAGGCGATTAAATTCTCTGAAGGACTCGCAGCAATTAATCAGGCGGGTAAGTGGGGTTACATCGATAAAACAGGTAATATCTTTATTTCACCGCAGTTTGAAGAAACAGACCAATTTGTGCAGGGACTAGCACCAGCTGCTCAGGGTGGTAAATGGGGTTTTATTGACAAAACTGGCAAGTTTACGATCGCGCCTCAATTTGATGTAGCTACGAAGTTTTCTGAAGGGCTGGCAGCTGTTTATCAGGACGGCAAATGGGGTTTTGTAGGTAATAATCTGCCCTTAAAATAAACCTTATTTGACAAATGAATAACTTAAAGCTTGGTTAATGGTGATGTTGGATAAATATTTGGCATGAAAAATAATTTGTATCAATAATTAGTTACTTGTGTTATAGTTAACTTACTATAAAATATTCACTAAAAATATTATCTAATTAGCTTGTTAGATAATTTCAAGCATGGTGTTTATCTTCTAAATTCAATCTGATATTAAAACACCTCATAGCTAAAACCTTCCTAAAAAAGCTTTTCAAATAACTCTTGATGCAAAATTTTACCTTGAGCATCGATAATTAAACTCCATTTCCACCCTTTTAAACGCACTGACTTCCAAGGTGCATTTACAGATATTGAAGAGGGGTCGAAAGCGGTTAAGTCTAATTGCCCTGCATGCTCGCTACTGTCGAGGATATTTGAGAGTTCGATCGCATGGCGTTTAGTGCCAAAAAATTCTACCGTATTCAGGTAAAGTTTCTGTTCGCGGCTATCAAAGTCAATACTAGCTACGTAAAATTTGCCATATAGCCACATACTACCAGCAAAGACAGCACCGAGACTAAAAACAAAAGCACCCAGAGCTATCCGCTCTGGTAGTGGTTTTAACACTCCACCATCACCTAGAGACTGGCCAAAATGTTGAACTAGATTGACACCAGCATAGGTACTACCAACCAATGTAGCGAGTGACAATAGCATTATGAAACGAACTTTTACCAATTGACTACCAGCACGGAAGACAGGAATCCTAGTCATGTTATTGAAAATTAGTTATCAAGAATCTAGATAGCGAGATCATCACATAAAAAAGCCCGATAAACAGCCCATACAGCAGAATTCTACAGATTTTCCCTAAAAGACCTTAAAAATGAGTGCCAGAAGCGGGATATTACCCCAAATGGCAGCTTAAGGAAGAAAGCTAGCTGGCGTAAGGCTTTAGTTGGTTCATTAATAATGAGGGCGAGCGCGTATCCTTAGCAGGGATGCGCTCGCCCTCAATCACCCCAGATAGAAATAAAGGCATAGTAGCTAAGGTTTTAGGGGATAATGGGAGTGTCAAAGATTTGCAAAATTAAGTTTTAAAAACTTGTAGCTATCAGCATTAGAGAAAATATATGTCACACCCAGATAAATCCTCACAAGTAGAAGGTTATTCAAGCGATACAGAAAATATGATAAGTTCCGAGGTTCCCGCTGAGAGTACTTATAGTGGAGAAATTTCGAGCAACGATCGCCCAGCACCAGACAAGATCCTGGAATTGGGTATGGCGTTCTGGGGTTCCAAAACACTACTGAGCGCAGTTGAACTCGGTTTATTTACTGAGTTGGCACAGGGTTCCCTGGATGCTAACGAACTGGCTGAACGTCTTAAGCTTCACCCTCGTAGTGCACGAGATTTCTTTGATGCGCTTGTCGCCTTAAAGATGTTGGATCGTCACGGTGATCGCTACTCGAATACATCGGAAACGAACTTATTTCTCGATCGCTCAAAACCTTCTTACATGGGAGGTCTTTTGGAGATGGCTAATGCGCGTCTGTATCCGTTTTGGGGTTCGCTTACGGAGGGATTGCGTACTGGTCAACCGCAAAATGAAGCTAAAACCGGGGAAAACTTCTTCGGTACTCTCTACAGCGATCCCAGTCGTCTCCAACAGTTTCTGTCAGCCATGACTGGGATCAGTATCGGTACAGCACAAGTGATCGCGCAGAAATTCCCCTGGCAGAATTATCAGACTTTTATCGATGTCGGTACAGCTCAAGGAGGATTGCCTGTGCAAATTACCCTCCATCACCAGCATCTACGTGGGAGTGGGTTTGATTTGCCAGTAGTTCGCCCCATTTACGAGCAATATGTTGCTTCTTTTGGATTGAGCGATCGCTTGCACTTCTGGGCAGGTGACTTCTTCCAAGATCCCCTGCCAACCGCAGATGTGATAGTTATGGGTCATATTCTGCATGACTGGAATCTCAAACAGAAGCATATGTTAATTGCTAAGGCATATGAAGCACTTCCTGATGGTGGTGCGTTAATAGTCTACGAGGCATTAATTGATGATGAGCGCCGAAAGAATACATTTGGTTTATTAATGAGCCTAAATATGCTAATTGAGACGCCAGGAGGTTTCGACTACACAGGTGAAGACTGCCGCAACTGGATGCATGAAGCAGGATTTCGAGAAACTTACGTCGAACACTTAGTAGGGCCTGACTCAATGGTTGTCGGCATCAAGTAACTTAAGTAGCTGCACCTAATTAAACATAAAATGCTGAAAAGCAGGGGGAGCAGAGGAGCAGAGATTCAGTTAGTTGATAGTTGTTATTTACGACGAACGACTAACGATTAACGACTAACGGCGGCGGACGGATGAGCATCCTCACCCATGAAGGGATGAGGCTTTCCCGCCGCCCTAGTAAACCCTCAGCTCTACAAAAAGCTCCAAGCGATATTTACATCAACTGTAGGAGAGTAGCCGCTAGAAATTTTTATTTCTTGTATTTCACCTCCGGAAAGTAGGCTCCAAGCTCTGAATCCAGAGACATTATCAGCTCTGATCAATCAACCTACCTGAGTCGATGCCCGGAGATAAAAACCAAAATGGAAAACTTAACTGTGATCGCTGACGAGACTTTCAAGCTACGGGCTGGCAGTCCTGCCGATGCTCAGGCTTGCGGCGATATCTGTTATGAAGCGTTCAAGACAATTTCACAGCAGCACAACTTCCCACCGGATTTTCAATCGTCTGAAGTAGTTCAAGGGATGATATCGTGGCTGTTTTCTCGCCCAGATGTTTACTCGGTAGTTGCCGAGGTGGCTGGGCAGATTGTGGGTAGCAACTTTCTGTGGGAAGAGTCGGTTATTGGCGGTGTCGGTCCGATATCAGTTGCCTCAAGCATTCAAAATGCTAGCTTGGGCCGCCGTCTGATGGAAGCGGTACTGGAGCGGGCGCAACAGCAGCAGCTTGCTGGTGTACGTCTGGTTCAAGCGGCATTTCATAACCGTTCTTTGTCGCTTTATACAAAACTTGGATTTGATGTGCAAGAGCCACTGTCCAATTTACAAGGAGCAGCATTGGGACTCGAAATCCCAGGTTATCCCGTCCGGGTAGCAACCGAAGCGGATTTAGAGGCATGTAATCGCCTCTGTCAGCAGGTTCACGGCTTCGCTCGCGGTCGAGAACTGCATCAGGCGGTTCAACAGGGCACGGCGACCGTTGTTGAGCATGGAGAGCGCATCACAGGATATGCCACGTTAATTGGGTTCTTCGGTCATGCTGTGGGCGAAAGCAATGAAGACCTGAAGGCGCTAATTGGTGCAGCAAAATCCTTTGAAGGACCAGGGTTTCTGCTGCCTACGCGCAATAGTCAACTATTCCGCTGGTGCTTGCAGCACGGACTACGTGTCGTGCAGCCAATGACGTTGATGAGTCTCGGTCTCTATAGCCAGCCCAGAGGGGCGTTTCTACCGTCAATTCTCTTTTGATTGAATAACAAGGCGGCAAAGAGTACAAACCAATCATGGCTATTGAACTGACTCCAGAACTCACGATTTTGGTTTCTCTATTGGATATTGATCGCTATAGCTATCCTAAGCCGTTGCTTATTACTTCCCTTGTATTCAATTAGCAAATCGTCATTTCTGGGAACCTTAGTTCTCAAAATTACATCAACGTTTCTGACTGCTTCACGGTGGCAGCATCCTGGCTCGTCTGCTATCAACATTGGTCTGGATTGCGATCGCACGCCTTCCAACAGCGCTGCCTCTATAGCTATCGCCATAAAGGTGCTTGACAGATTTAATGACTGAAATGACCAAGTACCAGTAATAAACCTTCTGCCCTCTGCCCTCTTCCTTCTGCCTTTTGCTATACCTGTTTCCTCTTTGATGCTCAGTGGGTTTGCACTTGCTAATAATAGTGACGAAGCTTTAGCCTCTGACAACGTAGTGATTAAAGCGACTTGTTGAGTCCAACTTCCATTAATAGTTTTGGCAATATCATAAGCAAATAATGAAAGCACTTATAAGGTCATTTGTAATATCAGTTTTAGTACTATTCCCCAAGATAGTCTTGGCTGAAGAAACATTGCTTTTAAATCTCAAGTACAAATCTGATAACACGGTCACAAAAGAAATTAAGGTTTATGGAAATCACATCGACCCCAATATCTCGTCGAGTGATGAACAGTTTTCTCTCTCTATTAACGATCAATTCATTAAGATACCTGAGAGTATCTACGACAGACTAAAAGCTCTGCGGCGAAGTTTCAGTTATGATATTTTATCCGGCGGAATACAACAAAGTACTGGCGCTGGGGGTCCTATATGTAGGCTTGGTGGACCAGCCACGGGTGTTGTCCTTGAAGCACGCTATCTAACATTTCAAAGCGACAAAATTGTCAGCAGTCAGATGCGACCTGTTTTGAGCAGACCTGGTAACTGCTTGTTTACTGAATGGTACTCACCAAAAGAGTCTGGTGCTCGAGAAGACGCTCGTGGGGTTGTTGAAATTCTAAATACTCTCAATCTTTTCCTTACTGAGGAGCAACAAAAGTAATCGTGTCTAAGGTTTTCTATTTGATTGCTGGCATAAAGACGAGCTACTGAAAACTGCTAGCCCCTTTTCCTGAAACTACAACAACTCAAAATTCCTTCGATATTTCCTGGATGGATTAACATCCGCGATCGCATCAGTGTCATAAATCTGTCACCATTTAGACAATCCAGAGCAGTAGATTGAGATTGTCTGTATTCCCTAAGCCTATAAATACCAATCTCTTGTTATCTTACAAGAGATTTATTTTTACATTCACTGCGAGCGCTCCTATTAAACCAAGTTTGAGCGCTTACAGGATATCCTGAATATTAGGCCTCCTGCATGAATCAAAAAATTATCCTCACTTTAATCCCAAACTCCCTCAACTATCTGCGTTAAGAAAGCGTCCATCTGCATTCATCTGCGGTAAAAAAACTCAAACTTACTATTCATGCAGAAAATCTATTCAAAATTCCCAGGATGACTTCAGACAAAATAGCGATCGCCAATACAGCGATCGCACTTACTACAATTCAGACACCTAACTTGGTTAAGGATTTGCCGCCGCAAAGGTATTACATTGTGCAGGATCGCCTGTCTGAATACCCCGCTTGAACCAGCGCACTCGCTGCGCTGAACTACCATGAGTAAAAGAATCCGGGACAACACGCCCAGTTGCTTGACTTTGCAAGCGATCGTCCCCAATACTGCTAGCAGCATTCAGCGCCTCTTCTACGTCGCCTGCTTCCAGAATATGCCGCGAGCGATCAGCATGGTTTGCCCAAACACCAGCAAAACAGTCTGCCTGTAACTCCAACCGCACTGAAAGTTGATTCGCCTCTACTTTATCGACTTGACGCTGTAGTCTACTAACTTTACCAGAAATACCCATTAAGTTCTGGACATGATGCCCAACCTCATGAGCAATTACATACGCCTGGGCAAAGTCTCCCGGTGCCTGGTACTTATACTGGAGATCGTTATAAAAGCTTAAGTCAATGTAGACTTTTTGATCGCCGGGGCAATAAAACGGCCCAACTGCCGATCGCGCAGAACCGCAGGCCGACTCCACCGCATCGGAAAAAAGAACTAACTTGGGTTCTACATAGCTTTCTCCGCTTTGCTGAAATATCTTCTGCCAAGTGTCTTCGGTATCCGCCAAGACGACAGAAACAAAATCAGCCATGCGATCGTTGGCAGCATTTGGTTGCCTTTGAGTAGACTCCGAGGAGGTGCGATCGCTAGGCGCTTGTGCTTGCTGCAAGACAACACTAGGATCACCCCCCAAAAGGGTAACAATCAGCGCTAGAACAAGTGTCCCTATACCACCTCCTACTAAAGGAGCAGAAACTCCCGAGCCGCGTCTGTCCTCTACATTGGTGCTTTTACGACCGAATTCCCAGCGCATAACCTCAAGTCTCCAAAATACTCAACGAAAGCAGAAGTGAGCAATCTTTATTCCACGTTTCCACATTCATCAAAATATTAGTGATTCTATTCATCGAGATCATCTGCCAGAAGATCAGCCTTGTAGATTGCTAGTTTTTCCACACTGGCAAGCCTAGATATTCATAAATCAACTTTATTTAGGCTGTTATGTTAAGTTTATTCACTGAATCTTACAGCTTATTACACTATCATCACTCTAGTCCTAAAGATTGATGGTAGCCAGGGCGTTAAAGCGAAACAATATTCTTAGTGAGAAATAAATTCACATGGTTCTGATAACCCGTTTCTACCAGTTCTCACATTAAAACGGGCTAAACACGTTAGCAAAATCAGCAGATAAATCCCATCAATAGACTTATTGCAAAAGTCAAAATTACACCCGCTTAATTCCTCCTTAATAAGGGGTGAAGCCTAAATCAGGCTTTCTCCCTTTGAATTCAGAGAGGGGTAAGACAGGCGCTTTTGCTCATTGGTCTATTGTGCTTGTAGTTCACAAAAGTAGAAATTGGCGTAGTACATAAGCATTGGTGCCGCGTACCGCAGCTAATCGCCGGGGTAGCAAACTACCTAATAGTAGTTGCTTGCTATTCCTTGGTAGGCTTTGCATCTCAATTTTCGCATCCATGAGCGAACCGAAATCAATTTAGCTTGGCATCTAAGTTTCGTTTAGGAAGCAACAAATGACCATTCATAACGAGACTGTTATTCATAAACCCAGCACATCCTATGTGCTGATGCTGGCACTTGTGGCGGCTATTGGGGGCTTTTTGTTTGGTTTTGATACTGCCGTGATTAATGGTGCGGTAGCGGCTTTGGGAAAAGCCTATCAAGCTAGTAGTGTGGAAACAGGATTGGCAGTTTCCTCCGCACTCCTGGGTTCGGCGGTAGGAGCCTTCTTTGCTGGACAGATCGCGGATCGCTACGGGCGCGTAAAAACGATGATCGTAGCTGCTGGCCTGTTTTTTCTCAGCGCCGTTGGTTCCGGTATTGCCTTTAATATTTGGGATTTCATGTTTTGGCGATTGGTGGGTGGGGTGGCTGTCGGTGCTGCTAGCGTTATCGCCCCCGCCTACATTGCCGAAGTCTCGCCTGCACACCTGCGGGGACGGCTTGGTTCTCTCCAACAACTGGCGATAGTTACTGGGATCTTCGTCGCCTTGCTGTGCGACTACTTCATCGCTGTAGGTGCTGGTTCCGCCGAAGCTCCCTTCTGGTTTGGGATACCTGCTTGGCGTTGGATGTTCTGGACTGAGATTCCACCTGCCATTGCCTACGGAATAGGTGCGCTGCGGATTCCAGAGTCACCCCGTTACTTGGTCGCCCAAGGACGGGAAGCGGAAGCGGCTTCCGTTTTGGCAAAGGTTGTGGGTGGAGATGTTCAGGCTAAAGTACAGGAGATCCGGCAGACGGTATTGCGAGAGCGCAAACCTCAACTGTCCGATCTAATGGGTAGGCATGGCTTACTAACGATTGTCTGGGTTGGTATTGGGTTATCTGTTCTGCAACAGTTAGTGGGGATTAACGTAATTTTCTACTACAGCAGCGTGCTGTGGCAGGCAGTGGGCTTTTCGGAGAAAGATTCCCTGTGGATTACGGTGATTACCAGTGTCACCAATATTGTGACAACGTTAGTAGCGATCGCTTTCGTGGACAAGTTTGGACGCAAACCCCTGCTCATCCTGGGTTCTATTGGCATGACTCTCACCCTAGGAACACTAGCGACAACCTTTGGCAGTGCGCCCCTAGATGCCGCCGGGAACCCTAGCTTAACCGGAAACTCTGGCATCATTGCTCTGCTAGCCGCTAACCTCTACGTCTTCTGCTTCGGCTTCTCTTGGGGGCCAGTCGTTTGGGTGATGCTAGGGGAGATGTTTAACAATCGGATTCGTGGGGCGGCGCTATCCGTCGCTGCTGCGGCTCAGTGGATTGCCAACTTTGCCGTGTCCACCACCTTTCCGCCCCTCAAGGATGTGGGTTTAGGCTTTGCCTATGGCTTGTATGCGACTGCTGCGGCGATTTCCTTATTCTTCGTTCTGCTGCTGATTAAAGAAACCAAGGGCAAAGAATTAGAGGAAATGGTGTAGTACCGACTTTCACCCCAGGTTCTTTGATTATCGGAGGTAATAGAGCAGAGTGCGATCGCGCTAAGTTTAACCAGTAGATGTCAGCATCCTGGCACCGCCCTATTGGGTAGAATTTGCACCCAGTTGCAGCGCATAAAGATTGGCATAGACACCTTGTTGCGCGATGAGTTCGGCATGAGTGCCTCGCTCTACAATTTGTCCCTGCTGAATCACCAACACCTGATCTGCTTGAGTCACAGTGCTGAGGCGGTGGGCAATTACAAAGCTGGTACGATTTTGGAGTAAACGCGCGATCGCATCCTGGACTAACGCTTCTGTACGGGTGTCAATGCTGCTGGTGGCTTCATCCAGAATCAAAATTCGGGGGTCGATTAATACAGCACGCGCAATACTTACCAGCTGCCGCTGTCCTTGACTGAGGGGGGCCCCCCGTTCTCCTAATTGAGTTGCGTATCCTTGGGGTAATGAAATAATGAATTCATGCACGTTGGCTAACTGTGCCGCGGCTTCAATATCCGCTTGCTTTGCCTGGGGAGAGCCAAAGGCGATATTTTCGCCAACAGTACCACTGAACAAAATATTGTCTTGCAAAACAATGCCAATTTGACGGCGTAAACTCGCCTGCGTCACGCTGCGTACATCAATCCCATCAATTTTAACCGCACCGCCAGACACATCATAGAAGCGCAAAATCAAGTTAATAATTGTACTTTTTCCCGCGCCTGTTGGTCCCACCAAGGCAATCATCTGTCCCGGTTGAGCATCCAGATTCACTCCCTTAAGCACGAGTTGGCTGGGTGTATAGCCAAACGTGACATCCTCAAAAGTCACCTCACCCTGAATAGGGGGCATCTCAGGGGCATTAGGCGCGTCATTGAGCTGCGAGGGTTCATCTAATAGCATGAAAATACGCTCCAAACCTGCCATTGCAGATTGAGCTTGCGTATAAAACTGGCTAAGAATTTGGATAGGGCGAAAGAACTGCTGAACGTAGAGTAAAAAAGAAGTTACAACCCCCACAGTTGCCGCGCCAGTAACCGCCAGATAACCTCCATATGCCAGTACCGCAGCAGTGGCTAAGGTATTGAGAAAATCAATCGACGGCAAAAATGCAGCGGTAATTGCTACCGCTTCAACATTGGCATCGCGATTAGCTGCATTGACAATATTGAATTCTTCAATATTAAGCTGTACACGATTAAATGCTTGTGCTTCTCGTACAGTGGTAATGCCTTCTTCTAGCTTGGCGGAGAGATCGCCGATTGTCTGTCGTGTAACGCGAAATTTATCTCTTGCCCAGCGTGAAAATAAGCCTGTCGTGAAAATCATCAACGGCACGGCTAAATTGCTCAACAAACCAAGTTTGAGATTGATCGACAGCATGGCAATGATAATGCCTATCAAACTAAATATGTTGCCAAGCATTTGGGCAATAGTTTGTCCAAACGCTTGATTCACTGTGTTCACGTCATTCAACAAGCGACTCATTAAATCGCCTGCTTCGCTGCGATCGAAAAAGCTCACCGGGAGGCTTTGGATTTTGGTAAAAATATCTTGCCGCAGTTGACCCAGTACGCGCTGTACGATCCAACCAACTCGCCCAATCTGCCCTCGAATCGCCCAAACACCAAGTATATAGATTAGTCCCAGTACCCCCAACATTAATAGCAATCCGGGCAGATTTCCTTGTGTAATCAGATTATCAATCGACCAGCCAATTAAGAAGGGACCAATGGATTGTGTTGCCGCCCCGAGAGCCACTAAACTTAGGGCGACAGGAATTTCTTTACGATAAGGTTGTAGATACTGCAAAAAGCGCCGTAGAGTCGGTAGTTGCTGAGTTGCTTTTTGCTCTGGTGCGACAACGGGACCTGGGACTCTCATGCATACTTCTCCTAGGTTAAGTAGAGGCACTTAATTATTTGTAGGATGGGTAGAGCGTGAGCGTTACCCATTAACTCCTTGGCGTGATGTTGGGTTTTGTGCCTTAACCCAACCTATGCTATGACATTCCGACGAAAAAGGTAAACTGTATTATCAAAGGAACTTTTAATATGACCTAGAAACAAACAGATTTCAATCCTCCGGCTTTCAGTCGTGGGAATAATCCAAAATCCAAAACCCAAAATCGATTGACACTCTACGACACTATCGGAATCAACTATAGTCTTACAAGATCTGCTGATGAGAGAATAGGAAATAAGCTCATCGAACTCTTGAATCTTTCCATCCCCAGTAGAATAGTTGATGTCGGAGCAGGAACTGGAAATTATACACAATACCTCGCGGATAAAGGATATGAACTGATTGCCATCGAGCCATCGCCGGAGATGAGATCTCAGGCGAAGGGCCATGAGCGCGTGCAATGGCTAGGTGGTGTGGCTGAAAAATTGCCACTCAATGATGGTGTTGTGGACGGTGCAATTGTCACTCTGGCGTTCCATCATTTTCCTAATCAGAGGCAAGCCCTTACAGAAATTAACAGAGTGGTTGGTCGTGGTCCAATTGTCATTTTTACCTACGATCCATTATTTCTGAAAATGTTTTAGTTGAACAGCTATTTTCCATACTTTATTGAAGAAACTAAATCTATATTTCCTAGTATTGAGGAAATGGTGGATATAATTTCTAGCGCAACTAAAAAAACAGTATCTATGCGGAGATTTCCATTACCGAAAGATATTAAGGATAAATTTGCTGCTTCATGTTGGGCATTTCCTGAACGTTATCTCGATGCAGCAATTCGTAATGGAATTTCTTCATTCCAAAGGATGCCAGCGCAATTATTGGCAGATGGTTTGGCAAAGCTTAAGCATGATTTGGAGAGCGGCGATTGGCTTGTGAAGCATGGAGAAATCCTCAACTTTGATGAATATGATGCTGGATATTACTTTATTAGCGCTGCCAAAGAATGAAAATGGCAATGGATAAAGTAAAGATGATGTCTTCTAACTATGAGAATCTATCCCAAAAGTAGATTAAAGATTTTTTAAACCGCAGATGCAAGCAGATAGACGCAGATAAACGCAGATAGAAATAATTTTCGGATATGCTCTAAGTCGATTTCTTCACCTGCGATTCCAAAATTGCACCATAAAGCGGACTCGTTTGCATCAACTCCTCATGCGTCCCTTGTGCCATCAATCGTCCTTTATCCATTAATAAAATACGATCTGCATTCCGCACGGTACTAATGCGTTGAGCAATTACAAAAGAAGTACAAGTTTTTTGGCGCATCAAATCGTCAAGCGCGGTTTGAATCTGAGCGGCGGTTTTGGCATCTACGGCAGAGGTGCTGTCATCTAGAATCAGAATGCTGTAATCGGTTAACAGTGTGCGAGCAATCGCAATTCGTTGCTTTTGTCCACCAGATAAGCCTACACCGCGTTCCCCCACAATCGTCTCATAACTATCCGGCAAGCTGGTAATAAAGTCGTGCATCTGTGTAGCTTTTGCTACCTCGATGACTTGTTCTAAGGTGGCATTAGGTTTGGCATAAGCAATATTCTCGCGGATGGTGCCAGAAAATAGGGTAGTTTCCTGAAACACAATGCCAATATGCGATCGCAAACTTGCCAGGGTGAAATCCCGCACATCTCGCCCATCAATGCGAACAGATCCCCCGGTGACATCATAAAAGCGCGGAATCAAGTTGACAATTGTGCTTTTCCCTGAACCTGTAATCCCCAGAATCGCGATTAGTTCTTTGGGTTTAGTTTCAAAGGAAACACCTTTAAGCGCTTCTGTCGTCGCTCCAGGATAGCGGAAAGAGACATTTTCAAATGTAATTCTGCCCCCGCAGGTTTCAAACGGGACGGCACCAGGGCGATCGCGAATTTCAATTTCCGCATCCACTACTTCGTAAACTCGTTGGGCAGATGCCGCAGCTTGTGCGATCGCAGGAGCCGCAAATCCAATCAATAAAACAGGTTGGAGAATTAATAACAAGTAAGAGTTAAACGCCACCAACTCCCCAATAGAGAATTTCTTGTCAATTACCTCTGCACCCCCATAACCGATTACAACTACCGTTACCAAATTGCTCAGCAAAAAGATTAACGGAAAGGTATTGCGGATGGCGCGAATGGTTTTCATGTTTGTCCCGATTAGGGCATCATTCAGCGTCGTGTAGCGCTTGGTTTCTGTAGATTCCCGAGCAAACGCTTTCACCACTCGCACGCCCAGCAAGTTCTCTTGTAATACAGTATTGAGATTACCCAATTCCTGCTGAACCTGCCCGAACAACTGGCTATTTACAGTCAGAAACCGCGCCAACAACCACGCTGACAGGGGCACGACTGTGAGCGTAATCAGCGCTAGTTGCCAGTTCATTAACAACAAAATCGTGGCGATGGTTACAAGTGTCACTAAAGCGCTGATCACCTGCATCAAGCTAGTACTGAGGAAGGTGCGGATTTGCTCGATATCACTAGTGACGCGAGTTAGCAGTTGAGAGGTCTGAGATTGGTCGTGGTAGCTGAAACTGAGGTTTTGAATTTTGCTGAAAATTTTATTCCGCAGATCGTAGGCAACTCCCTGAGAGACTGATTCTGCCCAAAAGCTTTGTCCAAAGTTAAATAAACCACGCGCGATCGCCGCCAGAACCATCAATCCAGCGCTGTAGAAGACAATTTGGATATTTTTTTGGGAAATACCACCATCTATACCCCACCGAAATAGTTGGGGAGTAACTGCATAAGCAGCGGTTAAGAGCAACGAGCTGAGCAACGCTCCCAGTGCAGTCAAACGGTAGGCGCTTAAACTTCCCAGCACGCGCTGGAGCTGTTGCATTGAGGAATTGTTCTGGAATTCTGGTTGCTGAACCAATGAAATTCACCTTTTGTATTTGGAAAAGCTGCTTCTGAATTTAGATTAATATGGGTGCTGGGCAATGGGTAATAGGTAATAAGTAATAGTTGATCGGTTAACACTTGACAACGTGAAATTTGGTTCAAGTAGAGACGCCCTGCCAGGGCGTCTCTACTATGCAGGGCGAGGTCAATTCTTTAATCTAAAATATAAAATTGTTTGACCACTGACCATCAAAACGGCGTATTGGCTTGTAGATGGAGAGTTTGCCCGGATTGCGGATGCTGCAAGCAAAGTTCTCTGGCGTGCAAATGTAATCGACTCGCAACTGCACAGCATCCATAAAGGCGATCGCCCAATATAGGTATTCCAAGTCCTCTAACATCGGCAGCGTGAACCCTCAACTGATGGGTACGACCTGTTAGCGGCATAAAGTTTACACGAGTGTAGTTTCCTTCTATCGCTATAACCTGGAAGTGCGTCAAGCTGGGTTTACCCCGCACTTCATCAACTTTCTGATATGGGCGATTCTCAGGATCTCCCCATAGCGGAAGTGCGATCACCAAAGGCGGGTCTCCGACCATCGCACCTCGATCAAGTGTCACAATACCGGAAAGTACGGCTTCGTAAACTTTGTGAACCTGTCGCTGCTGAAATTGCTGACTTAGTTGACGATGGGTTTGGCGATCGCGAGCCAGCAGCAGGATACCAGACGTTTCCTGATCCAGGCGATGCACAGTTGTAAGTGTCATGCCATCAGGCAAGAGATGACGCAAACGGCTGAGGACACTATCTTGGCGATCGCGATAACGACCTGGCACTGATAGTAAACCTGCGGGTTTATTTACGGCAATCAGCCATTCGTCTTCATAAATAATGGGAACCTCTCCCCTGCAAGGAGAGAGACTTAAAACTTCCCCTTCCCTAGCAGGGGGGTTAGGTTTCCCCGAAAGCAGAAACCCCATTAATGGCTGACAGCGCTCTGCACAGGCTCCATAAAATTGTCCCTGCACTTTATCCCGATCGGAAGTTCCCCACCAAAACTCTGCCATTGCCAGGGGTTTTAGACCCTGTGTTGCCGCATAGTGCAGTAGCTTGGGGGCGCAACAGTCTCCTGTTCCAGTAGGCATTGAACCTCCTGGCATTAATTGCTGCAAGGATAGAGACTGCCCTGCAAAATTAGTCAGGCTGTAAGCAGCGTGCATTTGAGCTTGCAGCTGGCGGGAAAGTTCTTTACGCCGTTGCTTTAGTTCCCGCATCCGCGCATCTGCTGCTTCAATTTGCTGTTTGAGTGGTTGCAACACTTCATTCTGCTGGCGTTTGAGTATTCGTCGCTCAATTCCATGCTGACGACTTTCTGCGTCGAGTTGTTCAAGGGCAGTTGCGCTCGCTTTTTCTGTGAGCGTTTCCTTAATTAGCTGACGTTTTTCTTGTCGTTGGTGTTTGCAATCTCGATGGCGATCGCTCATTGCTTGCAACTGCTGCTCAAACTCGCGAAACAGGGTGGCGTACTGCTGCCGTTCTGGAAGTTGCTTCAAGGTAATCAATTCCTGCTTCATAGCCTCTAGTTGGGCTAAAGTGCGGGCTTCTTCTAGGGCAACTTCGTCTCGCCCCGGAATTGGCGGCACCCACCCCTCAACAATGCTGTTACCATTCAAAAGACCGGAGAAAGCTTTGAGAACCCGTTGTTCGCCTGTGGGCAGTTCAACCAATAATACCCCGTACATCTTGCCCTCAAAGGAATAGCGGTCATTTAATGCAAGGTGTTGCATTAAATTATGTGCGATCGCCTCTACCAAAAAAGTGCGGGGTAGTCTCAGTAGCTCACCACTTTCAGGGCAACGCCCTTCATACCAATAGTGAGAATATGAGCTGCTCACAGCTGAGTTGCCGTCGAGAAAATCTAAAAGCGTATGTAAAACCACCATAGAATATATGATTTCAGCCCCGGCTTACCCCTATCCTGATCTGAGGCTATTGTATCTAAGCTTAGATCTTGCGCCATTCTCGGTAGATAGCCTAACCTGCCGTGAAATTAATCCCCCACCTCTATAAGTGCCTTGAAATGAGCTGAAAGTCTTACCTAGCAAGGATCTATACCATTTATTTTTTTGTAGAGCTACAAATACTCCCCCTGCTCCCCTGACACCTCTCATACCAAGGGTTAGAGGTCAATTAGTAGCGTGCTGCGCTAACATAGTATTGTTGGCCAACTAGAATATTGAGTTTAAGAGGAAATCCCTATCGCTACGAAACAACTGATTAACCATCAAATCAAATCTCCTCAGATCCTTTTGATTGATCATGAGAACAACAATCGTGGTTTGACTGATACCCGTGAAGCTCTTCAACTAGCTGAGAGTGTAGGACTCGATCTTGTGGTGGTCTCTGAGAGTAAAGATGCTCCAGTAGCTAAGATTTTGGACTACGGCAAGCATCAGTATCAACAGAAAAAACGTCAGCGCCAGAGTGCTCACCCAACGGTCAAAGAAGTTCCGCTGCGTCCAAACGTTGGCCAGTCTGACTACAACTTACGCATCAGTAGGGCCATCGAGTGGTTGAGTAAGGGCGATTCAGTTAAGTTCCAGATTCGCTTACGTGGTCGGGAAAATCAACACCGCGAACTCGCTGCGAAACTACTAGACCGCGTTGTAGCCGATATCGGTCAAGCTGGTAAAGTTCAGACCTTAGATAGACGCTCGCTGATTCTTCAAGTTATTCCAGCCTAGATTAATTAGACTGAAATTTTGAATATATATTCCTGTAGCGACTGAGGAAGGTGCTTGATTAGGTATAGATACAAGTCCTAGTCAAGCACCTTCCTGTGCATATAATGCTGGCTTAGTAGTTAGACCTTAGAAGGCGATCGCACCTGTTGACAAAGTATTGTTGTTACGATTGGATTTTTGAGAATCTAAGAGTAATGACGAAACCCACTGTTTACGGCACGCCCCAAAGTACTTATGTCCGTACAGTTCGGCTGCTGCTTGAGGAAGCAGGTGCAGACTATGACCTTAAAGGAGTCGATATTTTCAAAGGTGAAAATCAGTCGGCAGAATACTTAGCCAAGAATCCATTTGGTAAAGTACCCACCCTCGAAGTTGATGGGGAATTACTTTATGAAACGGTTGCTATTACCGACTACCTCGATACTGTTTTAGCAAATAATAAGTTTAGTCCATCCGATCCCCTACGGCGGGCACGGATGCGCCAGATTATGGCAATTGTGGACAGCTATCTCTATTCCCCTGCAATTTTGTCAATTGTGATCCAGCGCCTGATTGTGCCAAGTCAGGGCGGCACAACAGATGAGGACAAGGTAAAAAATGCGATCGCGCCTGCAAAAGCAGCAGCAGAGGCAATCGAGTCCCTAACCGTTGGTAGCCCGTATCTGCTAGGCAGCGAAGCAACCATTGCCGATTTCTTCCTGATTCCAGTCTTCATCTACCTCTCCCAGACTCCAGAGTTCGATTCAATTACTGCTCAAACTCCTAAACTACGGACTTGGTGGGATGAGGTGAGCAAGCTTCCCAGCGTGAAAAAAGTATGTGCGTAACTTTGGTTGAGTTATAGGCGATCACCTATAACTTAATGTTGACCCAAAAAGTGTTGTAAGCGCATTTATCTCCTTAAAAAGCAGGACTAAGATTCCGGTTCCCCCCTTTTTAAGGGGGGTTAGGGGGGATAAAACTCCCGAGCCTCTCACATACCGCCTGAAACTCATTCAAAATCTGTTGATTTGTAAATCTCAAAACCTGTAAACCATATCCCTGCAATATTTTGGTTCTTTCTAGGTCATATTCTTGAGCCTCATCTGTAAAGTGACTGTCTCCATGTTAGCAGTGATACGATTAACCAGGATTCGACAGTTATGCAACAATGCAGTCTTGTGAAGAGCGTAATCAGATGTGGAAATAGTAGTAGTGAGGAACAAACTATGTGGCGGAGAGTGGCTGCGCTCTGAGGAACCTAGAAATTATCAATTTGATACTTCTGGGGGAGTGAGTATTGTAGATCTATTCTGTGGGTGTGGTGGGCTAACTTTTGGGGTACTGGAAGCTTTGTACTGTAACGGATTAGCTGGAAGCATCAAGCTGGCGATTGATAACAATCCCCATGCGCTAGAGGTATACAAAACTAACCTTAGGGTATCTGAGGACGTTGTATGTAAGGCAGATATTGGTCAACTTCTATCAGGTAATTTAGGAGAGTGTACACAGAGTTGTGAAAAAGCTTTGATCCAACCTCTTGGCAAAATTGACATTCTTGTTGCTGGTCCGCCCTGTCAGGGAAACTCTAACCTTAATAACTGGACGCGCGGCGACGATCCTAGAAATCAGCTTTATCTAAAGGTTGTTAGATTTGTAGAATTAGTAAAGCCCAAGATTATAATCATTGAAAACGTACTAAAATTTCTGCATTGATTATAGATTTCTTGGTTCAACATGGAGCTTTAAAATAGGAGGAATTTGATGCAGTCAAATCATAAAATCAACGAAATTACTGAGCTAAGGAAAGAGCTGGCTGACAAACAAATTCAAAAAGAAAGAAAAGCCATAGACTACGATACCCGAGAACCCTTAGTTGAAGGTTTAGTTCAGAAATTTATACGACCTTATAACTCAAAGGATTTAACCGATAGTAGCAGAGATATTTACCTTCCGGGTTACCAAAGAAAATTTATATGGAGCATTGAACGCCAGTCAAAATTTATAGAGTCTGTTTTGCTAGGTTTACCTCTCCCATTTATGTTTCTGGCTGATATGCAAGATGGAAGGCTAGAAGTTGTAGATGGTTCACAGCGGATTCAGACATTAGATAGTTTTTTAAGTAATAAGCTAATTTTGGAAAAGCTTAAACGGCTCAATACTCTTAATGGATTTACTTTTGACGACCTGCCCCTATCTCAACAAAGACGCTTCAAAAATTAACCAATTCGAGTAATTGTACTTGGGGACAAAGCTGTTGAATCTGTTAAAAAGGAAATTTTTGAACGTATTAATACAGGGAGCGATATTCTCAAGGATATGGAGGTTCGTAAAGGAGCCTATCAAGGTCTTTTCTATGATTTTGTAGCAGAATGTGCAGCCAATCCGAGGTTGATTGCCTTATGCCCACTCAGTCAGGCTCGTGAAGATAGGCAAGAACGAGAAGAGCTTGTACTACGCTTCTTTGCCTACTCTGAACGTTACTTGCAATTTAAACATGAAGTTAAAGCATTCTTGGATGAGTATATGCGTGATAAGGACACTGGTTTTGATAGAGAAGAGTACAAAACGAATTTTCTAAGAATGGTTGACTTTGTTGAAAAATATTTTCCTTATGGATTCCGCAAGGTTTCAGCTGCTAAAAGCACTCCAAGAGTAAGGTTTGAAGCTATTTCTGTTGGGGTTCATCTTGCACTTCAAGTTAATCCATCTTTAGTACCTAGCAGTATGGGTTGGTTAAGCTCCAATGAGTTTAAATATCACACAACAACCCATGCGAGTAACTCCAGTACTAGGTTGAAAGATAGAGTCGAGTTTGTAAGAGATTCTTTACTGGATAGAAAATGAAAGAGATTCTTAAGGAGTTCAAAGAACGTATAAAGGAAGTAAATCTATACTTCGACTTTCTATGTAATGTTTTGAGTACAGATATTCATCTATATTCGACTAGAACTGGTGTGGGACAACCAGTTGATGTCGAGGTTCAGAAAATATTAAAAGCAAATTTTTTCCTGATTCTTTATAACTTGACTGAGGCGATTATTAGGAAATCAATTCAAGAAATATATGATTCAATGGAGCGAGATGGATTGTCATATAAATTGACAAGACCTGAGATACAGAAGATTTTGATTAGCCATAGATATAAGCAACTTCGAGACTCTAGCTCTACAAACTTTGTGCAGGCAATCGAAGAATTATTAGCTGATGCTCTAAATGATGCCGCAGTGAAGCTAGATCCTGATTCAATACCTATCTCTGGGAATCTTGATGCAAAAAAAATTCGAGAACTGGCTCGAGTATACGGTTTTTCTGAGATGACTAAGAAAGCTAAACGGGGAGGAGCTGATTTACTAACTGTGAAAAATCAGCGTAATCTTTTGGCACACGGTAATTCAACATTTTCTGAATGTGGTCGTAACTATAACATTAATGATTTAAAGAGGATTAAGAATGAAGTTATTTTGTTCCTTGAGGATATTATTAAAAATATAAAGGCATATATTGATGTAAAAGAATACTGCATTAAGATAAAAAAGTAGAGTCAAACAAATAAAGTCTGAATCTACAGTACTATCTCCTATCAGGATAGGTTGTTTCAGGAAATTCAACCTTTAATCACAAATAGAAAGTCACGTCAATTTACCGAAGCGATTCCAATTATGTGTGGTGTTGGGTAACCACGAGCGCTCATGCCAGGAAATCACCGAGCGCTCGATTGTATAGGTTAGTTTTGCCTACAAGTAGGGGCAGTGTGATCGCCTATCATAATTTGAGTTTAGGTAGTTGTGGCAGTTTGCAAGTCAGGGATAAATGCCAGAAGAATCCGCTCTGGAGGGATGCCTGTGGCAATTAAGTCTTTGGTGATTCCCTGTTCACTTATCCCACTGTTACATTCAAGGTCAAATCGCTCATACCCCAGACTTGGAAGAACTGACGGAATAACACTTCACTGGCCGCTGCCATATCCCCCTCTGGGCCAATAAGACCACCCTGGAGCAACCTCCCTCCATCTGTTTCCAAATCCAATCGCAATTCGCCATCATCGCCCTTGTGAAGAATCAGGCGACCCCTTGCTATGACTTGCCCCGCACGACTACAAATTTCACACCGCATTACTTAAGTTACCCCTGCTTTAAACGACATACTTAATCATGCCAGGATATTAGCGGCGAAATAACAACGCCATGTTCCGCAGTTAGGGAAAATCACGTTTAAGAGAATTGCCAGGAGTATGAAAGCTTTGCCAAGAGTGAGCAAGAGAAGAGGAAGCATTACCTAAACAATCGCTTTTATAGTTTAAGAATGCGATCGCCCTGCGGCGTGCTAGTGCGATCGCCCTGCCCTAGAATTCAGACATCAGCAAATCTGCTGATACAGTCTTTGTGAGCATTGCCAGTCTTTGGGAACCTGATAGATTTCGAGTGGTTGAGTCGCGTAAACACACCCCGCCGACAAGCGGACGGGGCTTTAGCCCTGATTAAAAGTTGAGTTCATGAGAGAAAGTTGACCCTCCAATACACAACTCATAACCGAGCTTTCGGGTTGGTTTACAAAGGCAACCCCAAGAGTGGCAATATTGTTTGCCGCATTCCCATCAGCATCAGCTTCCAGTCCACAGTGACCGCACTTAAACACCTTGCCATTGCGATACGACTTCCCTTTCTCTGGATGGACGTGATGGCAATGGCTGCAAGTTTGAGAGGTGTAGGCGGGTGGAACAAAAACAACAGGAACTCCAGCCAAGACAGCCTTGTAGGTGACAAACATTCTGAGTTGATAGAACGCCCAGTTGTTGGTTCGTCTCCGCTCAGTTTTGTTACGGGGCTTGGCATTCAAGGATTTACGAATATCAGTCAAATCTTCAAACGCCAGTGCTGCACCTATCGTCTTAGCTTCGTCTACCAGTTGTCGGCTAATGCTGTGGTTGATATTTTTCTGAAACCTCGCTTCTTTCCCAGAGAGCCTCTTCAGGAGTCGTCTAGATCCTCTTGTGCGTTTGGACTGAAGCGAAGCCCTGACTCTAGAGTAGCGGTCACGAGTAGCTTGCATCTGGCTACCATTCCAAGCCAGATGAGTGGAAGTCGTTGCAATGTCTCGCCTTAATTATACTTCATCCAAATTGCTCGTGGAAGGCGTTATACCCTGCCCCGCCTTCCTCCCCAGCCACAAGGGTGTGGGGTTTCCAGGCGGGAAGACCCTCATGAAATACAACTGGATAAAAATTCTCCGATGGGTTCTAATTGGGGTTTTCATTACTTTAGCGCTCTGGCTGCTCAACAAAATTGGCATTGAGCAAGTTCGAGAACAGGTCGCTCGATTTGGCATCTGGGCACCTGCTATTTTGTTTGCACTGCGCTTTACCAGCATCATTGTGCCAGTACTTCCAGGAACCGCTTACGCAATTTTAGCCGGGGGTCTGTTTGGGTTTGTTCAGGGGCTGCTGGTGGTCGCGTTGGCAGATTTAGCGTCCTGTACGCTCAATTTCTATATTGCTCGTTGCTACGGACGCGGCTTAGTAGAACGGTTTGTCGGTCAGCAATTTATGGAGAAAGTCGATAGTCTCGGTCAACGACATTTGGAAGGCAACTTTTTCCTGATGACCGGCTTTTTGATGACAGGGCTGTTTGATTTCGCCGCTTATGCTGTAGGATTGACCAAAACCACTTGGCGAAGCTATTTGATAGCGCTAGTAGTTAGCATTCTCATTGCCAAGCCTCTGTGGGTAGCCGCTGGTGCTGGAATATTTGAAGGCAGCCAGTTACTCTTAGGATTTGCACTACTCGCAGCATTCGGCATCGGCATTGTCACAGCAGTTCTACAAAAAAAGCCGAATCAATGACCTAGCTAGTTGCTTAATAGCGATGTCTACATTGACCCCTATACTGTTTAGGGGTAAAATGTCGATAGTTTCTTGTCTTGATCTCATGGTTACACAGCAGCAATCTCTACATCTGTCCACTAGCCAACTACTAAGGCTAGGGCTGCTGCTGCGCCTTGCGCGCAAATAATTTTTGACTAAACTAAATTTTTTGATTTAAACGCTAAAGCCTGTTAGTGCAGGTTAATCGATTTTGGATTTTGGATTTTGGATTTTGGATTGAGACTCGCGTATTAATTCGGGGGCTTGAATCCGTCTCTTTTTGGTCAATCAATTTTCGATTGACACTCCTGTGAAGAAAGCCAGACTTTAGCTTGCTCTCTGTGACTACTCGTTATCAGATTCATTAGATTTTCTATTGCATTCATTAGCCATTTTTTGGAGATTCATATGCGACTGCATACAGTGCTGGAGATGTTACTGCGACTGTTGGTGGGTTGTCAGGATTGGTCTGCGTGGCAACCTGGCAACTCCTCCTTTAACTTGATTGCGATTCCGCCCTTGGCGGGGCCGCCGCACGGTATCGCCACAACATCTCATAAACACCGAAAATATAGGAAACATCGATCGTGTTGAAGAATCCCACAACCAAATATCGTCCATTTGCACCCATTAACTTACCCGACCGCACCTGGCCATCGAAAACTATTACCCATCCCCCCATCTGGCTCAGTACCGATCTACGCGATGGCAACCAGGCACTGATTGAGCCGATGCACGTTCAACGCAAGTTACGTCTGTTTAAGCTTTTAGTTGATATTGGGTTTACTGAAATCGAAGTTGCATTTCCCTCCGCTTCACAAACTGACTTTGATTTCGTTCGCCACCTAATTGAGCATCACCTAATACCGGATAACGTCACGATTCAGGTTTTAACGCCTGCTCGCGATCGCCTAATTCGCCGCACCTTTGAAGCTTTGCAAGGAGCAAAACAAGCGATCGTACACCTATATAACGCGACCTCTCCAGTCTTCTGTCGCACCGTATTTGGTCTAGATCGCCTGGGCACAATTGAGATGGCAGCGTCCTCAGCACAACTGATGAACGAACTTGCCGCAGAACAACCGGAGACTGATTGGTATTTCCAATATTCCCCGGAAACCTTCACAGCGACTGAACTAGATTTTGCTAAAGATATTTGCGATGCAGTTCTGGATGTGTGGCAACCTACACCGCAGCACAAAGCGATTATCAACCTGCCCGCAACAGTAGAAGTTGCAACGCCTAATGTATTCGCAGATCAAGTAGAGTGGATGCATCGTCATATAGCGCGACGGGATAGTGTAACTTTGAGCGTTCATCCCCATAACGATCGCGGTTGTGGCATTGCCGCAGCAGAACTGGCGCAGATGGCAGGTGCAGATCGAGTAGAGGGTTGTTTATTTGGCAATGGCGAACGCACTGGGAATGTGGATTTGGTGACGCTGGCGCTGAACCTCTACACCCAAGGCATTCATCCTGGTTTGGACTTTTCGGACATTAATATAGTGGCGAGTACGGTTGAGGACTGTACGCAACTGCCGATTCATCCCCGCCATCCCTATGTGGGAGATTTGGTATTCACTGCCTTCTCTGGTTCGCACCAAGATGCAATCAAGAAAGGCTTGGCAGTGCAGAAATTAGATAGCATCTGGGACGTTCCTTATCTGCCCCTCGATCCAGCAGATGTGGGACGCACTTATGAGTCCGTGATTCGAGTCAATAGCCAGTCCGGTAAGGGGGGTATTGCTTTCTTGCTAGAACGGGAGTATGGTTTGGTGTTGCCCCGGCGGTTGCAGATGGAGTTTGGTCAAGTAGTGCAACAAGCAATGGATGCTTGCGGTCAGGAAATGTCTGCAACCGATCTGTGGACACTGTTTGAGCAGGAATATTTACAAGCTGTCTCGCCGTTCAAGTACCTCTCTCACCAGTTGTCAGAAATAGAGAACGGGGAACAGGCGATCGCCGTAACGCTAGAGATGAATGGGCAACCTGTAGCGCTTACCGGACAGGGCAATGGCCCGATTGATGCATTTCTGACAGCCCTGAATGCTGGCATTCGCATCGCTCATTACGAGGAACACTCTCTCAGTCAGGGAAGTAATGCTTCTGCGATCGCTTATGTTGAGGTAGCTAGCGATACTTTCCCAGGTTCCATACACGGGGTTGGCATCCATTGCAATATCGTGACGGCATCATTCCTCGCAGTTCTTAGTGCGGTTAATCGTGCTACTCTAAAGCTCAAATAGAGATGGTGCCAGGATTTGAGTAGCTTCAACCCATATCGTTGAGCTACTGCGATCCACTGATCCACTTCACAATCTGTCACAAGGTAGATAGCCAAACTATGCACTTAGCACGATGATATAGGTGTGAGGAGTGAAGGCTAAAGTTTAAGCGAAAAGCCCTTGGAGTCGAAACACGGAAAGACGCCCGGGGGTTTTTCCATTGTGGGGCGATTTCTCTAGGGAGAGATTTGCGATCGCCAAATATAGGTCATTCTGGACTATCCCCACGACACAAAACCGGGGGTTTGAGACTAGGTGTGTTTTTGGTCAAGTGCGTTAAATTTACCGTTTGGGGCTTGGAGAAACGAGCCAAAATCCCTTAGTCTGAGTTGAGATACTAATTTTCCGAGAGGATGTCAGATGCGCGATCCCAACAAGAATATCATCGACATTGATACGGGAACCCTTGTTCTGATGGTGTTCGCCTTTATAGTCGTGCCTCTGATATTAGCTGGTTTCTTCTTCCAATAAGTAATTGTTTGACAGGCAACAAAAATAATTCGTAATTCGTAATTCGTAATCCACTCTGCCCGGTTTCAAGCCCCTAACTTTAGTTATGGGGTTAATCCAAAATCCAAAATCCAAAATCCAAAATTGAATGACTACCTACTTCCGCCCTAGCGTTGAGGCGATGGCTGGCTATATTCCTGGCGAACAGCCCAAGCCTGGAACAAACATTATCAAGCTCAACACTAACGAAAATCCGTATCCGCCTTCACCAGAGGCGATCGCAGTTCTGCGGAATTTGGATAGTGAATGGCTGCGGCGTTACCCAGATCCTTATGCGAACGAGTTTCGATATGCGATCGCTGAAGCGTTAGAAGTTCCGCTGGATTGGATTATTGTTAGCAATGGCAGCGATGAGTTGCTAAATGTGGTGGTGCGTGCATGTGCAGAGTTGGGGCGCAAGGTAGTTTATCCGATGCCAACGTATGTGCTGTATCGTACATTAACGGATATGCAGCCTGCGGAGCGTGTCGAAATTCCCTATGGGGAGGATTATCGCTTACCTATTGAGGAATTGGTGGCAGCAAACGGTGCGGTGACATTTATTGCATCCCCCAATAGTCCATCGGGACATATCGTTCCCCTTGAGGATCTGCGACAGTTGGCGGCTAAGTTATCCGGTGTTTTAGTCGTTGATGAGGCTTACGTTGATTTTGCTGAAGAAACGGCATTGCCCCTGGTGAAGGAATTTGAGAATGTTATTGTCATCCGCACCTTATCTAAAGGTTATTCTCTAGCAGGGCTGCGGCTGGGCTTTGGGATTGCGAATCCAAAGCTGCTGAGTGGGTTATTTAAGGTTAAAGATAGCTATAACATAGATGCGATCGCCTGTTTAGTTGGGGCGGCGGCGATGCGCGATCAAAGTTATAAAAACGAGTGTGCCGAAAAGGTGAAAGCATCGCGGGCAAGGCTAGCAGTGGAACTCAAGCAATTAGGCTTCCGGTTGTGGAACTCGCAAGGGAATTTCTTTTTGACACAACCCCCGAAGGGCAATGCAGAGCAAATATATCTGGCACTAAAGGAACGGGGAATTTTGGTGCGCTACTTCAAGCAGCCTGGATTAGAGGATAAGCTTCGCATTACCGTAGGCACTGAGGAGCAAAATCAGATACTTGTTGAGGCATTAATTCATTATTGTAACGGTTAGAGTGACAAGCCCAGCGCGATCGCTTTCTTTGGGCTGTTAGAAGAAGCCTTCCTTCGTAGTCGGCAAATTAATCATAGCAAGGTGAGTGCCTGGTTGTTGTGCCAGTTTCAATAACCCACCTACGACTGTTTTATTGCTTTGATAAGCATCTCAACAACCCTATAAACGTGCGATCCTGGTGTAGGTGGCCAGTTCTGTTGATGACTCGGATGTAACTTTTTAGCACGTTGAACAGCTTGATCAGCATCATTTTTGAATAAATCTGTATCTATATTACTCTTGTTATAACTTCCTAGCTTATTACGTAATCTTGCTTCAAAATCTTTGCAGTTTTTATCATCAGGATGTAGATCATCAAAATGTAAATATAACCAAACTTCAAAACAAGGATTGCTAATAGCTAGTCGATATTTTTTCTGTTTAGCTTGACGGCAGATTGCACTTATACTCTTTGCACCCCAGCGATCTACGTCAAACATTAACCATAGAGTATCATCTGGAATCAGATCATATTTTTGTATAAATTCATCCAATCGCTCTAGTACATACTGAGGTGCAGACTTATTATCATCTCCTGTTGGCAATATTTCTATTTTGATGCGAGAGTCATGAAATCTCGCAAAATATTGCTTTTCAGTTTCTCTTCCCTCAGTAGCAATAATAAAAAGCCTTGCATCTCGCTTGTTGTATTGGCGATCAAGTAGCTTTGTTCGATTAAGCTTTTTCATTTTTGCTATCAGTTTTTTTAGATGGCTCTGTTTCACAATCAAGCCATCCTAAACTACGGATATCGCCAAAGAAGGGAATTGCTCCAAATCGACCGTTTAAATAGCCCTTCTCAATTTTTATATCGGATTGAATTTTAAACTCTGCTAGTGAATAGAGATGTGATGCGCCTTGCTGATTTTTTTCAACAAACCAGATTTCATCTCTACGTAGAAGATCCAAATCGAGAAGATTGGTATCATGAGTTGTAAATATTAGTTGGCTCTGACTACTTGGTTTTCTGCAACTTAAAGCTACTTCTATAAATCGGCGTGATAGAAGAGGATGTAAACGGCGATCTAACTCATCTAGTAAAATAACTTTTTCAGGTTTCTCTTGTATAAGAAATAATGCAGGTATTAGATTAATCAAGCGCTGTGTTCCCTCGGATTCTTCTTCCATTGAAAAGTCCACAAGCTGACCATTTTCATGACGATGTTGAGTTCTGAGCTGGATTAAACTAAAGTTACTTTGTGCTACCTTCATGAGGAGATACCGTTTGCGTAAGGGACTTTCCATCATCACAACAGAATCCTCCCCAGCTTCAGTAATTTCTTGAAGGAGTTCCTCTCTCATGTTTTCTGGCATACCTGGAAAATGATAATCAAAATCCAAATCAACTTCCTCTGCGCCAATTGAGTCAATACCTGTGCCTGCAAATCTCAAAAAATCACTAAGGAAATTAGTGAATTCTTTGCTACTTAATATTCCTAACTCTAGACCCCTATAGGTTGCTTCTGCTGGAATGATAGTTAGCACTTTCCTAAACCAATCAACTACAGGCTTGACAGTCTGAACATTACGCTCTATCGCCTCTGTTAAGAAAAGTTGATTAGGACGAGTTCCCTGTGCAATAAAATCTAAAAATTGCTTTCGCTTTTCACTTCTACCTTTGAGGGTAGATCCATACTCGACTTTTGTCTCCTTCTTTTCAGAAGTGACACGTTCAAAACATGGAACTTCTCGTTTCTTTCCAGAAGGAGTAATATAAAGCCACTCTTCAAGAATCTGAGTAGTGTTTAACTTAAATCCATAGGAATAAAGATTACCTATATAGGTAAATATAAATTCAAATTTACTAGGTTTCTTACTGTAATCACCTAACTTGAATGGAGAAACTGGGATAGTTTGCCCACTGCGCGTCCCTTCTACAATCAAATCTTTTGCAAAATCAATTGCCTTAATGAGATTAGATTTGCCTGCCGCATTTGCACCATAAATAGCAGAGATAGGCAAGAGTGACCGTCCCTTACCTGCTGCGCCTACAGCAATATGGTCTGCATGATGCTGGTCACTGCTAACACCTACCATACTGAATGTTGTTTCTTCCTTAAAGGACAGGAAGTTCTCTATGGTTACCTGGACTAACACTGCTGTTCCACTGACTTAGGAGTCTGATAAGGTTACTACACTAACTTACTCAATAGTGTCACCAAAGCCAAGTTATAGAGAATTTTTATCCTAAATAGTTAATTTGTATGTTCGCTGACCAT
Source organism: Aphanothece sp. CMT-3BRIN-NPC111 (assembly GCA_019359765.1). GTDB lineage: Bacteria > Cyanobacteriota > Cyanobacteriia > Cyanobacteriales > JAHHGU01 > JAHHGU01. The sequence goes on from JAHHGU010000005.1 coordinate 68,388, forward strand.
AGGGCAAGTGCGATGGAACTACCGAAGGATGGGAGCGCCTTCAGCACCAGCTAAGCCGATCGCATCCTGGCTCAGTTTTCCCTGCACACAGGCACTGGCGCGATCGCTCATACTAGAATACAGAATGTCAAGTGAGAGCATTACACCATGTCATCAGCAGCGATCGCCACAGTAGTAAAGATGATGGAGTCTTTGCCTGTTGATGTACAGGAGCAAGTGGCAGAGCATCTTCGGGAGTACATTGACGACTTGCAAGATGAAATTCAATGGAATGAATCGTTCCAGAGAACACAACAAAACCTTATTGCTGCTGCAAAACGTGCCAAACAGGAGATTGCTGAGGGGCAAGCTACTGTAATGGACTACGACCAACTATGAAGTCGGCAGTTCTTCCCTCTTTTTGAGTTGAGTATCGCCACTTAAGCAATGATGTCAGGCAGAGTGCTAGAAAAGCTTATCGTCTGTGGGCAAATAATCCATTTCACCCGTCTTTGCATTTCAAGTGCATCAATAGCGAAGAGGATATTTGGTCTGTGAGAGTAACGCGAGGTTATCGGGCACTTGGGATATTAGAAGGTGATACAGTTACATGGTTCTGGATCGGTAGCCATGACAATTATGAGCGGTTCTTCTCGTAAGTTGCAGCAGCCCGATATCCCATTTCACTGATAGCTGGTCAGGTTTCGACTAAGTTTATGCAGTTGCAGCAGTTTGCACGTTCGGGAGAAATGCTAGAACAATTCGCTCTGGTGGGATACCTGCGGCGATTAGGTCTTTGGTGATTCCCTGTTCCATCCCGTCATATTCTACCCAAACCTTGCCCTCACTCAGAGTCACATAAATCAAATTTCCTCTCACCCGTCGCCCTCTATCCCAACCTACTTGCATCAGTGCATAGCGGTTTTGCGTATCATCAAATACCGTATCGAGTCGAATATCACCGTGAGAAGGTTTGAACTGAGCATATCGTTGAATGACCTGTTTTACAATGTCCCGCTCTCTCGTGGTGGTATCCATCGCTTCACCTCTACCGTCTCTACATCTACAATAAGCAATTTCATTGGTAGCTCACGCCTCACCAACTCACCAATCGGTTCGCTGAAAATCCCCTCAAAGGTATTGTCTGCAACAGCGAGATATAAATCGCGATCTGGATCGACCTGTTCAAGAAGTAGTCGATAAAGAACATATTGACCAATCGCTTGCTCCAAGTCAGCAATTGCCGAGTTGCCTCGAAATTCCTTGATTTCAACTGCAATCCGGCTACTCCCGCGTCTAGCACCGATAAAGCGTCCTGCAATACCGTTAAGAGTATCTAATCTTGCAGCTAAGTCTATAAAGAGAAATCGCTCGCCATACGATATGACGTAGGGATCATGGGTGATTTCCCAATTCTCCTTGAGGAGAGCTTGCCTGATAATGTTATGAATCGCGTCTCGCTGAGGCATGACTTAATTGGTCATAAGCCAAATTATTAGCCTATGGTACGCGATGCGATCGCCAGCCTGTTTATCGTGTAGGTTAAGTTTTAGCTGCAAGTAGGCACTGGTACGATATGTGCTACGCACACGCTACGCGATCGCAAAGATCAAACAATAGAGCGATCGCCTTCTACTGATATGCATCGAACCTTTATCCCTGGTATTGCTCCCCCCGAAGTCCAAGCGGAACCTGCTTGGTGGTTCGCCTTTGTCGGCAATAAGTTGCTAATTCGCCGCCAAGGGACACTCAGCCAAATTCCCAACCTAATGAGCCTCGCAGAGATTGGCTTAGTGCCAGTGCGATCGCAATTTCTCGGCACTCTGGACAATCAACCTTGTTACTCGGCGGAACTGCCCAAGGATACAATAGTGCCCAAGGGCATGACTTTGCTAGGACTGCGCGAACTATACGGAACCTTAGACGAGGATTTGTTTACGTTGAGCGGTCGTGCTATTCAAATTATGGAATGGGATCGCACCCACCAGTATTGCGGCTACTGCGCGACTTTAACAACCCAATTACCTAACGAACGTGCTAAGCGTTGTCCCAACTGTAGATTAGTCAATTATCCTCGTCTCTCGCCTGCGGTGATTGTACTCATCTCGCGTGGTGAAGAGCTATTGTTGGCTCGCGCTTCTCGCTTTCCCAGAGGAATGTATGGTTTGATCGCTGGATTTGTCGAACCGGGAGAATCTCTAGAAGAAACAATCGTGCGCGAAGTCCGCGAGGAAGTGGGTATTGAGATCGAGGACATTCGCTATTTTGGCTCCCAACCCTGGCCGTTTCCCAACTCACTTATGATTGGATTCACAGCTACCTATGCTAGTGGTGACATTGCCATCAACCCGCAAGAATTGGAGGATGCTGCCTGGTTTAGCAAACACAACCTACCGCAACTTCCTCCTAAACTGAGCATTGCCCGAAAACTGCTCGACTGGTTTATCTCTACTCAATAAGCAGTACAATAAGCGATCACCGCAGATTAGGTTTACTGGTCAACCCAACGCCTTATCACTCGCTACTCAATCAAATCTATTTCCTAGCACTATTTATACTTTGCCTAATCTCGTATATTTATAAAATAAATCCATTATAGTTTGAGTATTAGCTCCTGGTTTTCCCGTAGAGATAGTTAATTCATCAATCTGAACTACAGGCATAATTTCTTTATTAGTAGCTGTGATAAAGACCTCATCATAATTACTCAAATCGCTGTAATTAATTGGCTGCTTAATTATTTCAAATTTATCTTTCGCAAGTTGTAAGACAATCTCTCTGGTGATGCCATTAAGAATATTCTCTTGGGGCGTAATCAGTTTATCTCCTTGAAAAACAAATAAATTTGTAGTAGTTCCTTCCGACACATGACCCTGCCGATCGACATAGAGCGCTTCAACAGCATTAGTCAGTTTGGCTTGTTGGAGAGCGCTAATAGCAGAAATATAATTTAAACTTTTTGCTCCCGGCAAGGAGCGCTCTATTTGCACAGTAATAACTTTGACTCCTTGTTCATAATATTCTCTTAAATATTCAGTAACAGGAGTGACAATAACCATTAGACTTGGTTTACCCATAGGAGTAATAAAGTCCGTTGAAGAACCACCAGTAACTACAATCCGAATGTTAGCTTCTGAAAGATTATTGCGCTCAAGTGTATTTTTAGCGATCGCCTCTATTTCCTCAGTTGACCACGGTAAACTTAAGCCGATTATTTTTGCTGAGTTTTGCAACCGTTGGACGTGTTCTTGAAGTTTAAAGGGTATCCCGTTATAAGTGCGTATAAAATCAAATACTCCATACCCTCGTACAATTCCTAAATCATTTAGTGGTAGACAAGCTTGGTCAAATGTGACATATTTACCATTAAGGAAACAAATTGGTTGAGTCATGTTATCTCGGTTATAAGTATTTTTTGCCATTGTATGTGAACATCATAATACTTGAAAACCTAATATTGACCTGGGAAAGAGGGGTATTACTGCTTGTATTTAGGGCTTACGCAGAAAATATCCCCCAACCCAGCTAAAAAGGGGCGAGGGGATCGAGGTTTCAGGTTTGCGTAAGTCCTGGTATTTATTTTCTATAGATACGCACCGCGATTACCTCCCGGTGCGTATCTTTGACTTCACCTTATTTGATGGATGCTAGAAGCTGTGATACATCTGCGTGCGCTAATAAAACATCAGGTTCACGCTGGATAGCAGCGTAATATTTTCTTGCAAACTCATTACCTACCTCTGATGGTGTAACCAAAGTGCGAGCATTGGCAAACAGATTCTGAAAATCTTCCAGCGATACAGGTTCATCGGCTGAGAGCATTTCGTCAATATGCACAACAAGCTCAGAGATGCGATGCAACCAAGCAAATTGTTCATGATCCATGACGAGTCTAAGGAGTTCTCCGCTCGATACTCGCCCATACACCTGTTCGTAAGTAATGCGTTCTGCATCAAGTAACATCCGGTGAAGGTTCAGCAATTTGTTTCGTAGAGCGCGCAGATGTTGATGTTGGCGTATTCTTTGTTGAAGTGTGTTAGAAGTCAATGTAACTCATCCTCCCCCTAAGAGAATTTTCAATAGCTTGAATAATTTCAGCTTCAGTATTCATCACAAGTAGGCCGTGGCCTACAACTAATTCTTTGAGTGGTAAGCCCATCCCATGGCAAGTTTGCACCCGCTTATAGGGTATACAAACTTATCTAGCTGAGTTTATAAAAGCGGAACGGCAAAAATCTTGTGGTCTGTTCAACCCCAGGTTAGCTGGTTACGTTCTATGTCAAAGCAGGTGATAATCAACATCATCTTGAAAATAGCTTTTATATAGGATTAATCTAATATTAGCATAATCATATATAAAATAAAGAGAGAACAGATAGAGCTTCCACTACTTAAGTATTCGGAAAACCATATATGTCGCTAGCACACGCAATTCTGGGCCTCCTTCAGCAAGAAGAGATGACGGGCTACGACCTTAAAACAAGCTGCTTCGATCAATGTATTGCTCACTTGTGGCCCGCAGACCAAGCACAAATCTACCGAACTCTCGATAAGCTAGTTGAACAAGGTTGGACTACCTGTAAAGTTGAGATTCAGCGCGATCGCCCCAACCGCAAAGTTTACAGTGTAACTGAGGCTGGAATAGCTGAATTAATCCAGTGGCTTCAATGCCATCAGCCCTTGCCAAAAGTGCGAGAGCCGTTGCTCATTCAGCTATTTTTCGCAGCACAGTTACCGAACGAAGCAATTATTCAACTGCTAAAACAACAGCTAGCAGCACGCCACGAAAAGCTTGCTGAGTGTGAAAGTATTGAGTTACCCACCCTCGGCGATCAATCTGCTAGTCGCGAACAGATCCTGCAACGGCTTGTACTAGAGCTAGCTATCCGAAGAGAAGAGACTTACATTGATTGGCTGAAGACAGCTATTGATGCTATTCGCCACCAGTAATTTTTGGGTTGCTTATAGCAATTCCCGAAAATGCTGCTACACATCCTAGTGTAGAGACGCGAAATTTCGCGTCTCTACTTATGAGGCTGAAGACCGTTCTAGTGCTGCTCGGTTCCAATTTCCTTTGTTTGCAGCTGCCTCGTAAGCGCTTTGAAAAAAGGTAAGGAGCAGAGCATCTGCATCGTCAGCCTGCCGCACTGCTTCATAAGGAAGAACAAACTCTTGCATCTGAGAGCTATAAAATGCCTCTTTTGGCTGGACGGGGTAATCTCGGAACCCCTCCGGTTCCGGGTAGGCGTAGGCGTAAAAAACAGGCTCCTCCACTAACCCACCGCCTGGCCAAAAGCCACAACTACTACAGGAGTGCGAATACGCCTCTCGCGTCACCGAATCTGCCAGATGAGGAATACCACCTGGATGCTCTGGGGCAGCATCTCCAGAAAAGCGGGTCACAGCGAGGTCAAAGCTACCCCAGAAAAAATGCACGGGGCTGCATTTACCGATAAAGCGGGAGCGGAACGCTGTCATCACCCTGTCTGCCTGCACGAGAATCCGCCAAAGCCGCTGTGCGTATTCCGGATCGTAAGCTGCATGTTGGTGATCTTCGTCAAATGGAATTGGCTCCGTGACTTCCTGTGGCATTGTCCAAATTTGAACTTCGATGCCCAAGGCACTCAGCTTACTCATTACCTCTTGGTAAAAATCTGCTACAGAGCGGGGAACGAGTGGAATTGTTTCAGTAGTGCCGTCGCTCGTCTCGATTTCTAAGCAATGTTTGAGAAAATCAAAACTAATCTCAAAGGTGCGGGTGCCATAAGGAATGGAAGAAGTTGTCAGTCCGCGCGGCGTTACATATAGGGTGGAATGCCACCAGTGGTTAATTTGGGGAGCTAGAGCCAGCCTAATTTTGCCGACTATTTGAGTCCACAGCTGTAATGTTTCATAGGTATCTTGCCATGCTGCCACGGGCAAGCTGGGCCAGGTGGTATCGATAGACGTGCCAGGAACGGGATCTGCCATAACTAATAGTTATTGTGTTGATGTTCATAAGGAAAAAAGCTGAAATCCCCTCAGCTCATGCACAGCATCATTCACCAGCCCCCCATCCTGCAAATTGTTCTGGCAAATAAGGACATCTAATTTGCCAGAAGATTTGCCCAAAAAATGTCAGCGGTTCACCCAGCCCATCATTGATGCCGGATAGCGTGGCCCACTGGCGACGTCCTTGGGTGCTACTTCGTCGATGCGCTGCAAGTCCTCTGGTGTCAAGTTTACTTCCAAGGCGGCGATATTTTCTTCCAAGTACTTCCGCCGCTTGGTGCCGGGAATGGGAACGATGTCTGAGCCTTGTGCCAACACCCACGCTAGAGCCAGTTGCGCTGGTTGGCACCCTTTCTCCTGGGCTATTTCCCCAATACGTTGCACTAATTCCAGATTTTTCTGAAAGTTGTCCCCCTGAAAACGCGGCGAATGGCGGCGGTAATCATCAGGAGCCAGATCATCAAAGCTTTTGATCTGCCCTGTGAGAAAACCCCGACCGAGGGGACTATAGGCAACGAAGCCAATGCCTAGATCTCTACAGGTGGCAAGAACCTTATCTTCCGGATCACGACTCCATAGGGAATACTCGGTCTGCAAGGCGGCGATCGCATGTACGGAGCAAGCACGGCGCAAAGTCTCAGATCCGGCTTCCGAGAGTCCCAAATATCTTACCTTGCCTTCTTGAACTAATTGAGCCATCGCGCCGACGGTTTCCTCAATCGGTGTCTCTGGATCAACACGGTGCTGATAGTAAAGGTCGATTGTCTCTACACCAAGACGACGCAAGCTGGCCTCGCAAGCGGAGCGAACATACTCCGGCTTGCCATTGACAGCGCGATCGCTAGGATCTGCACCGCGAACAATGCCAAACTTAGTGGCTAATATTACTTGGTCACGGCGATCGCGAATCGCTCGTCCAACCAACTCCTCGTTTGTGAATGGCCCATACATATCGGCGGTGTCGAGAAAATTTAGTCCTAACTCCAGCGCCCGATGAATAGTGGCAATTGATTCACTATCATCGCGGTTGCCATAAAATTCTGACATCCCCATGCAACCCAAGCCAATTGCTGAGACGGTAAGCCCACTTTGTCCTAACTGTCGTGTCTTCAAAGCTAATTTCCTTTCACGTCTGATCTACTACTTCCAGCCTCAAGTTTCTGGCTTAGTTTCTTTCCGCCAGAAGAATACTGATTAAACAAACCACTAAGGCACAAAGACACAAAGTAAAAAGATAGGTAATCTTGTACTGGGAAGAAAGTAACTACTGCTGCCTGAGAGCAGGTACATCGAACGTGTAAGTTTCGCCATGATTCAGGTACTTGACCTTATTTTGCAGGCCAACTGCCTCGACTTCCTTCATGAAATCCTCAATCGGCGACTTCATCACCGTGTAGTCATTAAAGTGGATTGGTATAGCAGTATGCGGAGCGATAAGCTGAATTGCCTCCACTCCTTGCTTTCCATCCATAGTCAATAGAACGCCGAGAACCCTTGTTCCTCCCAGGTGTATGAGAGCCAAGTCAATATCCGGATATCTTTTAGGAATCTCCTTAAATTGGTCGTAGACGAGCGTATCTCCACTAATGTAGAGCCGGAGTCCGTTGGGAAAATCCGGAGTTTTAAACTCTAGTACGCTTCCCATCACAGGTGGTAACGCTGCTGCTAATGCCCCAGGTCCATGCCTTCCAGGCATCGCAGTAATACAAAGTTGGGCATCGCCTTTAACCACATTCAGCGTTTCCCACGTATTAAGTCCATGCGTTGAGTTAAACCCTTTTTTATTGAGCTTAGCTGTCGCGTGGTTTGTGGTAACGATGGGAATAATTTTGTTTAGTTTTTGCTCTACCACACGGTCAAAATGATCTTCGTGCATATGCGATAGCACCAGCAAGTCGATCGGAGGCAGCTCCTCTATCTCTATTGCCGGATTTTTCCGACGAGCGGAAGTAATTCCATAACCCAGATGTACGTGCTCACCCTGATGGAGAAAATTCGGGTCAGTTAAGATTGTGAATCCTGCGTAGCGAAGGATGACAGTTGCATTGCCAATAAAGAAGAGCGAACCGCTCTGCATATCGGGTTTGCTATTGCCTACAGGAATAACGAGTTCTCTTGTTGCGTTCATCATAATGAAAGTACCTTGATATTTTCTAGTTGTTATATCTAACGCCAGGTTGGTCAAAATCTTAGCTTCATCTTGCATTCCCCAAATCGGATTTTATTCCTTTCTATGCAGTTATTTTTTAGCGAAGCTAAGGGGATAGGGCTTGTTGCTAGTTTATTCTTTGGTGAACCACCAAGCCCAGGTAACTAAAAGCGCCTGAAAGGGAAGCCGTAACCAAATTAGGGGCGGATCGTGGGGAAGAGCTTCAACTGCTATGTTATTAACAGCTTGGTTTATATTTGCTGGAAAAACAGCAATATAAAGTACCACGAGAATCCAGGCAGCAGCACGGCTCACGCGCGGGATTAATAACCCGGCTCCACCCAGGATTTCAAAGAACCCACTAATATAGACAAGTTCTAGATGGTAGGGAAGATAGTCAGGCACAATCCGAACAAAAGGATCTGGATTAGTAAAGTGCAGCGCACCAACCACTACCATTACTACACCGAGGATTATTTGGAAGGCTATTTTGTATTTCTTCATGTGCTAAGACAAAGGCTTGATTAACTCCTAAGTAATAAAAATTATGGTTTTTGATTGAATAATCTCCAATCTGACGCTCAAATATTAGACTTGAACCCTAACCTTAGAGTTATGGTTAGCTTCGCTCTCAGCTAAATGTTTTAACCTCAAAAACTGCTGGCGCATCATAAATAAGTCTCCCCACGGCAGTACCCAACGCATCCATGACCAAAAGCTATTCCTGGGATAGCGAACATGCCCTTTGAGAACAAGACGAGAAGTGTTCTGTGTTATCGGAAAAACAACATAACTGGCGGCGATCGCACCAAACATAGAAATGGCTCGTTCTGAGTCCATTACTATCGTCAAATGTTGATTCTTCTCAAACTCAACTAGCTTAAAGATGTCCATTACCCTTTGTCCCAGTGCTAAATTTTCCACACCTGGAAGCAGTTGTTTCGGAATCGGGTGACTTATTCTGGACTTTGGAACCTCAAAAAACGCCCTTTCCAGATAATCAATCCAGTCATAGCTGTAAGAAGCTACCTTGAGCTGGCATAACCACCGGAATAGGATTTGAGTCGGTGCGTTTACATCAATGGCACGGAAATATGCTTCGTCACTATTGTCTATATAGCGATCGCACGGAAACGACATCAGCCTCTCTTCATGCGTAGACCCCCAAGTGTATGCAATGCCTCGTTCCATATTGACTTTGCCATTGCTCAGCTTAAGTGCATCCTAATTCTTGGATAATAAAGCCTGCCTCTAGCGGCGGTAATAGTTAGTCTTACCCTACCGATTTTTTTTATTTGGTCAGAATTAGGGCTTACGCAACCACTCTAGGGAACAAGAGCAATAAGGTAGCGGAGTCAGGGGCAATACCTCTCTTTACCTAAGGTTTTGTTATTAGGGTTACACATAAGCTCAACACGCCATAGCACTTTAGGTAGATACATTTAGCTTATAATATATAGTAAATATACTGATGTATTAGTAAAACATTTAAGCTATATTTTTTTAAGATGTAGTTTTGGGCTTTCTAAATAAACTAGAGAAGGGGGACTATTTAGCTATAAGTATGTTTACGAAAGAAAGTAGTTTTACAAATTCTATAATAAGCCTTAAATAAGGAAAAAAATGTTGTTAATATTTATTTTGGGAATAGCCGCTACTTTGATTTTTGCGTCAGCTTGCGTTATTTTGTTAGCATTTTTTTCTAGCAGTGATGATCCTTGGGATACAGACGACTTTGTTGCAGGAAAATCTGGAGTAAAATTGAACTAAAACCAGCCTTGTCAAGGAGTGCTGTACCCTCACACCACCTCCAGCATTTGAGATCATGTTTCTAGAGGCACACCGTATAACTCCTTTTCAGTCCTCTGAAGCGATATTTTTTACCTGTGCCTAATTTAGAATTGCCACCATTTGACCTACTTGTCCCATTCCACCTCGACTTGTGTCAGATACCCTATGACTCCAATTTGATAAAATAGGCGCATTTAAATAGTAGATTAAGCAATCAGGAAATAGGAACAGTTTCATGGTAAGAAAAAATGGTCCTTGGAGTATACAAGATACAACTCAGAAATATGAAAATTCATTTATTGATGTTCGTGAAGACCAGGTATTAACTCCTGACGGGCAACAAGGGACTTATGGTACTGTCAAAATGAAGCCTGCTGTGGGGGTGCTGCCAATAGATGGCGATCGCATTTGTTATCTGATCCGGCAATTTCGCTATGCTCTTGGGCGCGAGAGCCTTGAAGTAGTGTGTGGTGCCATTGACGATCAAGAACCTCCCTTAGAAGCAGCACAACGGGAACTTAAAGAAGAACTCGGAATAGAAGCCGATGAATGGAGCGATCTTGGTATTCTTGATCTCGATACATCTATCGTTCAGTGTCCCATACACCTATTTTTAGCAAAGAACTTAACTTTCACCGAGACTCAACGTGAAGGGACAGAAACAATGGTTACAGTCAAAATGCCCTTCGATGAGGCAATTCAGAAGGTAATGGATAGTACTATTACCCACTCCCCCAGCTGCGTGCTGCTCCTCAAAGCGCAGAAAGCCGAGAATTAACATCTTATGTTTTTTAAAATTTCTCTACTTAATCCACAAATATAGCAATCCTAAATCATTTGTTAACTTTATCTAGAGCTTTTTCCTTCGTGCCTTTGCGTCTTTGTGGTTCATTAGAAAAGTATTTTTCACAAATCAAATAGGACTACTATAGTTAAAACTTTTGCCCATATGTACTAGCTAATTTGGGCTTAAATTCACTCCACCGCCCAAAGTAGAGGTATCTCAGGAGAAACCCGCTCACTGAGATTAAGTTCATTAACTACACTCTTGAAAGAGTATCCCTGTTTGATGAGAACGCCAATTTCCTCAACTTCAGCCCAAGTTAAATCGCTTTCCACATAGGCTTTAGCTATAGCAATTAACAAGCCTAAATGTTTGTTTCCTTCCCCATAAGTCATCATATTGTGAGGAATGTCTAGGACTTTTTCAAAGCGGTGATACCAAGACTTAGGTTGATGCTGTACTACCGCCTCAAATAAAGCTTCATGCTCATTGTCACCAACAGCGCGATCGCTCTCACTAGACACAATCAACATCGGCGCAGAAAAGCTGTGCTGCGATCGCTCAAGAATATCATTTCCCATATCTAAGAAAACTCGCAAAGCTGGCATCAGAAAACCGTCATAGCCAAAATGTGCCAGTCCTGGTTCTGTCTTCCACTCAAAGTAAATATTAAATATCCGCACGAACAAATCCACCACCTTATTGCTGCCACTCAAATAAGGAGCAAACACCAAAGCCCGGTCAATTTCAGTAGGGCGTTCTAGCGCTAGCCATGCCGCCAATGTGCTACCACCCGATAGCCCTCCCAAAACTACCTCTTTACCCACTGCTTGAGCAACTTCTAGCCAGTAAAGACCAAATTCTTGATATACCTGCTGGTTTTCCGGCAAAGGAGGAGGATTGTCTCCGTCCCAATTGCCTGCAAGACCATGCCCAGGCAACAAAGGAATCAAGACATTATAACCCTCATCAAAGAATACTTTCCCAATTAGGGCAAACTGTTCCGGAGTAGCAGTAAAGCCATGAAAAAACAGAAACACCTTAAGAGTTGGAATAGAGTGAAGAAAAAACCGTGTGCGGCAACTTTCATCCATGAGCAACAGCGCATCTTCATGGGCTTTCGCCTTTTCAACTATTGCCTTGGCTACAGGCGAATAATCAGACATATTAAGTTCCTTCTTATTACCCAATAAATAATACCAATTCTCTATATAGCAATACCAAATAATTTAGGACTTCTTTCTTCCGCTCTTTCCTTGGCGCTCTTTGCGTCTATTGCGGTTCATTAAAAAATGTTTTATCACAAATCAAATAGAACTGTTCTCGCAAACATAAGCGATTTGTGAAACCTCAGTTAAGCAAGCGCTCGAACTCATCTTTGATGATTTGATAACATTCACAGCTGGCGGCTTCCAAACCAGGTCGGTCGAGGATACTTATTTCACCGCGACTGTAGTCGATCAGCCCTGCCTTTTTAAAAGCGCCCGCGATCACACTCACACTAGCGCGACGTACACCCAGCATTTCTGAAAGGAACTCATGGGTCATGAGAAACTTCTCAGATCCTACACGGTCTTGGGTCATCAGCATCCAGCGGCTGAAGCGTTCTTCCACCGTATGCAGGCAGTTGCAGGCAACCAATTGCGCTAGCTGGTTCATCGAGGCCATGGTATAGCGTTGCAGCCTAACGTGAAAGTCTTTACAATAGGGGACTTGAGTTTTGAACACATCCGCCTTCATCCTCATCGCCTCACCAGGAATCTGGGCAAAAGCCTCAAAGGGCATGCGATCGCTACTCAGCAATACAGGGATGCCTACCATGCCTTCATTACCCACTGTCCCCACCTCAATTGCTTGACCGTTTTCCATGATCGCGACCACAGAAATGAGGCCATTGATGGGGAAATAAATGTACTCAATCGGTTGATCGGGAGAGAAGATGAGTTGCTTCAAAGGCAAGGAGACTTTCTCCATGTGGGGAAGCAAACGTTTTTCTTCCTCCACAGTCAAAACTGCAAGCAGTCGGTTTTTCATTATATCAGGTGATATTTATACACCAATATGAACGTCGGAAGAGATAACTTTTCTGGTTTTGTTAACTTCTACGCCTAGAGCAATGACTCTGATTGACATACTTTTGCCGTCAACCTGCTGTATCGCGGGAGCCTTCTGGCGGAAATAGGTAATACCAATTCGCTTTTTGCCCACTACACATAGAACCCCCCTGATACCCAGGATAGAAGGTTTTTCAACTCACCCACTGAAACTTGTTCTTTTGTGTACGGTCGCGTACTGAAACCGCTGCTTCGCCTTGTCTACCCTTTAAATAGAAGTCCTCAAGTCCTCTCAAGTTATTAGTTGTCTTTTCTCAAGATTAGTCAATTAAGCCGCAGACCAGTTCTTCTTCGTCATGGGAAGGGGATGCGGCTTCTACGTCTTACTTTGTGCTTGTACTACGGGTGACGTTTTCAAGAAATTTTATTAAGCTGGAACTTAGTATATGACGCTTTGTAAAGATGTTGTTACAAATGCCGATGAACTGGTCGCCCTCTATGCAGCAGGAGAAAGGAATTTTCGCGCGGCTAGGTTGCTTGAAGCTGACCTGAGCAATGTGGCTCTGCTAAAAATAAACTTAAATGCGTCCAATCTCACATTGGCAAATCTCAGCCATGCCAACTTCAGTGGTGCTAACCTCAGCCAGGTAATGCTGATTATGGCTGATTTAAGTGGAGCTGATTTAAGTGGTGCCAACCTGAGCAGAGCCAACCTGAGTGGAGCTAACCTGAGCGGTGCCAACCTCAGTGGTGCCAACCTCAGTGGTGCTGTTTTAACTAAAGCAATCATCACAGACTCGACACTCCTAGAGCCACAATCGCGTGAAATTAAAGGTTAATATAATGGCTACTGAATTGAACGTAGACAAGTTTACTCAGCAGGTAGAGGCCATGCACGGGCGCATAGCCCAACTCTACGAACACGCCAACAAAAAGCCAGAGCTATCACCAAACGTGCTGCTGGGTACCAGCTTCAAAGAACTCGGCTGCGCCTCAGAAGAACTAAACGTAGCAGCAGAGCAACTGATTCAGTTCAATGAAGAACTGGCAGCCACACGAGCCGCCGTCGAAGCAGAACGGCAGCGCTACCAAGATTTGTTCGAGTTTGCACCAGACGCTTACCTAGTGACAGATAGCGTCGGCACAATCCTAGAAGCCAACCGCGCCGCCTCCACTCTGCTATCCATCTCCTCAAAGTACCTAGTGGGCAAGCCCCTACTCGTCTTCGTTCCTGAACCAGAGCGTCATAGATTTCGTAGTGAACTGCACAGACTGCACCAAGACGACAGAACGCAAGAGTTGGTAACACGCTTGAGTCCGCGTACAAGTAAATTCTTTGACGCTGCCTTGACCATCGGCACGGTTCGCGACTCTGAAGGTAAACTCGTCAGCCTACGTATCTGCATACGCGACATCACAGAGCGGCAGCGGGCTTTGGCACTGCTAGATAGTAACGACCACGACATCAGCTTTGAGCGGCAAAGGCATTTTTATGCTAAAGGGGAGAACATCCCTCTATACCACGATTCTATTTGGCTCGTGTGTAAAGGTTGCGTGAAGCTGAGTACAGCTTGTGAAAATGGTTCTGAGGCGCTTGTGGGGTTGGCAGGGCCGCAAATGGTGTTTGGCTCTAGTTTGACCTCCCTACAAACCTACCAGGCAACGGCTATTGGCAAGGATGTTCAGTTAGTGTCTATTTCTCTCACAGAGATAGCCACAACCCCTGGTTTAGGGAATGCTATTTTACCTAAAATTAACCGACGGCTACAGCAAACAGAATCGTTTTTAGCCATTTCTCGACAGCTACGCCTGCAAAACCGTTTGCACCATTTCTTGCTGCTGCTAAAAGAGGAGTTTGGTCAATCAGTAGAGTCAGGAACTCGTCTCTCGATTCGCTTAACTCATAGCGATCTTGCCAGTGCCTGCTGCACAACCAGAGTGACGATGACACGAATGCTCAGCAAGTTACAGCAACAAGGAATAATTACTTTTGATCGCAAATCTCACATGATTGTGAAAGATGTGGTTAAAGAGAAGGAATTAATCAACCTTGCCATAGGTGCTTGAACACAGTTGCCGTTATGTAATGCTATCTGCCAATTTATTGGCAGATAGGCTCATACCTAAATGCCAAATGGCAATCCTACTTTAGAAAGAAGTTAAGAAGAAATAAATGCGCTATTTTTCTTAGCTAAGACAGTCCGCTTGTTCTTGAATAAAACAAATAGCTAGAGCGTTTAAACACGCCAGATGCAAGCCACGCAGCTAGGTATATAGAAGGAACCCTTGCCAGTATTTATGACCACTCAAAGCCAAGTTATTCAAGTTTCCCCAGAGTTTTCAGATGAACAGCTATTAGCTATTTGTGAAGCAGCGGAAGTGCTTGCTTGCAAATGCCCTGCTTATTTGGTGAAGCTTTTGCAAGAGGTGAAAGAGTTTCGCCGTTATACTCATGAATGTATGGAAAAATTTCCTGAGGATACTGCTACTCATGAATGGTTAGAGCAGAAATCATCTGAGATGGAATTGCTGCTGTCAAAGACTATTTTTGAGTTTTTACAGAAGGAAAACTTTCTAGATGAAGAAAATCAGCTATGTCTGAATCAGCTTTACGAAAGAACCCACGCAATTGCTATAGGTAAAATAAGAGCTTAATAGAACATGCTCCCAGTTGTGGTGGAACAATGAGGGCTGCTTTTAAGTGTGGCTTGATTCTGAAACATTTTAGTTTTGATCTGATCTACGTTGGCGGATTTATCGATAGCTAGACAAAAAATACCGAAACCCTCAAGTAATCAGTTGACATAGGCTGAAAATAGCAAGCGCTTGAGACAGAATCCTCATCCAACTGATTTAAAGCTTTTGACTATGTGAAATTTGGTTCAAGTAGAGACACCCTGCCAGAGCCTCTCTACTATGCAGGGCGAGGTGAATCTAAAACCTAAAATCGTTTGACCTTTAGCTTATAGAGAATACTAAACGCCGACTAAACTCTCTCGTGTCGTTCTTTCTCTGTTGGCTTTTATCCACACAATATCCCAACTTCCCAGAGGTTTTTATGAGCGATCGCCATCAAGCTATGCAAAATTCAGCGAAAGTTTTGGACGAAAGTCTAAGCCCTGGCTATAGGCCAGAAATACAAAATCTAGGGGAGAAATTACTAGGAAAACCCAAAAAGGGATACCACTATGAGGTTCATCCCACTCAATCACACAGAATTATACCTGTGCCCAACTTATCAAGGCACTGGCTATTTGCAGTTGAATCTGCCGTGCTATCCTTAGAGCGTTTGGTTGCTGGAGAGGGAACGCCTCGGAATGGGGAACCTTTTTCTATGTATACTCCTGACGATTTAAGTCAGTTGGTACGCAGCTTAGAAGCTGAAGAGATTACGGCAGAACTCGCCTCAAGGTTAAGGTTATTAGGAGCTGCAATTGAAGAAGTGCTTCAGCCTACCTGGAACGAGGGGATAAAGGCTGTTGAGTTAGTTAAGAAAACTCACCAATTACACGACTATGGTGCCCTTAACCGCAGAGGAAATGAAGAGGCAACACGACTGTATCCTTATGAGCAACAACGCCGCTATTGGTTTCTGGGTGGTTGGTTAGCCACTATTTAAGGAGGTATGAGTGCCTTGCATCTAAAAGTAGAGACGCGAAATTTCGCGTCTCTACAAGATCTTTAATGTTGATCTTTTAGTTTAAAAGTTTTCCTGAATACCCACTGCATCAAGCTGGGAAACGCTCGGTTAGCTGCTACTGACAAGTTCGCCGAGCCAACGATTACCTCATCTCGCTTGTGTTCAACCCCATCCCAGATAGCCTGTGCTACATCTTCCGGTTTCTCCACCACCGGAACCTTAAGCACTTGGTTCACCTGATCACGACGGGCTTGAGTATCCCGCTCATCCTTGCCGCGAAAGATTGCCCGTTCCATAAAATTACTGTCGATCAAATTCGGATAAATTCCGCAAACATGAATGCCTTTGGGCAATAATTCCGAGTGCAACGCTTCTGTTAAGCCAGTGACAGCAAACTTGCTGGTTGAGTAGGGCGTGAGGTAAGGAATAGGCACTTTGCCACCAATTGAACTCACATTGACAATAGTTCCACTACCCCGCGCAATAAAATGGGGCAATAACGCCTGAATTGTGTGGATATAGCCCCATAAGTTGGTGTCTATAGCTTGGTGCCAATCGCTCAAGGAGAATTCCTCTACTGGCCCAGATATATAAATGCCTGCATTATTGATCAGCACATCAATAAAGCCATAGTGATTCAGCGCTTGGTGAATGAGTGCTTTTACCTGCTCGGCGTCTCTCACATCCGTAGGGACAGCAAGTGCTGCTCGACCGAGTGCTTGCACTTCCTGGGCTACAGCTGATAAACGGTCAGGCTGACGAGCCGCTAGCACAAGGTCATATCCTTTGCGAGCAAATAGAAGAGCCGTTGAATAACCAATGCCTTGAGAAGCGCCCGTAATTAGTGCAATCGGAGCCATATTATCTATTTAGAGAACAGTGTCTTGCTCTTTATTAGCTTGTTTGACAAAGCTATAGAACTCCTCTGGCTTTCGTCAGATATTTGGCTTTAATTTTTGAGCACTATAGCTTCAGCTTGGGGAGCAAGCAGAGGGCGGGTAACCTGACGCAGCAGCACTGTTTCCAAACGATCGCCTACACGACAAGCCGCCTCTAGTTCCAACTCTCCCCACAAAAGCCGCTCACCTTGCGCGGGTAGCCGTCCTAAGTTATGAATCATGAAACCAGCTAAAGTTTGGTAAGCTGAGCTATTCGGTAAGCTTAATCCTAATAATTCATTTACAGTTGCCAGATCCAAAACGCCAGAAACTAGTACCGTGTGCGGATCGGTTTGAATAAGAGGCTCTGTTGAAGGCGGCAACTGATGTTTATTTGTTTGACGTATAATCCTACCCGTAGCCAATTTCACAGTGCCATTAAGTAGCACTAGCAACGGCCAGAAAAGATAGGAACAGATCTGTAGGGGACGAATCAGTAGCAGCGCAGTGCGTTCTGGAGCATTAGCTGCTAGGACTTTAGGAATTAGTTCTCCTAAGACAATCTCCACATAGGTTACTAAGAAAAATGCCACGGGCACAGCTATTGAATGCGCTGTTACCATGGCTGACAACTTGCCTAAGGGTAACCAATTAATCCACGGCTCGATCCAGTGTACGGTTGCTCCCTCACCCAACCAACCCAGGAGTAAGCTAAAGGCAGTCGTTCCCGTCTGAGTGATGGAGAGGTAATGGCCGAGATTCTTCTGACCATGCTGCACAAGCTGGGCAGCTTTAGCTTTCCTAGGCTCAGAGGTTTGCTGGGCAAGTCGGTATATTTTTTCTGGCGAGGCAGACACCAGCGACAGTTCAGCGGCTACGAAAAATGCGATCGCGAATGTCATTGCCAACAACATCGTCAACCGCAATAGTGTTGAAGCGACTTCTACTTCCAGGTTATATAGACAGTTCAAGATGATTAATTCCGGCACAAGTGAAAATTTATCAATTCCAGGACTTACGCAGATAGCTTCTGTGTAGGCTAGAGGTAGGGATCGAGGAACCCAGCCCCTACAAGCGTCGCACAAAAAGCTAAGAAACTGCGTAAGTCCTGAATCTTGTCAAGTGCAGAGCAGACAAATCTACTTAGCTTTGCTTGCACCTGCACTTTTGATGGCAGAAAACACTTATGCCGCGTCTTCTCGGCTCAATTGCTCTTCAATCTTGCCGATAGCAGCATTGAGGCCAGCCAGCCGGGTTTCAATATCATCTCGCATCCATCGCAGAAACTTGAGTTTGCCCTGCAAGTGACTTCTACGAGACATGGGTTCGCCAGTGTAGCAAGTACTACCCCAAAAAGGAAACATAGTTCACCTTCTCAATAGCAACTATAACTACATCTTGGCTAAATACTCTGCTGGGTGGAGGGGGAATTAATGTGGGGAAAACCGACCCAGCTTAGGAAAAGGCTCTATAAACACTGCTCAAACTTATATCATGTCCGATTGATTAGCTCCGAATTGTAGGTTGGGTTAAACGCAGTGCAACCTAACATCAAAAATCAATGTTAGCTTACTCTGCAATCAGGTTACCTCTACGTGCCTTAACCCAACCTCTGCATATTGTAAGTATTTAAGCGGACATGGTATTACCTGTCGCGATCGCTTTACTAAAGCTGGTCTGCTTTCTTCGGAGATCCCCCCCAGTCAGGGTTGAAAAAGGGGGGAGCAGAAGTCTTAGTCCCCCTTTTTAAGGAGAATACAAGGGGGATATTCCAGGATTGAACGCAATAACAAGTAGTTTGCAGACACGCCCTAAGCTCGTGGCCATTCGTTCCATGCTGAAAACAAGTCTTCTGCCACAAACCCTCTTTTTGCAGAACTTTCAGCATGAGTAACTAGGACTTTAATCGTTGTTGTGTAAACGTCATTAATTACTTGGTGTCCGTAACCAATGACTTTGCCCATGTGCCCAGTTTTTTGATTAAGTACATAGTCCCCAATGTTGAACATAATTTTACAACCCTATCGTGAGACTGCATTTTTTATATATTTTTTATTCTCACTAACCTGCGAAAATACAGCTTCATCCTTAGAGATTGTTTTATGTGCACTCCAGGAATAGTTAGTGTTAAGTTAGTTGGTAATGCTCGCTACAAAAACTTACTACTTAGAGGCGCTTAATTATTTGTAAGATGGGTAGAGCGCCAGCGTTATCCATCAAATATAAGCGCGATCTTGGCTTACTATAACCACTACGCGCTCTTCCTTTGCTAACGAAAAGACTGCGGCGATCTGCCTAAACCCCATCTAGGCTATAACATCCTTTAATTAAATTACCCTACTTATAAAAATTATATCTAAGTTTTTAAACCTAGTCAGGCCTCCTTTATTTTTCAGAGAGCGGCAGGAAGATGGCAACATCTAGGAGTAGAAATTCAGGAAGTATTTAGGGCGGCTCTATTATGAAAATCAAGAACCCAACATAGTGTTCAGCCGCTTACTATCGCGAATAGCATGACCCTCAGGGTCGTTGTTGAAATATACATAAACATCAGCTTTCTCTTGGAGAAAGGAGCGGATATGCGTTGCCCAGTTAGATAGTTCTTCATCACTGTAACCAATGCCCCTTTGTCCGCTGTGCATGCGGATATATGTCCAGGGGGCAGTCAGGCGAATATCCAGGGGAACTGTTGGGCTGACTGGCAGGCAGAGGGCTGCACCCGCACGCTCTAATAGTTCATAAACCTGGGGAATTAGCCAACTTTGGTGACGGAATTCAAATGTATATCTTTGATGGGGATAGGAGGCAAGCAATTCTAAGAAAGACTGAAGACGCTCAATATTTACAGGCCAGGTGTGAGGAAACTGAAATAAAATAGGCCCAAGCTTTTCTTGCAAGCCAGTCGCGCGCTCCATCAGGCGAGACAGCGGCTCAGTAGGGTCTTTTAATTTCTTCATGTGGGTGAGATAGCGACTACCTTTGACTGCAAACAGAAAGTTTTCAGGTGTTTGCGATCGCCAATTTTCAAATACAGATCGCTCTGGCAGACGATAGAAGGAGAAATTAACTTCTACAGTGGCAAAGTGCTGTGTGTAAAATGGCAGTTGCTGGTCGCTTGCCAAGTGTGGTGGATAAAACAAGCCCATCCAATGCTTATAAACCCAACCGCTGGTGCCTAAAAATAGCTGCGGAGCTGATGCAAGAGATTGATAGTTCTGAGCTTGTCTTTCAGCCATCCAGTTGTCCTAGTTGAACTAAACCTTATCTTAAGGTGAACCACCAAGCTCAAGCGATTAAAACTGTCTGGAAGGAAAGCGGATATTGCGATCGCAATATTATTGGTACTTGCTCTCACGCCTGTTGGCGAACCCAGCTTAGGCAAACTTTGTTTACATAGCTCCCAGATTAAAGCCTGCGGACTTAACCCCTTAGGGGTATGGACTACAGAGGACAATAGTCCAAGATGTCAGAATAAGAGAATTCAGGAGGCAAGAGCGTGGGTTCTGAATTATCGTCAGAAGTCTCCTCTAAGCTAGGGTTGATCCGACAAGCCCTAACTGAAGCTGGGGCGCAAGGTGTAAGATTACGCGGCACGGACTGGTTTGCTTGGGCAACTGCTGGTGCTTCTAATACCGTGCTACTTACTGCTGAAACCGGAGTAGCAGAAGTGCTGGTAACTTTAGAAGATGCCTGGGTATTGACTGATGAGATTGAAGCCCAGCGTTTAAAAGATGAGGAACTTCCAGCAAATTTCCAGGTGCAAGTCAGCTCTTGGACAGATGCGGCAAGCCGCGAGTCTTTTGTGCAGTCAGCAGCTAACGGGGGAAAGATTTTGAGCGATCGCCCTATCCCTCATGTCGAGAAGCGATTACCCCCGTCTCTACAAGCTCATAAACGGGTAATGATGTCCAGTGAGCTAGAGCGATATCGTCAAGTAGGGCGTAAGGCAAGTGAAGCGATGACTGAGGTACTTTCAGCCGCCAAGCCTACTTGGACAGAATATCAGCTTGCGGGTGCAGGGGCAGAGGCATTATGGGCAAGAGGACTGCATCCCGCCTTGACACTGGTAGCTGGCGAGAGGCGTTTACCGCTTTACCGTCATGCTACAGCTACTAGTGAAGAAATTGGGCGGGAAGCAATGATGGTATTTTGCGCGAGGGGATATGGTTTGTATGCGAATCTCACCCGATTTGTCAGCTTTGGTTCGCTTCCCCCTGAAAAGTCTGATTTGCACCGCCATATCCGCGAAATTGAAGCGGAATCATTGAATTTGTGTAACCCGGAAACAGAGCTTAATACTGTCTATCAAGCTTTGGCTCAAGCATATCAGCAGCATGGATATCCTAATGCAATCCGCGAGCATCACCAGGGAGGAACGACAGGATATTTAGCTAGAGAAGTTGTGGCAAATCCTGATACAAGCGATGTATTAAGAGAAAACATGGCTGTTGCCTGGAATCCAAGTTTATCAGGAGCCAAGATTGAAGATACTTTTGTCATCCTTCAGGATGGAAAGCTAGAAAATCTGACTTTCGATGCAAATTGGCCTAGTGTTGAGGTAGAAAAAAGGCTGCGCCCTGTACCTTTGGAAATTACATAGCCAGCCAACGCCTCACTTTTTGTCATTGACGCATTACTCATTACCCTAAAACCAGCCTGGGATTTTAATCACAGGTATAGCGAAAGTCCACCGAAGTGGACTAAATATTAAACTTCACTAGGATCAAGCCGACGCATGCCTATTAGCTGTGGGAGTTCAGTCCCTGACGGATGATGGCGTTTGTGCAAAATATCAGTTTTTCCCTCTTTTGCTCTCAAAAAAACTATGAAAGATTTCCAGCAAATATTTGGTAAAGCACCTGAAGCGCAAGCCAGCGCACCAGGGCGGGTGAATTTACTCGGCGAACACACCGATTACAACGATGGATTTGTGCTACCTACGGCTATTCCCCAACGTACTACAGTGCATTTGGGTATGAGTAAGGATGGACAGCACCACTTCTACTCTGAAGATTTAGACGAACAAGTCAGTATTTTAGACGGCAATGATACGCCCTCTGGATTTTCGAGTTATATATATGGATGTATTCAGCTTTTAGAGCAGGAAGGCTACACCATACCGAAGATAAATCTGCACGTTAGTTCATCTGTACCGATAGGTTCTGGTTTGTCTAGTAGTGCGGCGCTGGAAGTGGCAACCCTAAGAGGAGTGCGATCGCTTTTGAATCTACCTCTCGATGATGTGCGTATTGCCCAAATAGCACAGCAGGCAGAAATCCAGTATGCTGGCGTACAATGCGGGATTATGGATCAGATGGCATCGAGCCTAGCTGATGCTGAACATATGCTGTTTCTGGATACGCGTACCCTGGAGTTGCGAGTTATACCTTTCCCAACGGGTACAGAAATTGTAGTTATGGATAGTGGTGTTCCACGCACCTTAGCAGGAAGTGGCTATAACCAGCGGCGTGCTGAGTGCGAGGAAGCTGCACGGCTACTGGGAGTAAAAGCTTTGAGAGATATCACCGATCCTCAAGCGGTGGAAGCTTTACCCGAACCCTTGCGGCGTCGCGCTCGTCATGTAGTCAGCGAGGATAACCGAGTGCTGGAGGTATTGGAAGGAGTATCTGCTGAACGCTTTGGCGAGCTAATGAATGCTTCCCATGCCAGCCTGCGCGACGATTACGAGGTTTCTGTGCCAGCCTTGGATACGTTGGTAGCTATGCTGCAAGAAACTAAGGAAGTGTTCGGCGCACGCCTAACAGGTGCTGGTTTTGGGGGTGCATGCGTGGCTTTGGTTGCTGCGGGAGAAGCTAGAGCGATCGCAAATGATGTCCTTGAGCGCTACAACAGTGCCGATTTCTTAGGAAAGATTCTCGTGCCCCAGGTTAGTTAAGCTATTGTCCATAAGCAAAGCGCAGCAACATCCTTTTAATAGCCAGCGATGGCTTCACCTCGGCTTAGAACCTAAATATAGCAATCCTAAATGATTTGTAGAACGTAACCACACCCCCGAAGCCGTGGGTGCGGTGACAGATGAAAGTAAAAATCCCTGAATCATTTAGGACGGCTATAGTAAACATTAGGAATTAAAATCGAACTTTATTGCCATATTTGTAAAAATAGTGAATAAATGGCGTTACTATAAGCTATCTGAAGAGTTAACCATAGCAATTCTTCTCTTATCAGTTTATAACAGTGTCAAGCATCGGTAGAGATTCCGCGCTGTATTCAAAATGACAAAACTGGGGCTTTTTTGAATAATTTATTGCATAGTTTAAATTCGCGCCCCTGTATTAATGAAGCTTTATAGCCGTCATAATTTCCTTCTTGCTCACCGGATTTCTAGCGTTTTTTTGTATCTGTGCTAACATTAAAGCGTATCTTCAAATATATCCTTAGATATAACTAAAATAGTTCCTCTGGTAGAATTGCTTAAGAAGAAAACCCCTTATTGTTGTTGAAGCCGAGCGATTTGAGCCGGGCAAATAGCTAGAGAAGTTGTTAAGCAGGAATAAAAACAGTGATTTGTTGATGCCAAGCGTGATTTTCTCTTTGAGAGTTATTCACTGTTCACCCTTCCATGTAACTCCGCGTCTGCTTAACCTATTGCCTCTAAATGCTAAAGCTAGCTCAAAAAATCCAGGAATAAATATCTCAAAAAACTTATGACCCAACACGAAACTTCAATAAAGAACAATAGTCTCAGCAACGGCAATTCATCGAAGATGCAAGCAGCGCCCATGCAGGCATCTAACGCAAGTAAGCATTCGTTAAACAATAGCGTCACCCAAACGCCGGATCTTGTTTGCCTGTCCCACTTGCGTTGGAATTTTGTATTCCAAAGGCCGCAACATCTTTTGACCCGCTGCACCCAAGGACGGCGGGTATTTTTCATAGAAGAGCCGATGTTTAGTGCCGATCCCGTGGGCAGGATTGATGTTACCTGCCATGAGAGCGGAGTGTGGGTTGTAGTGCCGCATCTGCAAGAGGGACTTAGTGAAGATGCGATCGCCGACGCGCAAAAGGTGCTCCTTGATGGCTTGTTTGCGGAACACAATATCAGTCAGTACATCTGCTGGTACTACACGCCAATGGCGATCGCTTTTACGCAACACCTGAAGCCATTAGCCGTTGTCTACGACTGCATGGACGAGCTAGCTGCATTTAAAGGCGCATCACCTATCCTTAAAGAATATGAAGCAGAATTATTCCGTCGTGCCGACTTAGTATTTACAGGAGGGCAGACCCTTTACGAAACCAAGCGCAACCAGCATCCCAACGTCTATGCATTTCCTAGCAGCGTAGATGTAGCGCACTTTGCTTCTGCCAGAAACATCTCCTCAGATCCAGTTGACCAAGCAAATATTCCCCATCCGCGCTTGGGATTTTATGGGGTAATAGACGAGCGCATGGACATCGAACTCCTTGATGGCATTGCCGCAGCACGACCTGATTGGCATTTGGTCATCATTGGGCCAGTTATCAAAATTGACCCGGAAGTTCTACCGCGCCGCGAAAATATTCATTATCTCGGTAGTAAAGATTATAAAGAACTACCATTATATCTTGCCGGGTGGGATTTAGCGATGCTGCCCTTTGCCCGCAACGAATCAACGCGCTTTATTAGCCCTACCAAGACTCCAGAGTACTTGTCAGCAGGTAAGCCTGTTGTTTCTACCTCAATCCGAGATGTGGTTCGTCCCTATGGACAGGACAAACTGGTACGGATTGCAGATACCGTTGAGGAGTTTATCGCTGCTGCTGATGCAGCCATGCAAGAAGATACCAAAGAGTCAGGATGGCTGAGTCGGGTTGATGCCTTCTTAGAGCAGACTTCTTGGGATCGCACTTTGGCATCAATGTGGCAGTTAATTGAGTCGGCAAAGGGTGCAAAAGACTCTGCTACCAATGGCAAGGCAGGGCAAGTAACAAAAGCGCAACCACCTGGCATTGTTACCAGAGACTTTGTATTTGATTACCTGATTGTGGGTGCAGGCTTCTCTGGAAGCGTCATAGCAGAAAGGCTGGCAACTCAGTGTGGCAAAAAAGTCTTGATTGTGGACAAGCGTAACCATATTGGCGGGAATGCTTATGACCACTACGATAACTCAGGCGTTCTCGTACACAAATACGGCCCACACATCTTCCATACCAACTCCCGTGAAGTTTTTGAGTACCTCTCAAAGTTCACTGAGTGGCGCTCTTACGAACACCGCGTGCTTGCCAGTGTTGATGGACAACTGGTTCCCATCCCGATTAACCTCGATACCATCAACAAGCTTTATGGCATGAACCTCACCTCGTTTCAGGTGGAAGAGTTCTTCCGGTCGGTAGCAGAACCCAAAGATTATATCCGCACTTCCGAAGATGTAGTAGTGAGCAAAGTGGGACGAGAACTTTACGAGAAGTTCTTCCGCAACTACACGCGCAAACAATGGGGACTCGATCCATCGGAACTAGATAAGTCAGTCATTGCTCGCATCCCTACGCGCACAAATCGGGACGATCGCTATTTTACAGACACATACCAGGCAATGCCGCTGCATGGGTTTACTCGGATGTTCGAGAATATGTTGTCTCACCCGAACATCAAAGTCATGCTGAACACGGATTACCGGGAAATCCAAAAGGCAATTCCCTGTCGGGAGATGGTCTATACAGGTCCCGTGGATGAGTTCTTTGATTTACGCTACGGAAAGTTGCCGTATCGTTCGCTGGAGTTTAAGCACGAGACGCACAACACGCCTGTGTATCAACAAGCGCCAGTAGTGAACTATCCGAACGAGCAACTGTATACCCGCATTACTGAGTTCAAATACCTGACCGGACAAGAACACTCGAAAACTAGCATTGTCTACGAGTTCCCGCGTGCAGAAGGCGACCCGTACTATCCTGTACCACGTCCAGAGAACGCCGAACTCTACAAGAAATACAAGGCTCTGGCAGATGCTACTTCTGGGGTGTATTTTGTAGGACGCTTAGCAACTTACAAGTACTACAACATGGATCAAGTAGTGGCTCAAGCGCTCAAAGTCTATAGCTCTATCCCTACCCGAGTTTAAGGCTCGCATCAAAAAAGTTTTGAGTTATGAATTGTGAGGTTTGGGTTTCCTGGAAATTCAATGCTTAATAGTTCACATCTCAAAACTTTTCCATAGTGATTACGCAGAACAGATCCCCCTTTCTCAGGGTAGAAAAATTTATCACTCTTTGAAAACCAGACTTGGGGGGTCTCCCCCCAAACCCCCCGTTGGGGGACGGTCGCGTCCCCCAAGCCCCCTCCGAAAGGTTTGGCGGGTTTGATGCCTATATTTCCTTTCTAGACAATGAAGTAGTCCTGCTTTTTTCAGAGGGCTAGCGGGGGATGCAAGTTTTCATGTTTCCGGTGCATAAGCCTTATTCCTAACTATTCCAGGCTAGTTAATGAAGGCATCAATACGTGAAGCATGACTTTTTTATTTAACTCAAAACTCAAAACTCAAAACTTTCTTAACTATTCCAGGCTAGTTAATGAAGGCATCAATACGTGAAGTATGGCTTTTTTATTTAACTCAAAACTCAAAACTCAAAACTCAAAACTTTCCTCCCATCCCTTAGAGGTGTGGGCTGGAGTGGAGTGTACAGTTAACCGTGTCGGCGATAACTATTTCGACCAGTTAGAACGCAACGGTCACGTTACACGTATTTCCGATCTAGATTTATTTGCAGAATTGGGCGTGCGTGCTATCCGCTACCCAGTCCTCTGGGAGCGCACCGCGCCCAACGGTTTGGAGACTGCGGACTGGTCATGGGCAGATGAGCGCTTAGAGCGCTTGCGCTCTCTGGGCATCCTGCCTATTGTTGGTCTAGTTCACCACGGTAGTGGGCCGAGGGATACTAGCTTAATAGATCCGGCATTCCCGGAAAAACTTGCTGTATACGCGCGTGCAGTTGCGGAACGCTATCCTTGGGTAACTCATTACACGCCGATAAATGAGCCACTGACCACAGCACGCTTTAGCGGCATGTACGGTCATTGGTATCCTCATGGTCGTGACGACCTAACGTTTGTGCGTGCCTTGCTAGGGCAGTGTCGTGGGGTTGTGTTGGCGATGCGGGCGATCAGGGAAGTTAATCCCAACGCGCAACTGGTGCAAACCGAGGATTTGGGTAAAACCCACAGCACGCCTCTACTTGCGTACCAAGCTGAGCTGGAGAACGAGCGGCGCTGGATGAGCTTGGATTTACTATGCGGTCGCCTAAACCGCGATCGCCCGATGTGGAGTTATTTGCGCTCCTGCGGTGCCGAGGAGTCGGAACTAAATTGGTTTTTGGAGAATCCCTGTCCACCGGACTTAATGGGGATTAACCATTATGTGACGAGCGAACGCTTCCTAGACGAGCGCTTTGAACAGTACCCTACTTGGTCGCATGGTGGAAATGGACGGCACCAGTACGCAGATATAGAGGCGGTACGGGCGCGGCACTGCACAGAAGGTCTGGCTGGACACCGTACTCTTCTGAAAGAGGCGTGGGAACGCTACAAGCTGCCACTAGCTGTTACCGAAGCACATATAGGCTCCACCCGCGAGGAGCAACTGCGCTGGTTGAAGGAGGTTTGGGACGTAGCGCATAGTCTGCGACACGCAGGAGTGGATCTGCGTGCTGTCACCGCTTGGTCTCTCTTGGGTGCATACGACTGGAATATTCTAGTGACCCGTGATGTTGGTCACTACGAGCCGGGTATCTTCGACCTACGCGGGCCCCATCCACGACCTACAGCTCTTGCCCGGATGCTAAAAGATCTGGCGACCGGACAAGAACCAAACCACCCGCTTATTTCCATGCCTGGGTGGTGGCGCAGACCCGACCGACTGCACTATCCGCTAGTTAGTGGTTCCCTAGATGATTTTGAATTAGGCTCTACTGGTGAGAAAGCAGAATTCCTCTGGGATGAAATACCTTCTAATAATCCCAATCCAGTGCCTCAGCTGGCGATCGCTGGCGCGACAGGAACACTGGGTAAAGCTTTTGCCCGAATCTGCGAACTTCGGGGCATCCCCTACCGCCTCCTAAACCGCAAGGAGATGGATATTACCGATCCCGCGTCTATTGATAAGGTGTTAAGCGAGCTAAAGCCGTGGGCAGTTGTCAACGCTGCTGGGTACGTGCGCGTAGACGATGCGGAACGCGAACCGGATGCCTGCTTGCGCTCTAATGCTGAAGGTGCAGCAAACTTGGCTGTTGCTTGCGCTCATCATAAAGTAGCGCTACTCACATTCTCATCAGATCTGGTATTCGATGGAGCAAACACTACCCCTTATATAGAAAGCCACGCCGTCGCCCCCCTGAACGTATATGGACGTAGCAAGGCGATCGCCGAAATGCGGGTTTTAGAATCCTTACCCTCATCGCTGGTAATTCGTACCAGTGCCTTCTTTGGGCCGTGGGACGAGTATAACTTTGTGAGCATCGCCTTGCGCGAGTTAGCAGCAGGAAATTCTTTTGTGGCGGCAGAAGATGCGATCGTTTCTCCCACCTACGTTCCAGATCTAGTAAATGCTAGCTTAGATCTGTTAATTGACGGGGAATGTGGAGTGTGGCACCTTGCCAACAAGAGTGAAATTGCCTGGGCTGACTTAGCACGACTAGCTGCCAAGCAAGCTGGTGTAAATGCCAGCCGTATAGAAGCCCGTCCGCAACAAGACTTAGGTTTTGCTGCTACCCGCCCCGCCTACAGCGCCCTTGGTAGCGAACGTGGTGTTCTACTGCCCACCCTTGATCATGCTCTAAGCCGATATCTCAGCGATTGCAAGATTTCGTTTTAGTTTCAATAGACCTCTTGCAAAAGTAGATCTAAATCTTTTAAATCATCTGCGTACATCTGCGTTCTAAAAAACCAAGACGAAGATTTTTGCAAGAAGTCTCATCAAATCGACGATTTGAACAAACACTTGTATGGAAAAACAACAGAACGACCACAGACTATTGATTGCATCTGCTATCTTGCTGGGTATGGGAATTGCAGGATTATTTGATGGCATTGTATTACACAAAATCCTGCAATGGCACCACATGCTGTCAAGCGTTAGACCGCCTACTAACGGTACTAATTTAGACCTAAATCAGCTCTGGGACAATTTTTTCTTGGCGGGAGTATACACAGTTATAGGAGTGGGGATAGTGTTGCTATGGCTGGCAAGCCAGCGCAGTAACATCCTCTCTTCTTCAAAGATATTTAGTGGATGTTTGGCTATAGGTTGGGGGTGTTTTAATGTGATTGAAGGTTTAATCAATCACGAGATATTGGGCATTCATCATGTGAAATCAGGCCCCAATGAACTTGCCTGGGATCTGGGATTTTTAGCTGTTAATGCAGTTATTATTGCGATCGGCTGGATAGCATTACGAGCAGAAGTTCGAGATGTTAAAGCAAGTTAATCTAGCGCCCAATATCTACTTGCAGCCATTCAATTTTACCCTCTGCGTACCTCTGCGTTAACCTCTGCGTCCTCTGCGTTTCAAATATCCAAATATCAGTATTAGGAGGTAGAAAAGTTGTCAGAAACTATTTTAGTAACAGGGGGAGCCGGATATATTGGTTCCCATGCTGTATTAGCGCTGCAACAGGCAGGCTACGAAGTAATCGTTCTGGATAACTTATCCTACGGGCATCGAGAGCTAGTCGAACAGGTATTGCAGGTTAAGTTAATTGTCGGTGATACGAGCGATCGCCAGTTGCTAGATCAAATATTTGCAACTAACAATATCGCCGCCGTCATGCATTTCGCCGCCTATATTGCTGTGGGTGAGTCTGTCACCGACCCTGCTAAGTACTATCACAACAACGTCACAGGCACCTTAACGCTTTTAGAAGCAATGGTTGCAGCTTCTATCAAAAAATTTGTATTTTCTTCGACTTGCGCTCTTTATGGCGTACCGAAGACAGTTCCCATTCCTGAAGATCATCCTTTCGATCCTATCAGCCCCTATGCAACCAGTAAGTGGATGGTGGAAAAGATTTTATCTGATTTTGATGTTGCCTATGGCTTCAAATCAGTTTGTTTCCGCTATTTTAATGCCGCAGGCGCTGATCCAAACGGCTTACTGGGTGAAGATCATGTTCCGGAAACTCACTTAATTCCCCTGGTGCTGCTAGCTGCTTTAGGTAAGCGAGAATCCATTTCAATTTTAGGCACTGATTATCCCACTCCAGATGGTACTTGTATCCGCGATTATATTCACGTTGCTGATTTGGCACAAGCCCATGTTTTGGGGCTGCAATATTTGCTCAAGCAAGGAAACAGTGAAGTTTTTAATCTAGGGAATGGCAGTGGATTTTCAGTCAGAGAAGTGATTGAAACGGCAAAGACAGTAACAGGAAAAGATATCAAAATTGTGGAGTGCGATCGCCGCAGAGGAGATCCGCCGATATTAGTCGGCAGTAGCGATAAAGCCAGAAAAGTTCTAGGTTGGCATCCTCAATATCCAAATATCAGCGAAATTATTGCTCATGCATGGCAATGGCATCAACAGCGTCATAGATAAACACTCAAAGTTATCTGCTTTCAAGATACTTTTTAGCTATCAGCAACTTCAGAGGGTAAGAACCATGCCTGAAATCTTAGATTTAGGTATGTCTGACGAAGAGTATTTGCAGCTCATCGCACAGGGGAGAGATCCAGTCGCTGAAAAAATTTGTTTGCTTAACCTCATCCGCGCTGGAGTGCCACCTGAAGATGCCCATCGGGTTGTTCCGATCCTGAAAAAGTCGCAGCGCTCGACTGATGAGGAGATTTTAGTTAAAAACGTTTGGAAACAGATAAGGAGTTAAGCGCTTATTACTCCTTCAAGTAGAGCATTTCGTTTCACAACTTCAGATGGCATTGGCTAATTTTCTCTAAACTAAGCATCAATCCTATAATACGGAGCAACTTCTAAGGTCAGATGAGTGAGTTTAAATGGTACACAATCATAATAATCGCGATCGCTCTTGGTGCCAGCAGTACCATAGGGGCTTTGATTTACGCTGCTCTTCTTAAGTATCGAAACAGAGTACAACCGATAGGGAGAAGGGTCGATATCTTTCCCACCTTTCAAGACCCGCTGGGTACATCCTGTCCGCGTACACAGCTTGTTTTTTCTGATGGGCAACAAAACTACAAATACGAAGATTTACACATCGTTCAAATTCAGTTATCTCATCAAGGCGATCGAGATTTTGAAGAATTTAAATTTGGCATCACTTTGTCTCCTGGTGATGTCGCTGTATATATAGAGGCACAATCGCCTGACCGCAATCATCAAGTGGAACAACTAACGCCTCTGAAGTTGGCTGAACCTAAATCTGAAATTGACTTTGTTCTACGACCTTTAAATAGAACCGACACTTATTCACTACGCTTATTAATGATAACTAGTGAAGTAGGCAAAGACCCAGGAGAGATTACTTTTAGCTCACCTCAAGCTATCAACTTCGTAGCCTTGCCTACGGTTACAGAGGTAGTAGAAAATGCAGCACGTTCTGCCGCTATATCAATAGGTCCCTTTAGTATATCTTTGGGCGGATAATCGAACTGTAATTAAAGTACGGCCTAGTCAATTAGCGTATGGCTATAGATGCGATCCCAAAAATGCCAAGCTAAGCTCAAAATCTTGGAGAAGACAATGCCCGCCCGATCTATGACGCTCTTGGAAAAAAATTGCCGCCGTACTTATAGCAGCGGCCATAATGGAAGAGTGACAATCGACATTACCCCCATGCACGCCGAGTAGAGAGACCCTGCCAGGGTCTCTCTACTTTCTGTATGTTTGCTAAAAGCTAATTGCTAATTGCTATATATCAAGCCCGAGCGATCGCCACCCCGTTTCGGCGCGGATCGCCAGATCCTTCCATCACGCCAGTTTCAGAGCTTCTGACTGTGTGAACTCCACCAAAAAACATATTCTTTTGTTGCCATGGCACCAGCTGCGTGTGAGTCTGAAGCAGGAGATTTTCCACTTCTTCTTCCCGAAAGCCTGGTTCAATATTCAACTGATCATTTTCCCAGTGGCATCGAGGATTCTCTACGGCTATAGAGAGCGGCATTTTAAAGTCAATCAGATTAGAAATCACTTGAAAAATTGCAGTGCGAATCCGCTTCGATCCCCCAGAACCCAAAACTATCTCTGGTTTCCCATCTTTCAACACCATTGTGGGTGACATCATCGAAGAAATCCGCTGATTTACTGGCCATTTATGGAATCCAGAGGGATTTAAATCGTCTTCTCCAAGCATATTATTTACCATAATGCCTGTCCCCGGAATCACATATGAAGAGCCTTCCCCATTAGATGTTGTTACTGAAGCGGCATTACCTTCATTGTCGATAACACTAATATGGGTAGTACTTCCCCATTTGCTAACCGTTTCTGTTAATTGTTTTTCATAAGGGGCACTATGCTCAGACGATAAAAACCTTTCTGCGATATCTTTTTGGTAAATATAAGCATCATATCCATCAGTCCTGGCTTCATTGGTTAAGCGCATTACCTCAGCCAGGATTTGCAAATGAGCGGAACTTCCGGACTCAATTAAGCTTAAATCAATATTTGATAACAGTTGCAGAGCAAAAGCCATGAGGCAGCCACCGGAACTGGGGGGTGGGTTGGTTAATAAATTATGACCTCGATAGTTAAGCCGGAGGGGATCTCTTTCTATAACCTGATAGCTTTTGAGATCTTCCTCTGTTAAATACCCCCCCTTATCTTGGCAATCTTTCACGAGTTGTTTAGCTATTTCTCCTAAGTAAAACTCCTCTGGCCCATTTTCGGCTAACTCCGCTAACGTCGCGCCTAAGTCTCGCATGAGCAGGATGTCTCCAAGCTCAAGCAGCTTACCAGCAGGGGCATACATTTTACAGGCTTCTGGTGAAGCAAAAATAATAGGTTTAAGGAGATTTAAGGAGTAAGTTTGATACTCATTAAGCTCGACGCCGTTTTTGGCATAGTGAATAGCCGGTGATGCTACTACCGGAAAGGGTAATCTTCCCAGTTTTCGATGGACATGAAACACACCTTGGAGGTTTCCCGGTACAGCCATTGAACCAAGACCAATATGAAAAGTTTGCAGCGCACCGCCGAAATTAAGCTCAACTGGAGAAAAGTCAAGGTGTTCGTGATTTTTTTTCTGACGCGGCGTTTGAGTAAAAAAGTCAAACAAAATATTTTGCTGGTTTTGGGTATGTGCTAATAGGAAACCACCACCAGCGGCAGAAGTTAGCATTGGTTCTGTAACAAAAGATGCTAAAATTGCGGCGGCGGTAGCATCAAACGCATTACCGCCTAAATGAAGCATTTCTATTCCGGCTTCAGCGGTTTTTTGATGACCAGCGGCAATAACGCCGTGAGTTTTCTGACTCATTAGCTTTTAATAATTTTGATAAAATTTAAACCGACTTCACTTAAGCAATATACATATGCTACTATCCAACCATCATTTTGTTCTAAGCTACTTAAACTTTTAGCATAGATGGATATAAATTTTAGTTTGGTTTAAGAAAACCAACACAGACAAAGGTTTTGTGGGGTTTATCAGCCTACTATTTGTATCATGCTTAAAGTGAATTGATATGACGAAGAATCGAACCTATACATTATTCCCTATCGAGGGGTGATTTACACGGTCTATCTGTCAGAGAAGATTGCTACTGGCATGACATCATTATTTATCGCCATCTGGAAAAGCACCCTGAAAATCAGTTTTATCCGTTGTTCCGCTACTTTGAAAGGGCGATAGTCCTTGCATCTCTAGGTACCGCTGATTCGTCCAGCCAGATTTGCGATCACTGCAATTAATTCAGCAGGTTCAACGGGTTTAGCAATATGGGATTGAAAGCCTGCTATAAGAGCAGCCGTGCGATCCTGAGTTCTGGCATAGGCTGTCAAAGCTATAGCGGGAATTCTTCCTCCATTATTTGGCTTCAGGGTTCTGACTCGACGCAACAGAGCATAACCGTCTTCGTCTGGCATCCCAATATCACTGATTAATATATCCATCGGTAGTGAAGATTCGGTCAGAGCTGAGATGGCTTCGTTTGCTGAAGCTGCGGCGATAACCTCTGCCCCACAAATTTCTAGCGTGTAAGTGAGTAAATCCCGCATATCCGGATCGTCATCCACGATCAGAATCCGCAATCCATCTAGCCCAGGGGAACAGTCAAACGGGACACTGCCTCCCACTGCTGGATGCACTCGTTCTGCTTCAATCGCTTTCGGCCCAACAGCCATCAGGGGTAGTTTTACGGTAAACGTTGCTCCTTGTCCTTCTCCTGGGCTTTCAGCATGCACCGTTCCGCCATGCAGCTCCACCAATTGGCGAACGATCGCTAAACCCAACCCCAGCCCACCAAAGGAACGAGTGATGGAACTATCTGCTTGGCGAAAGCGCTCAAAGACGTAGGGGAGGAATTCCGCACTGATGCCTTGACCTGTATCTGCCACCACAATCTCAATATGAGAATTAATGCGTTGCAGGCAAACCTGAACTCGCCCGCGTTTTGGTGTGAACTTGATCGCATTGCTGAGCAAATTCCAGACAATCTGCTGTAACCGCTCGCAGTCTCCTAAAACAGGGCCTGCTGCTGGATCAAGCACCGATTGCAAGCGGATGTTCTTAGCATCAGCGGCAGGTCGTACCGTATCGATTGCTGCCTCAATCACGGGCAATAGCTGAACCGTTTGCACATTGAGGCGAATCTTGCCTGTAATAATCCGTGAAATATCCAGCAGATCATCAATCAACTGTGCTTGAGATCTGGCATTGCGCTCAATTGTTTCCAAAGCCCGATTCATCCTGGCTTCATCTACCTTGCTAGTCCGAAGGATATGAGACCAGCCCAGGATGGCATTGAGGGGAGTTCGCAGTTCATGAGAAACTGTTGATAGAAATTCATCCTTTAAGCGATTAAGCTTCTCAGCTTCCGCTCGTGCTTTTTGTTCCTGCACTAGAAGTTGAGCCCGCTCTTCTTCTGCCCGTTGACGCTGCCGAATCTCTTTTGCTAATTCATCGATCTTCTTGTTCAGCAGGGTGAATCGGCTACTGGCAGATTCCTTGTTTTTCAAGCGTAAGAAAATTAGTGCAGGTGATTCCGGTGACCACGGTCGGATGACAGCCCCTTCACAGCGACATAAGCAAGTCTCTCCATTGTTGGCACTCAAGGATAATGAGCCAATCACCATTTCTCGACTGCTGGAGCAAGCGCGCAGATACTGTTTAACCTTATCAGCAGGGTCAGTGACCACATCAAAGATCGTCTTCCCTTGCAGGAGCTGAGGGTGTAGCCCCAGCATCTTGGAGAATGACGGATTAACAGCCAGAATGTGACCATTTCCGGCAATTAGGAGCATGGCTTCTGGTAAAGGTCTAGCGAATTCAAGAAACTGTTCGGGTGTCACCCCTCGTCCTCTCCCTCATTCTCCCCCTTGAAATATTCTCTGCCGTGGCTTTCTTCTGCCTCCGGGGTGGGTTTCAAATAAACGACCACACGGCATCCCGGCGCACCCATGGCCATCGTCTCTTGTAGTTCTACTTTGGCGTACCCTAGATTGTCCGCGGCAATGGAACCAAAAACATTCGAGGTCATCATACACATGGCGGGGCGATCGATGACTTTTTCGGCAAATGGGCAAGCACGGTTCCCTAAGACAATCTTTTCATCCGTTTGTTCAATGATATAAAAGTCACCCTGGATGCGCTTCTTCAAATCCACCAAGACATCAGCAACTTGCTCTCGCGTTAGATGGGATACCTCTAGAGCTGCTTTATAGTCTTGGTCGATTTGCCTCCCCATGTTTTGACCCACGACACTAATAAATCCGGAGGCTTCCTCTAAGCCCACGACATCCTGTAATGTACCCGCCAACTCTCGGATTAAGGTACGTAAGAACACATCCCGCTCCAAAGGAATTCTCAGATCCTTGATGTTTTTTTGAGACTTAAGAGAACTATTCATAGCAATGTCTCGTAAATGAAGATTCAGCAAAATTTACCCAAGGCTATAATGCCACTAGGCAGAGTGAAACTTCTTTGCTCTAACCATCCTACAAATAATTCAGCTCTTTCAACTGAAACCGATCGCACGTCTCAACCCAAGTAGTTGAAAACATTACAGAAATTACCCTTCCAGCTTGCGATCGCGGCTCATCTCCTGCGAATTTACTTCATTAAACCCATTGATGCTAAGGCTCTGCGGAGAACAGTTCGATAATATGTGGGCGATACTCCTTGGGAGTGGCTGTCGTTAACGCTCTGTGGGGTGAGGGCGATCGCTCATCAGTTAGAAAGAGCTAGTACCAATATTTGTGCTCATAAGTTGCCATGAGGGGATTGCTTTGTTAAGCCCGATTGATCTAGACCATCAAGTGAGATTTAAACCGCCAATAGTTGCTTGCAACAAGTATAGAGGCTAATGGCGCGATTTCCGCCGGTTGCGCTCCTTGCCCCATCGGCGATCGCTCTTAAGAGAGTTTTCGCCCCTCTGCCCAATTCTCGGTTATCGGCGTATCGACCAATTTCGGGATTAAGCTTTTGTTACTAAAAATACCCCAACAGCAATCATTACACAGCCAGCGGCAATGTTTATTTTTTTTCTTATTTTGGAGCTAATCAGTAATCTAGCTCTAGCCGCCATGAATGCATAACCAAGCTTTACACCACCTACGGCTACTATAGTAATTGCTATAATAATCCCGGTGTCAAAATAAGATATTTTAGAAAGATCAAGAAAAGCTGGGAAAAAACCAAGATAAAATAAGGTTGCTTTTTGATCTGCCAATGTAATAGACAGTCCAGTCATAAAACTGGAGAGCAAAGAGGATTCTATAACTTCCTCCGTTTTCACATCATTTAATTTTGATTGACATAATCCTATTCCCAACAATATAAGATAAGTACCGCCCAAGTATTTTATTAGGAAAAATAGGCTCCCCATCGTTCCAGCAAGAAACGATAAGCCCCAAATGGCTATGATTATGAAAATGATGTCACCAAGCACTATTCCTATGGTTGTGAAAACACCATGAATAAAGCCAGATGTCGCCGCTCTTGTGGAGACAGCCAATACACTGACACTGGGAATAGAAGCTAGAACAATCATGGCACTGAATAATGCAGCAATGCTGCTAAATGTCATACTGCTTTGCATAGGTATAACAATTATTATTTGAGTGGCAATAACTTTTAGGTTGCAAAAACTCTAAAAGGCTCATAGCTGATGAGCCTTTGTGCTTTTTTTTCAGGAACTCTCTAAGATTCAGTCATAGCATCTGACTTGTTAAACACCTCGCGCGATACACGATGTACAAGGCTGGAAGAAACATAGAGTAAGGTGAATCCAATCAGAGGATGGAATACCTCTAGGTGGAGAGGAGTCTTGAGATGAATGCTGCAAAATTGAAGTCCAAGCAGCACGGCTAAACTGGCAGCGAGAGATCGGATTCTGGCTGAGAATGGGGTGATCAACGACCCTGCCAGTAATATTAGCGACAATCCACCATACCCTCGCACAAGCCACACATGAATATTCCACCAGGCAGGATTATTGAAGTAGGCAACCCCAACCGTTAGTAACTGAGCAATTAAGCAGAGGTTAAAGACGATTGAAGTCGCGTAAAAACCAATCTGCATCCAATGTGTGGAAGTGCGATCGCAATTAATTTCCGAATTTATGGTCATGTCAGGCTGCCTGTTTTACTGCTAAACCCAACTCTCCTGTAGCATATAACATCGCCTTATTCACTAAATCAGACCCCGCTTTTTCTGGTGAACCAACATCAAATGGAGGGGCTGGATCATATTCCATCAATAGTTGGGTGATCTTGGCGGTTTCTTCGCCACAAAGCGCTTCAGCAATCACTAGGCCAAAATCAATGCCTGCGGTAACACCTCCACCCGTGATGCGATTTTGGTCAATTACGACTCGCTCTGTTCCGACCTCAACTCCCAAAAGAGCTAGCTGTTCACGAAACATCCAGTGAGTAGCCGCGCGATAGCCTTGGAGCAATCCTGCCTTCGCTAGAAACTCAGACCCGCCGCACACAGAGGTGACGAATTTTGCTGTGCTACCTTGTTTCTGGAGAAATTTAAGCACCTCTGGATCGTCTACGACTGCCATCTGTCCTAAGCCGCCGCCGATACAGATAACGTCCAAGGGCGGGCAATTTTCAAAGGTGGTATCTGGCAAAATTATCATCCCGTCATCAGTTTTGATCGGGTCTAGGGTTTTCCAGATGCGGTGAATCTGGACATTGGGAAGCGCACTGAAAACTTGCTGGGGGCCGACAATATCAAGTGCTGTCATGCCGGGATATATTACCAAGCCAATGATGTGCTTTCGGGAGCCACTCATGAATCAAACCTCTAATGGTGCTTGCCATAAAATCTATCCCTATACTATGAATGGCAACCCACCGCGCCTAGTCCTCGATCGAGTACTCTTTTCGCCACCATGACAATTTCCTTGAAGCTTTTATTTGAAGAAATTCACTTCATAAAGGATGAAAATGACCTGCGATCGCACTTGGTGCCAAAAATTGGTGAGTATTTTGCCGCCAAGCGAGCGGGGATCTTTTTCTTCGACCAGCTTTTAGCCGTTGGCGCAGCCTCTCCTTTGGAGAATCGCAATCTTCAAAAAGTTCTCAACGTTGCCCTATCTATTGAACATAATCCTGTGGCGCGTTACATAGCGGAGCGCCATACACCTGTACATGAAGGAGTGGTGACATCACCCAAGGCATGGGCAATCATTTGTCCTCGCCCCGATCATTGGCATGTGATGGCAGGACCGATCATCGATCGCGGTCAATTAGTAGGCTCAGTGGGCTGCACTCGTGAAAAATCAATGCCTGCCTTTAATAACCAAGATCTCGCTGATTTAAGTGCCATTTGTTTACACGTATCGGTTTGGACTGCAACTGTGCGATGCCCGCCAAGCGTAGCTTTGGAATCTCAGCGCCAACCGTTTACCAGCAGTCGATTAACGTCGCGTGAGTTGCAAATTGCCGAATTAGTTGCTTTGGGGCGAACCAATGCAGAAATCGGGAATGAACTTTGGATTACGGAGAATTCTGTCAAGCAGGCTTTGAAGCGAATGTTCCGTAAGCTTGAGGTTTCCTCTCGTGCACAGATGGTTGCACAGCTCTCTACGACGCAACACGATTTTCCAGGTGCAAAGCTATCTCCATCCAATTTGGTGCTGAATAGTCACCAGTAACCTTTTACTTGCGCCTTCACCGACCAACCAGTGGCATAACGTTCCGGCTGAGTAGCTGTCGATGACCTTTGCTATCTCCACAAACTTCAGCTTGCTGGCTTACGACCTAGTATATAAAATCACAAGGTGCCCTGTTCCCGTTCCAATATCCAACACTGACTGCCCAGAACTCATCTGCGAATACTCAAGAAGACGGTGACAAATTTGCATATGCGATTCGCCATTGTCGTAGGTTTGACTTGTGCCATCAAGCGAGCGATCGCTGCTTCAGATATGGGCGGGCGATCGCGAGCGAGGGCAAATGGGTATTAGAGCCGTTAGGTTAAATTAGACTATCACGCTAACATTTTGGCTCCGAGTACACCAAAGCTCGAAATCGCTCATCATCCTGAATACTGTCAAAATCTGGGTTGTGTTTTGCTTCTCTTCGGCTACAACGGGGTGCAATATCAATCACTTTTTGCAGGTTATCAACTGCCTGTTCCACTTCACCTTGTATGGCGTAGTAGCAGGCTTTGGCGTAATAACCACTCTCATGTTTAGGATTTTGCTTAATCGCTTGTTCACACTCAGGAAGAGCTTCGGTATATCGACCAGATATTGCCAAGATAATGCCACAGTTCGCTTTGGATAACACTTCTTGAGGTTCTAAATTAATTGCCTCATCAATAGCGGCAATGGCTTTTTCAAAATTTTTGAGGAAACTCAATGTTAGTGCTTGAGAATTTAGGGTATCAAAATTATTAGGATCAAGTTCCAAGGCTCTATCGCCAGCGACAAGGGCTTCCTCATATCGCGTAGTGAATCTCCTCGGCTTATCCAAGCATTAACAGATTTGTGATCGAGGTCAATTGCTTTTTGAATATTTTCTCGTGCTTCCTCATAACGCTCTATATTAGCTAGTACGACCCCTTTATTTATCCAAGCATTAACAGATTTTGGATCGATTTCAATCGCTTTTTGAAAACTTTTAAGTGCTTCTTCATGTCGCTTCAACTTGCCAAATGCAACACCCTGATTAATAAAAATGAGAGCATGACAAGCTCATATAACCGTGATACCCTGTGGCAATACGGCTGCCATCTTTGAGAACGTGAATTTCAATTTGGTCGCTTGTCCAGCACTCTACTCTCCGCTCACGTTGGCATCAATTGCTGAATGCGCTGTGGCTCCTCTCCCAGCCAGTCTAGATTCTGGGCTGTGCTGTCGAAAATTGATGAGGTTTTGAATGGCTCAAACTCCCCGCGTGATGCCGAAGAAGCGGTTTTTGCTAAGAGCGATCGCACCTGCTCCTCATCCATAGGCTGAAACGTCCGCACTGCTTCAAACGCTTGATCGAGAATCTCCATGCTGTCAATGCCCGTAATCACAACCGATGTGGGCAGATTCAGGGCATAGTGTAGACACTCAATTGGCGTTACAGTATTTGACCGTAAAAGAATACCGTTTGCCATGCTTTTCATGCCCAGAATGCCGATATTCTGTTTAACCAGTTCTGGCACAACCAGCTTCGCAAAGCTCCGGTAGTGTGCATCCATCACGTTCAGCGGTAACTGAGCCGCATCAAACTTAAACCCGCGATTGGCTGCAACTTCCAGCATATGCAGATGAATCTGGGGGTCTTTGTGCCCGGTGAAGCCAATGTATCGCAGCTTGCCAGCTTCACGCGCCTCCATTAAGGCAGCATTCGCCCCTTCTTCGTCAAAAACTCGATGCGGATCTTCAAACCGGAGAATTTCGTGGTGCTGAACGAGATCGATGCAATCAACTTGCAGGCGTTGCAGTGATTCGTCTAGCTGTCTTGCTGCTTCTTTCTTGGAGCGACCGTCGATTTTCGTCATCAGAAACACTTTGTCACGGTAGCCATCGCGGAGCGCTTTCCCCATGCGAATCTCGCTGGTTCCACCGTTGTAATCCCAACTGTTATCCATAAAGGTAATGCCACGATCGATCGCTGTGCGAACAATACGGATACCCAGTTCCTCATCAACATACTTCAAGCCGATGTGCCAACCACCGAGTCCGATCGCAGAAACTCTTTCTCCTGTACTGCCGAGAACTCGGTATAGCATTTCTGAGTTTGACATGCTTCCTGACATCTTTGCTCCTTGTATGCCAGCTACTGGTTAAGTACACATAGCTGTGAGCTAATTCAAACACAAGGAAAAGTTCACGATATCTTCCTAAGGACACACTAGCTCTGGCTGTATCATCTATCTCCAAACTCCCCATACTTGATTAGGTTTTTACATGAACTGGCCAGACACCAAAAGCTACCAACCGCGCCGGGAGGTCGCGCAGTATCGGCAGGCGGAGAAAAGCTGGCGGCTTAAATGACTGCCCGGAGTTGAGAACAGGGGCGAATATCTGCTGCTGGATAAAGGACTGAAACGCCTGAATAATCCGTA
This sequence comes from Aphanothece sp. CMT-3BRIN-NPC111, assembly GCA_019359765.1. Taxonomy (GTDB): domain Bacteria; phylum Cyanobacteriota; class Cyanobacteriia; order Cyanobacteriales; family JAHHGU01; genus JAHHGU01. Next base: position 110,294 of record JAHHGU010000005.1, read on the forward strand.
TCGGCCACTCGCGCTGACGCTGTACTTTAGCCAAATCACGCAGCTGCACCTTGCCAGCTTTGAAGGGACGGCTAAGTACATTTGCGGCGACAACAGCATCCTGAATAGCATAGTTAATACCGACTCCGCCGACTGGAGACATCACATGGGCGGCATCACCAATCAAAAGTAGTCCCGGACGATACCAGCGGGGAAGGCGACTAGATTCAACTGAGAGAAACGCTACTTGCGACCAATCTTTCAGCTGTTCCACGCGATCGCTTAATTCCGGCACCACTTCTGCAATCGACTGTCGCAGCGCCTCTATACCAGCAGCACGAATTTTTTGATAACCGCCTTTGGGGATGACGTAGGCCATCTGCCACTGGTCAGAGCGCTCGAGCATAACTACTATATGACCGCTACCTATGCGGCCGATCCCTCCCTCATGGTCTTCTGGCTTCCGGGGCAGGCGGAACCAGATCACATCCATCGGCGGCGAGGTTCCTACAGCTTCAAAGCCAGCCAGTTGCCGAATACGAGAGTGGCGACCGTCCGCAGCGACAGTAAGCTGCGCCCTAACTTCGTGCCAGCCACCGTGTCCCCGATATCGCACACCTTTGATTATCCCGTCTTCCTCAATTAGCTCCTGTACGTTCGCGCCCATCACTAGCTGAAAGTTGGGATAACGTTTCGCCTCCTCTGTAATCAACTCCAGGAAGTGTACCTGAGGAAGCATCATAATGTAGGGGTACTTCGTCTTCAGGTGACTAAAATCAGCAAGAGTGACGGCATCCTGATCAGTTTGAATGCTAAGAGTGTGAAGCTTGCTGTGGGGCAGCTGAAGCAAGCGGTCAGCCAGACCTAGTTCTTCCATAATTTCCATAATCGAAGGGTGAACAGTGTCACCCCGGAAGTCGCGGTCAAAGTCTTTGTGCGCCTCCAGCAGCATCACTGAGATGCCCTGACGTGCCAGCATTAGTGCCAACACAGCCCCGGCAGGTCCTCCTCCCACAATGCAGCAGTCCGTTTGTTGAACATCGTGTCCTGTTGGAGTCTGGTTTAATTCCTGATTTTGAAAAGAGGTGGTGTCCATAGCCATAGCTCCTAAAGTTTGATTGATTGGTTAATCAATATGTGAACAAAGAAAGACGGCTTACTTACGAAATACAACTTCGTATTTCTACTAATTGGCATCTTTGCTGGGTATCTGCATACCCCGCAGGAAAACCTCAACTACAGTTTTCACCATAGTCTCGGCGCTGAGAGTGCTGGTGTCCGGCTGCGGAAACACCTCGCGGGTGATAACAAAAGCAAGCAGGGGACCAATGAAACAGCGTGCTGCCGCTCCTGGGTCCATGGGACGCAGTACACCTACATCCATCTGCTGCGCCAGATAACGAGTTAAAAAGGCAAAACCGCGACCCGGCCCAATGGTATTGACCATTTGAGCCACCAAGGGCTGCCGAATCGCTTCGCCCAACATCAACTTGACTAGGGCTACGGAGGTAGGATTATCCACTACTTTGAGAAATGTGCTGGCAAAGAGGGTAAGGGCATCCTCTGGTGCTAATGCCATCATTTCCTCACTTTTGGTGAGCAATTGCAGCACTGGCAGACGCTGCTCCACAACTTGCCGAAACAAATCGCTCTTATCTTTAAAGTAGTGGTAAATCAGTCCCGGTGAGCCAATAGAAGAGGCTGAGGCAATATCCTTATTGGTCGCTTTCTCAAAGCCTTTGCTGGCAAAGACCTGTAAAGCACCGTCAATAATTTGCTGCCGCCGACTCTCGAAGTCTTGCTCGCCCCGTGAAGCCATGACTTTTTTTTGTTGATTGACTGATTAATCAAATTATAAAGCATGGATTAATTAGTTGCAACACAGTGCAAAATCAAGTCGATTGTCAAAGTAGGATGGGATTAGACTGATACCTACGGCTCTGTCCGCGAACGAGCTTCATTTATCTGCATCACCTGAAGAGGTGATTTTAAACAATCTCATCTGTGGGAAAGACTGTGGCACAGGTTGTTATCGAAAACGTTTACAAAAGCTTTTCAGCTCAGAAGCAAGAGCGGGTTGTCACACCAGTAACAGCAGAACCTCTACTTACTCCAGTAGATGAAGCACCAGCGATCGCACTAGACCAGTCTTCACCCTCGTCTGGCGCGACTAACGTCTTGCGGCGCATCAATCTGGGGGTGCAAGATGGGGAATTTATGGTGCTGGTGGGACCTTCTGGCTGCGGGAAAAGTACGCTGTTACGCTTAATTGCTGGGCTGGAGGAGTTGACAGGGGGAAATATTTGGGTGGGCGATCGCTTAGTCAATGACCTACCCCCCAAGGAACGAGACATCGCCATGGTGTTTCAGAATTACGCTCTTTATCCCCATATGACCGTTTATAACAACATTGCCTTTGGACTGCGACGAGCAAGTAGGGGAGCAGGGGAACAGAGGAGTAGGGGAGCCGGAAGCAAAAAATCTTTACCTATCTGGGCAGAAAATATGGCGGTGGGGATGACGCGATCGCTCCCCAAAGGACTGCGCTACATGACTGAGCGCGAGAAAGCCGTTGATAAGCAGGTGCGTAATGTAGCCCAGCTGCTGCAAATGGAATCGCTCTTAGACCGATTACCGAAACAACTATCTGGGGGACAAAGGCAGCGGGTGGCATTGGGACGCGCGATCGCTCGTAACCCCCAAGTGTTTTTAATGGATGAACCGCTTTCTAACTTAGACGCCAAACTGCGGGCAGAAACTCGCGCTCAAATCGTCAAACTCCAGCGTCAATTAGGCACGACAACTATATATGTCACCCACGATCAGACAGAAGCGATGACGATGGGCGATCGCATTGCTGTCATGAATGCTGGTCAAATTCAGCAACTCGACTCACCACTGGAACTATACAACCGCCCAGCAAATCGGTTTGTGGCGGAATTTATTGGTTCACCGCCGATGAATTTTATCCCAGTGCAGGTGAAAGCGCCTCTTTTAATTACCCATGAGCCGTTTCGTCTCACCCTCCCAGAAGTCTGGGCATCTATATTACAACAATACGATGGGCGATCGCTGCTTTTGGGCATCCGGCCAGAACATCTCAGCATCGGCGTTCCCGCCCCCAAAAATCTATCAGTACAAGTTGACCTCGTGGAAGCTTTGGGCAACGAAACCTTTTTATCTGTTCATCTCACCGATGCTACCGCTAGTGCCCCTAATTTACAGGTACGCATTCCCCCAGATCGACCTGTAAGAATGGGTGACCAACTGTGGTTATCAATAGCGACAGATAAGATTCATCTATTTGACTCCCAGTCCGGCCTAGCGGTACATCCCAGTTAGTTTTGAGCCTTCCAGTTTTAAGAGTAACTACTTCGCCTTTTGGTAGTCGAAGTTATACTCTAATAACAGTTTATATTCAGAGTTTAACGATTGATTGAAAGGCTTTTTGTTCATGATTTTCCGATATCATCTTCTGTATCTACAGATTCATCCGCATTAATGTTGTAGAGGAACTTAGCTCTCATAGCATTAAGAGCGCTTTCATTAGCCAACCTTACGATAGCTTTCCTTAAACGCTGAAATGCAACAATATTACCTATATCAATGTATGGTCTAATCATTTTTATTAAATCTGGATGATCCTCTTGAAGCCATGTATAATAGTCATCGACAGTACAGCTATTTAGAAAGTCAATTTCTTCTGGAGACCAGCCTTGTCTTTCTAAAATTCTACTTAATACTTGCGTGATGTTCTGTTTTTCATCAGTTACAACTATCTTTTGTTCTAACTCAGCTGATAAATCAGGAAATTCAACGACGTAATTACGTAGAGCTTTCAATAAACTTGTTTCTACATTATCTATCATATTTTTTATAAATAATTTTTTGTATTCAGAAATATCTGCCCTAACCGCCGCTGCTAAGTTTTCTAGTCTATCAAAATCCTTAAGAGATAAATCACAATGATGATTTTCAAGGAATTTAAAAATTTCCGTATATATTTCTTGTTCACAAGAACCAAACGAACTATAGTATGGTTCCCAAATAGTATGAAATTTTTCAATAACTTGTTTCTCTTTTTCCTTTTGGTTTAGAGCCTTACCTTTTTCATGAAAATTTTTGGAACTAAATAAGGAAGTATCAACAAACTGAATAATTTCTTTATCAACCTCTAAAGGACTATATCCAAATTTAATGAGTGTATTTATTAAGTCCATTTGATTTTTATAACTTTCTGAATTTTCATTTAAAGATCGATATATTGAGTAATTAATGAAAGAAACTACTGTGTCGATATTAATATCAAGCTCGCTATCAAGTTTTGCTAAAGAAATAATAATAATATTTTTTATAACCTGATTGCGTAAGCTAGATTGCCAATCTAACATTGATGGCCTAAACTTATTTAAAATAAATTTAATTTTGCGTATAACACGAATATTATTTGTATGGGAAAGTCTTAATACTTCTTGAACAACCTCTCTATCTTGATCATTTATATCAAATCCAAAATCTAAGTTCTCTTCTACTGTTGGCTTAAGTGCAACTTCAATATCAATTACTTTTTCTCTATATTCCTGCAAATATTTTTTTGATTCTTCATCAAGCTGATCTTCGTTATAGATTAAAATAACCCTACACTCCAATTCTTGAACTAGATATTCCACAAATCCAAGTAGTTCATCTAGCTGAAGTTTTGATTTCCTTTCAAGATCATCAATGCATACAATAAAATTTTTAATAGTATTGAAAATTAAGTTTAGGGCTAAATCACCTGCTATTGATATCACTGCTCCTGCTACTGGCAATGAAGGTATCCAACCTGCTAATTGGCTTTCTAACTTAATGTTCCCTAAATTAGGAATTCTATCTATTCTATCTGAATTACGAGTTTTAAACTTTAAAGCTGAGCCTATCCATCTAATAAACCGATTTCTTGCGTATGTATCTATCGGAGTTGGGGTTAAGCTTGTGTTAACTTGTTTGTCAATATTATCTATTTTATTCAAATTCGATAAAAGTTGAGATTTTAACTGAGCAATGGAAGACAAACCAAAAACAGATGCATAACATTTTTTTTGCTGTTCTAATAAAAAATTTTGCACTAAATGAGTTTTACCTACCCCCCATTTTCCTTTAATAGCTAAGACTTTTAATTCTTGGTTATCGAGAAAAAATTTGATTACTTCGCTAACTTCCCCTCTATTCATTCCCGATTCTGGTTTAGCTTTATTTTCAGACATAAGCTGCTCCATTTTATTTTAAAATAAAACTTTCACATCTTAAACCTTAACATTTGCTAAAAGGAAACGACTGAGAAAATTTGCATAACTTGAGCGATCGCTAATCCTAAAATACTTTAACTGCTCCAATCTGGGGAAAAGTTGCTATAACTCATCAGTTGAACGCAGTACCAGAGCAGTTATAGCGTAGGTTGGGTTGAGGCACGAAACCCAACGTCAAACATCAATAAAGGTTTGATGGGTAACCCTCGCGTTCTACCCATCCTATAAATAATTAAGTGTCTCTATTTATCTCCTGATCAACTCTCAATTAGCCTCTCTATCTGTGGCTATTCAAATACTCATAGCAATTTAACCCGTTAATCGTACTATTCCTGAGCCTTGGTGAATCGTACACTTGTTGGCAGCAACTATCCATAGGCATATAATCTAATATTTATTGAGCAATACCTACGGTCAAATACACTTACTTCGATGAATACCTTCTAACCTCCGACGGATACTCTTCAGCACCTTACTTGTTACATTTATTTACATAACTAAGTAAGAGTTAACAGAGGGTCAATCATGCAAAACACAACAAAAACGATTACGCCCCCGATCGCGGATGCCGCCGATCGCAATGCCTGGAAAGCTGGCTTTACTCCTCAAGCCGAAATTTGGAATGGTCGTCTAGCGATGCTCGGCTTTGCAGCGGCTCTAATAATAGAACTACTTTCTGGCCAAGGTGTTCTCCACTTCTGGGGTTTACTGTAGGTTGAAAAAGGGGCTATATAAACCTGATTCGCTATCAGGTTTTTGCTCAAAAAAAAGCCCCCAGATGGGGGCTTTCTTATTAAGAAAAAGTAGAGCAAAATGCTCAGAGAATATACAGCAGCAGGAAGAGAATAATCCACACGACATCGACAAAGTGCCAGTAAATCTCTGCGGCTTCAACGCCAAAGTGGTGTTCGCTGTTGTAGTGCTCTTTTTTGAGCGATCGCCACAACACACCCAGGATCAGCAGCAGCCCAAAAGTAACGTGAAGACCGTGAAAACCAGTCAAAACGTAGAAAGTACTGGCAAATAGGTTACTGGTGAGGCCGAATTCTAAGTGGAAATATTCATAGAGCTGGCCAGCTAGGAAAATTGCGCCCATTGCAGCGGTTACAGCAAACCAAAGTCGCAAACCGGACACATCATTCTTTTTAATCGCAGAATCCGCTTGATGGATCACAAAACTGCTAGAAATCAGAATTATAGTGTTAAGTCCAGGCAGCAATAGCTCTAATTCTGGGGTTCCCTCCGGCGGCCAAACAGGTGTAACAGCGCGGAAGGTTAAATAGGCTACAAACAAGCCCATGAAAATCATGCCTTCAGCGACTAAGAACACAATTAGCCCAAAAATGCGGAAATCGGGATGCTCTTCGTGATGGGCTTCTTTTGCCTCAGTAGTGTGGTGATAATTAACTACAGTCTTGGCGGGGTCAATTGTTGAACCTTGCATAAATCTCCAATTCTTCTAGAGAGAGTGTTAAGTTTTGAGTTTTGATTTAAAAGAAATTAGCTTAATTCAAAACTCAAAACTCAAAACTATTCTTGGCGGTCGTCGGGATGAGCTGCAACAGTCGGGTCTGGGTCAGCACGCAACACGGAACTAGGACCAGCAGACAAATTTGGGTCATCCGCCTCTGACAAAGGTACATTCACCTCTGTACGACGATTGCCCACACCGTAGTCATAAGGACCTGTTGCTAGCACTGGCAACACTTCAAAATTCTCAATTGCTGGGGGTGAAGTTGTCATCCATTCCAGAGTCAAAGCTTCCCAGGGATTGTCACCAGCTTTAGGACCATACATCCAGCTCCAGATTGCATTCACCAAAAAGGGAATCGTCGAAACGGCTAGAATGTAGCTCCCGATGGTACAAATCATATTCAGATTAGTAAATGCGGGGTCATACATCGCCACCCGCCGGGGCATTCCTAAAATACCCAGTTCGTGCATTGGCAAGAAGGTGAGATTAAAGCCAACGTAGGTGAGCACAAAGTGAATTCTGCCCCAGGTTTCGTTGAGCATCCGCCCGGTCATCTTGCCGAACCAATGGTATAGGCCAGCGTAAATCCCGAAAACACTACCACCAAAGAGGACGTAGTGGAGGTGAGCTACCACAAAATAGGTATCGTGAACGTGAATATCGAAGGGAACCGCAGCGACCATAACTCCGGTTAGACCTCCGACCACAAACGTGGAAATCAAGCCCATTGCGAACAGCATGGCGCTAGTCAAGCGGATTTTGCCGCCCCACATGGTGGCTAACCAGCTGAATATTTTAATTCCAGTCGGTACGGCAATGATCATCGTGGTGATCATAAAGAACATCCGCAGCCAAGCCGGGGTGCCGCTGGTAAACATATGGTGCGCCCAGACAATCATCCCTAAGAAGCTGATAGCCAGACTGGAATAGGCGATCGCTCTGTAACCAAAAATCGGCTTACGGGAATGTACAGGAATAATTTCTGAGATCGCCCCAAAGAAGGGCAGGATCATGATGTACACAGCCGGGTGGGAGTAAAACCAGAACATATGCTGGTATACAACTGGGTCGCCTCCCCCGGTGGGGTTAAAAAATGCTGTTCCGGCTATTAAGTCAAACGCTAATAAAATCAACGCTCCTGCTAGTACAGGTGTCGTCAGTAGTACCAGCCCCGAAGTTGCCAACAAAGACCAGCAGAAAAGGGGCATTTGATTCAGCCCCATACCCGGTGTCCGCATTTTTAATAGGGTGACGAAGAAATTTAGCGCACCCAGAATCGAAGACGTACCGAGCAACAGTAGGCTAAGTATCCAAATCCCCTCACCAGCCTTGTTACCGAGCAAGCTTAAGGGAGGGTAGGAAGTCCAACCCGCCTGCGCTGAACCAATGAAGAAACTGCTTACTAGCAACAAACCCGCAGGAGGGACGATCCAAAAAGCAACAGCATTTAGGCGTGGAAACGCCATATCCCGCGCTCCAATCATCAACGGCAACAGGAAGTTAGCAAACCCCCCAGCGCCCGCAGGAATGATCCACAGGAAAATCATGATTGTTCCGTGGAGCGTAAATAGGCTGTTGTAAACATCTGGCGTCACCAAATCTGGATCGGGCGTTGCCAGTTCTGTGCGAATAGCTGTTGCCAGCGAACCCCCAACCAAATAGAAAAGAAAGGCTGTCACCAGGTATTGAATCCCAATTACCTTGTGGTCGGTATTAAAGGTAAAGTAATCTCGCCAATTCCTATACACGGGTTCTGTACCGTGGGAAGGGATATTGGCAGTTTCTTGCAGCTGTGCTTGTGTCATTCGATTTTAGATTTTAGATTTTAGATTTTGGGTTTTGGATTATCCCCACGACTCTTGGGTGGTTTGAGATTTGGGATGAAAGCACGGACTACTAATGGTGATGAGTGGGGCGCACCTGTTTAAGTGTTTCGGAGTTAATGCCCATTTCACTGGCGTAGGGAGCCAGAAACTCGCCATCTGACAAGCTGGCAGGATTTACTGCTACGGCTTTATTTAGATCTGGGTTATTAGCAACCTCCTGCTGACTTTTTATCCAGCTGGCGTACTCATCCGGTGTCTGGACAATCAGCCGTGAGTTCATGGCTCCATGATAGGCACCGCACAGTTCAGCACACCGAATCGGATACTCGCCCACCTTATTCGCTGTTAAGCGTATTTCAGTAGTTCGACCGGGAATAGCATCCTGCTTTAGACGGAGTTCCGGAAACCAGAGCGAGTGTATGACATCATTGGCTGAGATATTTAGTTGCACTTCCGATCCTGCGGGAATATGTAACTCCCCAGAGGTGACGCCACTATCAGCGTAGTTAAAAATCCAGGCGAACTGTAGACCTGTGACATTGACGGTCACGTCTGCCGTTTTGCCTATGTTTTCCGGAGAAGCCCCGACACCAATAGCGACAAGTTGTGAGTTGGCTGCTGGCTGTTGCGGCGAAAGAGCGTTTTCTTCTGCCGGACTCGGAAGCGTCGCTGCTATGGCTGCTCCCCGGCTGTGGACGCTGGCATGCACGGCATGGGGATCGTGGGCGGCCATGGGATCAAAACCACCCATTGAGTTGTAAATTTCAAAACTGTATATAGATATCCAGGCGACGATCACCGCTGGTATAGCAGTCCAAAGAATTTCTAGGGGAACATTGCCATGAACCGGGGGGCCGTCCGTATTGTCATCCTTACGCCTACGAAATCGGATGATCGAGATGATGAGGACTCCCTGAACTATGAGAAACAGACCTGTGGAGATGGTCATCATGGTGTTGAACAAGGCGTCCACCTCAGCTGCCTCATCAGAGGCTGCTATTGGCAGTAGGCCGTGGTTTTGACCATACCAGAGGCTTACCAGGGTCAGCGCAATGCCGACAAGCATTGTTGTGATAGAACTTGGGATATTCACGGCGATATGGGTGGAAATTTCCTGCAAAACTTCTTTAAGAATAACCAGGGCTGAGACTTGGAGAGATTCTGCCTGTGAAGAGGGTGGATAGCACTTGGCAGCTTGATTAAGTTTGATGATGGGGGAGCCGAATGGAGATTTTTTAGCTCAGCCTACTTACCACCGTAAAGCAGGTGAGGAGTATAGGGGGGTAATCATGACATATTTTTAGATATTTCTTCGGGATCGCAGGGAAGCTATTAGGGGCTGCTGGGGGTGAAAACAAGAATTCATCAACCAGGGTATTTTAATTTTTGAATAAAAGTAAAGTTATGATAAGCAATCGTAATATTACTCTCATGCTAGAAAAACTACTCTAACCGGAAGAAATGTCTAACGTAAGTTTAGAGGCAGGATTGCTTAATTAAAGTGTTAGCTAGACTCTGCTCGCTCCTAAGTCATAGTGCTAGGGTGTAAATGAGCAATTACTCCTAAATTGATTTAATTCAGTAAATTTTCGTGTGACATCAGGGAGCTAATATGGCTAACACTACGTTGCCACAGCAAGTTACTGGCGATGTTCGGGCGTACCAACCCAGTGACCGCATTCGTCGCCTGGTGTGGAAGATCGCGATCGCCACGCTGCTGTTGATGGCTGTAGGCAGTGCGACACGGGTAATGAATGCTGGTCTTGCTTGCCCAGATTGGCCCTTGTGCTATGGTCAGTTGGTGCCTAGCCAGCAAATGAATCTTCAGGTATTTCTAGAGTGGTTTCACCGCTTAGATGCTGCTTTAATTGGTCTGAGCGCGATCGCACTCACGGTCTTATCTTGGTGGCACCGACAGTCTTTACCCAGGTGGCTTCCTTGGGCATCCACCTTTGCTCTGGGTTTGATAGTATTCCAGGGTGTGTTAGGGGGACTAACTGTAACAGAACTTCTCCGGTTTGATATTGTTACCGCTCACTTGGGAACGGCACTGTTGTTTTTCTGCACACTGCTAGCCATCGGCTTCGCACTGTTACCTTATCAAGGCACCCGTGCTGCGGGTAAGTTAACTTGGGTAAGCTTAAGCGCTGCCATCTTGGTTTACCTGCAAAGTTTACTAGGTGGACTAGTGGCGTCTAGTTGGGCGTTACATCAATGCTTTGGGGCCTCCCAATTGTGCGCCGTGATGAATAGCCATATTGTCGGCGTGATACCAGCAACCTTGAGTACTGTGGTAGTAGTGGTGGTGGCATGGCGAACGCCTGCCCTGCATCCACAACTGCGCCAGCTAGCTAACGTTGCCGCTGGATTGCTAGTTTTGCAAGTGCTACTGGGAGTCGCGACTTTCCGCTTACACCTGCAAGTAGAACCGCTGACGGTGGCTCACCAGGCAGTCGGTGCTGCTTTACTGGGAACGCTTGTTGCTTTCACGGTTTTGGCATGGCGCGATGGTCTAAAACCCGCGTAATGGCGATACGTTGCTTACGTTCCTTCGGAACACGCTGCGCGAACGCGATAGCTCCTGCGGAGCCGCTACGCGAACGCACCCAAGGCAATGTGCCTACACCCTGCCGCCCTGCCGCTAGTGTCAGAATTCAACCTACTGTTGAGATCACAGAAGCTTAAACTCTTTATGCAGCGCCCTCACACCGCAGTTTAAGCGTCCCCTATAGCGGGTTTAGTATCTACTTTTTTCGCACCAGAAGAATATGTATTTTCTATTCTCCCTGCTCTCTTAAATACATATTCTTTGAATCGGAAGCGAGTAACTGCGTGTTGTTTGAAAAAAGGAATTGGTGCAAATTAATGATTGGGACGAGTATCTCCCGCCAACATCAAAATTTCTTACAAGTCATTCAAAGCTACTACCAGCTGACAAAGCCTAGAATTATCCCACTGCTGCTGATTACAACAGCTGCGGGGATGTGGATGGCATCAGATGGGCGGGTAGACCCGGTGTTACTATTGGTCACGCTGACTGGTGGTACCCTGGCTGCCGCCGCTGCTCAGACGCTCAATTGCATTTATGACCGTGACATTGACTATGCAATGGAACGCACCCGCCACCGTCCTATTCCTTCTGGTCGGGTGCAGCCGCGCGATGCCATGCTATTTGCGATCGCGCTTGCCTCTCTCTCTTTCATCCTGCTGGCAGTCTTTGCCAACTTGTTGAGTGCTTTGTTGGCAATGTCCGGCATTGTCTTCTATATGGGCATTTATACCCACTTACTTAAACGCCACACTACGCAAAACATCGTGATTGGCGGCGCTGCTGGGGCACTTCCGGCGCTAGTGGGTTGGGCAGCTGTTAGGGGCGACTTGAGTTGGGCACCCTGGTTGTTATTTCTGATTGTGTTTTTGTGGACGCCCCCCCATTTCTGGGCACTGGCACTGATGATTCGAGATGACTACGCCAAAGTTGGCATCCCGATGTTGCCGGTTGTTGAGGGTGAGGTGGCGACAACCCGTCAGATATGGGTTTATACCCTGATTCTCGTACCCACGACGCTGTTGCTGGTTTATCCTTTAGGGATATCAGGGGTTATTTATGCTATCTTTGCCTCTATCTTAGGAAGTATCTTTCTGAAGAAGGCCTGGCAGCTATGGCAAGCACCTGCTGATAAACAGTTGGCGCGATCGCTGTTTAAATACTCCATCCTATACATGATGCTACTTTGTACTGGCATCGTCATAGATAGCTTGCCCATGACGCATGGCCTCACAGCAGCTGTAGCTGAACATCTGCACACTTTAAGTAGCGCTATTTTGAGCGTATAGATGGGTAGATAGTGACATCATCCAGACGCTGACCCTAAGTGCTATGCAGGAATGCCCAATCTTGAGGTTGGGCATTCCTGCATAGCACTTAGAACCTATCCGAAAAGTTAATTTAAGAGGTTTTTTACCGCAGATGAAAGCAGATAGACGCAGATAAACGCAGATATAGGCACCCAGAGACGCCCTGCCAGGGCGTCTCTACTTTCTGTATGTTTGCTAAAAGCTAATTGCTAAAAGCTATAAGTGTGATCGCTTACAATTCTGTGACCAAAAGCTCAGTTAAGATGAAAGGTGCAACTTCAGGTACAGTCTGCGCCTATTGCCAATTGAGCAACCACCCCTAGCAATAATTTTTATAACCTGCTAACGCTATCAGCTAAAACTTTTCTTAAAATTAGCCTCGACAAGCCTCCCTAGTTAGAAAATTCAGGCTAGGTTAACGATGATCCCCTGATTGCGAGTCCTTGTATACAAGCATTTCAGCCGTTGTACAGCGGCTAATTATACATTTGTCACCTTTTGTCGATCCATAATGAACAGTAACGAACGGCCACAAAAACAAGGCTTATACGATCCACAGTTTGAACACGATGCTTGCGGTGTCGGGTTCATCGTTCACATGAAGGGGAAAAAGTCGCACGACATTGTAGAGCAAGCGCTGACTATCCTCATAAACCTCGACCACCGTGGTGCGTGCGGTGCGGAGACAAATTCCGGTGACGGCGCGGGCATTCTCATGCAGTTACCGCATAAGTTCCTGAAAAAGGTGGCGGCGGCAGAAAACATCATACTGCCAGAAGCGGGACAGTATGGTGTGGGGATGATATATTCCTCGCCTGACGCGGAGGCGCGCGAGCAAAGTCGGCGAATTTTTGAAAAAATTGTAGCTGAGGAAGGTCAAAAGGTAATAGGTTGGCGCGATGTGCCAACTGATAACTCCTCGCTGGGAAACACGGCAAAATCCAGCGAACCTTTCATGCAGCAGGTTTTCATCCAGCGTGGAGCAGATTTGGTTGATGACCTGGCATTTGAGCGCAAGCTTTATGTGATCCGTAAACGATCACACAACGCCATCCGCGCCCCCAAAATAGACCCGTACTGGTATCCCTCCAGCATTTCCGGTCGCACAATTGTTTACAAAGGTATGTTGATGCCTTTGCAGGTAGGGGACTATTATCCTGACCTCCACGATCCTGATATGGAAAGCGCCTTAGCGCTGGTACACTCCCGTTTTAGTACGAATACCTTCCCAAGCTGGGAGCGCAGTCACCCCTATCGCTACATAGCACATAACGGGGAAATTAATACTTTACGCGGCAATATTAACTGGATGCACGCGCGACAGTCGCTGTTTGAGTCGGAGTTGTTCGGCGACGACATGAAGAAGGTGCAGCCAGTTATTAATATTGATGGCAGCGACTCGCTGATTTTTGACAATGCCTTGGAATTGCTTTATTTGGCAGGGCGATCGCTTCCTCATGCAGTAATGATGATGATCCCCGAACCGTGGACAGCCCACGAGTCGATGAGTGACGAGAAAAAGGCATTCTACGAATACCACTCGTGTCTGATGGAACCTTGGGATGGCCCAGCATCGATCGCCTTCACGGATGGCACGATGATGGGTGCGGTATTAGACCGCAACGGTTTGCGTCCGTCCCGTTACTACGTGACCAAAGACGACCTAGTAATTATGGCCTCAGAAGCGGGGGTATTACCCATCGAACCTGAGCGCGTAGCCTTGAAAGGTCGCCTGCAACCGGGTCGGATGTTCCTTGTGAACATGGAAGAAGGTCGCATTGTTGCGGATGAGGAAATTAAAGCCAACATTGCTACTGAGCATCCTTACCGCGAGTGGCTCGACCAACACATGGTTGAACTAGCGAAGTTGCAAGATGCACCCGCTTTACCAGAATCAGATCCCCATACTGTTACCCAGCGACAAACCGCATTTGGTTATACCTTTGAAGATTTGCGTCTACTGCTGACACCAATGGCGCGAGATGGGGTTGAAGCTGTTGGTTCAATGGGTGCGGATACGCCTTTAGCTGTGCTGTCGGATCGTCCTAAACTGCTTTACGACTACTTCCAGCAACTATTCGCGCAGGTAACAAACCCGCCAATTGATTCGATCCGTGAGGAGATTGTTACCTCAGCAGAAACAACGATTGGTTCTGAGCGCAACTTACTTAAGCCTGAACCAGAAAGTTGCCATTTAATCGAGTTGAAATCGCCCATCCTCAGTAATGAAGAACTAGCAAAGCTCAAGCACATATCTGAGGGCGGTTTTAAGTCAGTAACTATCCCGATTCTGTTCAACCCCAAAGAGGGTGTGAAGGGACTCGAAACAGTGATGGAAGAGATTTGCGCTCAGGCGAATAGCGCGATCGCATCAGGTGTGAATATTATTATTCTGAGCGATCGCGGCGTTAACCCAGAAAAAGCCCCAATTCCTGCCCTACTCGCCGTTTCCGGTCTACATCACCACTTAATCAGCGAAGGTACACGCACGCGGGTTGGTCTTGTACTTGAATCAGGTGAACCCCGCGAGGTGCATCATTACGCAACCCTCATTGGCTACGGATGCGGCGCAATCAATCCCTATCTTGCCTTTGAGACAATCGGCAATATGATCCACGAAGGCTTGATAGTTAACGTTGTGGGTGCAGCTTCTCCCCAGGAAATGTACAAGACAGCGTGTAAAAACTACATCAAAGCGGCAACCAAGGGTGTTACTAAGGTCGCCTCAAAGATTGGGATTTCAACCATTCAAAGTTATCGTGGCGCACAGATATTTGAAGCCGTGGGACTTAACCACTCGGTAATTAACAAATACTTCAAATGGACTGCCTCGCGAATTGAGGGCGCAGACTTAGAAATAATTGCCCAAGAAGCAATTATGCGCCACAATCACGCCTTCCCAGATCGTCCAACTAATGGTCACACCCTTGATGCTGGTGGGGAATACCAGTGGCGTAAGGAAGGTGAGGCGCATTTATTTAGCCCACAGACAATTCATACTTTGCAAAAGGCAGCGCGTGAGAATAGTTACGAGCTTTACAAGCAATACGCAGCGCTGGTAAATGAGCAGGGTGAGAAGCATTTTACACTGCGCGGTTTGCTGGGATTCACAGAACGTCAGCCAGTACCGATTGAGGAAGTAGAGCCAATTGAGGCGATCTTGAAACGCTTCAAAACAGGCGCAATGAGCTACGGTTCTATATCTAAGGAGGTACACGAAGCATTAGCGATCGCTATGAACCGCATTGGTGGCAAATCTAACACCGGAGAAGGTGGGGAAGACCCGGAACGTTACACTTGGACTAACGAGCGTGGCGACTCAAAAAATAGTGCCATCAAACAAGTTGCCTCCGGTCGCTTTGGCGTTACCAGCCTGTATTTATCCCAGTCGAAAGAAATTCAGATCAAAATGGCGCAGGGTGCAAAACCTGGGGAAGGTGGTCAACTCCCAGGTGGCAAAGTGTATCCCTGGATCGCGAAGGTACGCCATTCTACACCAGGGGTTGGTCTGATCTCGCCACCACCGCACCACGATATCTATTCAATCGAAGACCTGGCGGAATTAATCCACGACTTGAAAAATGCTAACCGTGATGCGCGGATCAGCGTCAAGCTTGTGTCTGAAGTGGGTGTGGGGACGATCGCCGCAGGTGTTGCCAAAGCTCATGCTGATGTTGTCCTGATTTCTGGTTTTGATGGTGGTACAGGTGCATCACCGCAAACATCGATCAAACACGCGGGTTTGCCTTGGGAACTGGGTTTAGCTGAGACACATCAAACTTTAGTTCTTAACAATCTCCGCAGCCGGATTGTTGTAGAAACAGACGGTCAGATGAAAACAGGGCGTGACGTGGTAATGGCAGCGTTACTCGGTGCTGAGGAATTTGGTTTTTCTACCGCACCCCTGGTAACACTCGGCTGTATTATGATGCGCGTGTGCCACCTGAATACTTGCCCGGTTGGTGTTGCCACTCAGAACCCAGATTTGCGTAAGAACTTTACAGGCGATCCTGAACATACCGTCAACTATATGAGGTTTATTGCTCAGGAAGTACGCGAAGTTATGGCGCAACTCGGTTTCCGCACAATTGATGAAATGGTGGGGCGCACCGATGTTTTAGAACCGAAAAAAGCGATCGCGCATTGGAAAGCAAAGGGCATAGATCTGTCGAATATCCTCTACCAGCCGGAAGTGGGGCCAGAAGTTGGTCGCTACTGCCAGATTTCCCAGGATCACGGACTTGACAAATCCCTTGACCTTACCGTGCTACTTGACTTGTGCAAGCCTGCTATTGAGAAAGGCGAAAAAGTAAAAGCCACACTACCGATTAAGAACATCAACCGTGTAGTTGGCACAATTCTCGGTAACGAAATCACCAAGCGCCACTGGGACGGATTGCCAGAAGACACCGTACATCTGCATTTCCAAGGCAGTGCGGGTCAAAGTTTCGGCGCTTTTGTTCCCAAGGGTGTCACCCTGGAACTCGAAGGCGATGCAAACGACTATGTAGGCAAGGGTTTAAGCGGTGGGAAGATTATCATTTATCCCCCAGCAGCATCCACCTTTATTGCAGAGGAAAACATCATCGCTGGCAACGTAGCCCTTTATGGCGCAACTTCTGGTGAGGTTTATATCCGAGGCATGGCAGGTGAGCGTTTTGGCGTTCGTAACTCTGGTGTGAATACAGTTGTGGAAGCGATCGGCGATCATGGTTGCGAATACATGACTGGCGGTAAAGTCGTTGTATTAGGAGAAACTGGGCGCAACTTCGCGGCAGGGATGAGTGGTGGCGTTGCTTACATCCTCGATGAGAAGGGTGATTTTGCGACGCGCTGCAACCAGCAAATGGTTGGGCTAGAAACAGTGGAAGACACGGAGGAGATCAACGATCTTCGCGAGATGATCCAGAAACACGCCGACTACACCGGAAGCCAGAAGGCAGCCAAAGTCCTTGCCAGCTGGGAGGAGATGGTGCCGAAGTTCGTCAAGGTAATGCCGAAGGACTACAAGCGAGTGTTGCAGGCAATTGAGAAAGCGATCGCGGCTGGTTTAAGCGGCGACGACGCACTCAGCGCCGCCTTTGAAGCCAACGCCCGCGACGTTGCCCGTATCGGCGGCAGCTAGGGTTCTGCGGCAGAATTCTAAACATGAAACAAGGGGCTTAAGCCCCTTGTTAGCCTCCATGATTACTGGTAGGAACAGTGAAATGTTTATTGATGAGGAATTGGTTGGGCGACAAGAAGATATAGAGCTATTCAACAACATTGGTTGTTTCGATAATCTTGAAGGGCGTTTAACAGTTTGGCTTACTATTAATCAAACTCCAAAATTGCGCTGGGAATTTGAGGCAGCTAAAGGAGATTACTCTTATAATTCCTTATATCTTAATCCTCCCCCCAAAAGTCTTACTTCTTGGGAGGGTTCTAACCCTCATTTTATTTTAGAGAAGCCAAAGGTTACATTTCGAGGCGGTCGTCGCCGTCAGATTATTGGCTATGCAGAGCAAGCATTGTATGGGAATGTTAACAGCGATGCCCACTATTTTGAATTCTATATTCCTAATTCAGACTTCATGCGAGAAGCTGTTGGAGGTGATCTTGAAGCTATTATTCAGGAGCTAAAAACCGATCATATCACAGCAGAAATCGGGCAAGGTTGGAGTATCGAATTTTCTACAAATCAAAAAGCTCTAGATTGGTTGACGCCAGAAAAGCAGAATCGAGGTTCGATGATTACATGGAAAATTAATCTTTATCAGACTAACCAAGCTTCTATCAGTATTGAGAATCTAGCAGTTAAGTCTCTCATAGATGCTAGACAACTTATTTCAAATTTATGCTTAATGCTGTCATATGCAAATGGCGGTTATATTCAACCAGTCTATGGAATTGCCAGAAAATTTGTAAAAAGTAGCACAAGTGAAATTCATATGGAAGATATAGCAGCTTTAGCTGAAGCTCCTCTAATAGCTGCTCAAGAAGAACTTGGACAAGGGTTTATTAGATTGTTTGGCATAAAAGATTTACTAGAGTTCATTAAATGCCTTCCAAGTTTTCAACGAATGCTTCAGACTAATCATTGGCTTGAAAAATGGCCTTTAATTTTGGAATGGTATTTTCAAGCTCTGCCTAGACTATCTGGGCGCAGAAGAAATGTTTTAATGCCTGTTGTGGCAAATGCCCTTGGGACTTTATTGGAAAACTTAGCTCGATTAATTTTAGTAGATGAAGAACCAAACTCTACACTAAAAAAAGAAAATGAAAAATTAACAACAAAGCTACGTATTAATGCACTCCTTAACCGCATTGGTATATTAGGTGAAAATCAATTAGTAGATGACTTCGTAGATATTCGTAATAATTCAACTCATGCAAGAAAAAAGTCTATTATCTTAACTGAATTGCAACAATGGGAAGTTATTTATAGAGCAGTTCAGTGGGTAGATGAAGTAATTTTGTGGAGACTTGGTTACGGAGGACAATATCGAGAAAGAAGCTTAAAAATAAATCGAGGAATTGAACCACGTTATGATATTTATAAGCGTGACCCCAGTTGGTAAGTAAATTTCAAACTAAAGTCTAAAATACACAATTTTGAATAAATAGTAAAAATATCTATGTATATCGTTAAATTTAATGTTCCTAAAGAAGATCTTTTTGCAGAAAAGACAGTGGCAAGCCTTTACTCAAAAGTTATAGACTTTCAATCATGATTAAATCGAGAATAGCCCATCTCGTTTAACACGCCCTACAAAATCCAAAACTCAAATCGGCTGAAACACAACAATGGGAAAACCAACAGGCTTTATCGAATTTATCCGCGAGTTACCGTCTGACATTACGCCAAGCGATGGCATGAGATAGTAAAAAGGTTAAATATAGGTTGAGATAATTTATGTGGACGGTTGAGCAAATCGAGGCAGCAATTTTACAACTTCCGCCTGATGAGTTTCGGCACTTACAGGAGTGGTTCTTAGAGTTGGACGAGCAACGCTGGGATGAACAGCTAAAGCAAGATGTTGCTGACGGGAAACTAGAGGCGTTAGCCCAAGAAGCGATCGCGGATTTTGAGTCAGGGCGCTATCGCCAACTTTAATGCATTACACAACGACCCGATTTTGGGAATGTTACAACGCCTTGCCTCCAGCAGTACAACAGACAGCCGGCCAATGCTATGAACTGCTAAAGGTCGATCCATCTCACCCTTCCCTGCATTTCAAGAAGGTTGGCAAATATTGGTCAGTAAGGGCAGGGCAAGGTTATCGAGCTTTGGGCGTGGAGGTTGAGAAGGGTATTTTATGGTTTTGGATTGGGACACATGCACAGTACGACAGGCTAATCAGCAAGCAGTAGTACAGCAGCCTAATACTACGTTGCACCGGATAGATCTTATATTTATGGCGCTACACTAGAACGCGACAAGCAAACACAAAAAATTTTACTCGCCGAAGATAAGTAAAAAATAGGTCTTAGCGACTGAATGCCAGAGACGAACAAAGCAAATTTCCACTAAGGGCACAACTATGGGAAAACCAACAGGCTTTATCGAATTTATCCGCGAGTTACCGTCTGACATTACGCCGAGCGATCGCATTCGCAACTGGGACGAATTTCACCAGCATATGCCGGAGGACAAACTCCGCACCCAAGGCGCACGCTGTATGGACTGCGGCATTCCCTTTTGCCATACGGGTACAGTGATCAGCGGCATGGCCAGCGGTTGCCCGATCAACAACCTCATCCCTGAGTGGAATGACCTAGTTTATCGCGGACTTTGGAAAGAAGCCCTCGATCGCCTGCACAAAACCAACAACTTCCCGGAATTCACAGGTAGAGTTTGTCCTGCACCCTGCGAAGGTGCGTGCGTACTCGGCATCAACAACCCCCCAGTTACGATCAAGAACATAGAGAATGCGATCGCCGATAAAGGCTGGGAAGAAGGCTGGATAAAACCCGAACCACCGACCAAGCGCACGGGCAAAAAAGTCGCCGTCATCGGTTCCGGCCCGGCTGGTCTTTCTGTTGCCGCCCAGCTTAATAAAGCAGGTCATTGGGTGACAGTTTTTGAACGCGAGGATCGCCCCGGCGGATTGCTCATGTATGGCATCCCCAACATGAAGCTAGACAAAGAAAAAGTCGTCCTGCGCCGCCTCAACGTTCTTGAGGAAGAAGGCATCAAGTTTGTCTGCAATACCGAAGTTGGCAAAGACGTGACTGCCGAACAGTTACTCAAAGAATTCGATGCCGTAGTACTTTGTACTGGCGCAACGAAACCACGCGACCTTCCCGTCGAAGGACGGCAGCTGCAAGGAATTCACTTTGCGATGGATTTCCTCACGGCAAATATGAAGGCAATTATGGACGGAAACCAGAACGGCAACTTCATTTCTGCTCAAGGAAAGGATGTCGTGATTATTGGTGGTGGCGACACTGGTACTGACTGCGTTGGCACCTCTATGCGTCACGGCTGCAAGAGTCTGGTACAACTGGAAATTTTACCCCAGCCGCCAACAGAACGCGCCCCTGACAACCCCTGGCCCGAATGGCCAAAGATTTATCGCCTAGACTATGGACAGGAAGAAGCCGCCGCCAAATTCGGTGAAGATCCGCGAGGATATCTCACTACTGCAACCAAGTTCGAGGGTGACGAAAACGGACGGGTGAAAGCTGTCCATACGGTACAGGTGCAGTGGGAGAAAAACGAGAAAGGACAGTTCATTCCCAAGCACGTCCCCGGTACCGAACAAGTCCTACCCGCGCAACTCGTCCTGCTAGCAATGGGTTTCCTGGGCCCCGAACAACCTTTACTGGATGCCCTCGGTCTTGAGCGTGATGGCCGCAGCAATATTAAAGCGGAATATGGTAAATACGCTACCAGCATTCCCGGTGTATTTGCCGCTGGCGACTGTCGCCGTGGTCAAAGTCTTGTTGTTTGGGCTTTCAATGAAGGTCGCGGTGCCGCCCGCGAGTGCGACCTCTACCTCATGGGCAGCACTGACCTACCTTAAGGGTAGAGACGTTCCGCCGGAACGTCTCTACTAACGGCCATCTCCTCCCTAAGAGGGGCAGCTTTTTGCAGGTCATTAGGTAAGCTTTCTCACCAAATTACTGATCGTGATTCTGGCGATCATAATTTGGTGAGTAGCTACAGTCCTGCAAAATGGTGTATTACTTCGATTGCCAAGACGAGATTGTCCGCATACATCGACGTTAGGAATTTGTCTTCATATCCAGAAATCACAATGCTGACAAATTACATCAGTACAGCCATGAAGAAGGCAACCTATGAGTTGCTTGAAGATGGTACTTTCTATGGCGAAATTACTGAGTGTCAGGGTGTGTGGGGCAATGCCGAAACCCTGGAGGCTTGCCGGGAGGACTTGCAAGACTCACTAGAAGGATGGATTATCTTAGGGCTGCGCTTGGGTCATACTCTACCGATACTTGATGGCATTGATCTGAATTTCACTAAAGAGGTAGCCTGATGCCACCCTTTGGGCCACTCAAGTTGCGGGATTTACTTAGCTATTTGAGAGGGGCCTTATCCAGGCGGAAAGCATCAGTACATGGTGAAAGCAGAATTAAAGCTGACAATCCCCAACCCACATCAAGGAGACATCAGCAAAGGCTTGCTACTTCGGATCTTGCGTCAAGCCAACATTAGCAAAGATGAGTGGGAGAATTTATAAGTCAGCTAGTTATGTAAAGTGCGATCGCACCTGCTGGCAATTCAATTGGATCGGGTTATAAATAGAGTTCAATGGCTTCACTAATATTCTCCAAAGCTTCCTTTTGACTAACGATCGCCCTTTCCTTGCTGCTGGTAAATTCCGCACTTGGCTATAATCCATTCTCGCTGCTGTAACTGCTCGATATTACAACCCACAAGCAGAAATCCGAGAGAAGAAATCTTCCCAACAGCCGATATAACCAAATATTAACTTCCTACCCTCTCCGCCCCAAAAAGTAGGAAATGCGCCTGGACGAGCATTTAGTGTAAAGTCAAGAGTAGAATATTTTTTCCAGTCGTGGTTCACGCGCCAGCCGAAGCTGTCGCCACACTTTTTCCAATCACGGGTTTCATTCCAGATGCGCTTTTGGACACTCAAACCAAAACGCCCGTTACTATACTTTAACCAGAGTGCATCAATTGTACCGAGATCTGGGCAGGGAAGATTTTTAATAGCTTTTGAACTTAGTCTGCCCTCTTTTTCTCGACAAGATATTTTGAGCAAGATAGCTCCAGTTTCTCTATCGGCTTCTTTCCATTTTTTTGCTGATAGCAATTCAGCCAAAGTATTGTAATCTATTTTAATAAATTCCCAAGAGTAGGAATCTTTCCTATCCTTTCCACCACCGGATATTTTTTTTCCATCCTTTGATATAGTTCCTTCGTTTTTTCCTATCCTCCAGTCAGTCAACCAAT
Source organism: Aphanothece sp. CMT-3BRIN-NPC111 (assembly GCA_019359765.1). Lineage (GTDB taxonomy): Bacteria > Cyanobacteriota > Cyanobacteriia > Cyanobacteriales > JAHHGU01 > JAHHGU01. The sequence continues at coordinate 133,145 of JAHHGU010000005.1, forward strand.
GGTCTGATATTACACGTTGTTCTTTGATAGAAACCGAGCTTTTTTCAGTATTAAAATCTCCATCAACCTCAAGGCGATAAGTAAAATCAAGCTTTAATTCGCGGACGCTCAAAATTCCTTTGAACGAGTTACCTGTATCTTCAGTAACGATCAGACTAGCAGGTTTACTTCCATCTCCAAACTTACCATACCAAGCTCCAAGCATTGAAACATTGTTTGATTCTTCTTGTTTTTCTGAGGGGCTATGCCGTTTATCAGCCAAATCTGCTAACACCTCATCGGCTGATTTGTAGCGGTTCTTCACCAAAGGCTGAAGCATTTTATCTAAAACTTGCCCCAATTCCGAGCTAATAGTTTTACCTGATGGCAAACGTTCGCGCCATATCCAGCTACCTTCTATGGGATCGTAAAGGTCATTAGAGCTAGATGACGTTGGTAGACAGTGAGTTAGCAAACGGATACAGGTAACGCCTAAACTATAAAGATCGCTAGCTGGGAAAGCTTTCCCGTGCATTTGTTCCATCGGTGCATATCCAGGTGTTCCGACTGTCGTTCCCATTTGACTGAGAAGCGTTCCTGTTACTTCTTTAGAAACACCGAAATCAATAAGTATCAACTTGCCATCGCTACGACGGCGCATAATATTTTCTGGCTTGATATCCCGGTGAATTACACCGCGTTCATGCACGAACTTAAGAACTGGTAGCACATCCAACAAAAGCTCTATTATTTTTTCTTCGCTAAACACTCCTTGCTGAGTCAATTCTGCAAGTAAAGTTTGCCCTTCGATAAACTCTTGCACCAAATATAGGCGCGTGTCTTGTTCAAAATAAGCTATTAACCTAGTAATTTGAGGGTGTTCTCCCAGTTCATAAAGTCGCTTTGCCTCTTGCTTAAAGAGTTCCGTTGCCTTTTGCCGTGCTGCTGTTCCCTGTACTTGTGGAACAAATTGCTTAATCACACAAGGATCGTCCATCCTATCTGCATCCGTAGCTTCATAAGTTCTGCCAAAACCACCCTCACCTAAAGGTTGAATCACGCGGTAGCGGTTACGGAATAGAGATACGAGTGTTTGTGAACCGCAGCTTAGGCAAAACTTATTTCCATCCCGGTTGAAGGGATTCGAGCAGCTGGGATTAGAACAGTAGAGCATATCTGGAAGGACATCGTAGATTGTGTTTATGTTAAGTCTTACCAGTAGCTGTGTGGAGTTGTGAGGGGTAAAGATCTCCTCTGCTCGAAATAGGGGCTGGCTTTAAGGCAATGCTAGCGCCAAGCGCGATCGCACCACCGACCCGTTCGCCTATTACTACACTGTCTGAGGGCTAACCTATTAAAATAGGATTAAAGATTGTTTAGATTTGTATCAAGCCGTCAGGCATATACATACTCATGGCTCCAGCTGTTTTAATCGAAAAGCTCCAAAAGCGCTACGGCTCAGTTGAAGCCGTTAAAGATGTCTCTTTTCAGGTGGAACCGGGTGAAATCTTTGGGCTGCTTGGTCCCAATGGTGCTGGTAAAACCACTACTATTAGATGTTTGTGTACCCTGGCTAAGCCAGATGCTGGCAAGGTTGAGGTATCTGGTATCTCAGTTATGGATAACCCCAGGGCGGCACGGCAACGCCTCGGCTATGTGGCTCAAGAAGTTGCCTTAGATAAGGTGCTGACTGGGCGGGAACTTTTGCAACTGCAAGCGGCACTGTATCACCTCCCTAACCGCGTGGCGAAACAGAAAATTGAGACAATCCTGGGCGTCTTGGGATTGCAGGAATATGCCGATAAAAAGACAGGCACTTATTCAGGTGGTTTACGCAAGCGCCTCGACTTAGCTGCTGGGTTACTGCATCAACCTGATGTTCTAGTTTTAGATGAACCTACTGTGGGACTAGATATCGAAAGTCGCGTGGTCGTCTGGAACTTCTTGCGCCAGCTGCGCGATGCTGGTACCACAGTTGTAATTACCAGCCACTATTTAGAGGAAATTGACGCCTTAGCTGACCGAGTAGCAATTATAGACCGGGGGGTGGTAATTGCTCAGGGGACACCGTCGGAATTGAAGGATCAAGTGGGGGGCGATCGCATTACCCTTCGCATCCGAGAATTTTCTCCTGTTGAAGAGGCAAAGAAAGCTAAAGATATGCTTCAGTCTCTGCCTTTTGTGCAAGAAGTCATTATTAATGTAGCTCAGGGTAACTCGCTTAACTTGGTCGTGAAGCCCCAAAGCGACGCCCTTATGACTATCCAGCAATCCCTACGAGAGGCAGGATTGCCCACATTTGGCATTGCCCAAGCCAGACCTAGTTTAGATGACGTGTACCTTGCTGCTACTGGGCGGACGCTGATGGATGCGGAACTTGCCGCTGCTGGCAGTCGCGACCCCAAGGCAGAACGCAAGCAGAGTATGCGATAGGTTAAATTTTGAACCGCAAAGACGCAAAGGACGCGAAGGAAGAGAGATGAGTCAGACTGTTACACCTCCTAAATCTGATATTAGCTGGCAACCCCAGGCAGCCGATCGCTCTAATGCTGACGCTAAATCTAGTGTCATTGGCGACTTTATTCAAGAAACCCTGGCTTTAACTAAGCGCCTGTTTATTCAACTACAACGGCGTCCCTCAACCTTAATTGCTGGGGTGATCCAACCCTTAATGTGGTTGGTTTTGTTTGGGGCACTGTTTCAAAATGCTCCTCAAGGTTTCTTTGGCAATAACTTGAGTTACGGGCAATTTCTCGGTGCTGGCGTGATCGTCTTCACTGCTTTCGCGGGTGCGCTTAATGCTGGCTTACCAGTGATGTTTGACCGGGAATTTGGCTTTCTCAACCGCTTGCTAGTGGCACCTCTGGCAAGCCGATTTTCCATTGTTGCTGCCTCAGCTATCTATATCATTACTCTCAGCTTTATCCAGACAGCATCAATTGTCGCAGCCAGCGCCTTTTTAGGGGCTGGTCTACCTAATGTATGGGGTTTGGGTGCGATCGCGCTAATTGTCTTCCTGCTAGTTCTGGGCGTCACTGCTTTGAGCCTCGGTTTGGCTTTTGCCCTACCCGGTCACGTCGAACTGATTGCGGTGATTTTTGTAACGAATCTGCCCATCCTATTTGCTAGCACCGCCCTTGCTCCTTTATCCTTTATGCCCCAATGGTTACAGACAATTGCCACACTCAATCCCCTGAGCTATGCGATCGAGCCAATTCGCTATTTGTATCTCCATCGCGATTGGGGATTTGGCAGTGTGGTGATGCAATCTCCTTGGGGAGTTGTCACTTTTGGTGGGGCGCTACTAATACTTCTCGGATTCGACGCGGTGGTGTTATTGGCGATTCAACCGCTACTACGCCGCAGGTTTGCTTAATATAGAATCATCAATGTTGTGTCTTTTACCCCTACCTGCCATGAAGATAAAAACCCAGTTGGTTCCGGTCTTAACTCGGCTGTTGGCTAGGACATCTCTGGGTGTCCTGGCTGGCATGGGAGTCGCTTCCTGTCTGCTGCCTCAACCCTCCCTGGCGCAATCAGCCTACCCCTCATCCTCAGATAACCTTAATGAGGGAAATAACAACCCTTTCTCAAGTAGATACGATGATAGTGGTTTTAGCCCCTTAGATATGATTCATCGTGCCCAATTGGGTACACTCCGCAGTTTTGATGAATTTAATAGCGAACAGAGTGAAAGCCTTAATAACGCTGCTGACGAGTTCCGACGTCAACAAATTGAAAGGTTACGCCAGCAAAATCAGGTTTCACCAGTACAACAGGTAACTACTCCGCCAGCGAATAATTAATCAGCTTTAATAGGGAACAAGTAGGGCTAAGCGTAGCTGATGCCCTACTTTCGGTGTTTTCCTGCCTCAGATCAACCAGCGACTGCGGCTAAGATATCATGAGCATGGCTATCGGTTTTGACGCTGGAATCGACGTGAACGATCTTCCCAGTTTCGTCAATTACATAAGTGACTCGCTGAGCGTAGCCGCTGCTGCCTTCAACGTCATAAGCTTTGATGATGCTGCCATCTACATCTGCTAGTAGGGGAAAAGGCAGATTGTATTTTTGGGTAAATTGTTGGTGGGCACCCTCATCATCCTTACTGACACCCAGCACCACAATATTTTTGCCCTCATAGTCTGCATAGGAATCTCGAAAGCTACAAGCTTGTTTGGTGCAGCCTGGAGTATCATCTTTCGGGTAGAAATACAAAACTACTTTTTTACCAGCCAAATCAGACAGGGAGACGGTGTTACCGTTGGTGTCTTTCGTGGTGAAAGCAGGTGCTGTCGTTCCAACTGCTAGAGCCATAAATGCCGTTTCCTTGTACTTTATAATTATTGATCGCTAGTAAATTTTACCTGAATGCGGCGGGAAGGCTCCGGCTAGAACAGTTAGCGCTTTCTAGACGTTTAGCGGGATATAAATCGCCGCCAGTATATTTATTAATCCCTCTCAGGGATGGAAAGATGACTTATATTAAGCCCAAAGACGCTCAAGCAATTCAATATCCCAGCCGCACTGTAGAACGGGCAGAAAGGGCGATGCGGTGTTCACCCTTCCAGCTGCCTTTGTTTGCGGCAATGCGATCTGCAAGTATTTCCATAAATGCGATCGCATCTGACGCTGGTATCCAAAACCACTACACCCGACACCCCCTGTCAGAGTTAGCAGCCGAAAACGCCCTCGTATGGCTCATCGAGGTAGGTATCCTGCGGCGAGAGGTAGATGGGCAGGGAATCACTGACAGTTTTCGCCTAACTCCCTTGGGACGTCAACTAGTGGAGAAATACGAGCTACAAGGAGGTGTCTTGCTTCCTCCATCTTTACTGGATCGCCTCTACAATACGTTGAGTCGCTGGTTTCGGCTGCCATTTTAAATAGTTTTGAGTTTTGAGTTAAAGAAATTAATTGTATAGACTCATAACCAAAGCTTGGCAAAACACTCAATACTCCTAAGTCGGTAGGTGAAAATAAACTGAACATAAGAGGGCCGGTTTGGAAATGCCGAAACTGGCTTATGGCAAGCGTTTTCGCTCAACCCGCCCCTACAGTTCATTTTCCGCTTAATTATGCCCACCTACTTCATTCTCTTCTAACTCAAAACTCAAAACTATCTTATGAAAGCCATTATGGTTGTGGGCACGACCTCCCACGCCGGAAAATCGCTCCTGACTGCTGCCATCTGTCGCATTTTGTCGCGCCGGGGCTGGCGTGTGACTCCATTTAAGGGGCAGAATATGGCGCTGAATGCCTATGTGACCTCAAATGGAGAAGAAATGGGTCATGCTCAGGCTGTGCAAGCTTGGGCTGCTGGCGTAACGCCTACGGTGGAGATGAACCCAATTTTACTCAAGCCTCAAGGGGACATGACCTCGCAGGTAATTCTCAAGGGCAAAGCTGTGGGAACAGTAAGCGCCTCAGATTATTACGAGAAGTATTTCGATCTAGGTTGGCAGGCAATTAAAGACTCGTTACAGCATCTATCTGAACAATTTGATTTAGTGGTTTGCGAAGGGGCAGGTAGCCCTGCGGAGATTAACCTCAAGCACCGCGATTTAACAAATATGCGCGTGGCAAAATATTTAAATGCCTCGACTTTCCTGGTGGTAGATATAGATCGGGGCGGTGCTTTTGCCCATGTTGTCGGCACTCTGGAGTTGTTGGAACCAGAGGAACGGGCATTAATTAAGGGAGTTGTGATTAATAAGTTTAGAGGACAGCGATCGCTTTTAGAATCTGGTATCACCTGGCTAGAAGAACGCACGGGCATTCCTGTTGCTGGTGTAATTCCCTGGATGAACCAAATGTTCCCCTCTGAGGATTCACTGGATCTGCTGGATCACCGTTCCCGAAAAACTCATAGCGATATCACTATTGGCGTGATCCGCCTGCCCCGAATTGCCAACTTTACTGATTTTGACCCCCTAGAAGCAGAACCCAGCGTCACGGTGAAATATATTAACCCGGAAGATTCCTTAGGGCATCTGGATGCCCTAATTATCCCTGGTTCTAAAACCACCATTTCTGACTTAAAGGTTATCCAAGAAACGGGTATGGGGGCAGAAATTCAAAAATACGCAGCTGCCGGGGGCACAATTCTGGGCATCTGTGGCGGCTTCCAAATGTTGGGGGAAAATCTCAGCGATCCAGAAAAAGTTGAAGGCGAAATAGAGCGCTATAACGGCTTGGGATTGTTACCAATGAATACTGTTATGACAGCGGAAAAAATTACCTGCCAACGGTTGGTAACTTCTAACTATCCTCAGCCTGGGCTGTCGGTGGCTGGATATGAAATTCATCAGGGCCGCACTCAGATGCTAGACTCGAATGAGAGAGTTTCAGCGTCCTCTTATCAACCTTTGTTTGACGATCCTAGTCTGGGAATTGTGGATGCCCGTCAATCAATCTGGGGAACTTATCTGCACGGTATTTTTGATAATGGTTCCTGGCGACGCGCCTGGTTAAATCACCTCCGCCATCAACGGGGACTAAACTCTCTACCAACTGGCGTTCCTAATTACCACGAACAGCGAGAGGCAATTTTTGATTCTCTTGCGGATACAGTTGAAGCTTATTTAGATTTAACGCCAGTATTACCAGCCTAGAAATGCTGAATGTTAAGTGTTAAGTTAAGAGTGAATGCTGAGAGCTAAGATAAATTGGAAGAATGATGATATTTAGGAGAACTAAATAGTAGAGGCTTATCGGCTTGCAAAGGATTTACCGCCAAATTTGGCAATCCCCAATCTAAAATCCAAAATCTAAAATCAAGATGAGTGTTTGCGTTCAATTCTTGCCAGATGATGTCAGCGTTGACGCTGAGGTGGGAGAGGCTTTGCTTGCTGTCGCCGAACGTGCGGGTGTCTTCATCCCTACGGGCTGCTTAATGGGTTCGTGCTACGCCTGTGAGGTCGAGGTTGAGGATGGGCATACTATATGTGCTTGTATCACAGCCATACCAGCAGGGCGATCGTATCTCAGGATCAATCTTTGGAGTGATCCCACTTGGTAGCTAGGCAGGCATCAAGATCGCGATCGCTATGGGAACAAAATACAATTATCCATCTTAATAGCATTTGCCCTGTGTATACGGTATATATCCCTATGCGAACTGCCTCTAGTTTCTTCATGCCTAATGAAATAGGATAAGCTCGCTTCAGGACTAATAAAAAGCCTTTCGGCTATTGGATAGTATTTTACTTTGTAAAATACAATATCATAATGTATCTGAAAATATAACAGAACAATGATTGCAGAACAATCTCTTGTAGAAGAGGCATTCCAAGCACTCGAAGATTCGATTATTTACTATAATGGGCGTCCAGTTGGAACGATAGCTGCCCGCGACCCAGAGGTTGATGCCCTCAATTATGACCAGTGTTTTATCCGCGATTTTGTTTCTTCAGCGCTTGTATTTTTAATCAAAGATAGAGCAGAAATTGTTCGTAATTTCCTAGAAGTTACCTTAAAGTTACAGCCGAAAGAAAGGCAGTTGGACTCTTCTAAACCTGGTGTAGGTTTAATTCCCGCCAGCTTTAAGGTGGAAATATCCAACGGTAAGGAACAGGTGAAAGCTGATTTTGGCGAACATGCGATCGCCAGAGTTTCACCCGTGGATTCTTGCCTCTGGTGGATAATTTTGTTGCGGGCTTACGTTAATTCTACAAAAGATACTGCTCTAGCTTATCGAGCCGATTTCCAACAGGGTATTAGGTTAATTCTGGAACTGTGTTTGGTGTCTCGGTTTGATATGGAACCAACACTGTTGGTTACAGATGGAGCTAGTATGATTGACCGTCGGATGGGTCTCTATGGTCATCCTATAGACATTCAATCTCTTTTTTATGCTGCCTTGCGAGGGGCAAGCGAATTGCTTTTTCCTAATAAAGATAATCAATACTTAATCAAGGCATTGCATAGCCGCCTCAATCCGCTAATTAAGCATATTCAAGAGAATTACTGGCTTAATACAGAGCGATTGAATGTAATCTACCGTTACAAAGTTGAAGAGTATGGAGAAAACGTTCTCAATCGATTCAATATTTATTCAGATTCTATTCCCTTTCATACGTTGACTGAATGGTTGCCAGAAACGGGGGGATATTTAGCAGGTAATTTAGGTCCATCGCACATAGATTGTCGCTTCTTTGCCGTGGGAAACTTGATGGCGATCGTTTCTTCTTTAGCAAGCAAGCAGCAGTCGCAAGCAATTTTAAATTTGATTGAAGAACGATGGAGCGATTTGCTGGGAGATATGCCCATGAAGATATGTTTTCCAGCTTTAGAAGACATAGAATGGAAGATTATTACTGGATGCGATCCCAAAAATAGAGCTTGGTCTTATCACAATGGTGGCAATTGGCCCGTCTTAATATGGATGTTTGTCGCCGCAGTTCAGAAAATGGGTAGAACCGAGCTTGGGCATGAAGCTATTAAAATTGCTGAAAAACGCTTGAGTAAGGATGAATGGGCGGAATATTACGATGGTAAGAAAGGCACGCTGGTTGGGAAAGAAGCGAGGAAGTATCAAACTTGGTCAATCGCTGGCTATTTATTGGCAAAAGAGTTGATGGCTAACCCACGTCATCTCAAGTTAGTCAGTTTTGATGAATACCCTTAACTCGTAGGTTAGATAATTTGTCTATTAATAGTAGGCAGAAATCTACTTCCTAACATCCTCTTTGAGTTGAAGGTACAACCCTGGCGACTCAGACATTGTGCTTAAATAAACATTCCAGAATTGTGGGCTATCCAGCAGTTCTGGTTGCCGTTGCAGCATCTGCGCCACATAAGGAAATAGATAAGCTTGAAGCTTTGAGCCGTCGCTTGTGAGTAGAACGCCCTGAGTGAATTCTTCTACGCTAGGTATATAGTGCCCTCGCATCAAGCCAATGGCTTTATACCCCGTAGGGTGGTCTGAGGGTAAGCTACTCATTCTCTATTCGTTCCAGCTTTTTTAGAATTGCTTCCCAAGTTTAGATCCATAGTACAAAGGAACTTGTTCTATGACACATTTGTTCGATTTCCTCACACAGCGTGGCGTGACTTTTCGTAACCGCATCGCAGTTTCGCCTATGTGCCAGTATTCCAGTATTGATGGTTATGCTAATGAGTGGCATTTTGTACACCTACCCAGTCGGGCGGTGGGTGGAGCCGGACTGGTGATGACTGAAGCGGCTGCTGTCGAGCCGAGCGGTCGGATTACGCCTCAAGACTTGGGTATTTGGAAGGACGAACATATTCAACCTTTGGCTAAGGTTGCAGACTTAATTCACCGCTTTGGTGCGATCGCGGCAATTCAACTCGCCCATGCCGGCCGCAAAGCTAGCACTGCCGCACCTTGGGAGGGAGGACAATATTTGACAGAAAAACAAGGAGGATGGCGACCAATTGTTGCTCCCAGTGCAATTGCTTTTAGCGAGGATAGCCCAGTTCCACAAGCATTAAGCCGGGAAGAAATCCAGCAGGTTGTGACCGCTTTTGTGCAGGCTACAAGGCGAAGTCTTGAGGCTGGCTTCAAAGTGATTGAAATTCATGCTGCTCACGGCTATCTCATCCACGAATTTCTCTCGCCTTTGAGCAATTATCGGGAAGACGAGTATGGCGGTAGCTTTGAGAATCGCATCCGCTTGCTGTGTGAAATTGCGATCGCCCTCAGAGCGGTTTTACCTGACAGCACCCCCTTGTGGGTACGCATCTCCGCGACTGATTGGGTAGAAGGTGGTTGGGATATCCAGCAAAGTGTTGCCTTGAGTCAGAAGTTAATTGCTTTAGGCGTAGACTTGATTGACTGCTCCTCAGGCGCTATTGTACCGGGTGTAAAAGTCCCCGTTGGGCCAGGTTATCAGGTGCAATTTGCAGAACAAATTCGGAAAGAAGTAGGTATCCAAACGGGAGCAGTAGGCATGATTACTACACCAGAGCAAGCCGACCAAATTATTCGTACTGGTCAGGCGGATTTGGTGCTACTAGCTCGTGAGTTGCTCCGTAACCCTTATTGGCCCTTGCACGCTGCGAAGCAACTAGGGCATAAAATACCTGCTCCCGTCCAGTATGAACGGGCTTGGTAAGTTGATGAAAAGCTCTTTAGTAGACCAGTCTGCTTAGACCTTATTTAAACTTAAGCAGCATCAACAGTAAGTGCAAAAATAGACTGGGCAGCCAGCAATTTCTGAGCCACTTCTGACATCAATGTCCATAGCTTCCAAGCTACTCATGCGCCAAATATAGAACTGATAAGGCTTTTGCTGTTTATCTTGCACTTATTTATACGTCAAGTTCGAGCAAGCTGCATAAACACACCAAGGTGAACGTGAGAATAGGTAAGCAGAGCTGAAGGTATGACTTTTATTTAGTATCAAAACCTACTTTGCTGATTGAAAAACTTACCTAATCAGGAAAAAACTATGTTCCCGAAATCATTGCAGCAAGTTGTCACAATCCTTAGTGTTAGTGTTCCTCTTTTTACACTGACTCCCTTTGCAGAGAATGCCGTTGCACAATCCAACTCTCATTATGTAAATGTTGATAGTGAACTGAGCTGTGTAGACCAACCAATAGATGAAGAACTATACGGTCGGAATATCTATCAGTTGTTCTTGGATGGAGTGCGAGTAAGATATGAGCTTGACTGGACTCGCGAGCAGGCGATCGCCAATTTAGAGTTAAATAAAAAGAACTATCCCCAGAAGAAAGTTGAAGGCTTGTTCAACGGTAAAAAAGTAGGATACGAGTTGTTTTGGAATAAGGTGCGAGTTGGATTTGAACCTAGCTGGACTCGCGAACAAGCAGTTGCCAACTTAGAGTTCAATAAAAAGAGTTATCCCCAGAAGAAAGTTGAAGGTGTATTCAATGGTAAAAAAGTAGGATACGAGTTGTTTTGGGATGACGCACGAGTTGGATTTGAACCTAGTTGGACTCGCGAACAAGCTATTGACAACTTAAATTTGAATCACGAGAGCTATCCACAGAAGAAAGTTGATGGATGTTTCAACGGCGAGAAGCTATATCTACCAAGCAAAGCTGTAACTAGACCAGCTATGCCTAGTAATGAGTAGCGTTTGGTCAAGATGAACGACTTTAATCTCAGCACAAGCAGGTTGGTTGGGCGCATGAGTAGCTAAGCTTTTAACTTTGCTACCATCTCAGCACGAGCCGAAACATCCAACTTCAGAAACATCCGCTTGAGTGCTTGTTTCACTCCGTTGTAACTAATTCCCAATCTGATACCAATTTCTCGATTGCTCAAACCCTGAGCTACCAGTTCGGCAATTTCTAATTCTCGTTTTGTTAAATAGGCTGCATAAGCTGAATTGGCACTTAGTGCAGGGATTTGTAATGTTGCCAAGCGCACTGATAAGTGCAAACACAAAGAACTAACCCGAATCAAATCGCTGTCACAGAAGGGTAGCAAATGGCTTCCGCGCAGGAAATAAATGCCACCAATTAACCGCCCGTTACCCACCAATGGGGCAACCATACCATGCTCAATTCCATAGCGGCGGAACAGGTATTGATATATTTTGCTCTGCCTCCAAGCTTGAGGTGTCTGCATTGATAAGTTGTGAACTGGAATGTGTTGCTGGAGCATTAGCAGACTCACTGGATCTGTATCCCGTCCCAATTCTCGATAACTTTCTCGAAATGTATCAGGTAGTCCAGACAACTCGGATGAATTTACCTGTAAGTTACTGTCCAATAGATCCAGACCCCAAGCTTTAGCTGCAACGAGCCTACCTGCACTATCCATAAAATAGGAGCGCAATTGGGATTCGTTGCGGGCAGTGGCAACTTTTTCGACAAAAATAGGCAACTTCATCAAACTGTACCCAGTTGGGGACTAGAGGCAATACCTGCTCTCATTTATCGTCAGGCTGAAGTGATTTTAAGCTGACAATGACTCTTGATTTGATTTGCCTCTTGGTCTTAGCTCTTTGGTCAATTCCCCTTAATCATATTCCCGCGATCGCCCGCACAGTTCACTCAGATTTAGCCTGGGGAATTGGCAATCGAGAAAAGATGCCAGAGGTTCCCTTGTGGGTAGAACGGGCAGACCGCGCCCAACGCAATCACCACGATAACCTAAGTGCGATCGCCACCGTGATTCTAATTGCACAGGTAACAGGACAAACAGATCGGGTAACAGCGATCGCATCAATCGTTCTGGTTAGCTTGCGGTTGCTGCACAGCCTTAGTTATATCTTTGGCATCATTCTTATTCGCTCGATCGCTTATTTTGGTGCTGTAGCGGCACTGCTAACGATTGTGTGGCGGATTTTTAATTGAGCCAAATCAAACTGTTTGGGAACCTGCTTGTAGAATCAATGTGTGCAGTAGCGAACGGAAGCAGAAGCATGAAATACGGACGACTCGGCAACACTGGCTTAATGGTTTCCAAGTTATCGTTTGGGGCAATGACTTTCGGCAGCGATCCCTCAATGCCTGCGATCTACAAAGTTGACCAGGAAAATGCCAAAGTGATGATTGAAAAATCTCTGGAAGCTGGGATCAATTTCTTTGATACTGCTGATGCCTATGCTGGCGGACAGTCTGAGGTGATACTAGCCGAAGTCTTGGGTAAGCGGCGGCAGGATGTAGTCATTGCAACTAAGGTTGGCTTTCGCACAGGAGAGGCCATTACCCAAGCCGGACTTTCCAGACAGCATATTCTGGATTCATGCGATCGCAGTCTGCAACGGCTCAACACCGATTACATTGATTTGTATATTCTCCATAAAGAAGACCCATACACCCCCCTAGAAGAAATTCTCGCCGCCCTAAATGATTTGGTACGCATGGGCAAAGTCCGATATATTGGCTTTTCCAACTGGTCAGCTTGGAAAGCCGCCACCGCACTTCAAATCCAGAAAGCTAATAGCTGGGCGCAGTTTTGCCACGGACAGATGAACTACTCACTCGTCGGCCGAGATGTGGAACATGACGTAATTCCCTTCATGCAGTATGCAGGTATTAGTATGACTGTGTGGAGTCCATTAGCTAGCGGTTTCCTCAGTGGCAAATATACTCCTGAAAATCTCAAAGACTCAGAAAATCGGCTTTCCGGATTTGATTTATTACCTTTTGATAAAGAGTGGGGCTTCAAAGTTGTAGACAAGCTACGTGAAATTGCAGGGGAACGTAATGCATCTGTTGCCCAAATTGCTCTCGCTTGGTTGCTGACTAAACCCGTTGTTACCAGCATTATTGTTGGGGCAAGTAAATTGCATCAACTCGAAGATAATCTCAAGGCGGTGGAGGTACAACTGAGCACTTCAGAAGTGACAGAACTTGATGCCCTGACTGCGCCGCAACCCATTTATCCTCATTGGTTTAATCAGAATCTTGTGGACGCAAAGCACAAAGCTATATTTGAGCCAGCTTAGTTTTTAAGGGCGATTACGGTTCTGTTGGTCTCGCTTTTAGCAGTTTTACTATTGCCAGTAGAGACGCAAAATTTCGCGTCTCTACAATATCGATATGTAGTATTATTAAAGGAAATTGGTATTATCTTTATTTTTGTACACTTGCTTATTAGAGGACTTTTCTACCCCTTTCTTGGAGAGTTTTAATAGTGGGATAATAAGTACTAGGTTGCCAGAAAAACTTTCATCCTGAAAACTACTATTTATAGGTTAAAGCCGCTCGTGACCAAAAACGACAACAAAATTAAGCTAGACCAGTTTTTGAAGCTGGTAGGTGTAGCCTCAACAGGTGGGCAAGCCAAGCTGATGATTCAAGATGGGGAGGTCTTAGTTAACAGTATGATTGAAACCCGAAGAGGACGGCAACTAGTCTCAGGCGATCGCGTCACGGTGGGTCAGCGAACTTTTACAGTTGATATAGGAAAATCTGACTCCTGACTTATTGAGAAAGTCTAAACTTCAGTAAAGTAATGAAATAGCAATCCTAAGTGAAGAGTACACAAGAGCCTTTTCCCCTTGTCCAGAAAGCCAAATTGTTACACCTCAAATCAAATTGCTATATATCTAGCTGCCTAATTTAATTAAAATTGATTATTTCGCTGTGCAGCTTTGTCACTCAATGCCGTTAACACAGATGGCAATAAATCTGAGGTACTGTCTTTACCTTTAGCTTGGTTAGTCCCTATCCCTCCTGGTTCGGGCAAGAACTTGTTAACAAAGCCTAATAAAGAAGCAGTAATTCCTGGAAACAAGTCGTGAAATTTGATAGCCAGCTGTGCAGTTAGAGAAAGTACAATTTCTGAATCTCCTCGTTTGCAAGCTGCAAGAATTTGACGCGCTGCCCGTTCAGCGCTCATAGAAATAATCGGCAGAGAATCACTGAGAATAAACCAGGTAAATTCCGCTCGATGCTGACCTTTAAAGTTGGCATTATACGGGCTGCCTGTACGCATTAGACCGGGGCATACGGTAGTAACAACGATTTTATCTTTAGCTACCTCTGCCCGCAATCCTTCTGAAAATCCGGTTAACGCGAACTTGCTGGCGCTATAGGGTAATAGGTGGGGCGCACTTACTTTGCCACCGATAGAGGAGATGTTAACAATGCGACCTTCTTGCCTTGAGCGCATTTCCGGTAGTACAGCCAGAGTCGTGTACAGAGGTGCCCAAAAATGCATCTTCATTGCGGTTTCGTAGTCTTCTAAAGTCATCACCTCCATTGGGCCAACTGTAATTATTCCTGCATTGTTGATGAGTACGTCAATTTGACCGAAATGCGATCGCACTTTGGTCACCATCTCATCAACCTGCCCTTTATCCGTGACATCGCACCGCACTGCCAGCACATCGCCACCACGCTCAACTAGCTCTTTGTGGGCGCGTTCTAGAGAATTTTCATTGCGACCACAGATGGCCAAACGTGCTCCTTGCCGCACCAACTCCCGTGCCATAATTAAACCCAAGCCACGGGAACCACCTGTGAGCAGCACTGTCTTGTCGCGAAAATTGTATTGGAACCACCATCGCACGACTGCAAGTAAGGTGAAAATGCCCAGACCTATTGCTATAAGTATGAGGGCATTATTGTTCAGTACGCCCATTCCAAATTTCCCCTTGCTGCCTATTGCCTACAATCTAGCCCCAACTACCTTGCCTACTTTTCTGCCAAGAGGAGTAATATCGTGTCCGGTTGTGTTGATAGCGTAAACAGCAGGGGGACAAGGAAGACAAGGAGGACAAGGGAGAAGTTTTTTAACATTTACCGTTCAACATCCGGCATTTGTTTCTCTTCGCTGCGGTGAAGTTGTTATTTTTGTAGTACTGGCTTCTTGGCAATGGTTTCGCGGCCATGCGGTTGTAGTAGGCTTGTTACATCAGGGCCAATAGGGATGATCCCGCCTGGATTAAGCGGAAACAGATTTCCGTAGTAGTCACGCTTTACCGCCTCCAAGTCGCAGGTAGCAGCAACATCGGGAAGCTGATACAAGTCACGCAAATAAGGCCCCAGGTGCTCATAGTCCTGAATTCTCCTGCGGTTGCACTTGAATAGTCCGTAGTACACAACATCAAAGCGGAACAGGGTTGTGAACAAACGAACATCTGCCAGCGTGACCAAGTCTCCACATAAATATCGGCTAGTTGCCAGTGCCGCATCAATTTCATCCAGGGCGGCGAACAATTCATTGCCAGCTTGAGTGTACGCTGCCTGACTCTGTGCAAAGCCACAACGATATACACCGTTATTTACGGCGTGGTAAATCTTATCGTTCCAATTGTCAATTGTCTCCTTCAGGTTATCTGGGTAGAGATCTAGTGCTGGATGAAGAGCAAATTCGTTGAATGCACAGTTGAGCATCACGATAATCTCTGCACTCTCGTTGTTGACAATTGTCTGTGTCTGTTTGTCCCAAAGCACAGGCACAGTGCAACGTCCCTTATAGCCCGGTTTTGCTAGTTGATACAGATCTGGCAGCGTGCGACACTCTGACTCTGAGCTATCAAGCACCCAGATCCCCTCATTGGGTGAAGGTGAAGCGATAGACACTTCAATAGCGTCAGAAAGCCCCTTCAGCGCCCTGGCAACAAGAGTCCGGTGCGCCCAAGGGCATCCCAGTCCCACGTAGAGGCGGTAGCGACCTGCCGCTGGTTGGTATGGGTTTGCTTCCTCTGTGCTAACAAAGTGCCTGAACTGACTTTGTGGGCGAACATACTCTCCTGACTGATTGCGCGGAGCCAGATTTGACATCATCAGGTGCCAGAGGGTAGTCCAGACAAACTTTCCAGATTTAATAAGTAGCCCTGGAGGAAGCGACCGACTCTTTTTTTTGGTTTCAACGGTGGTTTCTGACATGACCTTTTAGTACTAAGCGAACAGTAGTGACAACGGAACAAAAATAGTGCGATCGTAAAAGCCAGGTTCGGCTGTGCTGGCTCAACGGTTGCTTTTATTTATCTAAATGAGGAGGTCTTGGGGGAGCGATAATACCCCCACCATAATCTTTTATTTGATCAAGGAGGATGTCACTACATTAATCAAGCGTCAGGGGAAGACAAGCAAAAACCGATTCAACCGAAGCTGTATATTCCCTCTACCAGGAAGCGATTACAAACCGGCGAAATTTGGGTTCACCAATGTGACAAGCTTTGCTTTAGATAACCGGGCTATCTAGAGCAGTCTAGGTCAGTTTTTGTTTTGGAACGGCATTTATCTAAGTGCCGTACCTCATCGGATGAATGGCAGAAACAGCCTTGAGGGCGCTCAATGCTGGGATTCTGTTGAGACTTGGTTCTTTGGTTTAACGGTGAACCAGTTCATTGCCTCACCCAGAACCTCTGGGGGAATTGTATGACCACCGTCGAACTCCCGATACAGCACTTCATAACCGGCACGCTGCACCTGGGGCACAATCTTGCGGCTGCAAGCATTAATTGGTAGAACTTCGTCTCGCGTACCGTGTGAAATGAAGAGGCGCGGCTTGCCCATCTGTATTTTCGGTGCCATAAACCCTGGCGATAAGGCTATGACATCGGTGAACAGGTCGCCATTGGTGATGCCGACACTAAGCGCATAGGAAGCCCCATCGGAGAATCCCGCGATCGCAATGCGATCGTGGTCTACGGCGTAGCGGCTGAACGTTTGCGCTAGTGCTTGGTCGATGAAGGCGATATCGGAACCGTACTCACCGTATATTACATCCCACGTCTGGCGGCGCGAGTCAGGCGCTAGTAGGAGCAGCCCAGCCGCATTAGCCAAGTCTTGGAAAAGGGCTAAACTGTGGCGGGCGTTACCGCCTGCACCGTGCAGCATCAGCACTAGGGGCGCAGGTTGGTGAGCTTGGTAGCCTGCGGGCACGTAGAGAAAACCGTCGCGCTTAGAGTCAAGCCCCAGCGGTTGCAGACCGAGTGGTGCAGCCCCTGCTGGTCGTGTTGGTCGTCCTAGCAGGCGTCCCTTTGCTGCTGCCTGTATACCGGGCTGCTGTCTATCTGGAATCATAAATAAGCTCCTTGGCCTTTCTGAGGGGCGGCACGATTCTGAAATCACCGCAGTGATGCCTGCCATCCAAATACCGAGTAGTCGCCGCCGTGTCAATTGTGGATGGGTATTGGTATTCGGGATCGCCATGATGCCCTCTGCTTCATAACTTAAAATTAGAGTTACTACTTTTCCTGCTCCTCCAACTCAGGAAAGATTCCAGTGTTACAAGAGCTTGTGAGCCTCAATACCAAGCCCCTAGACGTATCAATTTATCGACACGCTAGCGCGTCATATAGTGTCCGGTTTTATTCATCGCGTAAACAGCAGGGGGACAAGGAGGAGAGGGGGAATTTAATCTCATTTATTTTTGCCTTCACCCTAATAATTATTCATAACAATTATCCAATTTAAACTCTATAAAACAATACAAACAAAAGATTATGATGGTAAATAAGATAAAATATATTTCTTCATAATTTACTAATATCGGCGTTTAAAATAAAAGATATGCAGTTAGCATAATCGCAAAAAAAACAGAATTACAAGTAGTAAGAAAGTTAAAATTTAACCCCCGCATAGTAGCAACTATTGAATTAGAACGAATGTTTTGAGGCAGCAAGAGACCGCCATTATCGGTGGCATCTGCTCCTAAGATCCAAAATTGCTACTCCATTTGGGAACGACGACCCATAGAATATTAGTTTCCGCAGTTTTGAAAGCAGGTACAGCTAGCTTGTGAAGTTATTTATTTATCACACCCCCGAACTCACGCCGACAGATAGCGTGCCCGATTGTGCGATCGCAGTTGATGTTCTGCGTGCTACCACCACCATTGCCACCGTACTCTCAGCCGGTGCTGAAGGCGTGCAAGTATTCAGCGATATGGAAAAACTAATGCAAGTCAGCGAAGAGTGGCCGGCACAGAAGCGTCTTCGGGCTGGGGAACGAGGCGGTGCCAAAGTGCCTGGCTGTGACCTGGGTAATTCTCCCCTAGATTGCACCCCTGAAGTTGTCCAAGGACGCCGATTGTTCATCACGACTACTAATGGCACTCGTGCCTTACAGCGGGTGCAGGCTGCCCCAGCTGTTTTAGCGGGGGCGTTTGTTAATCGTCAGGCTGTGGTGCAGTATCTCAAATCCCAGTCGCCAGACACGGTGTGGATTGTGGGTTCTGGTTGGGAAGGCAGTTTTTCTCTAGAGGATACCGCCTGTGCAGGTGCGATCGCTCACAGCCTGTTAGCAGAACTTAACTGCTCCTTGGACGAACTGGCAGGTAACGATGAAGTAATTGATGCGATCGCGCTTTACCGCCAGTGGCAGGACAACTTACTAGAACTGTTCCACCATGCCAGTCACGGCAAACGCCTCCTGCGCCTCGATTGTCACGAAGACCTAAAATATTGCGCCCAAACTGATATTTTGGACGTGCTACCCATACAGCGAGAACCAGGAGTTTTAGTCAAGAACAGTTAGCTAGCAGTCGCTTGCAGAAAAAAGCCTACTTGACATACTTGGGAAGTTGCTTCAGCGCGATTTGGGTAACTAATACCTGAGATGAAGTGGAATGCGGATAGTCTTGGTAATTTAAAATACAAGGAGGATGTGCAGCGTTTGGAAGTTGCGGGACGTGCATCAACGTCGAAATTCTGCACTATATGGGTGGAGCCTGTTAAGCAGCGTAGGTTTAAGGATTGAACGCTTGCGGTTTTATACGCTGTAATGGCGTGTTAGACCGCAGCTGCGGTTTAATTAACAGTTAGTTTGCTTCGTTTCTGGGTTGGGACAGTACTTCAATGTTGCCTGTGAGAAGCTAGGTCTGACGCTCATCTAGCGCTAGCCAATAGATTAGTGCGTTGCATAAATAGACAAATGGATGAGGTTGTTATTGTCGAGTACGATCCAGGCTGGGTGCTTCTCTTTGAACAGGAAGCTTTACGTATCTGCGAGGTTTTAGATAGAGATCTTGTGACTCGCATTGAACATTTTGGCAGCACGTCAGTTCCAGGGTTAGCTGCAAAACCGATTATTGATTTGTTGGTTGGTGTGGTTTCACTTGCAGAAGCCAAGCAAGTTGCCGTTTCTCAGCTAGAATCACTGGATTATAGTTACTGGTTTGACAATCCCGATCCTCAACGAATGTTTTTTGTAAAAGGTCTACCGCCGAAGGGTCCACGCACTCACCACATTCATATGATTGACTCAGATAGTAGGCTGTGGGAGCGTTTGCTATTTCGAGATTATCTCCGTACACATCCTGAAGAGGCAAAACGTTATGCACAATTAAAACACGATCTTGCTTTACGTTTTTCAACAGATCGGGAAGCATACACAATTGGCAAAGTAGAATACGTAGAGTCTGTTATGCAAAAAGTGCGACAACAGCCAGCAACCTAACACGGCGCTGCACCGGAACGGCGTAATTTTTCGGCTGAGTTGCCCAGGTTGTCTGCGTCCGGTGAGTTGTGCCGTTAGACCTAATTAATTAAGTAGCTAAAACTGAACAGGTAAGCGAACACCTACACCCACTGACACGGATTTATCAGCTTGCACTCTTAGGGTTCCAAAAGGACTTGAGCCAACTCGATTTGTCAGGAATCCCTCAAGTTGCAGACCTGGAATTTGTCTTAGAGATGGATTCCAACGTAAACCTAAGCTAAATGGAATAACTGTTTCACGGGTTCTGTCAACAAAGGCATTGCCTTTGCCACTAAACTCTAAGCCCACTTCCCCAATTAAATCGAGATTTTTCAACACAGGTGTTGAACTTCCAAAGTTTATGCCAGCGATCTGTAGGCCATTGCGTTGAACAAATCCCAGAGTCGGGGTTGCCCAAATCGCACCGCCATTTGCAAACTGATAGTGTATGGGAGTAGAAAGTGTAATGATAAACAGCTCCCCTGGGCCTTCGTTACTAAAAGCGAACCCGCCTTTCTTGAAACCTCGCTCTTCAAATTCATTGGCATTATTATTAACCAAATTAATGAGGACATTATTTGACCGAGCTAAGGTTGCCACAGCACTTAAGGTAACCGGATCGCCATCTGCTTGATGTAAAAATCGAATTTTGCCACTGAACCCAAATTCTGATTCATCTGTGGTTCCTGGAACTAAGTCTATAAAAGAACCAATTTCCAAATCATCTAGCAAACCGAACTGGACAGCAGCGAGTAGCCCTTGACCGCCCCCTTGTACACTTGTCACCAGCTGTCCGCTACGAACAGTACCGCCGTCTAAAAAAGCAAACCCAGCCGGTGTCTCAGGAGGCGGCTGCTGAGTTGACCGAAAAGAGGCTGGATAGCGGCGATTAGCACTGGTAACACCGGGCAAAAAGGTTACACCCAAGCCTAAAAAAGGGTATTCTTTATCCGTAATCATAGATAAAGCCCCTGTATTGCCGAGCGTATTAGAAACAAATAAATCTGTAGCTAACCGAGGGTTGACTAAATATCGCACTCCGGCATTAAAGCCAATTGAGCGAGCAGGTAATCCTGTGTCTCTATCAATCGTATTGTTACCTGTTAACGGCACAAAGGCATCGCCCCATAATACAAGCCTTGAGTTAACACGATAACTGGCGGCTCCTGCTAAACCGAAGGTTGTACCAAAAGAGCCAGAGTCGGGTATAGGTAGCCGGCGGAAATACAAAGCATTATCTTCTGGTAAGAAGGCGACTTTAGGAGAAACGGTAAACTGCCAGCGATCGCCAGTTGTTACAGTAAAAGGAAACTCTAGCGAGGGGACCAATTCGTCCTTATTACCTCCGCTTGGCAGATTACCAGCGCCTGGACGTGAAAATCGATAAGAGCGTACTCCTCTAGAAATTGCCACTACACCACTTAAGGCTTGGGTACCTTGGGCATTTTGCCAAAGTCGTTGCTTTGCCTGAAGCGTCAATTCTTGAAAGAAATTACCACTGCCATTTGTGGTGGTTCTTTGTGCCCGGAAATCTCCTTGACGGCCTGGCCCAAAGTTGTCCACGGTTTGGGCATCTAGTGTTAGTTCTAAGTTGTTGGTTATGCCCCAGCTAATCCCCAGAGTCGGCTGACCAGTAAGGCCGTTAACTACATCCTCAGGTGGAAAAGATTGGCGATAGCGTAAGCTGGGGAGAACCTCGCCTCGCAATAATTGATGGGCTGTTGTTAATAAAGGGTGACGACCCTGTAAGGAATTTCCTCGCAGGCCTGGAAGCGTAATTTGTTGTTCTATAGGAGTGGCGTTGTTATCCGGTTGATTGAGCGGTGCAACTTCTTCTATAGGAGCGGCGTTGTTATCCGGTTGATTGAGCGGTGCAACTTCTTCTATAGGAGTGGCGTTGTTATCCGGTTGATTAAGCTGGGCAATTTTTTCGGTAGAAGTGCCATTATTAGGCGTTTGATTAATAGGTGCAATTTCTTCAGCAGCAACTTGTTTTTCAGATAGTAAGGAAGATGCTGAAGTTGACCACTGAAAAGGTTCAGAGGCATCAGGCACAGTAGTGGTTGCCTGTCTTTTGATTACCGGAGAGTTTTCAGGTGGCTGTTCAATTACTTTGGTATCTGCTAATGCAGAACTGGAAAATACTCCCAGCCACAAATATAGAAATCCTAAGATAAAGCAATTAAACGTAATAGGCTGCTTGTTAACTACCACAGCCTGGGCGAGGTCTTCTGGTAGACATTCCTCTAAGTTGGCAGGCATAGGGAAACCAACTTGAAACTGATTTTGCGGTAAGACAGTGGCGGTGCGCGATCGCCTCTGACCCGCAGTTTGCGATCGCAACAACTTGACAATGGTAAGCTTGTCAGAGAGCGACAGCCCAAGAAATATCTGAGTATAGAAGCTGAGATATTCACCAAGCAATTTTGGAGCTTGGGCGGGGTGTGAGTAAGATGAGTGTCGTTGTTTCCCGTCTTTGGTCACGATAGAACTTACCTTACTAGGATGATTAGGTCATATTAGGATACCAGTTGACACTACTAGTCCGCCACAATCACGATGAGAAGTACAAACGCCTGCCTGTGCTTGGCTCCACTCGACCGTTGCTCGTGGGACATGGAGGCATAGCTAAGTGCCCATCGGCGGTGGCTGCGGTTCTATGAAGCGGTTTGCCTAAATAGCAGATCTACTTAATGTGGTGCTTTCCTTGTTTTGACAGCCTCCCGCATCCGCTACGCTAAATTCGGGAGATTCTTGCTTCAATGGTACTTATCTAGCTTGATGTTGCCATCAAACCCCGACATTATGCCTGCACAAGCATTTTTAATTATGGGCTGTTCGACCGCAATAATACTTCTGCTTTTGATTACTTGTGCTGCCGCTATTTCTATGTCTAGGTCATGATTAAGAAAGGTAAGCAGCACGAGCGTGGAAGAATCGACTCACTATAACGACTCCTGACTAAACCAGCGATCGCGTAAAAATGTTGTTTTGAGGAACACTACCGTGGATTCGGGAAAGCAGCAGATTTTGTATTATTTCATCGAGGAGGCAAAAGAACACCTCGATACCCTAGAAAAAGGACTATTGGATCTGCAAGATGTTATGGCAGATCCCGAAAGAGTTAACGAAATGTTTCGCGCCGCCCATTCTATCAAGGGGGGGGCGGCGATGCTAGGCTTTGGCAGTATTCAAAAAGCTGGTCACCGTTTAGAGGATTGTTTCAAAATTCTCAAAGAGCATCCAGTGAAGATTGACCAAAAGCTGGAGTCGATGTTTTTACAAGGATATGATACCCTTCAGGTGTTAGTTGAAGGTCTTCAAGGACCGTTTGGCCTCCAGGAAGATGAGGCAGAGAAAACAGTGCAAGAGGCGGAGCCTAATTTTGCACAACTACAGAATTACCTTAATCACTTAGTAAATAACGGTGGGCAAGCAAGTGCATCACCAGATCCTAAGTCTGCTTTAAAAGCACCGGCATCCCAGAGTAGCACGACGCCTACCCCAAACTTTGCAGCCCAGGTTACAGGTGCATTGAGACAAATGTTGCAGTTGTTTAAACAACAAGAGAGCG
The DNA here is from genome assembly GCA_019359765.1 of Aphanothece sp. CMT-3BRIN-NPC111. GTDB lineage: Bacteria > Cyanobacteriota > Cyanobacteriia > Cyanobacteriales > JAHHGU01 > JAHHGU01. The sequence continues at coordinate 156,520 of JAHHGU010000005.1, forward strand.
CAGGAACTCGTCAACAACTTGAGGATTTATGCAATCGCCTTTTGACGCTGGGTATGGATATTGAAAGCTGGCAAATACTGGTAAAAACTGTGCGCCAAGCAATTATCAATCCTCAGAATTCTTATCGCACCTTAGCGCCGGTGGCGATCAAGGAACTCAAACAGGCTAGCGAACTGGTGCCAGCCGGAAAAGCCAATGCGATCGCTCCCAGTCCCATCTTGCAGCAACTTGCTGCTAGTAGCACACCTAAGCAGATCTCTGTGCCAGTAGAACCCAGAGCCGCAGCCAAAGTTCTACTCCAAACATTTAATCAAAAGCAGCTTGCGGAGCTTGTGCAATTGCTTCAGAAGGCTATCCGTTAATTTTTAATAGTTATGAGTTAGTAAGTAGGTGGTCAGAAATAAACATAACTGTGGGGGCGGTTAGTGGTTAGTGGTTAGTGGTTAGTGGTTAGTCGTAAAAATCCTACTAACTACTAACTACTAACAATCCCAACCTACGTTTAATTATACCCATCTACTTAGATCAAGCAAACGCTGAATCGCCCAGGTTTGATGGTACGTCCTGGAGGCGTCCGGGGCCAATGGCTTGTAGCGCTTCTTTGAGCGAGATATCCCCAGTATAGAGAGCGCGACCAACAATAACACCGCTGACTCCTAGGGGTTCGAGAGCAAGTAGACTTAAAAGGTCGGTGATAGAACTAACTCCCCCAGAGGCGATAGTAGGGATGGAAATTTTACTGGCAAGTTCTCTCAAGGCGTCTAAGTTGGGTCCTTGAAGCGTGCCGTCACGATGAATATCGGTGTAAATAATCGCCGCAGCCCCCATATCTGCCATCTGCTGGGCTAGATCTATTGCCAACACTTCAGATGTTTCTAGCCACCCACGAGTTGCAACTCGTCCGTTGCGGGCGTCGATCCCCACGACAATTTGCCCTGGAAATTCTGCACATAGCGATCGCACCAGTTCGGGTTCTTCCACTGCTACAGTGCCTAAAATCACCCGCTGCACGCCCATATTCAGCAACTGGGAGACGCTGGTGCCGTCGCGCAACCCACCGCCCACTTGTATCGGCACCGACACGCTGGCAACAATCGCTGCAATCGCCTTTAGGTTCGCTGGCTGACCGATCTTAGCCCCGTCAAGGTCAACTATGTGCAGCCACGACGCCCCTTGGTCAACCCACTGTTTAGCGACATCAGCGGGATTTTCGTTAAATACTTGCGATCGCGCATAGTCTCCTTGATACAGCCGCACACACTTGCCTTCTAGCAGATCGATTGCTGGGATAACATCCATTACTAACTCTCCTAAGCCCCTAGAACTAATGCAGAAAAAGAACCCAGTCTCACAGTAGCTTCACTGGGTACTTTTTCCATCAGTTTCCGGTTCTACGTGGCGTCTATTTCAATCTCTAATATCGCGCTGTGGCTGTCCAAATAGCTGTTCGAGATCGCCAGGAAGCAGCGTTTGGTTCCAGCGATGCAGTTGCACCATCACACGGACAAAGGTAAAAGTTAATTCTACTGCGTGCAGGGCATAGGTTAATTGCAACATATCGTTGCTGTGGGTGCGTTCGCCTTGATGGTGTTTAAACAGACTGATTAAATTTTTGCTCGTGCCGCGCAAGCGGGTAATATAGGAATCTCCAAATGCCCAGTAGCTAATGCCCCACATTTTTGCTAAGTGGTTAACTTCGTCTTGCATCGGTTGAGCAATTGCCTGTTGTAATGCCCCAGTCGAGTGCGCCATCAGCCAGAGATATACAGACGTCGCGCCCCATTCCGTTGTCATCCGGCTAATCGCATGTTTGTAGACATCTTCCCGGAGATTTTCACTTGCTTGGTAGCCTTCAACCGAGTTGGGCTTCGGCTGTAGTTTCTCGCCAGTTAATTGTTGATATATTTTTCTAAAAGCAGGCCCGTGTTGGCGTTCTTCTTTTTCCCATAAGCCTACTTCTAGGGGTGAACCATCTGTTGTAAAGATCCCCCCCATAAACCGTGCCATTGGTGGATGAGCTGACTGCAAATAGCCCCAGCTTTCCCTAGCATAAGCGCGAATCGGGGTTTCAATTTCTGCCGCACCAGCAATAACAGATATAAATAGTGCTGGATCAACACCAATAATTTGTTCGGGAGTAATTGCTTGCCAATCAATCGGTTCCCAAGGTCGCTGATGTGGGTTTTCAAATTGAGTGGGTAAATCAGCGAGGCGAGCGCTGAGAATATCGATTGATAGATAGCGCTCAACTAAATAATTAATGCGACATCTTGTTTGTAAATAATGCTGCCGGGAATATCGATAACCCGCCAAATCAACTGGACGCTTTGCCAACATAGAAATTTTCATTTCTGCACTCCCCTCACTAAATTTAGTGAAAAATAGCTACTAAACCAGCATTTAGATGCTGTTAAATCGACCAGAATATTAACTGGCACAACTGATTAATCCTGGATTTAATCCCTGATTTTTGTGTGCTGATTGTTCTGGAGCGGTATAAATTTAGTATTGAGAGAAGCCGATAAATATTTTACAAAGTGTGTGACAGTTATTCCTGTGACATACCCAGGCAAAGCAATTCAAAAGTTATGAGTTTTGAATTAATAACTCAAAACTCATAACTCATAACTCTATTCTGGTGGCGGTAGTTCCTCCAAAATAATAAATCTCACATGATTAATCGCTAAGTCACCAATAGAAATATTCTGCTTATTGACAGGGAGGCCCTGGCTCATAAGAGTTTCAAACGGGATGCGCTTGCCAACTTCTGCGTGATACCAAGCTAAACCCATGAAAAATCGCGATGGATAGGGACCGCCCTCAGCGACATCATCGGGGTTGGATTCCATTGGCAGCCAGCCAAATCCTGGTACGTAGAACTCCATCCAAACGTGATTAAAGTCTGGTTCCAAGGGAACACCCAACTTGTCGGAATGAGCAGGGCACTTATAGCGGCCAACTGTGCGACAGGCAATGCCATTCAGCCGTGCTAAAGCGAGTAAAACGCCCAGGTACTCGCCGCAGGAACCGACACCTCGCTCTAAGGCAACGTCTGGGGAGTCAATGTGAGGTTTGATGCCGTAGGAAAGCTTGTCATAGACATAGTTGCGAATTTTGTACATTTTTCGCAGGAGATTGGTTTCGCTGCCAATCGCTTCACGGGCGGCGCTGCGAATAATCTCGGTGTCCATTGCCAAATTGTCATCATCAACTAGATAGCTAGCTTGCAAGTCCGGCGGTAGTGCAGGTAGTTTTTCCATATCTCGCGGCGTCAGGCGGTATTTGATACTCCAGACTTCTAGGAGGACTTTCCAGCCAAATATATGCCGTTCGCCCGGTTTGAGACAGTCGAATTTAAAAACGGCCACTCGCTGTCCGTCTTGAACTTCTTCGGTAAAAGGCACTCCTACCCAGTCAGTTTTCCTGATCTTTTGGCGGTGGGTTTCCGTTGGCAAGGCAATGCGCCATTCGAGATCTTTTAATTCCACCTCGTCTAGGGGGGCAAGTTCCTCAACGTAGGACATTTCAATTAGATAGCCGTTGGAGAGAGCATAACCAGCGGCGGCGTCGTAGTGAAAATATAGAGGGTGAATAAATGTGCGATCGCGAAACTGTAGTTCGTAATTCGGGTCAGCGTTCGGGTTATCTCGGATATAAGGCTCCTCACCCGCGTAGGCAACGTATAGCACATCCTTCCCGGTTTGGGGTTCAGTGCGGAAAGCTAAGCCTGTAGGGGACTCAAAGGGGGTCAGAACGCTAAAGTCAATATTCCCGGTAGCTCGGTCGAGGCAGTAAACTGTTTGTTCAGCAACGTCCGAAACCCAGAGTTGCTCGCCTTTGACGGTAATGTTCTCAAACCCGACGCCAGGTGCATAGAAGCGGGTAATTTCTTTACCAGTCTCGCGGTTAAAAATGAGAATTTTTCCAGCCTTCTGACAGGTAACGTAAATGGTGGATTCCCAAACAGCTACCCCATTTGCCTCGTAGGGCAATGTAATAAATTGCTGAGGAGTGGGATCGGCTAAGGTGCAAGTATAGACACAATTGTCCTGCGTAAACCAGAGGGTGTCTCCCATCAGCGCCAAACCCGTCGCACCGATAAAATCTTTTACATGATGGGGATTTAAAACAGTTGTGTTATCAGTAAGCGGATCGATCCGCAAGAGATATCCTTGAATAGCGTCAATGACGATCAGGGAATCATCCTGAAATGCCATGCCATACAAGGCAGCAGCGGCAAAAGGTCTGATTGTGCGTAGCCAAGGGTTCTGCTGTGGTGGGGTCGAGGCAGTTGCATCAGAAATCATGCTTAATCCAGATCAAGATTATAGGGGCGTGAGAATCTAGGGGTTTGTGCCTGATTATGCCCCAAGTTACAAAAAAAAGAGCGATCGCCTTAAATTCCTGCCTCTTTTTTGAATTATTTTATGTACGAACCCTGACATCTGAGCGCAGCTTACGAAAAACAAAGTTGTTATTTTTTTTTACAAAAACTTCCTGAAACTTAGTTATTTTGTTGTTGGTCTTGGGAATCTTAAGTTTAGGATTCCTGCTATCTACAGCGTGCTTTCCTCCTGCCTGAGAGTAGGAATTATTACTTATATTGTCCAATCGCACTTCAAGAGTATTTAACTCAAAAAATATAATCCATCCAAAATAAGCTATGACTCGCTCATTGAAAGAACAACAAATTTATCCAAATTCAGAATTTTTTTTGCCAGTTCAAACTTCCAGAAGCGGTTCTAATCGCCTTAAAGTACTTCTGGTTCCCTTAGCTCTTACCATCTCCCTCTGTGGAGGCATGAGTTGGTACGTTTGGGATTTGTACAATGCTTTTAAAAAAGTACAAACTCACGATTTACGAGTTCAGGACTTAAGCAATCAAATTACTTATCTAGACGAGGTTTTGACGTCTAGTGCTCTTTTAACAGCTACTACGGGTAACAGACAATGGGAACAACGTTATCTTAGTTCTGTAACCAAATTAGATACTGCCATCTCTGAAGCGCAAGCACTATTGCCTAACGTCTTTAAAACCGAAGCATTTACTAAGAGCCATAACGCTAACGAGAAACTGGTGGAGATGGAAACCCAAGCCTTCAACTTTGTGCATCAAGGAAATCTCAAAGCTGCCCAATATATCCTATCAAGTCCAGAGTACAAAAACCAAAAGGAAATTTACTCTGAAGGATTGTCAGAGACGACAAATGCTTTGAAGAAGTATGTGGAAGCAACTGTTCAGGCAAAATCTCAACAAGCATTTGCGATGATAGTGGCGATTGGAATTGCTCTTGGTATTTTACTGGTTGCCTGGATAGCTGTATTACGTATGATGAGAGAGTATATCCAGGCAATTAACGATGCTGGCATGGCTATTTCTACAAGTTCCCATGAAATTGCTGCTACTGTAGAACAGCAGGAACGCGCCACAGCTATGCAAGCAGCTTCTGTCAATCAAACCACCACCACTATAGATGAACTAGGCGCTTCATCCCGCACTTCTGCCGAGCAAGCAGAGGTAGCAGCGGCAGGGGCGGCACAAGTTTTAGCCTTGGTTGATGGCGATCGCCATAACTCAGATGCGTTTGGGCAGTCTAGCCTGCAAGCCAAAGTTGGACAAATTACCGAGCAGATTTTACGTTTGAGCGAACAAACCCAACAGATCGGTTCGATTTCAACATTGGTTAGTGAACTAGCCAATCAAACCAATATGCTAGCTCTTAACGCCGCCGTTGAAGCAGTAAGA
>JAHHGU010000002.1 GCA_019359765.1 Aphanothece sp. CMT-3BRIN-NPC111
CTGGAAACTAGAAAATGGCTTCCAGTGCTTGCTCAACCTTTGAATAATCATGAAAATTCTGAAAATCCAAACGTTACGCGGGCCCAATTATTGGAGTATTCGACGCCAAAAATTGGTAGTCATGCGCCTCGATTTGGAAGAACTGGCAGAAAAGCCATCAAATCAAATTCCCGGCTTCTACGAGGGATTGATTAAACTCCTGCCCAGCTTGGAGGAACACTTCTGTTCTCCTGGCTGTAGGGGTGGCTTTTTGAGCCGGGTCAAAGAAGGCACGATGATTGGGCATATCGTTGAACACGTCGCCTTAGAACTTCAGACTTTAGCGGGGATGTCCGTAGGATTCGGTCGCACCCGCGAGACAGCGACACCGGGAGTTTATCAGGTAGTCATAGAGTACAAAGATGAGCAAGCCGGTCGCTACGCAGCACGGGCGGCTGTGCGGCTGTGCCAGAGCATTATCAACACTGGCACTTACTCACCAGAAGAATTAGAACAAGACTTGAAAGATATGCGGGATCTCTGGGCAGACGCTGCCTTGGGTCCCAGCACAGAAACTATTGTTAAAGAAGCCGAAGCCCGAGGCATCCCCTGGATGCCTTTGAATGTTCGCGCCACAATCCAACTGGGCTACGGTGTCTACCAAAAGCGAATTCAGGCAACATTGACCGATTACTCCGGAATTTTAGCGGTTGAATTGGCCTGTGACAAAGAAGGCACTAAACAAATTCTCCGCGATGCAGGTATCCCAGTTCCCAGAGGTACTGTCATCCACTATCTGGATGAACTAGAAGAAGCTATTACAGACGTTGGCGGCTACCCGATCGTGCTCAAGCCCCTGGATGGCAACCACGGACGGGGCATTACCATCAACATTAATAGCTGGGAAGAAGCCGAGTCAGCTTACGACGCCGCCAGTGTTGCCTCAAAAACCCGCTCCGTGATTGTGGAGCGCTATTACACTGGTCGCGACCACCGGGTGCTGGTGGTAGGCGGCAAAGTGGTAGCGGTTGCCGAGCGAGTTCCCGCCCATGTCGTGGGGAATGGTAAGTCCACGATCGCAGAATTAATTGACAAAACCAATAGCGATCCCAATCGTGGTGAGGGGCACGATAACGTTCTTACCAACATAGAAATGGATCGCACCAGCTGGCAATTATTGTCCAAGCAGGGATATACCTTAGAAACAGTTTTACCTCCTGGGGAGGTCTGTTACCTACGAGCAACCGCCAATCTTAGCACCGGGGGCATTGCTGTAGACCGCACCGATGATATCCATCCAGAAAATATCTGGCTGTTTGCACGGGTAGCTAAGATTATTGGGCTGGATATTGCTGGCATTGATGTGGTGACAGCAGATATTTCTCAGCCTTTACGAGAATTAGACGGCGTGGTGGTAGAAGTAAACGCTGCACCTGGATTTCGGATGCACGTCTGCCCCAGTCAAGGTTTACCGCGAAATGTGGCAGCCCCTGTGATGGATATGCTGTTTCCTCCTGGGAGTCAGAGTCGCATTCCCATCATTGCCATTACTGGCACTAATGGTAAAACCACGACTACACGACTAATTGCCCACATTTACAGACAAACAGGTCTCACAGTTGGCTACACCACAACTGATGGCATTTACATTGATGAACACCTGGTAGAAAAAGGCGATACAACAGGGCCACAAAGCGCTCAGGTAATTTTGCGCGACCCCACCGTAGAGGTCGCGGTGCTGGAAACAGCCCGTGGTGGTCTGCTACGTTCTGGTATGGCTTTTGATGCTTGTAACGTTGGCGTAGTCTTGAATGTGGCCGCAGATCACCTGGGAATTGGTGATATTGACACCCTAGAGCAATTAGCCAAGCTCAAAAGTGTGGTAGCAGAAACGGTGATGCCCACAGGCTGCGCGGTGTTGAATGCGGATGATCCCCTAGTGGCAGCTATGGCAAAGGGGGTGAAAGGTCAGGTAGCTTACTTCACGATGAACCCGGATAATGAGTTGGTGCGAAACCACACGCGCTCAGGTGGCTTGGCAGCAGTCTATGAAAACGGCTATCTGTCAATTTTGAAAGCAGATTGGACTTTCCGAATTGAGCAGGCGGTTAATGTGCCCTTGACAATGGGGGGACGGGCACCCTTTATGATTGCCAACGCCTTGGCAGCAAGCTTGGCGGCCTATGCCCAAGGTGTCAAACTTGAAGCAATTCGTGACGCATTGACATCCTTCCAGGCGTCTGTGAGCCAGACACCGGGACGGATGAATTTATTTAAGCTGGGTAGCTATCATGCTTTGGTGGATTATGCTCACAATCCAGCCAGCTATGAGGCGTTGGGTAGTTTTGTCCGCAACTGGACATCTGGAATCCGCATCGGTGTTGTCGGAGGGCCAGGCGATCGCCGCGACGAAGATTTCATCACCCTGGGGAAACTTTCTGCCAAAATCTTTGACCGCATCATTGTCAAAGAAGATGATGATAAGCGGGGGCGTTCTACGAGCGAGGTGGCGGAATTAATCAGCCAAGGCATTAAGCAAGAAGCGCAGAGGTGCCGATATGAAACTATCCTCGATGAGACTAAAGCTATTAACACGGCTCTTGATGAGGCACCTGAAGGCAGTTTGGTAGTCATTCTGCCCGAAAGTATTAGCCGTGCGATTAGCTTAATTGAGGGGCGTCGTAAAGTGAGCGAGAACGGAAACCAACCATATGGATCACCAGTGAATGCTCAAGATTTGTTAAAGTCCTCAGCACCAAAGGCAAACTCTTAGGAATTAGGGTGGGCATTGCCCGCCCTACGCTTATTCTTGATCTAAGTCTGAATCATCTGCTTCTGGCTGGGGATTTTTCAACTCCTCCTTGAAACCCCGTAGGGTTTTGCCCAGCGCACTCCCCATTTCAGGAATCTTCTTGGGACCGAAAATTACCAGGGCGGCGATCGCAATTACTCCCACTTCAGGCCATCCTAAACCAAACATACCAATCTCCTGTAAACTATCGTTGTTTATTTATCACAAATCTGGTTTAGAAACTCGGTTACAGCGTCATATTGATCCGGCATATTCGCACAGCTAACCAGTAAGTCTAGATCTAAGTTTGGCAGCAAGGTACTTTGGGCGATCGCCTCATACTCCCCCGATTCTCTCAAGTGATAGATAGCCAGTTTTCTATTTTGCCAAAACCAAACTTCAGGAACCCTTATTCGCTTGTAGAACTGTAGCTTGTCTATGCCACCGCTAGTAATAACTACCTCGATCGCAATGTCTGGAATTGTTTTTTTGATTTCCAAATTATAGGATTCATCAGGCTCCCTCCTAGCACCTTCTTCTCTTTTTCCCAAAGTAGCACTGCCGCGAGCGTAGAACCGGATGCCTTTTTCCCGCAGGTAAGCTTCCAGCAGCATACCAATAGTTCTCTTAGATTCTTCATGTTCTTCTGAAAGAGGGGACATAATTTCTAAAGTTCCATCAAGATAAGTCAGTCGCGCTCCTGTGCCCTCCAAAGCTAAATCGATCGCTTCAAATTTCTCCCAACTGACATCGTGCAAAACCACATAGCTTTCTTGCACTGACTCGCTAGCTGGTTTGTCCAAAAGTTGAGCATTCATCTGCTACTGTGCCTCCTGTAAACCATCCCCTTTATCAACTATAGACAGCAAGATAGCTACTCTCGCGTAATCGGCAAGCCTAACCAATCGCTGAGTTCATGAGCGAGCCAGTCGAGTTCCGGTTCAGAGAGCAACCCATTACTACCAATCTCATATTTTTGCGTTCCTGCCCAAATAATAATCTGGGGCTTCACCTCAATCCGGTCGCCATCTGAGTCTTTCTTAAAAGAGCGCTTAGTATATTCCAGCTTACTGATATCGTGTCTACTGGTTGGGCGAGGACGATTGTATTTAAATCTAAATAGCTCGGATGTTAAGGAAATTTGTTGCTGATTAAGACAAACACGGACTCGTCCGAATAGAGAAAAAAGAATCCCTAGCACCATACTTAGACCAGCCCCCCAAAAGGGTAGCGAGAATAAGCCAAAGACGAGGTTGATAGGAAAAGGCGCGAAGAAGACAGCACCGCTTGTCCAGGCTACCAAGAAGGAATTCCAGGCGATCGCAAACAAGGTCAAGCCTACAAGCTCAGGGCTAAATCCCCTTGGGGGGATAATAATTTGTAAAGAATCCACGCCTTTGGTTAGCAAAACTTTGCTACCACCGGGTTTCTTTGCCACTAAAGAAGCGACATCTCTTGGTGGCGGTTGTTCCAAGGCTTGCAGGGCTTCGGAGGCAGAACCCAAGCGTCTATCTAAACTTGGTTCTGTCATCCGCTTTAGCCAATAAGCAAAGGCAGGGCTGAGATTGACTACTTGCTCAAACTGAATGCGGCCATCCTTCTGGGGTAAATCAGCTGGATGTGTACCCGTTACCAAATAAATCAAGGTTGCCCCCAAGCTGTAGAGGTCGGAGGCGGCAACGGTACGTCCTCCAAATTGTTCTGGTGGCATATATCCATATGTTCCCACCACCGTAATTGTTCCGCCTTCTCTAGCTGCTAAGGTCTGCACCGAACCAAAATCGACGAGGTAGACTTTACCGACACTATTGCCAGAACGATTAGTTAATAAGATATTGCTAGGCTTGATGTCGCGGTGGATGACTGAAGGCTGACGCCCATGCAGGTAGATCAAGATTTCTAAAAGAGCTTTCGCTAGCTGCTGGAGTTCTGCTTCACTAAAGGTACGTCCAGCTTTAAGATGTTCCTCTAAAGATTTTCCTTCCACGTATGTTTGTACGAGAGCAAAGCCTTTGCCGTTTGGTAAATTTAGCTCAAAGAAGTCGAGGTAACGAGGAATGGCAGGATGGGATAAAGTTTTTAAGGTTTCTGCTTCCCGTTCAAACAGTTTGAAATCGTCCCATTCTAATTCATTACCAAAAGATAGTAGCTTGACTACAACTAGTTCTTTAGTTGTAATGTCCTGGGCTAACAGCGTCCGTCGCCCAGCACGTTTTCCCAGTTGCTGTTGGATTTCGTAGCGTTCGTCTAATACTTGGCCTACCATGCTTTTTTCTCCTGACCAAAAACAAAAAAGGTCTCAAGCCACCGACTGACAATCCAAAATCCAAAATCCAAAATCGAATAACGACGCGCGGAGTATGCCTTCTCCTGGCACGGCTTTTGATATGCTGGCAAAAGTGAGATGCGAGGATAAATGCTCTTCTAAGCATCTATTCTCAATCAAATCTTTAGCAAGCACAAAGTAATTTACAAAATGTCAGTAACTTCAACGCCTTCCCTGCGCGAGCAACAACATCCTTTAATTCGCCAGTTAGCTGACTCTATTGAGTCCACCTGGCAGCGTCACCTCGACCTTTCGCCCTACCACCTGCCAGCAGAATTAGGATATGTGGAAGGGCGATTAGAAGGAGAAAAACTGATCATTGAAAATAGGTGCTATCAGACCCCGCAGTTCCGCAAACTGCATCTGGAACTGGCAAGAGTGGGCACGATGCTGGATATTTTACATTGTGTAATGTTTCCCCGTCCTGAATACGCCCTGCCCATGTTTGGTACAGATTTAGTCGGGGGACGCGGACAGATTAGTGCGGCGATCGCAGATCTTTCTCCAGTAGAAGCAAACCGCACCCTCCCAAACACCTATCAAAACGCCCTGGAAGCAATACCTAAACCCAACTTCTCCCAGCCGCGCGATTTACCTGCTTGGGGCGATATTTTTTCCGAGTTTTGCCTGTTCATTCGACCTAGCAGCCCAGAAGAAGAAGCAATGTTTCTCTCTCGTGTGGAGGCGTTTCTAGAGATTCATTGTAAAAATGCGATCGCTGCCTCCCCGGTTTCGCCAGAACAACAGGCTCAAATTCTCGCCGGTCAACGCTACTACTGCACCAAACAGCAGCAGAACGACAAAACCCGTCGCGTCTTGGAAAAAGCCTTTGGTTCAGATTGGGCAGAGCATTACATGACCACGGTTCTATTTGACTAAATTGAAAAAGATTAAAGATCAAGTATGAAGTATGAAACAACCTTCATACTTCAGCCTTTATTAAACTGCTCGCTTGTTGGGTTTAGTGCGGAAATTTACGTTAGCACCTTCACTAGACTGTGCTAACACTAATAGCGGGGTTGGCTTCGCCTTTTGATCCCAATCCATTACAGCAATGCGACCCTGAATCGTTGGTTGCCAGCTATCGTGGTCTTCTGATGCACTAAGGAACTTTTCAATACAATCAATAATTTGGGCAATTGTGCTATTAGAGGACTGCGTAGGTAATTTCGTTAGCTTGATTTGGATTCGGAAAAGTACTCTTTGGGTGCGTTTGTTGCCGTGCTCCATCTCATACATAACATCAAACGTTTCATCTACTTGACGCCCAGATGTATTGGCAATACCAATTACTGCTTGCGAACCCTCATTGGGACGTAGCGATACGCTGATAATCTGTTTAACCTTAATTTTTATTTGATTTACGATGGCAAAGTTAAACACCTTCTCATCCATTCGCATTCTCAGGTAATCCAGGTTAAAATCGCGCGAATGCACCAGATCCGGATTAGTTTCCATTTTGCGGATGGTTTCAAGCGCTAGCTTTAACTTTTTCTGAACGTCTCGATTTTTGTACTCTTCCAACTTGGCTTTTTTGGTTAACTGTTCTACTTTGCGCTTTCCGTATACAGCTAAACCAACCAAGAGTAAAAGCAGTGCTATGGAGGTGAACATCCATATTTGCCCAGCTTGGGAATCACTTGATGGTGATGCAGCCAGTGATTGGGAGGGCTGAGGCTTATTAGCATTTGTTTGAGCTTGAGGCTTCTTAGCAGGGGCTTGAGCCAATAGATGGTCTACAAAGATGATAGGAGTGGACATAGTCGCTACTGGATAAAACTGGATGTCTATGTTCAGGATTGCCACTATAAGTAGCTATTTGATTATTAACCTAACAGAAGGAAACATATTAAATAAACTAAAAATTAATAATTAATATTACTGGAAGCCATAGTTATTGCCCCTTGTTGGCTTACGTGGAAGTTAGGTCTTACTAGACGCCGATATGAGCTAAGTGAGTTTAACCTTAAAAAGCAGCTCTCCTAGTTGCCATTTCCCCGTAAACACGATCTGGGTTGATTTTTTATATTTGAAAGCCCACCAGCTGCCTTTATTCATAAGAAGCTGTTAAAGTAAGTGATAAGGTAACTTTGAGCGCTTAGTTAAAGTTATTTATACTTATTAACTTTATTAACTGGCTGTATCTTGAACGCACTTTGGAATTAAAGGCGACGGGGTGACACGCATCAGCAGTAAAATATTTGCTTATCTGTATATACACACAAGCGTTGTTTTGTCAAGGAGAAAATTTGGGGCGCTCAGAGCTAATGCACATGATTGTTTTCCTATCAATGCGTAAGTCTTATAATCTTGAGAGATCGCAAATCGCAAAAACAGACCGACAGACAAGGAAAATCCTCAATGAAGCGCAAGAATCAAAAAGTCTTCGTGTTAGTGCCGCGAAGTGGTATCGCCCTAGCTGCCTTCCTGCTGTCTGTTGGTGTTGCCAGTGCCCAACCTACCCGCTCAAACTCTTCACAACAGCTCCTGGCTCAAGCTCTTCCGAGTCAGGAGCGAGAAGAACTGGCGCAACTGCGCTCAGAACCACAAGCGACAGAGCAAGGGCAAGTTGAGAGCGCCTTGCGTCGAACCACAACGCTGTTTATTTTGTTGGGTATCCTGATTTTACTGGTAGGAGCGGCGATCGCTGCACTATGGTTAATGCGCCGCGCCATTATCCAAGAGATGGCAGCTAGGGTAAAAGAACAACTCGAAGAACTGAGAGAATTAGAAGGCCAAGTCGCCATAACTAGGCAAGACGCTAAAACTATTCTGCAAGAAGTTAAAGATATCGCCGATGAAGTAGAGCAGAAAGCAGAAAATCTTCATCAGGGAATTGATAGAGAAAGAGAAAGAATATCCGGGCTGGCCTCTGAACTGAGCCAATCAAAAGCACAAATACTTAAAGAATTAGAAACTCAACTCAAAACTTCTCAACAAAGGCTGGGGCAGTTGGAGTTGGATGTTACTGCTCAGATCTCTAAGTTGCAAGCGAATACTCAAGAGCAAACGGCTTTGATGCTTCAGAAACTAGAAGAATCAGAGCGTCAATTTGTTGCTCAACTGGCTCAGTTGCACTCAGCGGCTCAACAACAACAGGTGCTGAGCCTAGAAAGTCTCGAACAGATGAAGTCAGAATTTGCACCTCAATTGTCTCAATTGCACTCGGAGGCTCAATACCACCAGCAGCAAGTTATTGAGAACCTCAAACAATCAGAACAGGATTTTGTAACTCAACTAAGTGAGCTACAGTCAGCGGCTCAACAACAACAGGTGCTGAGCCTAGAAAGTCTCGAACAGATGAAGTCAGAATTTGCACCTCAATTGTCTCAATTGCACTCGGAGGCTCAATACCAACAACAGCAAGTTATCGAAAACCTGAAAAAATCCGAACAGGATTTTGTAACTCAACTAAGCGAGCTACAGTCAGCGGCTCAACAACAACAGGCGCTGAGTCTAGAAAGTCTCGAACAGATGAAGTCGCAGTTTGCTCCTCAATTGTCTCAATTGCAGTCGGAGACTCAATACCAGCAGCAGCGAGTGCTTGAAAACCTGAAAAAATCAGAACATGAATTTGTAACTCAGCTAAGTGAGCTACAGTCAGCGGCTCAACAACATCAAGGCTTAACTTTGGGAAGCATTGAACAGATGAAGTCGGAGTTTGCTCCTCAACTGTCTCAATTGCAGTCAGAGGCTCAATACCAACAGCAGCAAGTACTTGAAAACCTCAAAAAATTAGAACAGGAATTTTTAACTCAACTAAGTGAGTTACACTCAGCTACTCAGCAAGATAAAAACTTGGTTTTGGAAGATATCCAAAAACTGAAAACTGAATTTGTGCCTCAGCTATCCCAATTACAGTCAAGTGTTGATCGGCAACAGCAGCGAATTTTTGAGAAAGTAGAAGAATCAGAGCGGGGATTGGTTGCTCAACTCGCTGACTTACAGTTGGCGGCTCAACAACACAAAGACTTTCTTTTACAGAGTTTTGAAAATATAAAGTCGGAATTTACTCCTCAACTCCAGGAGTTGCATTCATCTGCTCAACAAGAACAAAAGCTATTACTTCAGAATCTCAAAAAATCAGAGCGTGAGTTTACTGCTCAGCTCTCAGCCTTGCAAGCAGCTGTTGAGCAACACAAGGCTCGACTACTGGAAAATCTGGAAAACGTAAAATCTGAGTTTGCTCCTCAACTATCCCAATTGCAGCTAGATGCCCAGAAACAGGCTCAAGAGAAAAGGGATATTATCCTGCAAAATCTAGAAAAAATAGAGGCAGAGTTTGTCGTCCAAATTTCTCAATTGCATTTAGAGGCTGAGGGACAAAAAAATTCAACATTTCAAAGCTTAAAACAATCAGAAACTGAATTTTCTGTTAGACTCGCTGAGCTACAGTCGGCAGCTATTCAACAAAAGGATTTAATCTTACAGCAAGTGGCTGAGGCGTCTCCTGTCTCAGAGGCTGTAGTTTCTGAAGTTCAGCAAAAAATACAAGAGCTGACGGAAGAATTTGCATTATTAAAAGATAAGCATCCGGAATTATTTTTAAATCCAGATGATTATGTCAGCCAAGGAACTACGCTTTTTTCAGAGGGGCGGTACGAAGAGGCGATCGCCCAATATGACCAAGCACTTGAAATCGTGCCTGACAATCATGAAATTTGGTATCAGCGAGGAATTGCTCTACATAAATTACAGCAGTACCAAGCCGCGATCGCCTCATATGACAAAGCAGCTCAAATTCAGCCCCAAGATGAAAAAGTTTGGTTTAACCGAGGTCTTACCTTGGCTAGATTGAAACAGTACGAAGACGCGATCGCCTCATATGACAAAGCCCTGGATATTAAGCGTGATTATCATGAAGCTTGGGTAAATCGAGGTGTGGCGCTGGGATTTTTGGGGCAGCCTGAGAAAGCTTTCCATTCTTTTGACCGGGCTGTAGAATTTCAGCCCACTGACGCTGTGGCCTGGTTGAATCGAGGTCTTGCCTTAGAGGAGTTAGGTCGATACGAAGATGCGATCGCCTCATTTGACGAAGTTATTCACCTCAAAGCTGACTCCCACAAAGCTTGGGACAAACGAGGTTATGCCCTCGTCCAGTTAGGGCGTGACCGAGAAGCGATCGCCAGCTTCAATAAAGCCCTGAAACTGAAGCCAGACTACGCCAGTGCTTACTACAACAAAGCGACCTGTTATGCTCTACAGCGTCAGGTTGACTTAGCATTGGAAAACCTGCAACAGGCGGTTGATATAAATGCAGCCTACCGAGAAGAAGCCAAGACTGACGTAGCTTTTGAAGAGCTATGGGAGGATGAGTGGTTCCAGCAGGTGATTGAGGGTTAACTCTTACTGCTTCTCCCGTACTTGTGGTGGAAAACCCACGCTTTCTGATACATGGGTTTTACGGCGCTTCTATAAATTATCTGCTATAGGCTGCGTAGATCTGCGTTCTAATATTTGATTACAAACTGAGTGGAATTATGGAAACATGGAGAACACATTATCTAAATCCTTATCTACTAGTGGTATAAGGTTCATCCGCGTACTATGGTGCGATAACGCTAATGTAATCCGTGGTAAGGCCATCCATATGGGAGCGTTATCCCATCATCTTGAGCATGGCGTAGGCATCTCGGCTGCACAGCAGGCTCTTCCGGTGATGTATGATGCCCCGGTTCCAGGAAGTGGTCTTGGCCCGGTTGGTGAAATCCGGTTGGTGCCGGACTGGTCTACCCTCAACCTGTTGCCTTATGCACCCACGCAAGCCCGTGTAATGGGGGATATGGTTAAGGATGGTCTTCCCTGGTCTATTTGTCCCCGAAATTTCTTAAAGCGCACGATCCTGGAGGCGGCAAGCGAGGGTCTGGAGGTTATGGCAGCTTTTGAGAATGAATTTTATCTACTACAACCCTCCCCTGATGGCTCAGGAGTAGAACCCGCAGACACGACTGTTTTTGCTTCCACCCTGGCTATGGATTTACATCAAGTAGTAATTGATGAGATTGCAGAAGCCTTGGTGAGTCAAGGTATGCCTGTAGAGCAATACTATCCAGAATCAGGTCCTGGTCAGCAGGAAATTTCTATAGGCTATACTCAGGCTCTTTCAGCTGCCGATCGCCAAATAGCTTTCCGAGAAACTGTTCATGCAGTGGCGCTGCGTCACGGTCTCAAAGCTTCTTTCTTGCCCAAGATATTTGCTGATAAAGCCGGATCGGGCTGTCACATCCACATGAGTCTCTGGCAAGGTGGACAAAACCTTGTTCCTGACCGTACAGGAGTTGAAGGTCTCTCACAGGTAGCGCGGGCTTTTATTGCTGGGATTCTGGCTCATTTACCTGCTTTGATGGCGATCGCCACTCCTAGTTCTAACTCCTATCGCCGCATTCGTCCTCACTTTTGGAGCGGTGCTTTTCGCTGCTGGGGAATAGATAATCGTGAGGCAGCTGTCCGCGTACCAAGTGACCCTGCAAGCCCTAGCCCAAATAATTTCGAGATCAAGACTGTTGATGCCTCAGCTAACCCCTACCTGGCTTTAGGCGCAGTTATAGCAGCAGGGCTAGATGGAGTTCGTCGCCGTCTCAAACCTGGAGAACCAGTAGATTTAGACCCTGGAAACTTGTCTCAAGAAGAGCGCAGTGGGCGTGGAATCGATCTTCTGCCTACGAACTTAGGAGATGCGATCGCCCACTTAAGAAATGACGAAGTGCTGAAAAGCGCCTTGGGACCTGAACTAGCTCAAGCATATCTAGCCGTGCGGTCTGCGGAGTGGGAAGCTATGAAGGATCTGGAACTAGAAGAAGAAGTAAAGCTTCTACTGGAGCGCTACTGATGGATCTTGGGCATATTCCAGTAATTGACCAGCACGCACACAATATTTTGAAACCGGAAGTTGCTTGCCGCTACCCTTATGCGGCTGCCTTCACCGAGTCGCATAATGCCGATATTGTCAACAATCATACTCCTCATAGCTTATGCTACCGCAGAAGCCTACGGGATATGGCAGCGCTGTTGGACTGTGAGCCAACGGAAGAGGCAATTTTGGCACGGAGAGCGGATCTAGGGCTGGAACGGCTCACTGAGCTTTGTATGGGTGCAGCCAATCTCGACATGGTTCTCCTAGATGATGGGTTTCTTCCAGATGAAATTCTGCCCCTAGAATGGCATCAACAATTTGTGCCTGTACAAAGACTGCTGCGACTAGAAATGGTGGCGGAAAACCTGCTAAGTCAGGTAGAAACCTTTGATACCTTTTTAGAAAAATTTCGTGCTGAGATTGACCCGCCCCCCCCTGGAGTAGTTGGCTTTAAGAGTGTTGTGGCTTACCGTACTGGCTTGGATATTCAGCCAGTTCTGCCAGAAGTTGCTCAAGCTAGCTTTTATCAACTTGTAGAAATGCGAAATAACCCATCTCTACAAGGAAAACCCTTGCGCCTAGCCGATAAAGCTTTAATCGACTTTCTCCTCTTGCAGGCATTAGAGATTGCAGCTAAACATAACATCCCTGTACAGTTTCATACTGGCTTTGGTGACCCCGACCTGGATCTTTTAAAGGCAAATCCTCTTTACCTGCGCCCCCTACTGGAAGAGTATGGGCACGGCGCTAAAATCGTTTTGCTTCATGCTTCTTACCCTTACGTGCGCGAAGCTGGTTATTTAGCTTTTGTCTACCCTCAAGTTTATCTAGACTTTGGTCTTGCCGTGCCCTTGCTGAGTATTTCCGGGATGCGCTCAACTTTACAAATGCTATTGGAATTAACTCCTACCAGTAAGCTGATGTACTCCTCGGATGCCCACTTTATTCCTGAACTGTATTATCTGGGAGCTAAGTGGGGGCGTGAAGTCTTGGGGGATGTTTTGGAGCAAGCTGTTAGCGTCGGGGATCTAACGTCTCAAGAAGCAACAGATATCTCTGTTGCTGTCTTACAGGGGAATACCCACGCTCTCTATCGATTGGGAAATACTTAGTTGACATCAGCAATTAGCTTTTAGCATTTAGCAATTAGCTTGCAGATGTACGCAGCCTATAGCAGATAATTTATATCATGTCCGCGCTGGCTTACCCGTAATAAAAACCGATTGACTTGTAGGAGCGGGTTTATAGATAAAATTTGCTACCCACGAATATCTTCGTTAAACCTGCCCCTACGTATATCGTGGTTGATCGACCGGACATGATATTACAAGATTTTACCAACTGCGTGCAGTAGATCTACTGGTTGACGACGTGAAATGTGGGTCAAGCCTCGTCCCAAGAGTGGGCGAGGTCAATCTAAAATATAAAATTATTTGACTTGGCTACCGTGAAGGCGAGGATCGCCGCTATTGGCTTTAGCAGGTACCATACGCGGATCGTATTGCGATATTTGTCCGGTGGCTTGGGCATAAGGTAGGGGTAAACCAGCAACCAAGGCTTCTAGGTTTGCTTGGACGACGGGGCGCGGCTGTTCGCCAATGTTCTGAGCGATCGCTTCTCCATCTTGACCCAGAAATATAAAGTGGGGAATGCCATCCACGCGGTAACGCATAATTTCTGGCAACCACTTGCTGTTATCCACATTCAGCATGACAAAATTCAGCTTGTCCCCATACTCTTGTTTCAGTTCCCCTAGATCCTTCGCCATTGCCTGACAACTGGGGCACCAATTGGCATAAAATTCCATCAGCGTCGGCTTGCCATTGGCGATCGCGACTTCCAGGGGCGTAGATTGCTCTGCCAGGGTTTCCAGGGCGGCGGTGCTTGTCTCAGTGCGAAGTCCGAAAGACAGGGCTACCGTGAGGGCGATCGCGACTAACGCTATCAAAAAATTTCTGATGCGGTTTCCGCCGCTGGATTCCGGCGGCTGTTTAGGTGTCGCCGTTGAGTTAGGTGAATTCACAGACATCTAATATTTCTCTTACGATGAGGTTATGAATTGATTGTTAGTCGTTAGCAGGCGTTCTTACCACTAACTACTAACCACTAACCATTACCACTTTTAGTCTACCCAACTCCCAAAAGCCCCCCTGCTGTGAAAAAACGGGTAACGCTGACTTTTCCCAAACGAGCTATTCAGATGCCCGTCACCTACCGACTGGCTAAGGATTTTAATGTGGCTGCGAATATTATCCGCGCCCAGGTTGCCCCCAATCAAGTTGGCAAACTGGTGGTAGAACTGTTGGGTGATATTGACGAGTTGGATGCGGCGATTGAGTGGATGCGATCGCAAGATATCAACGTTTCCCTTGCCAGCCGCGAGATTTTGATTGATGAAGATACCTGCGTTCACTGCGGACTTTGTACTGGTGTCTGCCCAACAGAAGCCCTTACCCTTGAGCCACAGACATTTCGCCTTAACTTTACGCGATCGCGCTGTATTGTATGCGAGCAGTGTATTCCTACCTGTCCGGTGCAAGCAATTTCCACCAATCTTTAAAGAGTTCAGCTATCAGTTTGTAAGTTGAAGTTTCAGTAGGGGCGTTTTTTTTGCTCAACTATCAATTTGATATAGCAGTTGCCTGCTTTGGTACTTGACAATCGACCTCACCCCCATGCACCCAGAGACGCCCTGCCAGGGCGTCTCTACTTTCCCTATGTTTGCTAAAAGCTAACTGAAGGATTGCTATACTTCTGCAAAACTCGCCCCAATCAACTTGCCAACGTTTTGCTGAACGTTTAAAGCTGGAATACGTCTGCAAAAATGCCATTTTCGCCCTCCAGCCGTGTTTGCGGTGCTGGTGAGTCATAAACTACCAAAATTGAAGGTTTATCTGGCATTCCTCCAAACAGCGTGATTCCCTCGGCATGATCTACCCTATCTCCATAGGATATATCAAGCACTGGTTCTGGTTTTAATAGCACGTTCTCTTGCCGATTGATGCCATTTTTAAGACGAAATACCTTCACGGGCCCATCCAAAACCATTGTTGGTCCCGCCAGAATTAACAAGTCTTGCCCATGCCAACATAGGTCACGAATACCTAATCCCATCAAGTCAACAAAATGCTTTTTATATAGGTGTCCATCTTCTCCTATTGGCTTTAGTTTCAAAATATTTGGACTAATTTCCTTTAGTTCAAGCTCCAATATAATCGCCCACCCTCGTAAAACGGGACCGCGCAAACCCAGAAAAATGCTATTTTGATTAACCGCTATCCCTTCAATATCCAATCCGTTATCTTTACTGGGGATTTTACCTACGATAAAGGAGCTAAGATGTGGATCTTTTGCCAGGGCATCCATCAACACATTCGCTTTCTTAGTTAGTTGCAGAGTTGCCGCGCTCAGTTGCTGCTTGGGATTATCGGGGTGTTTGCATGACTTGAATAACTGACCGTCTACCAGAGGAATTCGTGCTAGTATATAGCGATTTGCTTCCGATTCAATAGTTGCTAGCCTTTTAATATTTTCTAGATCTGTTTTATTGGATTTGTTTTTTTTGCGCTTCCAGCTATGGGAGCCAACTAGCCAAAGGTAGTGATTAGCATAATCTAGCCCTTCTATATCAATTTCCTGTTCTGTCCCGGCTGGTAAATAAATAAAATCTGAGACCGGAAATTGTTGATGCTCTTCAAACGTATCGGAATCAGTGGGATCAAGACGTTCAACGGTTGTTGTTTCATCTGCTCCCAGCCATAAATGACCCTCCGGTGTCAGAACAATAGCTGAAATATCTTCACGAAGTTGCTTAGAGCCGTCCTGAAATTGCAGTAAAACCCGATTAAGAAAAGAATTATTTTCCATAGTAAGTACACACCTGGGTGAAAATTAACGTTTAGACTTAGTGATTTGGAAGACAGAATTACCCATCACCAATAACCTACGACTAATTACCGACCTCCACAAATGATGTTTATAGCAATTAGCAATTTTTTTCCCCGTATGGGGGTGAAATCGATTATCAAGAGCCATTATGACCACGGCTATAATTATGCAGAGCCGCTTATTTTTTAAAATCTATCTCAATTTTGCTACAAAGATACTCCGAATAGGGAGTTTAGCGGATTGCCTGCGTCAAAACCTGGTTGAGCTTACCACTGCGATAACCTTCTAAATCTAGAGTCACGTAGACAAAGCCATATTCCTGAAAGGTAGACACTAAGGTTGGTAAATTTGTCGTTAAGATAAACTCCTTAATTTGCTCAGGTGGCAACTCAATTTTTGCGGTATCGCCATCAGAGCGTACCCGAAGGTTTTTCCAACCCAGCCTATGCAGATAAATTTCTGCTCTGCCTACCCGTTGTAGCTTGCCCACGGTGATTTCTTCGCCGTAGGGGAAGCGAGAACTGAGACAGGGTTGTGCGGGTTTATCCCACCAAGGAAGATCTAGATGCTTTGAGAGTTCGCGTACTTCAGCTTTAGTAACGCCCAATTCTGCTAGGGGCGATCGCGCACCTCTTTCTTTTGCCGCCTGAATACCTGGCCTATAATCGTGTAAATCATCAGCATTTACCCCATCCACTACATACGGATAGCCCAGCTTTTGGGCTAGGGGTTTAAGAGTATCGTGTAGTTCGCTTTTGCAGAAATAGCAGCGGTTGACAGGGTTAGATGTGTAATTGGGGTTCTCCATTTCGTGAGTCTGGACTACCTGATGGGAAATCCCAATCGCGGCAGCTTGGATGCGGGCATCTTCTAGCTCTTCTGCCAGCAACGAGGGAGATTCTGCGGTTACAGCCAAAGCGCGATCGCCCAAAACCTCATAAGCAATTTTGGCAACCAGTGTGCTATCAACCCCCCCAGAGTAGGCAATCAACGCCCGATCCATTTCTGCAAATAAAGTTTTTAGCTGCTTCAGTTTCTGCGTCAACATCTTATCAATGGGTGAAATGGCTAATCTTCAAGTTTATTAGTCTCTTCTAGGCTAGCAACCGCAATCTACAATTTCATCAGTTGGCTTAATTCCGTACTGATATCTTATGTGTTAATTACATCGCCTAATTATTACTTATGCTATGGCGCGAGGCTGATTTTAGATTAAAACTAAGTATGTGAGCATAAATAAACATAACTATGGGGGTTGCTAGCCGTTAGTATAGTAATGCTTTTTCACGATTCTACTAACTACTAACAATTCCAACATACATTTAATTACATCCACTACTTAACACTGTACTTTCCTCATGCTGGGAACAACACTTGCTGGACGCTACACAATTATCAGTTACCTGGGAGGCGGGGGATTTGCACAGACATATCTGGCTGAAGATAAACAGTTACCCGTGCATAGGTGTATTGTCAAGAAATTCAAGCCGAGGGCAACTGATAGCGCTACCTGGCAAGCAGCCAGACGTTCATTTGACTCAGAAGCCCAAACCCTCTACCACTTGGGCAAGCATGAACGTATTAGGCGGCTTTTGGCTCACTTTGAGGAAAATCAAGCCTTCTACTTAGTTCAGGAATGGATTGAAGGGCATGATTTGAGTATAGAATTGACGCCGGGAAAGCGGTTAAGTGAATCCTACGCGATCGCCCTGTTGCAGAATATTCTACAACCCTTAGCTTTTGCACATCAGCAGAATGTCATTCACCGGGATCTTAAGCCCTCCAATTTAATCCGGCGTAAGCAAGACGGCAAGATTATACTGACTAACTTTGGGGCAGTTAAACAAATCTTTACGCCAACGATGGATTCTCCAGGGCAAGCTGTTGCTATTGATATCCTCAACTATCTGCCGCGCGAACAGGCTAAGGGAAATCCCAGATTCAGCAGCGATATCTATGCGCTGGGGATGATTGGTATCCAATCCTTAACAGGCTTAATGCCTCACCAACTGCAAAAAGACCCCCAGACATCTGAAATTATCTGGCGTAATGGGCTACAAGTCAGCCCTGGGCTGGCAGATATTTTAGATACAATGGTGCGCTACAACTTCCAGCAGCGTTACCTCTCAGCAACAGAGGCATTGCAGGCGGTGCAGCAGTTGTCTAATCCCTATACGCCAGTACCACAGGCAACTATTCCTGCCCCTCCCCCAACGCCGCCATTCTCTCCACCGCCAGTACCACAGGCAACTATTCCTGCTTCTCCCCCAACGCCGCCATCCTCTCCACCGCCAGTACCACAACAGTACCGTCAAGAAATTCCTTCTCAGCCAGAGTCTTTACAATCTTCTTCTGTACCAACACAGACTGGACGTGTGCTTGGTGGATGGGGCTTTTTGTTCCAGTGGACGGGTGCAACTACTCTGGGTACTATTTTGGGCTATGTTTTAGGCTGGCTTTTGAGCTTGATCGCCAGTCTTATTGCGGTCGATGCCGTGACTTATGCTATCTTCGGTGCCGTATTTGGCGCTGCGGTGGGAATCATGCAATGGTTAATTTTGCGGCAGCAGATATACGGGGCTGCTTGGTGGATTTTAGCGACTACTATAGGGGCTGCTGTGAGTTTTCCCGTAGGTGATGTGGTCTACAATGCTTTATTCGGTAGCATTGGCGCTGCCGTGACTTATGCTATCTTCGGTGCCGTATTTGGCGCTGCGGTGGGAATTACGCAAGGGTTAGTTCTGCGACGGGTAGGCTGGTGGGTGTTGGCGACTACTTTGGGTGCTGCCGTGAGTTTTGCCTTTGCAGCTAATTTGCCCCGTGTAGGCTTAGTAGTCGGCGGGGTAATCTTCGGAGGAATTACAGGAGTTGTGCTGGATTGGCTGTTATCTCATCCGGTTTCAGAAAATTAGACTTTCTGCACAAGCCGCTCAAATCTGGTAAATTATCTGCGTTTATCTGCGTACATCTGCTTTAATCTGCGTACAAAAAAACCAAGAACGCAACTTCGCATCAGGCAACAACGTTAAGCATGGGTAGCCCTCAATCAGCCAACAAAGCTTTTCCTCTTTATGGAGCGATACAATTAGTCAGCGATCGCCCAACGCACATAAGGGCGCGAACCAAGTATACTGCGATTCATGATTACAGAAGGGGTACTAGGATTGTCTGGCGGCAGTTGGACAGTAAAATAAACATTCCCCTTTTGAAACCTAAACCTGTATTGGGGATATTCCTGAGAACTAGCCCTACCGACGCAGGAAGCATAGGCTTTTTTCAAAGGCGCTCTGTATTGTGCAAACTTCTGGCTTGAAGATACTAACTTAGCAGTACCTGCGATCGCCAAAGTGTCAGCAATGACAGTCAGTTCGCCGCCGCCTTCGTAGTAAGTAGAGGAAGTCCAAAGACGGACAGTTTTAGGACATGTCCCAGCGTGACGTCCTACGGTGAAGGTTGTATTGGGTTGAGTGCTTGGTAGTACCGCTCTTGCTGGCTGGCTTTGCGCCAATCCTGGTGTCGCCACCATTAGCGCGGATAATAAGCCAAGGATTGTTGTGAGCCGTGCCATATTTTTCATAATTTGTTCTGAGATTTGAAGTTGTATACATAGCTTCAAAACTCTCAGCTTATATTTCGCAATAGTTCACAAGGATTATGAGGAAAAAGGTAAAATTATAGCAGTTGCCTTGTCGGATGTTTGACAATCGACACTAGACTCCATGTACCCAGAACTGCTGCTATAACTGAAGGGTCGCTAAAAGCTAATTGCTAAAAGCTAACTGCTAATTGCTATAAGCAAATTGTCAGATCGCCAAGGATACTAAAGACCTGGTAGGAATACTCATTTAGGTTAGATATTGCAGGTCTTGACGTATTGCCCTTCTTTTGCTAGTGTTTGTAATTAGTATATTTTATCTCCAAAGCGCTTACCCTATGTTCAGCAGCAGCTTTTATTTTTACTTTTGGTTTAGGCAGGTTCACCGGCAGTGAATCCATCTTCGTATGGAACCGCCTGGTGGACCGCAGAGAGAGCATCTGCGGTCTTTTGTTTTTTTGAGGGTTTGCAACCAAAATTATCCAATTTAAGCTTTATGCCAGTCCAGCCTGCGGAATCTAGGGTAAGTCTTTTGAAGCAAGTAAAAGCATGACAAGTCATCTTTATAGCTGGTTTTACGGATTTTACTTTTGGCCCAGAAACAGTTCCGGGTAGATAGAGTCATGCTGATTTTTGCCTAGCCCGGAACTCGATCAAGGTTCCGGGTTTTTTGTTATCCACGTTCTTTTTTCAAAGGAGTCCTCGAAAGTGTTAAATGCCAAACTCGCCGCTCAATCTCACTCTGACCACCGCACAATTATTAAGCTGTCAGAAAACGTTAGCGTTGGCGGTCAAGATATCCTGATCGTCGGCGGTCCCTGCTCAGTGGAAAGTCTAGAACAAATGGAGTCAGTGGCAAGCCATCTAGGAGAAGCGCCAATTCAGGTATTACGGGGGGGTGTCTACAAACCAAGGACATCCCCCTACGCATTTCAAGGCATGGGAGAAGAGGGGCTGAATATTTTAGCTACTGTTCGTCGGCGTCACAACCTACCTGTAGTTACCGAAGTGATGTCTATTGCTCAAATTGAAGCGGTTGCAGCTAGTGCCGATATGTTGCAAATTGGCAGCCGCAATATGCAAAATTACGATTTACTCAAAGCTGTGGGTCAAGTCAGTAAGCCAGTGCTGCTCAAACGTGGGTTATCGGCAACAATTGAAGAGTTTGTTTTGGCGGCAGAATATATCTTGAGCCACGGCAACCCTCAGGTAGTGCTTTGCGAGCGAGGTATTCGCAGCTTTGATTCTTACACGCGCAACGTGCTAGATCTCGGTGCAGTGGTCGCGCTGAAGCAATTAATTCACTTGCCCGTGATTGTAGATCCCTCTCATGCTGCTGGCAAGCGGGAACTGGTGGCAGATCTTGCTAGGGCGGCAATTGCTTGTGGGGCGGATGGGTTGATGATTGAGTGTCATCCTGAGCCGGAAGAATCGGTTTCAGATGCACGTCAGGCGCTTTCTTTAGAGGATATGGTTAAGCTGGTTCACAGCTTAAGACCAGTGGCGGCAGCTGTGGGGCGTCGCGTACCTGTAGCCAAAAGTTACCGTCCTTTACTCCAATGCGTGTAAAAAAATATAACTGTTATGGATAGGGCTGCTCACCTCCAGATGATTCTGGCTAACTCGCCCGTTGGCACTGTATTACCTGCCATCGCCCAACTCAACTTACCTGACTGGTGGTTGGCAGGAGGTGCTGTTCGCAATACTGTCTGGCGATCGCTTTTCGCGCCCAATTGTGAGTTGGTTATCAATGACTTTGATGTTGCCTTTTTTGATGCTAGCGGAGAGCGTTCTCAAGAACTGGCAGCAAAGGAAGCCCTGACAACTCAATTTCCTGAATATCAATTTGATGTCAAGAATCAATATAGTTTTGCCCGTTGGCGTGCTGGTCGTAGACCCTACAGTAGTTCTGAAGATGGAGTTTCAGATTGGCTACACACAGCAACTGCCGTAGGCGTTCGACTTTCTTCACAAGGGCAATGGCAATTATTCACACCCTACGGTCTTTCTGATTTATTTGATGGTCTAGTCCGACCCACTCCAGCACATTCTCAGAATCCCGATGCCCAGAAGAAAGCAGCTTCGTTTCTGCAAAAATGTCCGCGCCTGAGTATGGCATAAAAGTTCTGCTTCAAAATGTTTGCGGATAATTGCTTTCATTCTGTCTTCTTATAAATGCAACGCGGCTGTTAAACGGGTGATAAACTCTCCCACGACTTCCGTGTAAGCTGCCATTCAATTTGACTCCATCCTCGCTCATCTATCCAATTGGAACCAGGATGTGTGCCAACGGCGACAAACCCATACCGCTGCGCTAAACGGGCGACACGCACATTTGCACTGACGGAAACGCCTCGAATCTCTTTTAACCTTAATTCCTGAAATCCGAACTCGATCAGAGCTTTCCCAACCTCAATCGCATAGGCGTAACGCCCCCAGAACTGGGGTGCTAACTCGATGCCCAGTTCCGCTCGATCGGCACCGTAATCCTCACGGCGTAATCCGCCACAGCCAATTAGCTCCTGAGAGTTCCGGCGATCGACGATAGCAAGTTGATAATTTAGACGGGGACGTTGGGCTGCCCACTGACGGAAAAGGTTCAGAAGCTCCCTGGTATGGCTGGGTGCTACTTCTTCTGGCGCACAGAATGCCGCATACCGTGGATCGGCATGATATGCGAAAAATGCAGGCTCGTCTTCCTTCGTAAAATCTCGGAGAATAAATCTCTTGGTGACGATCTCCATTGTCAGTGTCCCCCGGCTTAATCGTCTCATTAAATACAGAATTGCTATGTTCTGGCGCAGCGCGGCGACTGATAACTCCTTTATCCTCAACTAGAAGATCGCCAGGGCAGTTAAGGCGAGTAAGCAGCTTAATTGAATCACTAAGCTTAAAAACCGAAACTTTGGATCAATACCAGCGATGTGAATCAGTGAATGTACAATCCGAAATAAAATGTACACAACAATCAGCACATCTACCACTGTTCCGGAGACGTCCCGAACTGTCAGGAGGAAAACAACTCCCAGATACAAAGGCAGGTTCTCTACCAAGTTGGACTGTACTCGAAACAATCGCCAAAGCAAGCTTTCATCGTTTGGTGTTGCAAAATCTTTGACAGAACCACCCGCAGCTAAATGCCGAATCCTGACTGTGAGCAGAAGGGCAACGATCGCGATCGTCCATACGATGAAGATGGCTAAACCCCAGAGGGGAAAGGTCATATCGATAGGCATCTGTCCGCCAGGTGTGGGAATCATTAGTTATTGCTCCTGTCTGTTGGATTCACGGCGTGGGAAATTAGTTTGTTTTAATCCGCGCTTGATTTTAGTGTGACGCGATCAGACTAAGGGTTCACTAGCCTAAAGGATAGTTCGACATCTGCGATAAACTTTTCACTCGGAAATCTGTTGTGCGAATGGTTCGTCTCCCTACTTTTGTAAATTCATATAGATGAATTACGAGTTAGCATGTTTGGAAATACATCGGATTGAAAATGAATTCGCTTGCTCAATAAGGCGCACTGCCTCTACAGCACCGTTTGTGTAACTCACCAAATGCTGATCGATGTTTTGCTGTTGCTGGTTCAGAAATGACTGAACTGCCTCTATAGGAGACGTACGCATAGTCACCTGCATATTCTGTACCCAAGAAGTAACTTTATCTACGCGCCGCAGTTGTCGATCGTATAATCGCTTCCAGACCAAAGCCACCAACGGCACGCCCAATACTGCACATTCATACACTGTGTTATATCCACCACCTCCGACAACAACATCTGCTGCCGGGAAGCATTCAATTGCTGGCCAATGAGACACCCACAATGCTGGTGGACAACCAGTGGGATAGATAGGAGACAAACACCGCACAGTAACATCAGAAAAACTAGCGGCTAGTTGACTGGTGAGGATACCAAAGTGGGGCAATTCAGAAAGTTTACCAGTGGCACATACGAGGATAGTTTTTTGGGAAGGATCAATTATTTGGTGTTCTGGCTGCTGACTGCTGACTTTTGCATTTAAATGCAATAACTTACGTGCTTGGGTTCTATCTGGCAATTCATCAGCATTGCGAATTAACCAAGGACGAGTATGCTGCACTATGGGCAAGTCTGCCAGGGGCAAATCTTCTCCTTCTCCCGGCACAATAACAGCGTCATAGTTTTGAGCCACAAACGATCGCAACCCGAACTTTTGAACATATTCAGGTTTGAGATCGCGATGAATTAAAATCCGAGGAATGTGTTTTAGCTGGGGTAAGATATCTGCTAACTCACCACCCAACCCTCTGGGAAAAGTATCTACAATCAAGCGATCGCACTCAGAGTTTAGCAACACCTCCCGCACTTGTTCGCAGGTACGGTTTAATCCAGCATCAGGTGCAATTATCTGTAGCTGACAACCTAATTCCGGTAATTTATGTTGTATAAAAGCTGCATAAGGGCTGTTACTGAGAATTTTAACTTGATAGCGACGAGCAGCAATCCTACCTAAAGATAGGGCGCGAGTGAGATGTCCCCAACCTCCTCCCAAAGCGTAGATTAGCCAGGTTTCCCCGGTTTCAATCAACTTGCCCCCATATCTACTTCAAAATCTTCGTCGCCTTCCATCTCCATAGAGATGTTATCTGCTTCCGTAAAATCTACGTTGCCAGTTTCAGAGTTGTAGAAGTAGTAATCGCGGTTGTCGTAGTAATTGCTGCCCCAATAGCCACGTTCATAACGCCCAAATCCAGAATAGTAAGAATGCTCGTACACATAGGGGTCGTTGTTAGAGTTATTAGCATCGCAGTAAGGACAGCCTGTGCGATCGGTGCGACCGCAGCGGCGGGGGAAGAGAAAGCCGACTTTGCGATCGCATCCCGCTTCACTGCTTGCAGACCGAACTTCAGACAAGTTAATTTGAATCTCGTAGGGACCAACTTGCAGGCGATCGCTCTCAAGTATTGTGCCTGTTGGCAAGCGAACGCCATTAATTAACGTTCCTGTGGCAGTATTTTGATCCACCACAATTAACTCATCATTGGACACATCAATTAAGGCATGGTAATTAGAAACGCGATCGTCACCTAAAACAATCCGAGATACCCGCTTGCCGTCAATCTCCTGTGGCATCTCTGCAAACACTCTTCCCAAAGCTATCGGTGTTTCCAGGCGAGGACCTCGCTGTTCCCCGGTCGTTGGATCTGTCCAACTTAGCTGAATCTGCACTGCCTTCAACCTCCTGAACGATTAACGGCGTAAGCTAAAGCCGCCTTTTGCTCGCGACTCAGGACGTCGAACCCGAAGCTGGCGATCGCCATTGGGGCAATTCCTGATTTTGTATATAGAACTGTCTTATCTGATGCGTCTCTCAGAGAAGTTTTGTCATCTTTAATTTTCACCTTATACAAAGACTGCTTTGTAGGTGTCTCAATTTCCAAACCGTAGTCGCGCTTTTTAATTCTGTAAATTTCTTTATTTCCTCCATCTTCTAACTTGTAATCTCCATCATCCTGTCGTCGCAGAATATATAACTCTTTTGTTTGCTCGGCGTTTTTAATCTTCCAATAACTTCCTTCCGGCACAACATAGCCCAGTACGCGATCGCCTGCATCCTTAATCTTTACCTTTTGCCCGTCATCGACGTTAAGCCGAGCCAATTCTTTGTCATTTGCATCAACCAGCTTCGCTCCATCTTGCTTGGGTTTGAGCGCGAAAGCTTCTGAGCCACCCTCTAGCTTAAATTTGAGCGCCTCACTACTGGCAGCAACAGACTGTGAGCCACTTGCCTGAGAAATGGGAGTTACATCACGGCTAGTTGCTATAGGTTTATCAGCCCCTTGCTTGGCACCGCTACCACAACCCAAAAGCAACATCAGCGCTGGAATCAGTAAGCTAGAAGTAATCGCTCTAATAATTGATTTCATAAGGTTCTTCCCAGGAATTTATGCCTCTTTCTTTTTACTTAAGATACGTCCTAAATTGAGAACTTGGTAAATGCTGAGCAACATCATAGTAATAGTTTGATACAGATTGTCTTCATTTTCAGAGTTAGAGGGTGAAATTTTCACCGTCAAGTTTATACTTTTATCTGTTAAACGCAATCGCTTAATCTCAGATGCTTCGGGTAGTTTAACTGCCCCCATTACTTCATCTTTTAAAATTTTTACGGCTCCATATCGGTTCGTTGGATACTTTAATGTCAAGCTAATAAGTGCTCCTTGCGATTTTGACTTTGATTTATACTTTGACTTGCCACTCCTGGAGCGTTTCCAGCCATGTTTAGTTTGGCTTAGCTCAGTAGTACTTAATATAAAGTGGCTTTTATCAAGAAACTGTCCAGTGACATTTAACCATTCATCCCTAAATATATCTACTTGAAATCCTGATTGATAACGATGAGGTACTGTTTTGATGAGCTTGTTTTTTTGATTTGACGGGCTTAAAACTAACCGAACGCTGACATTGGCATCATCTTCCATATCGCGTTTTAACATTTCTAAAACTTTTTTGAGTAGTTCATGCCTGTAGTCGGGTAAATTTAGTCTACTATAGCGTCCCTGCCTCATTCCCGCATAAATAGCTGCAACTATAAAGCCGCCTCCTACTACTAATCCCAGGATGAATATTGCTACAGCTAGAGAAGTAATGCTCCCATCAGCTGTCGTAGGCAAAAACAAAGACGCAAAAGCTAGTAATATTGATACAACTGCTCCCACAATAAATATGGTTAATAGCTTGCCAAATTTTGCTTGCTGGGATTCTGCATTTCTATCAATAGCAACTATTTTATTCAAGTCTTCCCAAATTTGTTCGACCGTTGCTGTAATCTCATAAGTAAGGTTTTTCTGAAAGATTTCTAAGTTAATTGGCATCAGACTAACTCCGTCAATTCATTTATCCTTATTAGTAGCGATCGCGCATAGCACAGTAACAGCCTATTACGACTATTTCCTAACAGATGCCAGCTCGTAGATCCTAAATTTCGTTACAAAAATTTATATTTTTAGTTGCTCGTACTGATAAGCACGGTAGGGTTCTAGACCAGATTAGCCCATAGATGGTAGATTATGCGATCGCCAATCATAGCACCGTAATTGTCTTTGAACACCCTGTGAGGGTTCAAACCCCACAAAGGGCAACGAGAAGCGATTGCGTTGGTGGTGGGCAAGATATTTAACTTTACCCGCTAGAAAGCTTAGGCATCGCTCTCATTGTGCATCGTCTACTTTGCCCTTAATGATGCCGTCGCAGAGGCTACGCTCATTGTGGACATTTATATTGTTCTTTAGATAATCATGCAGCCAATCACAACCGCGCCCTAGAAGACCGTCTAGATTGTTTAGATTCTCTAAATTCCACATAATCACAGTCTTGTCATCACTAGCGGAAGCAAGCGTGGGGCTATCTGGGCTGAAACTAATACCGTGAACCCACTTGTCATGCCCTCTCAAGGTAGCGATTTCTCTGCCGTCAAGATGCCACAGTTTTACTGTTTTATCCCGACTCGATGAAGCCAATATCTGACCGTCTGAACTGAAACTTATGCCTAAGACTTTATCAGCATGACCGACGATAGTTCTTAGCAGTTTACCGTCACGGCTCCAGAGCTTCACAGTTCTGTCATGACTGGCAGAGGCGAGTTGTTGACCATCGGGGCTAAAACTCACAGCATGAACCCAATTAGTATGCCCTCTCAAGGTATTTAGCAAAGTGCCATCCCGGCTCCAAAGTTTCACAGTTCTGTCATGACTAGCAGAGGCCAGTAGTTGACCATCGCGGCTAAAACTCACAGCATGAACCACATCAGTATGCCCGCGAAGAGTTTTAAGCAAAGCCCCGTCCCGGCTCCAAAATTTGATGGTGCCGTCCCCACTAGCTGAGGCCAGAGTCTGAGCATCTGGGCTGAAATTGGCCATGTAGATATTACCAGTATGCCCGCGCAGGGTTTTGAGTAAAGTCCCATCGCGACTCCAGAGTTTTATAGTTTTGTCCCAACTAGCTGAGGCTAGAGTTTGACCATCTGGGCTAAAGTTCAAACCATGAACTACATCGGTATGCCCGCGAAGAGTTTTGAGCAAAGTCCCATCGCGACTCCAGAGTTTTATAGTGCGGTCAGCGCTAGCAGAAGCAAGAGTTTGTCCGTCAG
The DNA here is from genome assembly GCA_019359765.1 of Aphanothece sp. CMT-3BRIN-NPC111. Classification (GTDB taxonomy): domain Bacteria; phylum Cyanobacteriota; class Cyanobacteriia; order Cyanobacteriales; family JAHHGU01; genus JAHHGU01. Next base: position 27,562 of record JAHHGU010000002.1, read on the forward strand.
GACTGAAAACTACAGTTTCAACGTCGCCGTTATGCCCCTGGAGAGTGTGCGATAACAAGCTGTCTTGGTTCCAAAATTTGATAGTGCCGTCAGCGCTGGCAGAGGTCAACGTCTGACCGTCAGGACTGAAAGCTACTCCGAAAACTCCATCAGTATGCCCTTGGAAGGTTTGAAGTAAAGTACCATCAAAATTCCAAAGCTTCACGGTGGTGTCGCCGCCTGCGGTAACAATTGTCTGACCATTAGAACTGAAAATTACTCTATGAACTATACCTTCCTCAAACCAACGTTTGATTAGCTTGCCGTCCTTGTTCCAAAATTGAATAGAACCGTCTTCGCTTGTGGTAGCAATCACCTGGCTGTCGGGGCTGAAAGTTATGCTCAAAAAGGGGCTGGTATAGCTTGTTAAAGTTTTGAGTAAGGTACCATCTCGCCTCCAGAGTTTGATGGTTTTATCAGCACTGGCAGAGGCTAGAGTTTGTCCGTCAGGACTGAAACTGACACTACGAACTTCACCCTGATGCCCAATGAGGGTTTTGATTAAAGTCCCGTCTTTTCGCCACAGTTTGATGGTTTTATCAGCGCTGGCAGAGGCTAGAGTTTGTCCGTCAGGGCTGAAGCTAACGCTATAGATTGCACCCTGATGTCCTGTTAAAGTGGCGATCGCAGTTCCATCTTTTCGCCACAGTTTGATGGTCTGATCAGTGCTGGCAGAGGCAAGAGTTTGCCCATCAGGACTGAAGCTAACGCTATAGATTGCACCCTGATGCCCTGTTAAAGTGGCGATCGCAGTTCCATCTTTTCGCCACAGTTTGATGGTTTTGTCCGCGCTAGCAGAGGCAAGAGTTTGCCCATCAGGGCTATAACTGACGCTATAGACAGCACCCTGATGCCCTTCTAGGCGGTTGCGTTCTCTCACTCCATAAAGCGCCTCTAGCAAGGCACCCACTACCTGAGACGTTAGCTGGGAATCTTTCTGTGTCCAGCTTGCCTGTTGTAACTTTCTGGCAGATCTAATACTTTCTTTCAGGGCTTCAAACTCTTGACCTGAACCAGAGAGCAATCTCGAGGATTTACTAATAGCTTCGCTCTCACTAATAACTGAATTTTGCCACTGCCACAAAGCTATCCCAGTTAAAATCAATGCTCCTATTAAGCCACCTGTCAGGGATGAGATTGTCAGCTGCCGCCGGCGCTTCTGCTTCTTGATTTCGCGATCGCGAAGTGCCAAACTCAGTTCAAGGAAACTTCTATCTTCATCGCTTAATTGATTAGGGCGCTGTTGCTGCCAATATTCTGCATCTGCCAGGGACTTTCCTCGCAACAAAGCCCCTTCATCAGAGCCGCTATTTTCCCATTGCCGCCTAGCCATTCTCAGCTGCTCTTGCCAACTGCGAAACTCGCCATCAAGCCGCAGCCAATGTCTCAGGCGTTCCCAGTTTTTAATCAGCGCCTCATGTGCGATTTCCACAGTCTCGTTCCCTGTAGACTCGTTGCGGTTAGTAACTACCAAGCGGGAAGACGCTAAGCGCGTTACTAAATCCCAGTTTTCTTCCTTAACCTCATTGCGAGTAGCTAACCTGCGGGTAGCCTCTGTGTGTTCCCCTAAATGCACCAACTGCATAAACACCTGCTGTGTCCGTTGCCTATCAGCCTCAGAAAACTGGGCATACACTGCTTCCGCGTGATTCGCCAATGCTGCTTCTACGCCACCAATCTCTAAATAAGCCTGATCAGTCAGCCACCCCTGCCGTTGTTTTGACCACAACTGAGTTAAAGCAAACTCTAGTAACGGCAAACGCCCTGCTTGTCCCCAAACATTATCAATGAGTTTATCTATTAACTCTGGCTCCAACCGTACCTGCATTCTGGCTGCTGGCTCTTTAATTGCTGACTGTAATTCTGAGCGGCTCATGGGGCCGAGGTTATGGATTGCCCCTTGCAAGGCATCGCTAAGGGGACGATAAGAAAGAGCGGCTCCATAAAAGTCAGCCCGCAAAGTCATAACTAAGGTAAAGGCTGGGGCAAATCTCACCGCCTCTAGCAATTTATTCAAGAAAGGCTCACGTTCTGACTCTGGACAAAGGGTGTAGAGTTCCTCGAATTGATCGGCTATTAAAACTAGGCGAGTTGTAGATACCTGTACTAGGCTTTCTACAATCTTGTATAAAGCTTTGTCATTTTGCCGCAGCAAAGTAGCTAATTTTTGTTCAACTAAATGGCGCTCCGGCAATTTTGAATTTTGAATTTGGGATTCTCGTTCTTGCCACAGAGGGGCGAGTGCCGCCGCCAGCGCCTCAAAAGGATTGTTCCCGGGACGAAAAGAGACAATTTGGGGGGGCGTAAAGCCTTGCTCTCCTAGGCGCAGTTTCGGAACCAACCCGGCAAAAACTACCGAAGATTTACCACTTCCAGATGGGCCAACTACAGCCACCAAGGGCTTTCTGTTAACCGCCGTCACCACATCCTGAATGAATTGCTCCCGTCCAAAGAATAGGTGTGCATCTTCTTCCCGGAAGGCAAATAAACCTTTATAGGGGCAAGGAAGAATGCCTCCCAACTGTAACCAAGTCGGTGGTTCTACAGCTGGATTCTGACAAATGACGGGCAACCAGGTAGCACAGGGGAACTCATCCTCTAGAGCCTGTAATCTTTCCCGTGCCTCTCTTACCGCCATGTACAGAGATTGACCTTCAGAAAAGGCGATGAGGAAATGCTTGAGGAACTCTTGAGCAACTAAATCTGGTACTGGCTCCCGCATGACAATTACTTCAGGAATATGGAGATCTGCCAAATCTAGCGCCAGCCCTAACCCGTCGCAGGAGTTAAAAATTGCTAGCTTTAATCCCTGTGCGATCGCCTTTCTCAAACCATATCTCAACTGGTCGATAGTCAGGGTGTCAGTTTGATTCAGCTGCATCCGCCCTTTTCCCTGACTGGAGCTATGCCCTGCAAAAAAGAGGATATCCCACCCTGACTCCCAAAGTTGTTGCGTTAACTCGGAGCGGTTAGGTTCAACTAAAAACTTTATATCTGTATGGGATAACTGCTCTAGCAACTGCCGATCTTGAGCAATATCGATGCCCTGGCGATCGCCCAATATCGCCAGCATTCTCACTTTTTTTTGACGAGATGCTGTAGAAAATGCTTTAACTGAACGGCTATATTCTTGTGGACTTAAGGCAAGCTCAGCTTTGGGGTAATCTTCAAAAAAATGCCACAGGCACCAAGGAAGCCTTAACACTGAATCAGATTCAGCAGTAATGATGAATCGAATCTCATCATTCGGAATTAATCTAGTTCGCAGTTGGCGGTCAATATTGCGAAACAGATCGCCATTAAGCCAGTTATTGAGGCAATGTTGCAATTGCTGACAAAGGTTGTCGAACTCCGCCTGGGAAACATGAGTTACATCTTCCTCATCAATCTCAAAGTCAGACTCAAGTTCCAGTCCAGGCTCGTTGAAGCGACGCCAGCCTAAGCTCAAGTACAACGTTTCATACAGCTGTTGCCAGCGTTGGTAAAGAACTTCCAGTTCTTGTGCAGCAGGTAATCCTCCAATAAATTGCATGGGATTAGGACTATCCGTTTGCCAAAGCTGGGCGACTATGGATGAAAATCCTTGCTGCCAGTTTCCCTTTCCCAGGTTTAGAACTACGAGTTGACTCATGGTGTGTGGCTTGAGGCTAAAGAGCGATCGCTAGATCCTCAGGTAAATGGATTTTGTTTTTTTAACGCAGAGGACGCAGAGGTTAACGCAGAGGTACGCAGAGGATAAATTGACTGGGAGCAAGAGGTTTAAAGGACGAGTTGTTGTGGTGGTTCATACTGAATGCGATCGCCACATTCGCATTATTTCAATGAGGAAGGCAACCAAATATGAAGAAAGAACCTATTTCGAGCAAATCGCAAACTGATTGGGAACGCCTTGATGCGATGACAGATGAAGACATTGACTTGTGGGATTGCCCAGAAATTACGCCGGAAATGTTTGTCAAGGCAGTTGTGCGTCGTGGCTTAAAGCCTGCACCGAACAAAGCGCAAGTTACATTACGTCTGGATCGAGATGTGTTGAATTGGTTCAAAGGGCAGGGGCGAGGATATCAGACGCAGATCAATGCACTGCTGAGATCTTATATGGAGGCTCATCAAGCGGAAGCAGATTCTATTATAGTTACCAAAAGGGGTTTTTCAGATAAGCTTTAACTGACAAACGATTCTGTAAAGCTGAAATCATCTATGGCAACTTGGATACTAAATTGTTTTCCTGGCGCACACTTGAACCGCTTTAGTTGAATAGAGTCATCCTGCTCTCGTGCCTGAACAGACTGGACAACTTCTCCCGATGCTGAAAGCAAAGCTAGTATGACATGAGCAGGTAGATAGCTATTTCGATCTATTGGATAAAGTTGAACGCGAATTTCTACTCTGCCATCAATTTGTGCAGCTAAAGTTAACATCAAGAGTACAGTTTCACTGCCTGCCTGGGTGTTCAAGTTAATCGGCTTAACCCGTCTAACTTGCTGCTCACTGGAGGCAGAAGCCTGTCGAAAGTTAAAGGCTAAGTTTGGCTCTTGACCAAATAGCGCTTCGAGTGCCTGCCAACCTTCCTCAAAGACATTTTGGAACCACTGACTCAAGTTCACACTTGCTGGAGTTGCTGAACTTTCTCGTGCTGTTTCTCCTCGCAGCTGTTGATAAAGGCGTTGCCGCCAATCTGAGCGTTCTAGCAATGCACCCCAACGTTCAAACGGCAATTCTAATCGCGGGTTGAAGACTGCTGGACTTGCTAGACGCTGCAATAGATTTTCTGCCTGAGTATCTGAAATCGCAGGTAAGGGGGCAATTTCCGTCTGTGTCTGTTCGTTCGGATAAAGTTGACGTACTACCCACAGAACATTAAGGTCTTGAATCATTTCGCTGGCATCTAAGCTGTAGGTGCGACTTTCTGGTTCATAGCTACCAGCGGTTTTTAGTTGCTCGTGGGTTGTGTAACCCCAAATTCGCATCCACTCACCCTCTGGATTGACTTGGACTGCCAGGTAGTAATCTGCTACCCAGTTAGGAATATCTATCCATTCTTGCGGCACGCTAAATTCTTTCGTTTCCAGCGTCTTGTCCGGAATTAGAAGCAGGCGCTTTGTATCAATAGTTATTACAGTTCCGTTCACCACTTCCCAACAACTGGGGAACGCTGTGACATCAACTGTTGCCTCCGGTGCATACTCTGCCTGAAGCCAGGGAAGGAAGGTGCTGATGCAGATTTGATTTAAATAGGTATTCCAGCGACCACCAGAAGTTACAAACGACTGGCTTTGCTGCCAAGATTGATTTTGAACTGCTGGCGAAACTTCTAGCCATAATTCAGTTGGGGGAGCAAACGCAAATGTCATTCAGATACCTCCTCTGAGGAATTTTGGTTTGGATTGCTGTAATAGCTTTGCAACCACTCCTCTAAAACTGCACTTATATGTTTAACCACGTTGGAAGTAGGGGAAATATGCAGTGTCTCCTGACTCCACCGAGTTAGTGCTAGCAGCAATGATTCTCTTGCCTTAGCCAGTCGCCGGGAAACTGTATATTGCGGTATCTGTTGCTGTTGCGCGATTTGCTGCTGGGTCAGTCCTTGGCGATAGTATAGCTCCACCAGTGTTTTTGCTTGGGGGTCTAGTTGTGCTAGGGCTGCGGTTAAAATGCTGTTGATCTGAGTCTGTTGGCTCTGGCGAACTTCGGTTTCTTCCTGGGCAATTAAACCTGCCAGTAAAGACTCATTGGTGGCATCTGGCAAATCATCCTGCAATTCACTAGATTCCTGTCCCAACTTAGGTGCGTTGAGGGAGGCTACCTGTGGATATAGATAGGAACGCGCTTGCTTAGCAGAATATACCAGCCATTTTTCCAGGGTTTCTGGGCTGCATTCCGGCCCTGGTGGCTTTAGTTGAGTTTGACGTTGACTATTGTATAGTTTTGCGATCGCCTCCCAGGTGGCTCGGTCAGGTCGTTGCAACTGACGCATTCCAGGAGACTTGCTCATGACATAACCAGCTTCAAAACAAGTCCAGGCTAATAGGTAACGAGCCATGTTTTCAGCATTTAGCCCAGCACTCTGTAAAGCTTGCTGTAGCCGCTTGCGGCTGATCTTCAGCAGTAATGCCCAATCATTACATAAGTCGATTTCCTGTTTCTGGCGCAGAGCATCTCGAATGATATTGCCGAAAGCCACACTGCTATAGCTTTTCAGGCTGGCACGCTGGTCGGGATCGCAAACTTTGAGGATTTTCGGGAGTTCTGCGATCGCAATTTGAAAAAAGTCAGACAATTTGTACTGCGTACTGGCAAAGCGGGTAATAGTCTTTTGTGCTGCCCAATAACAGCTTTCTTGCAAGTAAGCAGACAGATGGGCTTCAGCCAGATTCGTCTGCTGAGCTTTCCAGCGCTTATGCCAGTAGAGTGTCCAAAAATTTTCTGAGGTTTGCGCTTCTGGCAACTGTCCCAGACAATTTTGCATGCTGCGGCGCAATTTAGGGTCTGTAACCCAGCCACCGAAGCGATCTGCCTCAAATTGCAGGAACGTCGAAAATAGGTCAGTGATGTTTTGGCGAGGACGCATGAACTAACAGGCCACCAAAGGGAGCATCAGCAGGTCAAGAAACATATACGCTCAACTACTGACTACCTGAAGATACCAAAAAACTTTTGTCTACTGCGAGCATAAAAACTACATAGTGAACGTGAAAAGGAATAGACACAGTTAAAAAACTTTGCAACACCAACAATTTACCCAAGGAGATTCGCATCATGAAACTACATATAATGCTTGGAACAGCAGCTATGGGGTTAATTTTCGGTTCCTTAATAAGCGAAACTGCTCAAGCCCATACTTTTCCGCAGCAGGTTAACCCACACAATTGCCCTGTTAATGCAGGGGGTGGGCAGCTTGTCAACTATTTTGAGACAAATAATTTTAAGGTGTATATCTGCTATACAAGCAAAGGCTTTTTTTATACTGGGATTAACAAGAAAAATGGCACCCATACTATTCCTCTCCCCGCTCAAGAAGAAGAAGGAACTGGATTTGTTGTTGATAATGGAAATATCACATACATTGTTAACGGTTTAGAATTGAGCATTTTTAGAGGTAATAAACTTTTGCAAGAAGAGCAGGTAATCAGGGTTATCTCAAACCCGTCATTTTCTCCATAAGAGGCTTTAGAGCCTATCAGAAAAATACGTTTCACTGGTTTAATACATACTGGTATCTGTGTTTATCTGTCTGGTATCTGTGTTTATCTGTGTTTATCTGTGGTTAAAAATATCTTAAAACCACTTTTCTGATAGTAAGCAGCCGAACGCCTGAAGGCGCGGCTACACGTACAAAGGCCGCCTAACGCGGCCTAAAATACAAAAGTTTCTTTGAGCCTGCGTAGGCAGGCTTCGTTTGTTTAGCCCCAGGCTTTAGCCTGTGGGTATGTTTCTAACAATCCGGAAATATATTTAATTACTTATTTCCCCTGAAATCAAATCCGGCTTCAGACTATTGAATTTATGAACCAGCCCAGGTTAGCTTACATTTCTTTTGATATAGTACCAGCGCCCAAGGGAGCCGCAATTCACATTGCCGCGTTTGCTCAAGCCCTTGCGGGTGAGTTTGGGGGTGTCCATCTGGTGACGGTTTCACCCACATCTGAGCCTACCCAACCCCAAGAACTTTGGCAGGGCGTCATCCAAACAACTTTGCCTGCTATTGGGGATACACTAATTAACCGCGTGCTGTATTTTCGTACCATGTTGGGTGCATGGTGGCAGGGACGCCGATTTGAAGCCGTACATATTCGTTCAATTTATGAGGGATTTCCCATTGCCCTTAATAAGAAAAGGCTCTGTGACAAGCTAATTTTTGAGGTGAATGGACTGCCGTCTATTGAACTTAAATATCGCTACCCAGCAGTTGCAGACGACCGGGAACTGTTGCAGAAGTTAAAAGCCCAAGAACAAATTTGTCTAGATGCGTCTGACTTAATTGTTACCCCCAGTTGTGTCACCCGTGACTATCTCCAGACGAGGGATGTTCCAGCCTCAAAAATCCGTGTCATTCCCAATGGAGTTGATTTGGATGTGTTTACCTATGACCCTGAAGCGACTAGGAAGAGAGTAGGAGAAGCAGGAAAAGAATTATTACCCTACACTTCCTGCTACTCTTCTCCCTTTCGTCTGTTATATTTCGGTACCCTTTCTGCATGGCAGGGCGTTAACTTGGCGGTTGAAGCTTTGGCACTAGCCTGCCGCGATTTTCCAGTGGAATTAATGGTAATTGGAATAGGACGCGATCGCACTTGTCAAACTTTGAAACAGCTAGCCCTCAAGTTAGGAGTGGCAAACCAGTTGACGATTTTACCACCAGTATCGCAAGCGGAACTCGTCGGTTATCTCCATTCCTCTGATGCGGTTGTTGCGCCCTTAACACCCAATGACCGAAATCTTGTGCAAGGCTGTTGTCCCCTTAAGGTTCTAGAAGCAATGGGATCTGGAACGCCGATAATTGCCAGTGATTTGCCAGTCGTAAGAGAACTAGGCATCGATGGGGTGCATTTTCTATTAGTTAAACCAGGATCGGCAAAGGGAATTAAAGATGCCCTAATGAAGTTGTGGCTCGATCCGGGATTGGGAAGCCAGCTAGCTGTTGCCGCGCGTCAGCGGATTGAGAATTATTACACTTGGAAACAGGCTGGTAATGCCTTAGTAGAAGCTTATGAGGAGTTGGGCATCACACGGGCAAGCACTTCTTGTAGCCGCAATTTCTCCACTTCTAGGGAATATTCGGCGTGAATGCGATCGCGCGTCGTCGCAATTTGACGCTTCGGTGCCCTACGCAAGTTGGATCGTACATTATCCCCAATCCAACCCAAACAAGTCCGATGCAACCGGAAACGATATCAGAAGGTCAGACCGTAAATGAATTCATCGGACGGCTTGCCTTTGATGAACTCTGCATTCCGATTGACGAGGTGCAACTCGAACCCAAGCTTCTCGACCACCTTACGGGAGGCAAGATTTTGTTCATTCACCGACGCGTGTAGCGCCCAGAAGCTAAAGCGCCGTTGGGCCTCGGCAATCGCTAGAGAGCAGTATACGGGGGCATACCCCCGGTTCTGGAAACCAACGAATGTCATAAAGCCGATTTCGGCGTAGTGATCGTCAAAAATACCTATTTCGACAGCACCAACATGTTGGTGTTGGGGGGTTGTGGCGACCCATTTCAGCCAGACCATGGTGTCATTGTCGGGCGATTTTTCTAGCGCGGCGAACTTGAACTTTTGCTTAACCTCCATGAGGGTGGGGATTTGATCCTCAAGATATTCGTAAAGCCGTGGGTCGCTTATATAGGAGTACAGGATCTCGGCATGCTGTTCCGTAACCTTTTCTAAGCGCAAGTTCACCGCATATGTTGCCATGATTCTCCTCTAAGAGAATTCCAAATAGGGCTAGGGCAAACGCATCTAAAGCGTCAGGGGATTGAGAATTATTACACCTGGAAACAGATTGGTAACGCCTTAGTCAAAGCTTATGAGAAATTGGGCATCACACGGGCAAGCACTTCTTGTAGCCGCAATTTCTCCATTTCTAGGGAATATTTGGTGTGAATGCGATCACGCACCGTCCGTGTAAACCTCACAATAACTTGTGCTCACAGGTCTTTTCAGTTTCAAAAGTTGAAACGAAAGTTGCGATCCAGTACCGAAGCTTTAGACTGGGCGTGATGTAACGGGAGCAGATCCTTATCTGAAAGAACCCTATGTTTAAGAAGTTTGGCATCATGATTTCTACCCTTGTCGGGCTGTTGGCTGCTTTGAGTTCTGGGGTGGAAACTCCAGTACAGTCTGCGGACGTGAGTATGCACTTTGGCAACCAGAACTTGCAGGAGCAACCAGCAATCTCTGAAAACTCTACAAATTCGCTAGAAGATCAGACACCTTCTCTACGGCGGCAAGCGCCCAGTGTTCCTGCTGCGGACTTGAGTGTGCAGTTCAGCAAGCAGAACTTGCAGGATCAACCAACAATCTCTGAGAACTCTGAAATTTCGCTAGAAGCTCAGACGCCTCCTTTACGACGGCAAGCGCCAAGTTTTCCTTGCCCTGCCTGTGGGATGGGTTAATTTTCAGCAGGCGCGTACCGCGCCTGCTGAATGATGTGATGAACTGCTGGAAAGTTAAAGTTATCCTAATTGGCGATGTTTAAATCCAAACGCCGTACTCCTATGGTCGGACTGTCATTAATGATGGAGTCTGATTTTTTCCGGGCTGCCCAACCTTTGTTTGAGTCTGGGGAAGTGGAAGTATTAGAGTGGAGCTTTGACATGAGTTGGGGGATAGCGGCAAAGCCTCCTTGGGTTGAAGAATTGCTTGAGTTTTACAGCCAACGCGATCGCCTGATTGGGCATGGTGTCAGCTACTCACTTTTGTCAGCGCAGCAAGATGAACGCCAAACCCACTGGCTTAAATTATTGCAACAAGAATGCCTTGACTATCGCTATCGCCACATTTCCGAGCATTTTGGCTGGATGGCGGCAGGAGATTTTTACCAAAGTGCGCCGTTGCCGATGCCCTTGACTCCCGAAACTTTGCAGCTAGGGCGCAATAACCTAAAACGTTTTTCAGACACAGCAAATGTGCCCGTGGGATTGGAAAATTTAGCGTTTGCATTTGGATGGCAGGATGTGTTGCAGCAGGGAGAGTTTATCGATCGACTGCTGGAGCCAGTGGATGGTTTTTTAGTGTTAGATTTGCACAATTTATACTGTCAACTGCACAATTTTCAACAGTCTGCCGAGCAGTTATTAAAACGCTATCCTTTGCATCGGGTGCGAGAACTGCACGTTTCTGGCGGTTCCTGGAGTGTCACCTCAAAGGGGCAACAGACCAAAAAGATTCGGCGTGATACGCACGATGATCAGGTGCCGGAAGCGGTCTTTGAGCTACTGGCGATCGCACTTCATAGCTGCCCTAATGTTGAAGCAGTGATCTTTGAGCGCATCGGTCATACCCTGCACACCGAAGCTGAAATCGTTGGATTTAGACAAGATTTCTTGCGAATGAAACAAGTGGTGAAGGATAGTGCGTCATGTCTGATGAGTTAGCAACCTTTCAGTCCACCCTTTTAGAGACATTATCGTCTCAAGACGATCCAGATACGATCAAGGCAACTCTGGAACAACAGCAGCTATCCCCTTCCCTGGCGGATTATGTTCAAACCTTTGAGTCCGAAATGGTGGAGATAGCGGCTGAGTTGGTTAAAAAGTGGGGTAAGCGGCTAAGTAATCTCGAATGATAATTCTGATGAAATAGAACGCTTGCTACTTATCTTTTTTTTGACACTCTCCGGCCGTCGATGCACGGAGATTCTTGGTTCACAGTCCAATCTTAACCCCGCAGGATTGCTCCAACGAAGCCAGAGGATCGAACTCCCCAAGCTTATAAGATTCCGTATGCCCTACGGTACTTAGTCCCTTGTGCAGAATGTTGAGCGCAGCATTAATATCCCTATCTTACACATAATTACAATGAGAACAAACGTGAGTTCTAGTAGATAGAGACTTCTGCACTTTTTCACCGCAGTTAGAGCAATTTTGACTAGTGCTGTATGGAGAAACGGCAACAGTTATCTTTCCATATTTGTAGCCAAAATAGTCTAGCCATCTTCTAAAATTTGACCATCCCGCATCAGCTATCGACTTGGACAGATGTCGATTTTTGACCATGCCTTTCACATTTAAATCTTCGTAGGCTACTAAGTCGTTAGACTTGATTAAACGGAGTGCCACTCTCTTGATGAACTCTTCTCGCTGCCTACTTACTTTTAAATGCCCTCTAGCATACTGGCATCTAGCCTTGTGATAGTTTTTGGACTGAGGTAAACCCTGACGATATTTCTTAGACTTCCTCCTGTTTAAACGATTTAATTGTTGTTCGCCTTGACGGTAAAATTGTGGGTTATACTCAATATTTCCCTGACTATCCGCCAAGAAGTACTTGATGCCGACATCAATGCCTACTGCTTTTTGGCTAGGAATCAACGGTTTAACAGTGTCCCTAGCATCTAGCTGCACCGAGAACTGTACGTAATAACCATCCGCTCGACGTACAATTCTAACTCGCTTGATTTGCTCTATTTGATAGAAGTTCAGGTCTCTAGAACCTATCAGTTTAAGATAGCCTATACCTTTCTTATCAATGAAGTTAATATGCTTTCTATTTTCTGATAACTTCCATCCCGATACTTTATATTCAACAGAGCGAGAATAACGCTTGAATCGCGGGTATCCCTTCTTGCCTGGTACTTGCTTTTTACAATTGTCGTAAAAGCGATTCACCGCTCTTAATACTCTTTCAACAGCCGTCTGGCAAGCGTGGGAGTTTAGGTCTTCAACAAACTTAAACTCTTTCCTCAAGAGCGTGTTATATCTAAACATTTCGGTCTTGCCAACACCACGGTTGTCCATCCAATAACGAAGTACCTTGTTGCGGACGAACTGAGATGTCCTGATTGCTTCGTTGATGGCTACTACCTGTTGTGGTTTCGGATTGACGCGGAACTCATAGATAAACACGTTTGATACTGAGTTATTGGGTATCAAATGTCTAATATCAGAAGACCATTAAAATAAAAAGCCGCCCTCTACTTCGTTAAAGGCTTGTCCTGAGCTTGTCGAAGGGGCGGGGCTTGAAACCCATTATTTTCGGTCAAACGCTGAAATACCGTTGAACAACATCGCCAATCCGCCTATCAAAATAACTAGCGCCAAACCGCCTGTCGCTAAATCGAGCCAAGCTAGATTTTCCATTTGCCCTCATAGTGGGAGTATGCGATTACGAAATTGTCTTGAGTGGAAACAGGCTGGTAACGCCTTAGTATAAGTTTATGAGGAATTGGGCATCAAACGGGTAAGCACTTCTTGTAGCCGCAATTTCTCCATTTCTAGGGAATATTCGGTGTGAATGCGATCGCGCGCCGCTACCTCAATCTGACGCCGCACCTCTAGAGGCAATTCCAAACACTCTAGCACTGCCTCACCCAGCCGGTGTAAATGGGGACGCCCAACTATAAAGCCATTTTTACCATGCTCAATTATCTCTATAATCCCACCAGCATCACTAACAATACAGCAACAGCCACACGCCATTGCCTCCAGTAGAGCATTTGGCATTCCTTCCCAAAGCGAAGGCTGGAGATAGACATCACACAGCCGCAGGTGCTTTGCCACATCTGTCTGTAAGGGTAAGTGACCCGTAATGATAATCCGCTGCACGTCTTCTGGATGCTGCGCCGCATAGACTTGTAAGGCGGCTTCCTGAGATGCCCTCACTTCCCCAATAATCAACAAACAAGCGGGACGTTTTGCCCGCACCGTTGTTAAAGCTTGCAAGAGAAACGAAGACCCCTTCTTTTCTCGTAACTCACCAGCAAATCCCAACACCACCTCATTCTCTGCAATACCCAAAGATGCCCGCAGCGCAGCGGCATCATCTTCAGAGGCAGATGGTGAAAAAGTCTGCTCGTTCACCGCATTTTTTAAAACCATGACATCCTCTCGCTGGCTTAACAGCTCGATTTTCCGAGCCAAATCTGCACTAACAGAGGTCACGAGATCTGCTTTTTGTAGCGTCCACTGTAAACGAGCAAAATCCCCCGGTGGAAACATAGCGCGGTCAATATCATTCCCACGAACACTCACAGTACTAGCAAGTTTATTTAACGCCGCGAACCAAGTTGCCAAAAAACCACCCGGAAACAAATAGTGACCCCAGACGGCATCATACCTACGCGACTGATGCAGCCATTCCAGCACATTTAGTGTCTGGGGCATGGTCATATCCCAGTGGCGATACAACCCCACTCGGTAGACGCGAGGCATCCCTGCGTCTGCTGCTGGTGGCAAGACTTCACCAGCTTGCAGGTAACGGCTCCAGGTGAGGATGTCTACTTCAATGCCCAGCTGTGAGAGCGTTTCGGTAATGCGACCAGCACTGCTAGCCAACCCACCAACGTCTGGCGGAAACCTTTCGGTAATAAAAAGAAGATGTCGCACTGCGGTAGGAACCACTCTTAATTCAAAAGTTTTGAGTTTTAAGTTTTGAGTTTTGAATTATTAATTTTTAACTCAACACTCATAACTCCGCGAAGCGGTAAGAAGCTCTAGGCGAGTTAATCAATTTCTTTCCTCATTTCTAAAACCTCGGTAAAGTAGTCGCCAACCAAAGTTCATCAGATTTGTTAATGGTTAGTAGTTAGTTGTTCAAAATTACAATCCGCAGATATAACAATGTTGATTTCATAAGCTTTGTAGGCAATATTCTTTTTCCTGAACATAAACCTTTCGCAGCCACTCCACCGCTGCTTCCGACAGCCCAAGCTTTATTATGCCGACTAATTCACCCCAAGCATACAAATCTTTCAGGTATGCTGCGAGCTTGAATTTTTCCGCGTAAAATCCTACCCAAAAGTCAGGCGCTTTGAATTTGTTCTTCTTCCAGCGCTTGCGCCAACAGAGGATATCTTGAGGCGTGGGTGGCTCGACTCCTACAATTGGCGGGATGTCAGCATAGCTGACAAAGGTACTCACGCCTTTTCCGACAACGTGGATTACATATTGCCAGCAATCGATGCGATAGATGTATTCGGGTTGGAGCTTGAGATAATGGGCGATCGCCTCAACGGTGATAAAGCGTGCCAGATGATGAACAACCTTAGATTTCGCCTCGGAGTTGCTACCATAATAATTACCTCCCAGATTCCTGGGATTTTGTTGGATAAGCGATTGCCTTTTCAGTTTGCGAAGCTTGGGGGCGATCGCTTTTAAATTGATAAACTCAACTATAGTTTTATTTTAAACTATATGTCAAGAACAGAATTGGTGAGGTTGCGGATTAGAGAGTTTGCCGCGAGAGAGGGCTGGACACTGAAAGAGCTTTCTGAGCGCTCAGGAGTGTCCTACAGCACGATCAAAACTTATGCAGTGTCTCAAGGAATGATGATGGCTGACATAGGTGCCCTACGAAAGTTAGCTCGGACGTTTGATGTTTTGATAGAAGACTTGTTGGAAGACGTAAAGGAGTAGGCGGAAGCCTATGCACTTCTGGCGAATATGCAGGGGAGGTTTTACCCCCACCTTGTTAAGGCTTGCAGGAGATTACTTCTATCTAAATTTAACCATTGCGATCGCGAATTTGCTTCTGTATTAAGTTTATGGCTGCTTGTTTGTGCTTCAGTTAAAGTATTATGTATGTTTTGATATTGTTGCAGTAGGTTTTCTAAACCTTTCTTACCGCCTAGTTGGTTAACAGCAGATAATACGTCTTGGCGAAGCTGTTCCAACTCGGATTGCGCTTGTAAAACTGTAGCGCTTCTATCTTCTGTATCTTTTGCTAACTGAGACACTGTTGTTTGAGCGCCTTCAACTTGAGAGGCTAAACCTAAGAGTGCAACTGTACGTTCCTGTATTTGCCTATCAAAAATACTACACTGCGTTTCAATTTGGCTTTCTCTTTGTTCCAGAGTAAATAGCAGATTTTCACGAAAGTGTTCTAACTGTGATTGCACTCCCAAAATTGTGGCACTTCTCTGTTGTGTTTCTTGGGCTAACTGGGAGACTGCGGCTTGATGGCTTTCAACTTGAGAGGCTAAACCTAAGAGTGCAACTGTACGTTCCTGTATTTGCCTATCAAAAGTATGAGAATGTTCTTTAATTTGTTCCTTAACTTGTTGCAAATTATACAAAATATCTTGGCGCAATTCCTCTAAGTTTGATTGCACCTGTATAACCTTAGCTGTTTCTTCTTCCGTTTTATGTGCTAACTCAGAGGTTGAGGCTTTGTCTGCTTGAACTTGGGATGCTACCTCTTCTAAAAGTTCAGCACGTTCTTGTAAATAATCATTGAAGTAAGCACATCTATTCTCTATTTGTCTCTGAGTTTGTTGTAGAGTAAGAACTGTATTTTGACGAAGCTGCTCTAACTCAGATTGCACTTGTAAAATCGTGGCAGTTCTCTCTTGTGTTTCTTGAGCTAGCTCAGAGACAGTTGTGCGATCGCTTTCAATTTGATAGACAAACCCCTCTAGAGTAACCGAACGTTCCTGTAGTTGCCTCTCAAAAGCATTACACTGATTCTCAATTCGTTGCTCAGTCTGTTGTAGAGTATATACTACATTTTGACGGAGTTGTTCTAGTGCCGATTGCACTCTTAAAACTTCAGTAGTGCCGTTTTCTACTTGTTGAGCTAACTGAGAAACTGTTGATGTATCGCTTTGAACTTGAGAAGCTAATCCCTCTAGTACAACCGAACGTTCCTGTAGTTCTCTCTCAGATGTACGTAACCTTTCATCAGCTTCCTGGAGTTGTGCCTGAGCCTCAGTTAATCTAATAGAAATGGTCTGAAGTTCATGGCGTAAGGCTTCCATACTTTCTTGACCACCAATAGCGGCTACAGTAGATAGCACCTGATTACAAATTTGCTCTAGGTCTGTCACTCTCTGATTAATAGAGCCACGTAGTTGCTGTACTTTTCCGACTTGAAGCCTATTGTGTTGAGCTAGTCTAGCAGTATCTAATCTGACGGCTTCAGCGCGAGTTACCCCTTGATTGATTACCTCTACTTGCTCTTGACTTCGCCTCTGAACCTCTTGTAGTTGCGTCTGAGCTACGCTCAACCCATTACGAGCATTTTGGAGTTCTTGCCGCAACTCATTTAAGCCTTCTTGACGAGTAATTTCCGCTAAGGCTTGCCTACTGTTATCAATACAGGTACTTAGTTGCTCTATTTGACGCTGGCTCTCTTCAACCTGTTTAAAAATATCTAACTTGGCTGCTGTAACCTGAGATAGTGCTTCATTGGTTTGTGGCCAAATCTGTTGCAGCTGTTCCTGTGCTTCACCTAAATACTGACGGGTATCTTTTAGTTCTTGCAGTAATGCTTGTACTGATTCAAAGTTACGTGCTTCATTAAGTATATTATTGGCTTTTTCGATACCCTCTTTAATGATTTGTCTAAGATTATTAAGGTCACGAAGTGTTTTTTCATCAGTCTCATCATAGGCTGCTAAATCAGCTGAAGCTTCCAAAATATCACCTCATCTAAGCTAGTTATTTTAAAAATGTTCTGAGAGCAGAGTTTCACAGACCAGCGATAGTAAAGAACCTGATTTATATCCTATTTCAGGAAAAGGATAATTACTGGGAAAAGGTTGCTCTAGCCTTGTACGTACTCGCGCTGCTTCGTAGGGAAGACCTTTATTTTCTAGATCTCTAGCGATGCTTTCAAGTAGACGTACATACTCTCTTGGTTCACCTTCCTGTAACTGAGATGCTTCTCGTACTGCTTGCCAAGAACAGTTCATTGAGCGTAGCAGTAAACAGCGCAACGCAATGCTCTGACATTGTTCTAATTCACTACATAAATGCTCAGTAGAATGTTGTTTGAGAATAGAAATTGCCTCCTGCTCCCATTTGTAAAGCGTTTCTCCCTCAACCCTTGCTAGCTGTAAAGCTAAGTATGTGTCCCAGTAAAGGTATCCTGTTTCCCAACTTGTCTGCAAGTATCGATGAACATCATCTATTATCTGAGTTAGATCAACATCGCTCGCTACTCCAGTAATCCATGTCACGGCAGAAGAGAAATCAATAGGAGCGCAGTAGGCAAAATAATCACGAGCATCACAGTTGATACGCTCTAACTCTGCTGTAGTAGCTACAACTAGTAAACGGGAACGAGTGCGGGTGAGTAAGGTGTACCACTGGAAGCTCTCTTCTAATGAAGGTGTACCAGTCCCATGAAATAAGCATAACGCCACGGCAGCTTCAAATTCACGTCCCTTAGCTTGCTCAGCATTGATAATTTCTAGACTATCAAAACTACCATACTGGCAATCCAGATTATTATGAAGGACTCTCACTTGATTGGCTAACTTTCTTAGCAACCATCGCTCATCATCTTCTTCAGATTTAGAGGACTGTGCTAACTGTCTCAGAAACTCCAAAGCCATATCTAGTGATGAACACTCTAGCAGACGCACTAGCTCACCCTCTTCAAGCGAATTTTCAGGTTTAGCTGGTTCTGGTAGTTCATTATGCCGACCACCCAGCTTTAAATTTTCCTGCCTTGCAAAATCCAAAAACTGGTTAGCAAATTCTAAAATGCGTTGCGAATTGCGGTAGTTGTATACAAGCTCAGTAGTTTGCTTAAGTTCTAAATGCCCCCAGTTGAAGTCTACTGGCTGTACCCGCTGATTTAAATCTCCTAGTAACCAAAGGTAAGTTGGATGGTTCTGTTTATGCCATTTTTTACACAGGTTAATCACAGCTAACAGCTCGTCGAGTAGATAATCCTGAGCTTCATCAATAATTAAAATTGTCCGTTCTGCGCTTTTTGTAATTATAGGTGCGTTTGATATAAGTTCCTTAGCAGCATCTAGGCGACATAGACGGTGGTTTAGTTCTCTTTCCCACCATTCACGCCTAATCCTCCTAAGTATATTTATGCGCCTTTCGTTCGTTTTGTAGATTGGATTGTTATCGTGATTATGATTATTATCATTAAGGATAAAGGCTTGGTAAAGCAATACGTCATGATAACTAATTGTTTCCCCGATATTGAGATGAATTCTTTCAGCTATGTTTTGTAAAGCTTGTAATTCTTCCTCTGGAGATGCAATCCTCTGTCGCATATCGGGAGCAACTTCACCAATCCACTCTGAAAATGTACCAATGAAAAAACCTTCAGTATTTCGCTGTCGTATGTTCTTTACTTCTGAGTAATCTGCTATGTCCCTACAAAGTGCTTTTGGCACTATGAGCATTGTGTTCCACTCATACTGTTGGTGGAATTCACAGCCAAGCAAAACAGCACAAACGGTTTTACCTGTTCCTGGTGCGCTCTGAACTAATAAAGCTCTGCTGCGAATGTCCGCTGTGGGGTTATTGGCTACCTGTAGTAAGTCTTCAGATACTTGTCTCTGGAGCTGTGTCAATATAGGTGAGTAACGATAGCCTCCGTATACAAAACTGTACCAAGCGTTGTTCTCTTCCCGATTCAACACATAGGCTTGAGTAGCATCTGTTGAGCTTATCTCTGCATATTCTGGGTTCCAACCATAAGCAGGAATACGCTGGCGATCTGCAAAGTTGTCTTGGTAAACATCTCTTCGCAATCCAGCTTTTACGATTAAAATATGACCGCAGTCCCCTTCCCAGATAACACGCACATCATCAAGTCTTGTTCTCCTCAGTGAGTGAAATCCCTCCAAAAACTCAGTGTGTCTATAGTCTCCTTCACTTAAGCGACGGAAAATCTCGTATATTTTTCTTGAAGGTACTATTGAAAGCTTTTGTATGTCACGGATAGCCGCCCGAATAATTTTGACTATTGGCATACACGCTAGACCCTCTTGGCTTCAGGGAATAGCATAATCTTAGTATTCGTACAAAGTATTCCCACAAAAACTTAAAAATTTTTATCCTGTACTAAATCCAACACAACCAGAGCGGCAAAAGACTGGAGAGGCGATCGCTCCCTCCTACTTCTAACTGTATTTATAGGCGGTGATGCCAGAGCAAGTGCTTATCCTCTTCTTCAACCCGTTCAAACCCGCTAATCTAGAGGAGCCTGCCTCCACTAGCGTCAGCACTGCTAACGCCATATGGCAAAATGAGAGGCAGCGATCAAAGATTCTTAAATATAGGTAATTGAAGTGAGTCCGACTGCCCAAGCGCCCCCTAAACGCCGCGTGGTTTTTCCTTTTACTGCCATCGTCGGTCAGGAAGAGATGAAACTGGCTTTGCTGCTGAATACGATCGATCCTTATGTTGGCGGGGTCATGATCATGGGCGATCGCGGCACCGGCAAATCCACAACCATCCGCGCACTGGCTGATTTACTACCAGAAATTGAAGTTGTTGTCAATGACCCCTTCAACAGCCATCCCAGCGACCCCGACTTGATGAGCGATGAAGTCAGGCAACAAATAATCGAACAGCAGGCATCACCCGCAGTGACCAAGAAAAAAGTGCCAATGGTTGACCTGCCTCTGGGTGCCACAGAAGACCGAGTTTGCGGCACGATAGACATTGAGAAAGCGTTATCCGAAGGCGTCAAAGCCTTTGAGCCAGGACTTCTAGCAAAAGCCAATCGCGGCATCCTTTATGTAGATGAAGTCAACCTACTCGATGACCACCTAGTAGACGTGCTGCTGGACTCAGCAGCAAGCGGTTGGAACACCGTCGAACGGGAAGGCATTTCTATTCGCCACCCCGCCCGTTTCGTTCTTGTAGGTTCCGGCAACCCCGAAGAAGGAGAACTGCGACCCCAACTGCTGGATCGGTTTGGAATGCACGCAGAAATCCGCACCGTCAAAGAGCCAACTCTGCGGGTGCAAATTGTTGAGCAACGAGCTGAATTTGACCAAACTCCCTACGAATTTATCGAAAAATACCGAATACAGCAAGAGGAATTGCAAAAATGGATTGTAGAGGCTCAAAAACGTCTACCGGAAGTAAAAATCGACTATGACCTGCGGGTGAAAATCTCGGAAGTTTGTTCTGAGCTTGATGTTGATGGCTTGCGGGGCGATATTGTTACCAACCGTGCAGCTAAAGCCTTAGCAGCCTTTGAAGGGCGCAACGAAGTTACCGTAGACGATATTCGTCGCGTCATCACCTTGTGCCTGCGCCATCGGCTGCGTAAAGACCCCTTAGAGTCTATTGATTCAGGCTATAAAGTGCAAAAAGCCTTCAATCGGGTGTTTGGACTAGAAGCCTCAGAAGAAAATGCCGCTGCTACACCTAACGGAGTGCGCCAGGGTGTCCGGTAATTCTGCTTGCTCACGATACTTTGCACGGGCATAAACTGAGAGTTTGGTTGGTAATGGGGTATGAGTATTGAGTGCCAAGTGTAGAGTTAAATACAGTTTTTAATTCAAAACTCAAAACTCAAAACTTAAAACTTTTTCCATTACCAACAGCCAAAAGAGCGCTATCTATGACCGTGTAGAATACATTATGCCAAAGCCGCTGATTGAACTGAAGGGTATTAGTAAGTCTTTTGGTAGCAGTGTTGTCCTGGATAATGCTGACCTGACGATTTATCCGGGTGAGGCAGTAGGGATTATTGGCCCTTCTGGAACTGGCAAATCAACGATTCTGCGTATTATTGCCGGTTTACTCGCACCGGATGCCGGTGAGATTTATGTGCAGGGACAGTTAAGGCAGGGGTTAATTGAAGATGCCCAAGACCCAATTTTTATCGGCATGGTGTTTCAGCAGGCGGCTTTATTCGATTCTTTAACCGTGGAAGAGAATGTTGGCTTCCTGCTATTTCAGCACTCAAAACTATCGCGCCGGAAAATTCGGCAACTGGTGGAGCAAAAGCTAGAGATGGTTGGGTTGCCTGGAGTGAGCGATCGCTATCCAGCTGAACTATCCGGTGGTATGCGTAAACGGGTGAGTTTTGCCCGTGCCATTATGTCCAACCCAGACAATCCCAGAGATACGCCAGAAGTTTTGCTATATGATGAACCTACAGCTGGTCTTGATCCCATAGCTTCAACCGTGATTGAGGATTTAGTCCGCGATCTCCAGCGTGTTAAAGGTGGCTGTAGCACCTATGTAATGGTGACGCACCAAGACAGCACCATTCGCCGCACCGCTGACCGAATTGTGTTTCTCTACCAGGGCAAGGTGCAGTGGCAGGGTACGGTCAATGATATAGATACCACAGAAAATCCTCTCGCTCGACAATTCTTTAGTGGTAGTGTCACCGGGCCAATCCAGGTTGGAGGTTAGGATAGCTTTGCGAGAGTTATGAGTTTTAAGTTATGAGTTTTGAGTTAAGGCTCTGGATTCAAAACTCATAACTCAGCACTTCATTACTTGCCGAAAGCTGAGAGAGGAGGAACTAATGCGATCGCGAACGGTTCGAGAAGGGTCCGTTGGTTTGTTAATTCTGCTGGGAATAGCTTTGTTTGGTGGTTTAATCTTATGGCTGCGCGGTCTCAGCCCTGGGAACCGCACCTTCAAAGTGATAGTGGATTTTGCTAATGTTTCTGGGATGCAAACTGGGGCAACGGTTCGCTATCGCGGTGTTAATGTGGGGAAAATTTCGGAGATCGCTCCTGGTCCCAATGGCGTAGCTGTAACAATTGAACTTGCACCAGATGACCTGGTGATACCGCGTGATGTTTTAGTTGAAGCTAATCAATCCGGCTTAATCGGCGAAACATATCTAGAAATAACACCTCGGGGGTCCCTGCCAGTAGGAGTGAAAGTTGCCACGCCCAACGATCCTAAGTGCAATCCTCAACTCATTGTTTGCAATAAGACGCGTCTGCAAGGGCAGATCGGTGCTAGTTCCGAGGAACTGATTCGCAGCACTATCCGCTTTGCCAATACCTATACTGACCCCAACTTTGTCGCCAACCTCAACGCTGCTACCAGGAACACAGCCATTGCCGCAGCTGAGGTAGCCAAACTCAGCCGTGATTTTTCTGGTGTGGCTGGTTCAATCAAGCAAGAGCTAAGAAACTTCTCCGCTACAACCAATTCATTAACTGGCACGGCTAGTCAGACCGCCAATCAAGTCGGTTTTGCGGCAAATAGAATCGCTAATACAGCCGATAAATTCGGTAATATAGCTGATCAATTCGGTGGTACAGCCAATCAAATCGGTAGTGCAACTAATCAATTTGGCCAAACTTCCGCCAAATTCAATCAGCTTGCCAACTCCCTCAATGGTTTGGTAGTAGAGAACCGGACAACTTTGGTTTCCACCCTAAATAATTTTAGTGAAGCCAGCGCCCAGCTGCGTGATAGCGTCAGCGGTCTAAAGCCCACACTTACCCAGGTCAACTCAACATTTGAAAAAGTCAACTCAGGGCAAATACTAAGTAATTTAGAAACTCTTTCGGCTAATGCGGCGGAGGCATCCGCTAATGCAGCAAAGGCGTCTGCCAACTTACGCGACATCTCCACCAGCCTCAACGATCCAAGGAATTTGGTACTCTTGCAACAAACTTTAGACTCAGCGCGGGCGACATTTGAAAATACCCAGAAAATAACTTCTGACCTCGACGATCTCACCGGGGACCCAGGTTTCCGAGACAATCTGCGGAATCTGGTGAATGGGCTTGGCAAGCTGGTTTCTTCAACGCAGCAACTAGAGCAGCAAGTTGAGATCGCTCAAGTTCTGGAACCAGTCAGTGCCACAATGAACAAAGTAGCGCTCAAGACTTCCCTGACAAACATAACAGAGCAAGAACTTTTACAGGCGTCCCCGCAGCAGGTTGTGCCTAACTTACCATCAATGGCGCTGACAGGTGCAAGCGCCGATAATCAGTTCAATATGCCAGCAGTTGAGCGATCGCCTCAGCCCCCGGCTGATCCGGAAATAGGTAACTAGATGTGACAACATTGGCATCTATATTTCCTTAGAGCCTATCTTTCAAAATAATTTTGGCAGACCAAATATCTGCGTCTATCTGCTTTCATCTGCGGTAAAAACCTCTTAAATTGACTTTTCTGATAGGTTCTTATTTGCCAGTCAACATCTTACTGAGTTATAGCAATCGCCAAGACAGTTAGGACATATATAAATTTAGTAGAGACGTTCCGATGGAACGTCTTGACCAAAGTTCGCTTCCCGCGTCTATAAGCCCCAGCTTGCTAAGTCCAATCTTCTTGCTCTTGCTTATTGCTGCGAACTTTATAAAATGGCCCGGCGGCATGGATCTGACGAGTTTTCTCAAACAGTTCTGCTTCTTCCATCTGCCACTGCCCCAGAACTTTATCTAGGTCTCGCTGAATATCTCTAGCACCTGGAAAACCGCAATAGCGAATCCTGAGTCGGGCGAGTTCTGCCAGATTGAGAGGCTCGTCTGGTGTACCCTCCAACAGCCGATTAACAATTTCGCGATCGCGGCTTGCTTGGGGATGATTCTGGTCTTTATTTTCTGCTGCTGAAGCCATATTAATAGTTTTGAGTTTTGAGTTTTGAGTTTTGAATTAAATAAATTTACCTTAATAAGCACTTAACGCTCATAATAGTTTTGAGTTTTGAGTTAAATAAATTTACCTTAATAAGCACTTAACGCTCATAACTCATAGTTCTAATCTTCACCTCATCTCCCACCTGTAACATCTTACCGGCTTCCGATTCAGGTATTCGCGTATTGACACTCAGCCGGAAAAAGTGATTGAAGCGAGATGAATGTGCCCACGCAGGTAATGTTTCTTTTCGCTTCTGGATAAATATCTTTTGAAAGTTAGGATAAATATTTCCAGTTAAGGAGTGCCGCGCCGGAACCACACAACGTTGACAGGGATTGATGCCTTCAACTAGCACAGAACCCACCTGAAACTGAACAACTTCGCCGGTTTCTGCAAACAACTGATCTTCCCAAAAAGGCGGTACGCCTGCAATTTCAATGTTTGTCCGTAGGCGTCGCCGCATCTCATCTATAGCCGCAGCTTTCCCAACCCCTTCTACTCCTGGAAACCAAGAAGCGACAGCTTCCAGCGTTTCAGTGCTGATTACAGTTGGCCCAGAAGCTTCGGTGTCGTCGGGAAAACCAGTTAGTGAGTTTTGCCGTAATTCTACCTGCAAGCCAAAATATCCACTCAACCAATCCTCTAAACTAGCAAGTTCTCGATCTAGGTGAAAAAGTTGTGTTTTCTCTAACCCCTGGACTTGCAAGCAAACCGTCCCCGCGTCGAAGTCAAAAGACGTCCGCAGTAAGTGGACTTTAGGATTACGCTTACCATTGACGAATCGACCTTGTTGGTCAAAAATTCCCCACTGCCTATCATGCTGTAAGGCACCACTTTTGAGAACGGTTGCCTTGGTGAGGACAACGCCGTCCAGAGATTTTATTGGATAAACAATGATGCGGGAGAGATAAGGCACTGTGAAGACTAGACCAGATTACAAGAGCCAGCCTTGTGAAGGCGGTAATTTTCTACCCAATAGGCAGAAAAGATTTCTTTAAGCTGTTGGTGTTTCTAAATGCTATGTTATGGAACGTACTTTTAAAACGTAATTCCTAGCAAAGGAAAAAGAATATGAGACGAAAGATTCTAGCGATTATAGCACTAATAGCCAGCATTGGAATAGCGATACCTGTCAAAGCAGAAAATCCTCAACACGTTACAGAACTGTTAGAAACTAAACAATGCCCAGCATGTGACCTGAGGGATGCCAACTTAGCTAATCTTGACCTAACTAACGCCAACTTAGCAAATGCTAATTTAAGTGGTGCAAACCTGAGTGGTACTAGCCTAAAAGGTGCAAACCTGAGCGGCGTTAACTTGACTGGTGCTGAATTAGCAGATGCCCATCTCAGAAAAGCTGACTTGAGGGGGGCAAACCTTAGTGAAGCTGATATGCTTGGGGTTGATTTAAGCAGTGCCAACCTCAGTCAAGCCAACTTGAAGGGTACATATCTGGGAAGTGCAAACTTGAGTAGCGCCAATTTGAGTGCCGCTGATTTAAAGGGTGCCGAGATGGAGGGGGTAAATTTGGTTAAAGCTGACCTCAGTAGTGCTGACCTAAATAGGGCTAACCTGAGTGGTGCTTATCTAGATGTTGCCAAACTTAGTAACGCTAACTTGAGCGGTGCCACGCTTAGTGAAACTTACTTATTTATGGCTGACCTGAAGAATGCCAACATGGCAGCTGCTCAACTGAATAATGCTGACCTGACCGATGCTAACTTGAGTGGGGCTAACTTGAGTAAAGCTGTATTAGATTATGCCAATTTTACTGGTGCCAAGCTCACAAAGGTCAATATAAGTCAGACCAATCTGGAGGGCGCTATAGGTCTCAATGACTGACAAACTATCTCTAAGCAGTTGGTAGCACCATTAAGTCTAGAAAAGCTGGATTAACTAGCAAAAAGGGCGACTCGTAAACTCACTTTTTACCAAAAAAAGGGGGTAAAGCTTCGCCCTTCTCTTGCGACTTAGCGATCTTCAATTCAGAAATTTTTCATGCAAAATCATTTTTTATCCTGCCAATTAGCTAAAACTTCAAAGGGATTAAACCCCCGGTATTGTAAATAATTAAATAATTTGTTTTTAGTTTTTGGATCAATATTTTTGAAATCCTCTATTTTGTACTTCCGTATTACCTTGGCTTTTAATTCGGCTAGTGGCTCTATTAACTCACTGTCATCTTCTTCAATTTGTTCGAGCCAGATTTGCTCAAATATATCGGCACTAATTCCTTTCTCCCGGCATTTTCGCTTGATTACCGATTTTCCATACTTACCTTGAGACGAGGAAATCATGCTTTCAACTAAGCGAGTATCAGACTGATAGCCTTGGCTCTGAAGGTCATTAATAGCCTCTGTAATTTCGCTCTCTGAAAACCCCTTCTCTTGCCCTTTTCGGCGGAGCTGATAAGCACTGTAATCTTTTCTAGATAAGAGGTTTAAGAAATAGTTTATACAAGACATTTATTAATGATACCAATAAAATAGTTAGTAAGGTAGCACCTAACAGAGTGGAAAAAGTGCCTTAGCGCAGCTACTCAGCAGAAGTCTCGCCAAACAAAACAAAAGAAAAACCAGCTACCTGGTGCAGCTGGTTTGAGCTTGCTGTGTTGGGAGGAGGAAAACCTGATGCCAAGACTATTGAGCTATGCTAGCTAACTGAACCAAAATTCAGGCGGCGTCTCGTTATATCAGCTTCCTGTAAACAAATGTAACAATTAAATTTCAAACCTGCAACGTTTCTTTACATGAGCGGGGACAGATGAGGCTTTTGACCGTGCCAAAAGGATAATGGAATTGCCCCCACGGTACCAAGACCGGGGGCTTGAGACATTTTTTTTGGTCAGCAGTCAATATTGACCTATGAACCCAAGGTAGGGAGATAATCAGATGTTAGTTGAGGTGGCGACTGGGACAAGCCCACAAAACGCAGATGTGCTGGTCTGGGAACCCCCCATGCCTCCCACTGACTTGATTTTTGATGATGGTGAGCCATTGGAAAGCAACCGCCACCGCGTTGCCATGAACGTCCTGATCTGATCGTTGCAGCAAGTTTGGGCTAATCGCAATGACTTTTTCTGAGAGATGTTCGCGAAGCGTTCCCGAAGGGTAGGTTTACGACTTTTGGCGGGAGGGCATCTCGCTACCGCTTCTTTCCAACGTGTAAGACCATTTAAAGGCACTGCTTTTAGAGGCAATGTTGGATGAAGGAAGAATCGAATCCTCGCGCCTATTGGTGCGAGGATTTGTCAAAAATTAATCTTTAACCCCAAATCAGAATTAGAATTAATCATTCATAAATTCCTTTCTGAAATTTAGAAATTCTGAAGCTGGATCGCTTCTCGAACGCTTTCAGAACGGTTTGCGATCGCCCTCTGCTCTAACGTAGTGCCATCACACTAGAAAATCAGGAGCACACAATGAACGCAACCATTTCTAACCCAAACACATCAAAAGGATTATTGAGCGTTAATCGCCAACAGTTTGCATTGGGCTTAGCTGCCGTTTATACTCTAGGCACGCTCTGTCTCGCAACTGCCGCCCAAGCACAAATTACCATTAGGGAGAGAGAACTAAACGGAACTTCATTTCCTCAGGATATTGGTAAAGTTTCTTCTGTTCCGGTCAGAGTTTCTGGACAAATTCCGACAAGCCAAGATGAGGATGTGTTCCGTTTCAGATTAACCACCGAAAGCAAGTTAGATGTTCGGCTCACGGTAGACGGAGATGTTGACTTAGAAGTATTGCAGGACAATGGAGACGGAAAACTTGCTGGAAGAGATAGTAAGAAGATCTCTATTAACGATGGCAAAGTATCTGAATTTGTTTCCTATTTAAAAGCGAAACCAGGCTACTACTTTGTTCGCATTGTAGATTCTGGCGGCGCTCTCTCTTTTGCCGTCAATTACAATCTCAATATTTCAGCTACACCGACCGGACCTATTATTCAGTAAACCGACAGGACTTTTGATTTAGCGTGCTTTGGGCAGGGGGAGATTGCTTCGCCAACTCTCCCTAATGCCTGCACGCCGTTCGTTGGTAGCTAAACACTTGCACTTTGGACAAAAGATTATTTAAGGAGAGCGATCGCACTGTTATCCATACCCAATAAATAGCGCAATCGCATCCTCCCTTCCCTAACTAAGCATTACACAGACACAGGTTCAGTACCAGCACCTACAGGCGCGATCGCACTCAATTTCAAATCCGGGTGATCTTCTTGCACCTGATGCAAATTCCATTCATTCTTAAACAACAGCACCGGACGCCCCCAGTTATCTTTCACCGTCACAGTGTTGAAGAGACGCCCCACTTTTTCTAAAGCTTCCCAACCATGAATTACCCAACGGGCGACCGAATAAGGTAAGGGTTCAAAGCGCGTCTCCACACCATATTCATTCTGCAAGCGGAACTGCACCACCTCAAATTGCAACTGTCCCACTGCCGCTAAAATTGGGTCGCGTTTAGACTCATCTGCTGAGTACATAATTTGCACCGCACCTTCTTCTCGCAACTCAGTCACACCTTTGTGAAATTGCTTAAACTTAGATGGGTTGGGGTTTCTCAGATAAGCAAATAATTCTGGTGAAAAGCAGGGAATTCCCTCATACTCCAGCTTTTGACCTGTGTAAATAGTATCGCCGATCGCAAACACACCCGGATTATTCAAACCAATGACATCACCAGCATATGCTTCTTCAATTGATTCTCTGTCTTGAGCAAACAATTTCTGAGGTCTTGACAAACGCACCGTTCTACCAGTCCGGGCATGATTCACTACCATGTCTTTTTCAAACTTACCTGTGCAGACGCGCACAAAGGCAACTCTATCCCGGTGTTTTGGATCCATATTCGCCTGAAGTTTGAACACAAAACCAGAAAACTCTGGATAAGTGGGTGCAACTTCACCAACTGAGGAATTATGCGTACCGGGTTTAAGTGCGTAGTCTAGAAACGAATTTAGGAAGAGTTCCACACCAAAGTTAGTCATGGCACTTCCAAAGAACACAGGGGTCATTTTACCTGCATGAATCTGCTCTAAATCTAGTTCTGATCCTACGCCGTCCAGAAGTTCTAATTCTTCTTTTAACTGGTAGTACAGATCTTGTTCTAACAATTGTTCAATCCGGGGGTCTCCCAAATCGATAACTGTATCAACTGCTTCGCGGCTACCGTGGGCGCTGCGTTCAAAAAGGTGAATCTGCTGGTTGTGGCGGTCAAAGACACCTTTAAAGCGATCGCCCATGCCAATAGGCCAGTTTACAGCATACGTCTGTAACCCCAATTCCTGCTCAATTTCATCCAGCAGTTCAAAAGGATCGCGTCCTGGGCGGTCAAGTTTGTTAACAAATGTGAAGATGGGGAGCGATCGCATCTTACACACTTCAAATAACTTTCGCGTCTGCGCTTCCAAACCCTTAGCAGCATCAATCAGCATCACCGCATTATCCGCCGCTGCCAAAGTGCGATAAGTATCCTCACTAAAATCTTGGTGTCCTGGCGTGTCTAACAAATTAATCTGGCAATCCCGGTATTCAAACTGCAACACCGTCGAGGTAATCGAAATACCCCGCTGTTGTTCCATCTCCATCCAGTCAGAAGTCGCCTTACGCTGCGCCCGTCGCGCCTTAACTGCACCCGCTTCGTGAATCGCACCCCCGTACAGCAACAGCTTTTCTGTCAGCGTCGTCTTACCAGCGTCAGGGTGGGAAATAATCGCAAAGTTGCGTCGGTGTTCAACAGCTGCTTGTAATTCGGTCTCAATTTCAGTGGACATTGAAAAGCAAAGTGTAGGGGGGTTCAACCCAAATTATAGAAAACTATGCTGAACACCCTGTGGTTATTTCTAACGGCACGCAGCACGCGATCGCATCTGGGGCTAGCATAAAGTTAGGGAGCCTTCATAAATTATGAGCGAGAAGCAGCAGCCTTTATGGCAGCGAATCGCCCTTGTAGCGGGTGGGTTGGTATTGGTTGCAGCAACCAGCGCCGCGACTATATTCGGATACGATGCGTGGAGGAAGCGGGACGGCTGGTGTGTACATGGTTATCCCGATGGGAAACAAAGAATTTTATACGGGGATGATTGCAAAAACCTGCCGCAATTAGGGTCTGTGCATTTACCAAAAATTTGAAGCTTGTCGGTTGGCGTGTTAACCTACATTTTTGGGTACGGGAAGCCCTCCGGTTTTAGCCACATAGACTTTGCGATCGCGTGTTAGAGTCGAGACAAGAAGAAAATATTTGACAATAAGAGGTAGTTAAAATGTACGACACTGACAAGCGGAAACTATTATCGGCGCTGTGTCATGGGTCGATCTTTTTTAGCGCTACGCTGGTGTCTATTGGGATACCCATTGCGATTTTATTAGTTTCTGAAGATCCAGTTGTCAAGGATAACGCCAAAGAAGCACTTAACTTCCACATAAACCTGTGGATTTATGGAGCCATTTTTGGAGTACTGACTTTGATTTTAATTGGTTGGTTGTTCCTGGGTATATTGGGAATTGTCAATTTAATCGTGCCAATTCTGGCCATCCTCCACGTTTTCGGCAATCCCGATCAACCCTACCGCTACCCCTTTATTTTTCGCATTCTTTAGAATTAGAATTATTCCGGTGTCTGGGCAGCATATCCTCCCTGCCTAGTGGTGGGATGTCTGGTGGGAATAATCTATGGCAGAGGATTATGTAGGGGACAAGTGCTGATGGGTTATCTGTTTTCCCAGGACAGATAGCTCATCCTATTAATTCCCCCTGGAATGCAATACATCTTGATGAAGAGACAAGGGAGAGGAAGAAATTCCCCCTTGTCTCCTTCTTTTCAAAGCGAGATAGTTGTAATTCACCTAGTTGAGAACCGGTGTGGGTGCGATCGCTTTTTGCTCAAACCTAAATTTGGCATCTTATCTTTCCAGGGAATTTATTTTTATAATCTCTAGACTTTAACCTTATTTTTCTGTTATAATTATCTTGATAAGGAAGAAATATTCTTTTGTAAAAAAGATGGATATATCTCTATTATTTTAATAATACTCCCAAAATAACAAGCTTTTAGTAAAACCTCATACACATTTCCCAATATTTTTTCAGCGATCGCCAAAGCTATCCCTATTTCATCTATATTTATCTGCTACAGGCGGGGACTTATATCTTTTATCTTTAAAGGCGATCGCTCACAATCAGCAGCCCCAAGGCGTTAAAATCCTAGTCTGAGCAATCAAACTCCTGTAACCGTCTGATGGCAGAAACACTATTCTTCAACGCCCTACGAGAAGCCATTGATGAAGAAATGGCTCGTGACTCCTCTGTATTTGTGCTGGGTGAAGATGTGGGTCACTACGGTGGTTCCTACAAAGTAACCAGAGACCTACACAAAAAATACGGTGATTTGCGGGTTCTTGACACCCCTATTGCCGAAAACAGCTTCACTGGCATGGCAGTAGGAGCCGCAATGACCGGGTTGCGTCCGATTATCGAAGGCATGAACATGGGCTTTTTGCTCCTAGCCTTCAATCAAATTTCCAACAACGCCATGCTGCGTTATACCTCTGGCGGCAACTACAAAATTCCGATAGTAATTCGTGGTCCAGGTGGTGTCGGACGTCAGTTGGGGGCAGAACACTCTCAGCGGCTAGAAGCTTATTTCCAGGCAGTTCCCGGCCTGAAGATTGTCGCCTGTTCGACACCTTACAATGCCAAGGGGCTGCTCAAAGCCGCCATCCGCGACAATAATCCCGTCCTCTTCTTTGAACACGTTCTTCTTTACAACCTCAAAGAAAATCTGCCAGAGTCAGAATATGTGGTGCCTCTGGATAAAGCTGAGGTAGTGCGGCAAGGCAAAGACGTAACCATCCTCACCTACTCGCGCATGCGCCACCATGTCATGCAAGCTGTGAAGCAGCTGGAAAAGGAAGGCTTCGATCCAGAAGTGATTGACCTCATCTCGCTCAAACCCCTGGACATGGAGACGATAAGCGCTTCCATTCGGAAAACCCATCGAGTGATCGTTGTCGAAGAGTGCATGAAGACTGGCGGCATTGGGGCGGAATTGACAGCCTCGATTAATGACCGACTGTTTGATGAACTCGACGCGCCAGTGCTGCGGCTGTCTTCCCAGGACATTCCCACACCTTACAACGGCACCCTAGAGCGACTCACCATTGTGCAACCGCCGCAAATTGTGGAAGCAGTGCAGAAGATGATGGCGT
This sequence comes from Aphanothece sp. CMT-3BRIN-NPC111, assembly GCA_019359765.1. Lineage (GTDB taxonomy): Bacteria > Cyanobacteriota > Cyanobacteriia > Cyanobacteriales > JAHHGU01 > JAHHGU01. Next base: position 59,798 of record JAHHGU010000002.1, read on the forward strand.
TGCAGATTTGATAGAAGAGTGATTTTCAGGCGATTGCTAGTAGGGGCACGGCACTGCCGTGCCCCTACAGTCGATACTCGTTAGTAAGCGTTCTTGCCACTAACCACTAACTCTACTCTGATCGGCTCGCTCAAAACAGATTATCATAGCATTTGTTGCGGCGGGTTGTGGTATGCAAAGACAGCGTTCAATATTAGCCTTGATCTTGGTACTCGTGATTGCTGCAATCACGGTGCTGGTGATCAAACCTATGCGGTTGGGGTTAGACCTCCAGGGTGGGTCACAACTGACTATTCAGGTGAAAACTACCCAGGATGCTAAGGAAATTAAGGCTGAGGATTTAGAAGCAGTTCAGAGAGTAATAGAAAATCGGATTAATGGGCTAGGTGTCTCGGAAGCGTTAGTGCAAACCGTTGGTAACAACCAGATATTAGTGCAGTTACCGGGCGTCAGTGACCCGGAGCAGGCAGAACGAGTATTGGGCGGTACAGCACAGTTAGATTTTCGGGAGCAGAAGCCGGGAACAGAGGCACAGCTGCCGATTGAACAACAGGTGCGCCAGGGACTGTTGTTTAAGCAAGAGGAGTTAAGAAAAAGCGGGGACGCCAAGGCGATCGCCGAAAATCAGGCAGCCCTAAATCGCAGTACGGAAGCGATCTCCAAACTTTTTGAACGCACCGGGCTGACCGGCAAAAACCTCAAAGATGCTGGTGCCAGACCTCTTCCAAGTGGCAACAGTTGGGAAGTGGCTATCACATTTGACTCCAAAGGAGGCGAACTGTTTGCCCAGCTGACCAAAAACTTGGCGGGAACTGGTCGCACGATCGGTATTTTCCTCGATCAAGCCCCGATTAGCACCCCCACAGTTGGCCCTGAGTTCGCCCAAACCGGCATCGCCGGCGGCAGTGCGGTTATTACTGGTAACTTTACAGCTGCAACCGCCAAAGACTTAGAGATTCAACTACGGGGTGGTGCCTTGCCCTTCCCAGTGGAAATCGTAGAGAACCGCACCGTGGGTGCAACCCTGGGGCGAGACAGTATCCAGAGCAGCATCTACGCTGGCATGGGAGGCTTGCTGTTAGTGTTAATATTCATGGGCGTCTACTATCGGCTACCAGGCTTGATTGCAGATTTGGCACTAGTTATTTATTCACTGCTGACATTAGCTGCCTTTGTTCTACTGGAAGTGACCTTGACCCTGCCTGGAATTGCTGGTTTCATCCTCAGTATTGGCATGGCAGTTGATGCCAACGTGCTGATTTTTGAGCGGACGCGGGAAGAATTACGAGCCGGGAAAACGCTGTATCGCTCGGTTGAGGGCGGTTTCTACCGAGCCTTTTCCAGTATTTTAGATGGCAACGTCACCACCGTTATTGCCTGTGCTGCATTGTTCTGGCTGGGTTCAGGTTTGGTGAAAGGCTTTGCGCTGACACTAGGACTGGGGGTAGTAGTGAGTATGTTTACCGCCATCACCTGTAGTCGTACTCTGATGCTATTGGTAGTTCTGGGATTTCCAAAATTGCGACAGAAGCCTGAACTGTTTTGTCCTAACCTACCTGTGTCAGTGAAATCTTGAGGAGAGACCCAGAGTAATGAAAATCAGTGTAATCAAACAGCGATCGCTGTGGTGGGCAATTTCTGCCGTCGTCATCCTCAGTGGCATAATTGCTATGGGGATTTCTTGGACTCGACCTGACATCCGTGCGCCTCTGCGTCCCAGCCTGGACTTCATCGGTGGCACGCGGTTGCAGTATGAGCTGGATTGCTCTAAACCTGGTAACTGCGACAAGCCCATTGACCTCGCAGAGGTTCGGCAAGTGATGGATACTCAAGGGCTGGCTAATAGCAGCATCCAAGTACTAGACAAATATGGCATATCAATTCGGACAAACAATTTAGACGTTGAGGAACGAACTAAGCTGGAAACGGCATTGAGCCAAGAGATTGGAGCCTTCGATCCTCAAAAAAGCCAAAATGATACGGTTGGTCCTACCTTGGGTCGCCAGCTATTTACCACTGGGCTGTTGGCGGTGATAGTATCCTTTGCCGGTATCCTTCTCTACCTCACCTTTCGGTTCCAGTTCGACTACGCCTTCTTCGCCTTCGTTGCCTTGTTCCATGATGTTTTTATTACCGTGGGGATTTTCTCCATCTTGGGCTTAGTACAAGGCGTTGAAGTGGATAGTCTATTTGTTGTGGCGCTGCTAACAATTATCGGTTTCTCCGTCAACGATACGGTGGTGATCTACGACCGCGTGCGGGAGGTGCTCAACCTCAATCCAGATCTACCCATCAGCCAAGTTGTGGATGACGCTGTAAATCAAACGCTGACACGGTCAATTAACACGACATTCACTGTGCTGCTGACCTTGTTTGCCATCTTTTTGTTTGGCGGAGAAACCCTAAAATATTTTGCCCTAGCCCTAATTATTGGGTTTACCGCCGGTGCTTATTCGAGTATTTTCATCGCCAGTACGCTGCTAGCGTGGTGGAGAGAACGCACCGAGAAATCTCGCCAGCCACTCAAAGAGCCCAAAATTTCAGACAAGGTATAACAGTTTAGCGAGAAGCGCAATGCTTGCGGCAGGCTACGCCGCTGCGAAGTGCGATCGCATAAGTCTATACTCACTGCAATGGATCAGCCTGAAGAGCAGACACATAAAACAACTGAAACACAATCGGTAGAGTTAGACCCCACCTTCAAGATACAAGTGGAAAGGTTACATCGCCTCATGGTCTACGGCAGGTGGATGGTTGTGGGGATACTCTGGATTAGCGTCGGTCCTTTGAGTTTATGGGGCTTACGCTACCCGATTGGTTTGTTACAGGACTATTTTACTTGGGCGGCTGTGCGGTACGGCCTTTACTTCAACCCCGTGCCCGCAGTAGGTCTTTCTGTGTGTATTGGCATGACCACTGCCGTCTTGGTTTGGCAAAGCCGCAACATTCTTTTCGGGCTGCCACACCAGGAACAGCGACACCTAGAGCAACAGGTACATCGAATTCGCCAGCAGGGACCAACTCACCCCCTGTGGAAATGGGTTTGCCAACCGTCATTAAACTCAAAATTTGATCGGAAAAGGCATTAGTTTTCTATCTGTTTTCCACTCCTTGGACTCCCACCACAACGAAGTTTGGTGGTGAGGCTTCCGGTGAGCGTCAGCCGAACCGATGAATCGTGGTCAGAGTTTTGTGGTAAAACTTTAACAGTCAAATGAACCTCCTGTAGTTGTGAAAACCAAGCAACATTTTTAGGAAAAGTAAGAAGAAAAAACATTACAAATACGGTAGGGCATACCGGACTTTAAGACTTCGGCGTGAGCGCTCAGTCGAACGCTTGTGGAGAAGCTGTAAGACTCGTTGGTACTTGTACCAAAAAGCAAGTTTCCGTGTTCGCGAAGCGTTCCCGAAGGGTAGCAAGAATCTCCCGTCACAGCGTAGCTTGACGGGGGGGTGTCAATTCTACCAGCATACCGATGAGTGCAATCAGGGAGGCATTGTAATCAATAGCATATTCATTCGTGGCGTAAGAACGTTCATCATCCACGTAGCTTAAAGGTCCTCGATGCTGCGGCGCTATATTATCTTGTGCTTTATTATTGGGGCCTCCTACCAAAAGCCCTGGTATGTCTATTTTTGCAGCGCGGGCAAATAAGTGATTAACATGCTGCACTGGATTAGTCCCCACGCCTGTAACAAAAGATTTGTTGAAATGATTTCGCCCCAGCAGATAATTTAGTTGGTCAATAGCTGCTTTCCAATATGCCCGATTGCTAGTTAACTTGTAGGCGTATAACAGGGTAATTCCATGTTCTGCTGACATTTTGTTGGAACCCCAGATAAAACCCTCGTTTGCTATCCGATACCCACTACCTTCAACATTTTTCAGCAACTCGTCTGCACGTTGAATTACCTTTGCCTTAATTTGTTGTTTTAAATCCTCATTTCCTTGAGGATTGACTAAATAATCAATTAGCCCTAAAGGGCAAGAGTTCTTCCAATCAAATAAGTTATAAGGGCAAGCATCTATATTTTGGGCTAAATATGTCTCCCAGGTGGGAAGATGGGTTGTAATCCAAAGTTCTGCTGCTGCCCATACCCTATCGTCTCTATCCGTTTTTAAAGTTTCTTCTGTATCATTTTCTGAAAATAAGTATTTACCAGAACCGCTATCATCGCCGCGAAATTCTTCTATCTTCATCTCCGGTGAGGTTTGTAAAAACGCCCACGCTTTTTCGGCAGCATTTAAATAAGTTTGAGCAACTTCTGGATATTTGGAATAAACTCTCGCCCCCATTGCCATTACCGCAGCAAATTTGGCAGTTTCAGGTGTAGATATTCCATAGATAAAACGAAATTGCTTATCCTCATCAGGCGTCTTATCAAAGGGCCATTCTTTTCCAGACAGCTTACGGTAAATAGCCCCATCTACTCTTTGCATCTTCAGCATCCAATCTAACCCCACCTTGGCTTCATCCAAAATGTCAGGAATAGTATTGCCGCTTTCAGGAATAGCGAGTTGATTATCCCTAAATAAATCAGGTGCTTGCTCGTACAGGCTTAATAAACGCCCGACTGTAACTGTTGTTGTTGCTAAATACTTGCCATAATCTCCAGCGTCATGCCACCCCCCGCGAGCAAAAATCCGTTCTCCAGCATGATTAACAGCGTCGTCATGAGCTACAAAACCATCATGGAGATGACAGGTGGCATGGTGAATTTTCGTTAGTGGATCGTTGATGGCAACACCGCAGCGTTGCAGATAGTAAGAGCGCAGCAGTTTAGTTAAGGAGTTTTCGTAAATATTTTTGCCAATTTGGAAAGGATAAGACTTAATATCTCCGTAGTTAAGGTAATAACAACCTGGTTGACGAAAGTCTGTAAAATCTAAAGTTTGAATTATATCCTGGCTGGCATCATCTTTAAGCGGCTTTCCAGGATTGATTACAAATACGGTTTTTTTATTTGTGCAATTTATCAGTTCAGCTTTGTCTAAACGAGAGTTTAAGGCATTCAATAAATACGCTGATTTATGCCAATCTGGGTAGTAGCCTATCTGATTGCTTACTATTTTTTGATTTCGATTGTCATCCATCAATACCTTTTCTTTTAGCGTGGGTTTAGCATAAGGGTTTTTATAGGATATAGTTTGAGTTACCTTGGCAAATAAAATAATTACTAAAACAGTACATAAAAGAAATACCCAAAATTTATATTTAATCATTACTACCTGCCGCCAATTTAAATCACCATTTAATTTAGAGCGCTTTGTATCGAAAAGGAGTATATTCCTACATAAGTCTTCCCAAATTCAAGGCGAGGGATATTTCTGTATTTCGCTAACTTGCAGCCTGCTGTATAAAACAATACGGAAATTGTTTAATTTATAGAGCGTTCGTTATGGATTTAATAATTTTGGCTTAGGCATATAGCAATTAACAATTAGCTTCTAGCAATATTTCAGCTCTAGTAACATCTCTGGGTACCTTAATTTAAGATAACTTGTCCTAAATATTAGGGCAACTGCTATAATTATGTTCTATAAAAATAAAATTATAAACGGCTAAATTCGTTAAAAATGAGTATCTCTGCATCGTTACTATCTATGGCTTCATAAAATAAATGCCCCTGACCATATTGGCAATTGATATCCAAAAGATGAGCTAATTGCTGGTTGGTTTCTATACCTTCAGCGATTACATCCATTCCCAAATTTAAAGCCAGCTTCACAATTAAGCGGACAATTTCAAATTGATCTCCATCAATATCAATCCGGTTAATAAAAGAACGATCAATTTTTAATGTATCAATCGGAAATCGGTGTAGATAAGCTAAAGATGAGTATCCTGTACCAAAATCATCTATAGACAATCCCATGCCTAGCTTTCGTAGTTCTCGAAGCATAGCCGTAGCCACTTCAGCATTTTTCATAGCCACGCTTTCTGTAATTTCCAACTTTAAACTGCTTGCATCTAAGCTAGTTTCCTCTAGAATTCGGTTAACATTTTTTACTAAATCTGGTTGCATAAACTGTTTTGCAGACAAATTTACGCTAACTATCAAAGATGAGTATGCCGGCAGTTGCATCTGCCAGGTTCGCATCTGATAGCATGCCTGCCGAAGTACCGACCAACCTATAGGAATAATTAGCCCGGTGTCTTCCGCCATCGGGATGAACTCTGCTGGTAGTATCAATCCTTGTGTCGGGTGTTCCCAACGTACTAAAGCTTCAAAACCAATAATTGTATTAGTTTTTAGGGAGACAATAGGTTGATAATAAACTTTAAATTCTTGGCGCTCAATACCCCGCCGCATGTCATTTTCTAAGTGCAACAGTTCTAAAGCATGGGTATGCATACTGCTGTTAAATACTTCATAACGTGATTTCCCTAACGTTTTTGCACGATACATCGCTGTGTCAGCGTCGCGCAGGATGTCTTCTGGTCGCTCATAACCAGTTCTACTGAAAGCAATACCAATACTGGCACTGGTAAATACCTCATGTCCGCTAAGGCTATAAGGTTGCAACAGTAGTGCTTGAATTCGTTCAGCAATCTGTATTACCTCGTTAACATCTTTGATATCCTCTAGCAAAATTGTGAACTCATCTCCTCCAAGACGGGCAATGGTATCAGCAGGACGCACGCATGATTTCAAGCGATCTGCAATCGCCATCAGCAATTGATCCCCAACTATATGTCCCAAACTGTCGTTAATAATTTTGAAGCGATCTAGATCCATGAAAAGCACAGCAAAAGTATAATCTGGACATTCTTTTACCATCGCGATCGCGCTTTCTAAGCGGTTGTTGAATAACACCCGATTTGCCAAACTCGTCAGGCCATCATGTAACGAATCATGAAGTAATTGTTTCTCGGCTAGTTTACGAGCGGTAATATCTCGGCAAACTACAACGTTACCTTTAATCAATCCATCTTTATCTTTTAAAGCTCTCCCTGTAGCCATTACCCAAATGCCATCATGTGCTTTTGCCTGACGTACAAATATTTCTATATTGTTTACTTCTTCACCCTGACTTGACCGAAACCAAGGCAACTTCTCAGCTGGTAAAGCCGTAATTTTATCCGGTAAAAAAAGTTTGTACTGCTGACACCACTGATCGAAAGCTAAGTAAGTTGACTCAATGCCAAATAGGCGTTGCGCTGCTGGGTTAAATGTCAAAAGTGTTTGATTTTGATCTATGACAATCACGGCATCACCCATGTTGTCAAGAATTGCTCTCAAGCTTTCTGAAATTTCTGTTTGCTTTATTAGCGCCTGTTTTGTTTTCTGGCGTTGAGCAAAGCTGTTAATTTTAGTATTAATATCAGCTAGTATTTCCAGTAGCCTGCCATCAGGCTGACGCACCTCATAACTGAACAACTCAACGATGCTGAAGATTTTGTTCTCAATCTTGATCGGGAAATAAAATACTCCTTGTAATCCTGCTCGACTAGCACATAGCTTTCGGGCAGAATTGGCTTCTGTGCTAATGTTTTCGACCCAAACAGTTTCGCAGATCTGCCATACGTGACCAGGTAACTCGGCATCCAACGGTATATTACTAGCCTGGGTAATTGATTCTAATTCTTCAAATTCATCTGAAAGCTTTTTCCAAAACTGTTGACAGTACAATAACTTCTTACGTTCATCTACACTCCATATAACACCCACTTGCCAGTTAAAAATTTCGCAAATAGCTGCAATTATTTTGTCAATAGCCTCATTTAAGCTTAAAGACTCTGCCAAGATCCGCGTTGCAGCATACTGCGCTCTTAACTGCTGGTTTGCCTTACGGAGATCTTCACGCTGCTTGCTCAATTTATCTGCCAGCTTTTTAGCATCGGACAACGCAGTATTCTGCGTCTGTAGTAAAAATAAAAAATCAACTACAGGATCGTGAATAGCAAAGTCTTTAAGGGTAAGCCCAAGAGAATTAAGATCTGCCAAGTCAGTAATCCAAGGAGATCCGAGGAAGAAAACAGTCTCCGACTGCTCAACATACACCATCTGTCCCTTAAGCTGCATCTTATTATGCAGAGATTCAAGCATGAAGAGAGATTGCGATTGCTCTCTAATTAGGTTAAATTCCACTTTAATGTTTGGACGATTGATCCGAAAATGCTGCTCGAACCGAGTCCCTACAGCTAATCCTGGGCATATTCGCTGTAATACTTCACCTATTTGCAGTAACTGCATATGTTCATCAAAAACTAAATGAAACGGAAAAACTTTGGAAAAAATATGAGATGGGAGGCTAAATTCATTAATGACAATAACACTGTCGTTTAGCATCGTATTTAGCTGATGATAATTTATTAATATAAATAAATTAACTTTATATTGCTATAGCTGGAAGGAATATTAGCACTAAGATATAATCAAGTATTTTGCTCGCTAGATTAAACTAATTTTCTTGATACTCAATTGAGAACTCGTCATGCTCCGCCCCCTGCTCGCGGCTGTTTGTCTGCGTGATACTGATTTCAGTTTTAAATCTTGTGCCCAATCCCTTCACCAACCCCTTCACCATAGGAGCTAATCCCTGCCTGCTAGAGTGATAGTGCAACTGTAAAGAATCCTTCTGTATATGCGTGCATTGAAATGAGGGTGGCTTAAGTTGGGGGAAACTCAAACCCACACGAGTGTGGAGATTATCCAGGTTTTGAAGAAATTCGGGCAAATTGTCTCCAGCCATATCCATCATTTGACCATAGCCTTCCTGAGCGGTATACAACACCCAATATTCACCAAAAGCTTGCAAAATTTCTGAACTAGACATTCCTAAAACCTGACTAGCTGCTTTCACAAGCTTGTGGGTAAGATCGTCTGGATAGGCATCCATGCTACTAAAGGCATCAATATCGACTTTAGCCTTCTGTTTAATAGTTTCCCAAGTGTCTTCGCCAAAGTAAGTACAGACCATATCTTCAATTGCTTTGTTTACTAAGCCATACATTAATAGCTGTCTCCTTATATGTGAGTCTGTACTTTAAACTAATTGTAGTGCTGGGATTTTGCTGGCGCTACACAGGAACTATGGCTTATCAACTTTATTTGATATTTCCAGGGCTTACGCACATCAACAGCCGACAAGAGTTTTATGAGGGGGTAAGGGTAGTTTTTACTTACCCTTACCCCTAGCCCTTACCCTTTCAAACCGCTAACTCTTGAAAAATTTGCGTAAGTCCTAATAGACATGATATTAGCCGTCAAATGTTATTCAAGCTTTCTATATAGTTTTGATAGATTTTGCTGCTTCTATGAACCTACGTCATGCGATTGAAGCCGATTTGCCAGCCATAGTGGATATTTACAATGCCTCGATTCCCAGCCGCATAGCGACAGCGGACACGGAGCCAGTGCCAGTGGAGAGTCGTTTGGCTTGGTACAAGCAGCATACGCCCAGCAGCCGCCCCCTATGGGTGATGGAATTAAACAGGGATGTAGCTGGTTGGCTGAGTTTCCGGTCATTTTACGGACGCCCAGCATACCATACGACCGCAGAAATTAGCATATATGTGTCCCCAAGTTATCAGCGCCGAGGAATTGGGCAGCAACTTCTTGAACAAGCAATTTGTCAAAGCCCCAGTTTAGGTCTGAAAACTATAGTTGGCTTTATCTTTGCTCACAATGAAGCCAGCTTGCAGTTATTTACAAAATATGGCTTTCAACGCTGGGGTTATCTTCCTGGAGTGGCAGAACTTGACGGTGTTGAGCGAGACTTGGCGATCTTGGGACGTCGGGTTGATATAGCAATTAGAAATTAGAGACGCCCTGGCAGGGCGTCTCTACTATCCGTGCATGGAGGTGAGGTTGATTGTCCTCACGATTATGGCCACTGTTATACCAAATCCGGTTAAAGCAAGCAGGGGGCAGGGGAGAAAAGCCGATAAAAAAATAGAGACGCGATCGCATCTCTATCTCTAAAATAAGTTAGCTAATTTTTAACGGGGGGCGACAGCCAAAGCACCAGCGGCAGCCGATGCCAGCCCCGAAACTACCCCTGTACCCAACAGCCACCAAGAAGCACTTTCAGCAGCTTTGCGGGTTTCTTCTGCTTGCTTCTGAGCTTGCTCCTTGACTTCTTTTATGCGCCGTTGCGCTTCCTGCTGCAAGCGTTCTGCCCGTTGCAGCACATTGTTGCGCGTGCCTTCAATTTGGTCGATGAGCCGATTGGCGTCTGCTTCTGAGATATCTTCACGAGAACTCATAAGCGCTACTAGGGTATCGCGGTTGAAATGACCCAGGCGATCGCGCAGGGCATCAAACCCAGCTTGCGGATCATCAAACAATTGACCTATGTCTTTCTTGATGCCGTCATAGTTGAGTTCCGGTCGGTTCAGGGAGTTGAGGTAGTTGCGGATGCGCTCAAAAACACCGTCAACCACCGACTGAATGCGACGCTGAACCGCCCGTACTTGTTCAACAAATTGGTCGCGGACCGATAGCACTTGATCCACAATCCGAGTTGCTTCCTCTTCAGGGATATCTTGCCGCTGGGACAAGAGGGCAATCAAAGTTTCTCGGTCAATCTTCGAGAGGCGATCGCTCAGACTTTCCATACCCACACGCCGATCGTTGAGCAACAACTGTAAGTCGCGCTTGATACCTTCCGGGTTGAGTTCGTCTTTGCCAGTGTTACGCAGGTAGTCTTCAAGCGTCGATTGAAAATCCTGTACCTTTGCTTGAGTCCGAGAGGCAAGACGTCGGGGTGCCCTGATCACAGCCTTGATTGTATTTTGCACCTGATCGATGACCTGATTGATTTGGTCTTCACTCAAGTCTTGCCGTTGACTCAACAGCTTCACTAAAGTGTCTCGATCCATCCGAGACAGGCGATCGCGCAGAGCCGTAGCTCCCCCTTGAGGGTTATTCAGGAGTTGGGTTAAATCTCGCTTAATACCCTCTGGGTTAAGTTGTTCTTTCCCGGTACTACGCAAGTACTCTGCTAGTGAGCTTGTGGCTTGGTCGTACTGCTCCTTGGCTTTAGTCACGACAGTTTGCGGAGTTTTCAGGACACTACTCCAGCTATTTTGCACCTGATCGAGAATCTGATTAACTTGTTCCTCACTCAGGTCTTGCCGCTGACTCAGCAACTTCACCAGGGTATCGCGGTCAAAGCGAGACAACCGTGCCCTAATTGCCCACACACCTGCTTGAGGATCGTCGAGCAACTGGGTAATATCCCGCTTGATACCTTCGGGATTGAGTTCCTCCTTCCCAGTGTTGTGCAGGTATGACTCTAAATTGAGCCACAGCGTTTCCGCTTCAGCTTTTGCCTGTGTTGCCACATCCTGCGATTGTGTGAGGATGCGATAAAGAGTGCCTCCCAAGTCATTAACGATTTGCTCCCTTTCCTCTTGGGTAAGGTCATTGCGTTGATTCAGGATTTGCACCAACGTGTCCGGGTCAAACTGACCGAAGCGATCGCGCAGCGTTTCATAATCAGCATCCTGATCTTCCAAGATGTGTTTGAAATCACTCTCAATTTTTTCTGCTGTCAGTTCTTCCTTCTTAGTCAGAAGCAAATAAGCTTCCACCCGCATCCGCAAATCTTGCGCTTTTTCTTGCTGCTCAGCTACCCTGGCTGTGTACAAAACTTCTAGCCGGATGCCTTCAAGCTGGTCGGCGATTTCATTGATTTTGTCTTGAGTAAACACACCCCGCTGTTGAAGCAGTTCGACAAAATTTTGCCGTGAAATTTGCTCTAATTCCTCACGCACCCTACCGGGATCTGCTTGCGGGTCATAAAGAACATCTTTAAACTCCTGCGCGATTGTGGTTGGGTTCATCTTCCAGGAGTAGGCATTGAGCAGGTAGTTTTCTACATCTGCCCGAACAGTACTGAAGGGAACCTCTGGAACCTCTGGAGCCTCTTCGCCTGTTACCTGAGTGATCACCTTCTCCCCTTGCTGCGTGACCTTATCTTTAGCCGTTCGCAGCTGGTCGAGGATTTTTTGCACGTCCAAGTCAGAGAGATCTGTCCGCCCCATCACCGTCGCCAGGATCGTGTTGAAGGCCGTCATCATGGCTTGATTCATCATGCTGGAGCCGCCTTGACCTTCACCTTGTCGATTTCCACCTGTTATCTGGTTGAGACCAAACTGCACGGCTTTATCCATGAGGCTAGAGCTACCTTGGCTTTGACCTTGGCTTTGACCTTGTTGCTCTCCGCCCTTATTTGAGCCAACTGCTGAAATCAGCTCGTCAAGTTTACCCGTGAGTTCCTGCCTCAGCTGATCCGGTTGAGCAGATTTGAGGAAGTTAACTAACTCTCCCATCCAATCTGGCTGCTGTTGCTGTACCGAACCAGCCGCTAGCTTCCAGACACTTTCGAGCTGGTCTACGATGCGGTTAACATCTTTTTTTGATAGATCGGTACGACTGCTAACTAAATCTACTAATTGCTGGCGGTCAATATTAGCAAGGCCGCCAGTTGCCGCGATCTCTTTTACCTGCGGGTCATTCAAGATATTTTCAAATTCCCGCCGAATTCCCTGGATGTCTAGCTCTGGAGGGCGTAGGGATTGTATATAATCCTCCACCTTGTCCCGCAGACCGTCAGGGTCAAAACCAGCCGTAAGTTCACGGCGAATGGCAGAAGCAGCTGCCTCAGCGGTAGAAACTACCTGATTGCTTGCAGCCTTTGCGCCCAAGGCCGCCGTAGCGGTTCCCATAATAGCTTGAAAGCCTGAAGTCGCCGTATTGACCACTGAGCCAATTAAGGAACCGACTGTTGTGGAACTGACCCACACCAGCAGTGAGAAGTAAGTTCCCCAGATCACCAAGCCAATAATAGCTCCCAGACCTCGATCTGTAATTAGGCTGAGCTTCACCGCCAGAAAGCAAGCGACTAATAGAGCAATGGTCACTGTCACCAGCGTCCAAATCCCTACAGCCGTCCCAATTTTGCGAATCGTGCCACCAATGCTACCTGTGTCATCAGAATCTGAAGAATCTGAAGAATCAGAACTAGAATCGGATTTATGACCCAGGTAGGAAATACCAAAAGCAACCGATAAGTTAGTTAAAACAAGCTGGAAGGCAAATGCCAGAACCACTCCAGCAATTAATGCAACAAAAAATTTAGGTCCAGAAAATACAAGCGCTGCTTTTTCTGGCGTGTCAACAGCCCCATCTCCTGGAACTTGTGCCAGCCACAATGGCAACCTGTCTAGTCCCAGGCTGCTTACACCACTCTGAAACATGATAGTTCCCTCATCCAGTTTCAATTACGAGTACTCTAACGATTATTGGATATAAACGTTATATTGCTGTCAAGATAACAACCCGTAAGCCAGAATCGTTTGTTCGCAAGGCTCAATGCATCCCCCCAAGGTCTGAAATTTTCATCTGGCGCAGGATTGAGATGAGGGAAAAGAAAAGTTATGAGTTATGAGTTATGAGTTTTGAGTTTTGAGTTTTGAATTATAACCGTGGTCACAATTGCTTTTGACAATCGACATTACCCCCATACACGCATAGTAGAGACGCCCTGGTAGGGCGTCTCTAGTTTCTGAAGGATTGCTAAAAGCTAATCGCTTTCTCTCTCAGTGGTTAAGTGAAGAACCGACAACTGAAAACTGACTACTAATTAGTCCGATAAGTATTCCACCGGACTTGACAACTCAAAACTCAAAACTCAAAACTTTTAAAAAATGCCTTAGTCCTCAATATAATCCGGAATTCCCAACACCGAGCAGGGGAAATTAGAGCCGAGTTTTTGGACAATTGGATGATTGACGGAGTTACAACCTAGAAACAGTAGCGCCGCAGCTTCTAATTCAACAACTTTTTTAAGTTCCGTAGCCACGCAACCAAACCTGATATGGGCTTGAAAGGAATTTTGCCATTCCTCAGCTAGACAACGTGCTTGCCAGAATATATCATCTGCTTGCGCGAACGCATCTAGCGATGTATTTTGAGGGCGTAGCGCGATGGTCGTTCCCCCAACGTCCCGCAGGGAAGACCCGCCTTCGGCGATCGCATTAGACCTTGATGGAGTGAGAACACTTGATGCGGATGCTTTCGCCAATTCGCCTGGGAGTTCCTCTATTAATGGACTGCTTGCCGCCACAGAGCTAAAACTATCTGGACACTGATCTCTTTGATTGTCCTCTATCACATAGACCACTTGAACTGTCACTTGCGCCTTGGTCGCTAAACGAGTTTGGTGGGCAATGCACAGGGTTAGATCCAGAGCCGTGTGACTTTTTGTGGAACTATTATAACCAACGATTAAGTTGACTGATTTGGTGTCTTGAGAGCTTTTAGAAAGAGGTTTCTTTGACTCTGACAGCAATATCATTTGCTCTATCAAGTCATCTCGACCCAGTGCGCTTTGAAGACGCATTAACATTGGTTTGATATCCACAGTTTTAACCTCTCTTAAATGAGACGAATGACGAACGAGAGGTGGGTCAATAACGGAACGCCACTTTCTCAAGGCGAAAGCAAGTGACATCCGCAAGGAAACCCCAAAAACTACTGCTATAAAAGCTAAAGTTTTGGAGGGTTCCTTCCATTGCCTACGGAGTTAGCTGACGGGCTAAGACTGGAAGGTGTCTCTCTCCATAAGAGATTAGCCCCAAAATTTGGTTCCTCCGCTCCCAATCCCGCTTTAACGAATTTTCATCGTTAAGCTGGGGTGGATTAGGCTACCCACGTAACAACATAATTAAACTGTAATCTACTCGTCTTGGGTGAAGTAGCGATCTAGGAAGTTCAAGGCGTGGTTACGCAGTTCAAAGTACTCTTTTGATTCCCGCAGTGCTTGACGATCGCGCGGATGCTCAAAAGGAACCTCTAGGATCTCTCCAATTGTAGCAGATGGGCCGTTGGTCATCAGTACAATTCGGTCAGACATATAAATGGCTTCATCGACATCATGGGTAATCATCATCACTGCTTGCCGTTGTTTCTCCCAAATGTCCAGTACCTGTCGTTGCAACTTACCGCGAGTTAGAGCATCAAGTGCCCCAAATGGTTCATCCATCAGCAACATTTTAGGACGAATTGCCAAAGCTCTAGCGATGCCTACACGCTGTTTCATGCCTCCAGAAATTTCATCGGGATATTTATCTGCTGCTGCTGTTAAGTTCACCATTGCCAGGTGTTCGTTAACAAGGCTAATTTTTTCGGCACGGGTGGCTTTTCTGAGTACCTCATCCACAGCCAGTCGAATATTCTCACGCACCGTTAGCCAAGGCAGTAGAGAGTAGTGTTGAAACACCATCATGCGTTCGGCACCGGGTTTACGAATTTCTCTTCCCTCTAGTCGCACTGAGCCGGATGTCGCTTTTTCCAAACCAGCGACAATTTTGAGCAGCGTTGATTTGCCACAACCAGAATGACCAATTACAGAGATATATTCATCTTCTCTTACAGTGAGATTGACCTTATTGAGAACTACAAATTCACTGCCATCAGCAGCCTGGTAAGACTTGACTAAATTTTCAATTTCAAGAAAGCGCGTGTTCTGAACACCTAGATCGCGGACATTGCTGGAAAACGAGGTAGATTGAGTCATAACAGGCTCCATAGTTAGAAAATTTTCGACAATTTTGAAAGTGCTAACAAGTAAATGACTGCTCTTAAAAGTAAACTTGAGCTGGATGTTCCCATGCTGTAGTCTAGGAGGCAGTTTAGGTTGCGATCGCGGCAACTAATTAAGACATGAAAATGCGAGTAGGAGCATTTGCCCTGATTTCAAAGCTGTTGAGATAGCCGACTGGATCGCTGGGGTCAAAGCCTTTTTTGTCTATGAAGGCTTCTGGTGATTCTACTTTGTAATTTTCCTGTGGGCACTGGATGCCCATTTCGGCTGCAATCTCCCGGTATAGATCTGTTTTCCAGCCTTTTGCCGCTAGTTCATCCGCATTCTTTGGGAACTCTTTAATTTGTCCCCAGCGAGCTGCTTGAGTCATTAACCAAATGCTTCTGGATCTCCATAAAAAGGTAGAGTGTTCTCCTGGCTGTTTGGGAAGGTTGTCAGGAATATCAAAGAAAATTGTGGTATCAGCGGCTTTTATAGTGCGCTCTTTGCCATCCCACCCGCCATAGTTGTAGTCGCCAACAATGGCAGGACGTGTAAATTTATCAACTGGGGCAGCTGGATTTTTGGGTTTTGCACCTGTAAATGAGCGATCTGTAATCAGTTTGGCAACTTCTTCGCGATTTTCAGGTTTGCTGCAATACTGGCAGGCTTCAATCATCGCCTTGACCAGAGAACGATAAGTTTTAGGGTAATTATTGATGAAAGATTCCATCACCCCCAGTAGTCGATCTGGGTGTCCCAGCCAAATTTCTTTGCCTTGAGCAAAGGTAAAGCCGACACCTTCGTTGCCAGTAATTGCTCGTGTGTTCCAGGGTTCTGCCACCATGTAGGCTTGCATTGCCCCAATGCGGACATTGGTTACCATCTGCGGGGGAGGAACAATGATGATGCGAAATTCCTTAAACGGATCTACACCCGCAGCGGCAGATAAGTAGCGGACAAAGTATTCGTAAATAGAAGAACTCAGCACCACTGCCCAAACTTTGTTTTCTGACGGCTGTTTGTCAAAGTAGTTTCTAAAATCGCGGCCAAAGGCTTCTAAAGCGCCTTCACCATAGCTTTGTTGATACTCGTACCAGGGGCGCAGCCCAAAGTCCCACATGGCTTTGTTCATCGTCATGGCATTGCCGTGGCTATGAATAGTCATGGCTGCACATAAGGGGGCGTGGCGTGCGCCTTCGGCTCCAATTCTGGCGTTGGTAACGGCACCGGATACCACAGGTGCAGCGTCTAAGCGTCCAAAAATAATGCCGTCGCGGGAGGTTGCCCAGCTAGCTTCCCGGTTTAGTTTGACATTGAGGCCGTATTTGCGGAAAAAGCCTTTTTTCCAGGCGATCGCAAATGGCGCACAGTCGTTAACGGGAACATATCCCACAGTGATATTTGGTTTTTCTAATGTTTGGGCATCTACTAGAGGTTTGACAGTAGCGGCTTCTTCGGTGAGTCCTTTTGCAGAGCGATCGCCCGAAATTGCACAGGAAGAAAGCGCCATTCCCGCTGCTGTCGCTCCCATTCCCAAAAGAAAATCTCGTCGATGCCAGTGATTTGAGGATGTATCACTCATATTCAATCTCGTCCAAACTGTTTGTTGCAGCTAAGTTGTGAGGAAGTTAGCCAAATTAATTTGCTCATAAACGTTATGACCAAAAATAAAAGCAATTTCATACAAGTTGCAGTCAAAACTGTAATCTTCAGCAGAGGGCTGAGAAGCAGAAGAAAACAAATTTACGCTTATGAATGCAACTTCAATCTTGTGGAGACAATAGACTTCTTGCTCTCAATCAGAGTTCTATTTTTTTAACGCAAAGGAAGCAGAGGTTTTCGCAAAGGGCGCAGAGGATAAAATAGACTTATTGCAAGAGGTCTAATCCGAAATCGAATCACTGGCAGCAGCAGCCCCCTGCTAGTCGGCAAACGATCCTGTTTTTCAACAATGCCTATTTAGCTCTCAGATCGGGATACTGGTCGGTGCGTCACCAATTCCTGAACTTTACCCACGGCAAAGTCAAGCAGCAGACCCGTTAAACCAATTACCAGCACTGCCAGGAAAACTGAACTCAGGTTTAAGCGGCTCCATTCATCCCACACAAAAAAGCCGATACCAACGCCGCCGGTGAGCATTTCCACGGCGACAATTACCAACCAGGCAATTCCCAAACTAATCCGCAAGCCAGTAAAAATATAGGGCAAACTGGCAGGCCAGATAATCTTGGTAATTCGTCTCCATCGGGGCATTTCTAGCACTCGTGCCACATCTAGATAATCTTTGGAAATGCTAGAAACTCCAAGGGCGGTATTAATAATTGTCGGCCACAAAGAGGTAATGAAGATAACAAAAATCGCCGAGGGATCTGCCAAGTTAAAAATTGCTAGAGCAATAGGTAGCCAAGCCAGTGGCGATACAGGTTTGAAAATCTGAATGATGGGATTGAGGGCTAACATGGCTCCTCTGGACATCCCGATGAGAAATCCCAAGGGAATTGCCACGACAGCACCTAATAGAAAGCCTACCAATACCCGTCGCAAGCTTGCCAGCAGTAACCAACCAATCCCTAAGTTACCGGGGCCGCGTTCGTAGAATGGGTTGAGGATGTAGTCCAGATTCGCAACCAGTGCTTCTGGTGGGGTGGGCATCAATTCGTGATTGGCAAGGGCAACAATCCACCACAGGATAATTATCCCCAAAAAACCCATGGCAGGCAGTATGACGACATCCCGGACGACGATAGGTTTAGCACGTCTCCAGATTGTCTGAGAAGCAACCGCGATCGCAGACAAATTTAATTGAATAGCCATAGCGTCAAAAGCAGGTACAAGAAAGCAGAGCAGTACCAGCCAGGGACACTGACGAGTTCAGAACATTATTGAAGAATGCTGACTCTTCAGTCCCCTCTCAATGCCGACGAAGTTAGCTGACGGGCTAGGGCTGAGAGATGCCCCTCTATGCTCACCTCTTCACTAAGAAGAGATTTAGGCAAAGATACGCCCCAAACTTGGTTCCTCCGCTCCAGTTTCACGGATAACGCAAATGTTTCCCATGCTAAGAACTGGATTAGGCTGACTTACTCGAATTTGCAAAATTAATCTAGCATGGCTATAGGAAAATATCAAGCTTTATTGATGAAAAAGGTACGGCCAGAGTAATTTTAATTGGTCAACCTATCGCTACTATCTGAGTTAATCTAAGTTTAGAGAGTATATTATTTGTTTAACTTCGCATCTTCACAATGAAAGATTTTAGTCAAGCGTTGCTCAATAAAATTGATATTATTGTAGAGAACTGGATTGAAGCTGTTCGCCAGGATGGACAGATTGAGAGTGCTAAGCAGCTACCTTACAAGGCTGTACGTGATAGCCTGCCCATCGTTCTCCAGGCGATCGCCACAATGCTATCGGAAACTGAAGATTCTGATATTGAGACGCTAGTGCAGAAGAGTATAGAGCATGGCGTTCTCAGGGCTAAACAAGGGTACGATGCAGAAGAAATTGCCCGGGAGTACCGCTTAGTACGTTGGGTGATTTTTTCTACTTTAGAGCCGGATCTGCTGAAAGGATCGTCGGCAGAAGTGATTCGAGCTTGCCGTCTAATTGATACTGCCCTAGATGAAGTCATTGCCCGGTGCTTCAAAAGCTATACTGATGAGCGATTGCATGATATTGAGCAGGTTCAAAGTCAGTTGCAACTTGCCAATCAAGAACTGACTCGTTTAGTTCGTGCTAATAAAGATAACCTCTCTGAACTCGCCCATGAATTAAAAACTCCGCTGACCTCAATTATCGGTTATTCGGATTTGTTTTTGCGTCAACAACGACAGCCTAACGAGCCAAGCGATTCATTGCCTAACTTGGGACACATTGAGAAAGTATTACGCAATGGGCGACAGTTACTTCACCTGATCAATGATGCCCTAGAAATCTCTCGGTATGAAGCAGGGAAAATGCAATTGCACCCAACAATAACAGATGTACGAGCCTTAATTAAAAATGTTATAGAAATAGTGGAGCCTTTGGCACGCTCGAAAGATTTAGATGTATTGGTTGAGTGCGATCGCGCTCCTGATGAAGTTATGACAGATCCCTTAAGATTGCAGCAAATTGTCACGAATCTTCTCAGCAACGCGATTCGTTATACCAAGGCAGGCTCCATTAAATTAGTGTGCCAGTTACTACCCAATAACCACTGGTCTATTTCTGTTACTGATACCGGGATTGGGATTAATATAGAACACCAAAAGCAGATATTTGATCCTTATTTTAGAGTTTTTCCTAACGATTCTCCTAAGCAGGGACTACGCGAACAGTCTTATCCTGCCAATAGTACGGGTCTAGGACTAGCCATCGTTTCTCGGCTGGTAAAACTACTGCAAGGCAAAATTGAGGTTAATTCCGAAATGGGTGTTGGTTCCACTTTTACTGTAGTTTTGCCGTTGGAAGTGAAAATATCATTAGATCTTGAACCGCAGCTAAATATAAATAAGTAGGTTGGGGTTGTTAGTAGTAAATTTTTCCCTTACTATGTGAGAATTGTTGGAGTGAATAAACCGCAAAGACGCAAAGAACGCTAAGTAAAGAAAAGAAAGGAACAATCTCACAAATAAGTTAGAACTGCTATAGCAATCTTAAATTATTTGTGAACTTTATAGATAGCTTTTTCCTTCGTTCCTTTGCGCCTTTGTGGTTCATGAAAAAAGTATTTTTCACAAATCAAATAGGATTGCTATATATGCACTCCGGTAGCATCGGTTGTGTATGGAGTACAATACGTTGCAAAGCAACACGGTGTGTGGCCAATTGCGTGCAAACTGCTATTTACGGTATCGATGCAACCGGAAGCAATATTATCTGTTTTTCCTCCTACCCTTTTTTCCACCCAGGCGAGTAACCTGACGGTAAGCAGTGGTGAATAAGCTCAATCCTATAAAAATGGGGTGTACAGAGTTGCGCTGATTGCGTCGGTGTCTGGGAAGGGTGGACGTACTGGAACGCGGATTATCCTGCTCCTGCGCTGCTTCCTCAAGGTTGCTGGTGTGAGGTATACCTTGGTTTGCTCTAGCCTCATCGGTAAGGGGTATGGCATTCTTATTTGGGACAATTTGGGAGCCGTACTTATTGGCGTAAACCTGAGTAAACTCTGCGCCAAAGAAGAGAATTTGGGCAGAGTAATTCACCCACAGCAGAAACACAACGAACGAACCAGCTGCGCCGTAGGTTGAACCCACACTGCTATTGCCTAAATACAGCCCAATCGCCCACCTGCCAATGGAAAATAGCAGGGAGGTGATGGCGGCTCCTAGCCAAACGTCACCCCAAGCAATTTTGACATCCGGCAGGATTCTGTAAATCATCGCAAAGAGTAGCGTGATGACGCCGAAGGAGATGGCAAAGTTTAATATCCGCACCACGATATCAAGATTGGGGAGCAGCTGACCCAAATAACCACCCACAGCTGCCAAAGCAGTGCTTAAACCCAGTGACACCAGCAGTAAAAAGCCGATGCCCAAAACCATTGCAAAGGAAATAAAGCGGTGTTTAACGACGGCTTTGACGCCCTGCCCCGGCTTAGGGGCAACTTCCCAGATGGTGTTGAGTGAATCTTGCAACTCGGCAAATACACCAGAGGCACCGAACAACAGGATAACAACACTGATAATGGTGGCGATAGTTCCCTCTGCTGGCTTGCGGGAATTAACAATCATTTGCTGGATAGCTTTTGCGCCTTCTTGGCCGACTAAACCTTGAATTTGCTCGTCAATTCGACCTTGAGCTGCATCTTGCCCAAACACCAGAGCAACGATCGCAATCACAATAATCAGCAAGGGAGCAACAGAAAAAGCGGTGTAATACGACAAAGCTGCCGCCAGCCTGGCAGCTTTGTCCTCTTGCCATTCCTGAAATGTTTCTTTAAACAGCCCTAAAATATCTTTTGGTTTCATTACTCACAACTCCTTAACTCAGCTGCACCAGCCTTATTTGAGTTTGAAGTTTATAGTTTGGAGTTAAAAGACTCTAAAGTAATAATTAAGTGAGGCTAGCTGAAGAATCTAACTCCCTAACCCCCTAATTCTTCCCGTGTCCCCCTTTATCCCTTTGCTTGTGGAGGGAAGACAGTCTTGATTAGCGCGATCGCTCCTTCTTAATACTTCTACATCATCCTTTGTTTTTTCAACTTGGCTAGCGCATCTTCAGCTGCCTGCTTCTCTGCCTCTTTTTTACTCCGTCCCTTACCTACTCCATACTCTTTCTCACCCACAAACACTTTGGCGATAAATACTGGGGCGTGAGACGCACCACCTGCCGAGACAGTAACGTATTTAGGAGGAGTGGGGCTAATATTCGTCTGCACCCATTGCTGGAAGCGATTTTTAGCGTCTACAGTAGAAAGAGATACAACAATAGTATCAGGCACTGCATCAAATAGCGCTTCCACACAAGTACGAACGGCTTCAATATTGGAATTGTTATCTAAATAGTAAGCACCAACAACGGCTTCAAAAGTGCTACTCAATAAATTAGGATTTTGGAAGCCACCATCTAGAATTGCACCTTTCCCCAACCGCATTCTCAAGTCTAAACCTACTTCAATAGCAAACTTTGCTAGCTGTTTCTCATCTACGAGTGCTGAACGCTTACGAGTAAGTTCACCTTCTGTAATTTTCGGGTGACGATGATAGAGATACTCGCCGCTCAAAAAATTTAGCAACGCATCACCTAGAAACTCTAGGCGTTCGTTGTCTTCCCCTTCTCCAGGGTTTTCGCTGACATAAGAACGGTGGGTAAGCGCACGGCGCAATAATTTTTCATCTTGGAATGTCAAAAGTTTGTGCATTTCTCTCTTTTTTCTTGTTGTTGTAATTATTTATACAGAAACAAAAAACCGCCAATAGCGGTTTTCTTGGAGAAGCCCGGTTTCTTTAATAAACCGGGCTTCTGGTTGCTGTATAATCGGAGGCTAAAAGAACGCCAGGCTGCTAGTTTATTTTACTCAGCTAAAAACAATTCCTGATTTTTCATTTTGACTTTTCCCTCTGCTTCAACAGCATTAAGAAAGTTGCTGAAGCGTGAAAATGTTTTGCCATCAGATTTACGGATAGAATTAATTCCTTGATAGTTGGGAAAGCGTTTATTATTACGCATCAGATTGTTAATCAAGGAAAATCCTGTATGCTTATGTTGGCTTAATGCCGTCTTGATAGCTTCGAGTAGACACGCGATAGCATCCTCGTAAGTAATATAAGAAAAAACGCCATCTGTCTTAGGTTTAGTCTTGATCCCAACTAACTGAGGCAATTCGTCTATAAAGTGGAATTCATCAACAATATTCATCAGCTTTTTACTTTCATTACCTCGTTGTGCAAAAACTATTACTTTTTTACCCAAAGAACGCAGAACACAAATTAAGCCTGCAAAGTCCCGATCTCCTAAAACAAGGATAATGATGTCAGGAGAAGGCTTAAAGGCAACTTGGTTAATACAGTCAGCTATTAATCGATTATCTGCACTATTTTTTGAAGGATCGGGAACATCAACACATTTATACCCAAAACGCTCTAATTTATCTTTGGCAGAAGATTGGTCTTTATGTTGTGAGTTATAGTAAACATTCGCGCCACTAAAACGCCCCTGTTGTCGGCAAAAGTCTAACAAATTAATAGCCCAATTCGGCAAGTTATTCTGTTTACATTTAACGTTTTGAAGATCCCACGCTACGCAAACTAAAGGTTGCTTCTGGCTGGTTTGTCCGTTTGAAGCTAGATGAAAGTCTGCCATGTTACTATTTAGTGATTTTTTGTGGACTAGACAGCCTACGTCAATCACACATCTAGCGGTAGCAAAAAATAGTCCCAGGGATTTCTAAAAAATGAATGTTCCCTTACGACAAAATCGCCGACCTTCACAGTTATTTGGTTATAGTCTCAGATAGAGGATTTTTGGTATCCTGCCCATCGTCCACTCAACCAGCTGAATGAATATTTAGCTAAAGATCTCGTCATTCTCCTAAAAAGTTTAATTAAAGGGATGACCAGACGTTCAACTGAATACTCAGCCAACGGGATGACCGGGCGATCGGCAGGATACTAAAAATCCTCAAAGTGAGACAGCAACCAACATCTTGCGTTTTATAATGCGGATTAACCATCTGTATTCCCAAATAAAAGCATACTAAAAGTAAATTGTCAAGAGACAATCAGAATTGATTTGTCTGGTAATAATTAGGCAACTATCTGTCATTCTGCTCTTGATATGCTGAAATACTGGACTAGCGAAGATTAAAACGATGCCTGCGCCCACTACTACCCCTAAAACTACCGCCTTTCCCCTGACCGCTGTTGTGGGTCAAGAAGCCATCAAACTCGCGTTACTCTTAGCAGCGGTCGATCCAGGACTGGGAGGAGTGGCGATCGCCGGTCGTCGCGGCACGGCTAAATCCGTTATGGCTCGCGCCCTCCACGCCTTAATGCCACCGATTGAAGTGGTCAAAAATTCCTTTTGTAACTGCGACCCCAGCCGTCCTGAAGAATGGGATGACAAAACAATAGAGACGTTCTACCAGAACGTCCCTACAGGAGACATCCCCACGGAGGTGATTCCTGCTACCTTCGTGCAGATTCCTTTGGGGATAACAGAAGATCGATTATTAGGTTCGGTGGATGTGGAGAAATCTGTCAAACAGGGAGAATCGGTGTTTCAGCACGGTTTGCTGGCGCAGGCACATCGGGGCGTCCTCTATGTGGATGAAATCAACCTGCTAGATGACCAGATTTCTAACTTGCTGCTCACTGTATTCACGGAAGGGCGCAACCAAATTGAGCGAGAAGGCATTAGTTTTCAGCATCCCTGTAAAGCTTTGTTAATTGCTACCTATAACCCAGAAGAAGGGGGGCTGCGAGAGCATTTGCTGGATCGGATTGCGATCGCACTTTCCGCTGATGCTGTCCTTGGCTTAGATGAACGGGTGCAGGCAGTAGAGCAAGCAATTCAATACGCTAGCTCTCCCCAGGTGTTTCTAGAACAATACAACGAAGATATCGACGACCTCAAGACACAGATCGTTCTGGCGCGGGAATGGCTCAAGGATGTCCGCATCACCCACGATCAAATTGCCTATCTTGTTAATGAAGCCATTAGAGGAGGCGTCCAAGGGCATCGAGCGGAACTATTTGCCGTGCGGGTTGCAAAGGCAGCAGCTGCCCTGGAGGGGCGTACAAACGTTACAGCTGAAGATTTGCGTCGTGCAGTAGAACTTGTAATTGTGCCACGGTCAACAATTGTGCAGACGCCGCCGGAAGAACAACAACCGCCGCCACCGCCGCCACCACCACCTCAAAACGAATCTCAGCAAGAGCAAGAGGAACAGGAAGAAGAGGAAAAAGAGGAAGAAGAAGAAAAAGAACAGGAACCACCCAGTATCCCAGAAGAATTTATCTTTGATTCTGAAGGTGTCATCCTCGACCCTACTGTTCTTTACTTTACCCAGATGGCGAAGCGGCAAGGGAAATCCGGCAGTCGCAGTATCATTTTTTCTGAAGATAGAGGTCGCTACGTCAAGCCAGTCTTACCCAAAGGAGCGGTACGGCGAATTGCTGTTGATGCCACCTTACGGGCGGCTGCACCTTATCAAAAGGCACGGCGGATGCGCCAGCCAAACCGACGGGTAATTGTGGAACAAGGGGATATTCGGGCGAAGCGTTTAGCCAGAAAAGCGGGTGCGCTAGTAGTCTTTGTTGTGGATGCTTCTGGTTCAATGGCGCTGAACCGCATGCAGTCAGCTAAGGGTGCAGTGATGCGCCTGCTGACGGAAGCTTATCAAAACCGCGACCAAGTGGCGCTGATTCCTTTCCGAGGAGAACAAGCTGAGGTACTTTTACCCCCAACTCGTTCGATTGCCTTGGCGCGGGGACGGCTGGAACGCTTGCCTTGCGGCGGTGGTTCCCCCCTAGCTCACGGTTTAACTCAGGCAGTGCGGGTAGGTATGAATGCCCAAATGTCCGGAGATATTGGCCAGGTGGTAATTGTGGCAATTACCGATGGACGGGGTAATATTTCCCTGGCTCGTTCTCTGGGCGAACCTTTAACAGAAGGGGAAAAGCCGGATATTAAGGCGGAACTATTGGATATTGCCTCCCGGATTCGAGCTTTGGGAATTCAGCTGTTAGTAATTGATACGGAAAATAAGTTTATTTCCACTGGATTTGCCAAGGAATTAGCTAAACAAGCTGGGGGGAAATATTATCACTTGCCCAAGGCGACAGATCAGGCGATCGCAGCTATGACCAGAGGTGCGATCGCGGATCTCAAATCTCGGTGATCCCGCGAATGCGTACGCACGCTAAGCGATGATGTCTCGACCCCAAATGCACAGAATGTAGAGACGTGCCTTAGCGGAGCCATGCGCTCTCTTCGCTATTGGCGCGTCTCTACTAGGTAACGGACTTTTAATTTCTGGAGATGTCTATTTAATCTATCGCAGTTGCCATAAGAGGTAGGACAATCGACACGGGGCCCCCTGCACCCAGAGACGCCCTGCCAGGGCGTCTCTACTTTCTGTATGTTTGCTAAAAGCTAATTGCTAAAAGCTAATTGCTATATATAATCTACACGGCTGTTTTCTGAGAGAGTGATAGATGTCGCCTTCTTCATTGCCGCTAGGATGCGTTATGCGCCCAGCTCGTACCAGCGATATATGGGCAATTCGGAAATTAGTGTTCAGTGCAAAACTCGATCCTACCCAGTTACGCTGGTCACAGTTTTGGGTTATTGAATATGAGGAATATATAGTAGCTTGTGGACAGTTGCGCTCTTTTTCAGAAGCGCAAGAACTCGGTAGTTTAGTGGTTGCACCTGCTTGGCAAAATCGGGGTTTGGGTAGCTATTTAGTTAAGTATTTAATTGAGCAAGCAACTGGGCCGCTTTATCTAGAATGTCTGGGCAGCAAGCTGGCAGAGTTTTATCGTCGCTTTGGTTTTCTGTCTGTTTCTTGGCAAGAGCTACCACAACCCCTGAAATGGAAATTTGGCTTTTCTATACTGGTTTCCAAAGTATTTCCGATTATTTCTGTGCAAATTATGCAATATCAAGGTGCTTCTGAATAAATTGGACGGCGTTAAGCCGAAAGATTTAGGAATGCGATCGCAAATTGGCAACTCCCCATATCCATAGGACTTACGCAACCAAAGAAATGGGTTTAAAGCCCCGCACTTCTAGACTGGATTATTTAACTTGAACAGCATTCATCCCACGCTCCTAAAAGTGAGACGTGGGATGAGTGCGCGTGAGTTGACGACAGTAGGAGTGAATAATGCTTTGCTACAGTCAGCAAGCAACTTTTGCTGAGTTTATTCTGATGCAGCGTGCAATCGCATCGCCGCCTGTGTCTTCTCCCTATCCAGCTTCAAAACCAGCACCCCCAGAGGTGGCAAACACAAATCTATAGAATAAGGACGATTGTGATATGCCCATTCATCCGTCCACTTGCCGCCTAAATTCCCCATGTTGCTACCCGCATACTCACGGGCATCGCTGTTAAACAATTCTGTATAGAATCCTATCTCAGGCACTCCCACCCGGTAATGACTATGGGGTTGGGGCGTGAAATTACAAACCGTGACCACAAACTCATCAGAATCTTTGGCACGACGGATGAACGCCACCACACTATGCCGATTGTCGCTACAGTCAATCCACTCAAACCCTGCCTCAGCAAAATCCTGGGTATACAGCGCCGCTTCGCTACAATATAGCTGGTTGAGGTCGCTCATAAACTGCTTCAGCTGTTTATGTCGGTCATGCTGTAGCAGATGCCACTCCAAGTCCCCCCAGACATTCCACTCACTCCACTGCCCAAACTCCATACTCATAAATAAAGTCTTCTTGCCAGGGTGAGTAAACATAAAAGCGAATAGGCAACGCACATTAGCAAACTTCTGCCACTCATCCCCCGGCATCTTCCCAATTATGTTGCTCTTGCCGTGGACTATCTCATCGTGAGACAGCGCTAGCATAAAGTTCTCGCTATGGTTATACCACATACTGAAAGTGATATTGTTCTGGTGGAATTGGCGGAACCAAGGGTCCATGTGGAAGTAATCCAACATGTCATGCATCCAGCCCATATTCCACTTCAAATTAAAGCCCAACCCGCCCACATAAGTAGGCGACGATACCATCGGCCAAGAAGTTGACTCTTCCGCAATCGAGAGAACTCCAGGAAAGTAACTGAAAAGAGTCTGATTCACCTGGCGCAGGAAATCAGCCGCCTCCAGGTTTTCCCTACCCCCGTACTGGTTAGTAACCCATTCCCCCGGCTTGCGGCAATAGTCCAGGTAGAGCATGGAAGCCACAGCATCTACCCGTATTCCATCAATGTGGTACTTGTCAAACCAAAACAAAGCGTTGGCAACCAAAAAGTTACGCACCTCGTTACGGTTGTAATTAAATACTAAAGTCCCCCACTCCTTGTGTTCGCCCTTACGGGGGTCAGCGTGTTCGTAAAGGTGTGTACCATCAAAGAAAGCCAAGCCGTGTCCATCTTTAGGAAAGTGACCCGGTACCCAGTCCACAATAACGCCAATGCCGTTTTGGTGACACTGGTCAATGAAATACATTAAATCTTCCGGCGTTCCATAGCGGGAAGTCGCGGCATAATACCCAGTCACCTGATAGCCCCAAGAGCCATCAAAAGGATGTTCTGCGATCGGTAATAATTCAATATGAGTGAATCCCAATTCCTTCACATAAGGAATCATTCGCTCTGCTAACTCACGGTAAGTGAGGAAACGCGCCCCTTGTTTATACTCAGAAACCACCACCACTGGCTCTGCTTCACCATTCGGTAACAGCGCTGGTTCTGAGGAAGAAGCGTGTAGCCAAGAACCCACATGGCATTCATACACAGAAATCGGCTGTGTTAGGGGGTCACTGTGGCGGCGCTTTTCCATCCAGTCGGCATCGTTCCAGCTATAGGAATCTAAGTCAGTGACTATCGAGGCAGTCTTGGGCCGGACTTCCTGCTGAAAACCGTAAGGGTCAGATTTTTCATAGATGTGACCGTCGTAGTTTTTAATTTCGTATTTGTAGTGTTCTCCTGCCCCCAATCCTGGAATAAACAGTTCCCAAATACCATTTTCCCGTTTCCGCATTTGGTGTTGGCGACCATCCCAGTTGTTGAAATCTCCCAAAACTGAGACATTACGACCATTTGGTGCCCAGACCGCAAAGTAGACCCCCTTGACACCCTCGACTTCCATGGCGTGGGCACCTAGTTTCTCATAGATGCGGTGATGATTTCCCTCAGCAAATAAGTGAATGTCAAAGTCTGTCAAGCCAGGAGAACCGAAAGCATAAGGATCGTAGATAACGCGGTCGTGTTCTCCTTCTTTAATCCGCAGCTGATAGTTTGCCAGTTCCGGTGTTTCAATCGTGCATTCAAAAAAGTGAGGATGATGCACCGCTTGCATAGGGTATTCGGTTCGTTCTTCAGGGCGAATCACCCAGGCAGCGTCGGCATTGGGGAGGTAGGCTCGAACCGCCCAGACAGTTTTGCCATCCTGCTCGATAGGATGGGGGCCAAGGATTTCAAAGGGGTCCTGATGCTGATTCCAAACAATCCGGTCAATCTGCTCTGCGGCAACGATCTTTGACATAAACCTACTTATCCTAAGGGGCGTAACTGAGTCGGCTCTTTGAAGAACCCTGGGGAGTAAACACTTTAATATTTATATACAATTTTTGATTTTTGTACATTTTGTCATAGCACAAGCTAGTGCCTACCGCCTATATTAAGGGGCAGATAGACAGAGAGAAAAGTTGTATTACTCATCTCCTCTGCATTTTGTAACTAGTGGGAAACGCAGACCTTTACTAGCATCTGGCTTCTGGCGGGCAATAATTCTTCAGCGTATGGGAACCCCGACGGAACGCAGCAGTTTCCGCACATTGAGCAGGAAAACTAATTCCCGCACTTTGGGAGGTAGCTCAGAGTTTTGTGGCCCAGTTTGCAGCTGAAGTTGCAACTGAGCATACTCAGCTGCTGTGAGGGGTTTGCCGTCAATGGGCGATCGCGCTTCTGTAATAATCTCTGTCCGCAATATTTCCTCTGGGACATCCTCCGGGGGGGGCAACCCTAAAGCTTCCTGCACCCCTATCGACATTAACCCCATCAATACGCCCGTACCAGCACTTATACCCCGTAAGAGAATGCGCTTCATTGGGTTTAGCATCCTTTTTTCGGTTGAAAACCCCGCCCTTTGTGAGCGGCTTTGTGTTATTATTATCACTAATAAGGTAATAAGTACCGCAATTAACGCCTGAGTTGCTAATTGAAAGACCCTTAAGCATCAACAGTAAGACCTACGGGGAAATTAAGTTTAGTAAGGTTGGCCCCTGGCCACCGTTTCTAGTTGCGGCTTCCAGTTTAAATAGGTTAGTGCTACGTTAGGGACTTTTTACTGAGTTCGTCACCAAAAACTACATAAAAATAATTTGGTTAGGAGCGTGCGTAAGCGCTAACCCAATATTTAATAGTTAATTCCGAAGCGGCGGTGCCGATTTTCCTCCTACTCCTAGAGGAGGTGGGCTTCCCCGCCGCGACCTCTACAACTAGCCATCGCCAGTCTTTAATAAATGACTTGGCTAGAGCTATCATGCCCAAGTAATTCCCTAACCTCGGTAACCCGATCAACGAAAGCTGGCAATATATTGGGGAAGCGCTTGGTCACCAGAGCAATACACTTCCTAAACACCAGCTTCTTGATTTAGGGATCTCGATCCTCTAGGAGTAAGCTTCTACCCAGAGCCAAGGCAAAAAGCAAACAACCGCTTTCTTAAGGGCTGGTGGTAGGCGAGCCACCAGGCGAGGTGGTAGGTGAACCACCAGGTGAGGTAGTAGGTGAGTCAGTGGGCGAGCTAGCGGGTGAGTCAGCCGGGGAGCTACCGGAAGTAGGGCTAGTAGTTGCTTCGCCTCCACCTCCACCAGCGTCATTGTTACAAGCTCCCAGAGTCGTAGACAAACCCACGCCCAAGCCAAGAATCAAAGCCAAACTAATTAATTTCTTCATACACTCCTCTCTCACGAATAGCGGCAACATATAGCGTGCGCTAGTTAATTACTTTTAACATAACTAACGGCTTTTAATTCTATCTCTTGAGAATGAAGTTTCACAGTACCCGGAAAAAAGTTGCCCCCTCGCTGATGGCAGGGTAAGTTTGGGTCGGCGGGGTATGTTAATTGTTAACTGTCAACGGTTAGCCGGGGGAGTGAGCTAGTGTACTTCATCTACCTGCAAACTGCTGTAAATGCACAGCAGCTTAGCTGTGGAAACAAAACTCCTTTCTATGGATGAGAATCATCCGATGATAGTATGGGGTCAATTTATTAGTCTTGTTGAAGCGTTGTTGCTTTTCGATTCCTGCTGGTGTCTATCGGCGGCTAATTGCTGCTAAAGACTTGTTAGAAGTGCTGGTGAAGCCTATGTCTGTTGCTCGTCAATCTGTTATTGATCCCCGACGCCGGTCTAGAAGACTAGCTGTATCCCCTCAGCGAAGGAAAGCGATCGCACCACAGCCGCACCTCTTAGGCGTCCGCTCTAGAACTCGTGACGTGGGCGTAGAAAGCCTGCCTAATTCCCAGGTCAAGCCAGTTTGGTTGCGATCGCTACTAATCTTGCAGCGCGGCTCCGATCCGTTGGCGTTCTTTCTCGTTGCCGCCACGCTGGGAATTTATGCTTGGACAGTGTATACCCAGAAGTTGTGGACGCAAGAGTACACTAAACTGGAAAACTTACAACGCCAAGAGCGGCAAATGACGGCGGCGAATGAAGTTATGAAAAATCAGTTGGCGAAACTTGCTGAAAAACCAAACACTGGTTTGGTTCCCCCAAGCCCAGCTAACACGCTCTTTCTCCCACCAGCGCCCCAGCGAAGTACTGCTCAGACAGCTACCCCTAGCCCGGAGCCAGCACCAAGCACTCCGATGGGGTACTAATGGTTAGTTAGTAGTAGTTCACTTCAGGAGCTTGATAATGGCCTCCTCTGTTCCTCCCTCAGAGCGCTGGAAGCGCAAGCGGCGTCCATCCAGAGGACGCCAGCAAACATTGCGGGAAGGACAGCACGCCGCCCCAGAGCCGCGACGCTCGGCATTCCCCTTTGCTTCTGTCAGGCTAATACTCGTTTGGGCCGTGATGCTCGCAGGCGGTTTAGGGATGGCAGTAAATTTATATAGGCTGCAAGTTGTTAGCTATCCTGGGCTACTGCAAAAAGCGCGCCAGCAGCAAGCTGTAACTTTGCGTCCCTTTGTCCCCCGGCGTCCCATTGTGGACAGAAGCGGCAACGTGTTAGCGATAGACCAGCCCAGCTATACGCTGTACGCCCACCCGAAGCTCTTCAAGACGTCCAAGCAGGAAATTGCTGCTCTTCTGGCTCCAATTATTGGGCGATCGCCCGATGAGCTGGCAGCCCAGTTCAATCAGAAAAATAGCGGTCTTCGGATTGCCTACGCCCTTAGAGAAGATGTGGCTGACCGGGTTGCCAGGCTACAAACTGATGGCTTGGAGCTGATTGAGCAATACTCCCGTCTTTATCCCCAGCAGGATCTGGCGGCAGATGTCGTCGGCTATGTGGATACGAACCATCGCGGACAAGCAGGGGTGGAATATAGTCAGGAGAAATTACTTGAACGCGCTGTCCGCACTCTCCGCCTCAGCCGCTCCGGTGACGGCTCGCTAATGCCGGATCATGTGCCAAAAGGATTCCTGCACGTTGATGACGTGCAATTGCAACTAACTCTTGATAGCCGCCTGCAAAGGTCGGCTCGCTTGGCTCTTAAGCAACAAATCAAGCATTTCGATGCCAAGCGCGGCGCTGTCATCGTTATGGACGCCCAAGATGGTTCCCTGCTAGCACTGGTTTCAGAGCCGAGCTACAACCCCAATGAGTACTCCAAGTCCGATGTTGGGCTATTTAAAAACTGGGCGCTGGCAGACGTGTATGAACCAGGTTCGACGTTTAAGCCGCTGAATGTGGCGATCGCACTAGAAGCAGGTGCCATAAAACCTGATAGCGTGTTCAACGACCCAGGTCATATTAAGGTAGGCGGCTGGCCGATTAAAAACGCTGAGGAGAACCATCAGGGTGTGCTAAATATTGCTCAGATTTTGCAATATTCCAGCAACGTTGGCATGGTGCAAATTATGCAACAGTTAAAGCCGGAAGTTTACTATGGCTGGCTGGAAAGACTGGGGCTAGGGCAAACCGTTGGTATTGACCTGCCCTTTGAATCACCAGGGCAGATAAAAAGCCAAGAGCAGTTTACAACTTCCCCCATTGAACCCGCCACTACCTCCTTTGGTCAGGGCTTTTCCCTGACCCCCATTCAACTGGTGACTCTGCATGCAGCTTTAGCAAATGGGGGCAAATTGGTGACGCCTCATGTGGTGCGGGGGCTATTCGATACGCAGGGGCAAGTCTACTGGCAGCCCAGCCTCCCAGCACCACGACCGATCTTCTCCCCAGGGACAACCCAGAAGGTCTTAGAAATGATGGAAACCGTGGTAAAAGATGGTACTGGAGAACCAGCAAAAATTCCCGGCTTTAGGATTGGGGGTAAAACTGGCACTGCTCAGAAAGCTAGTCCCCGGGGCGGTTACCACAGCAATGCCAAAATCACCAGTTTTGTAGGCATCTTGCCTGTGGGTAGTTCCCACCGCTATGTAGTTTTGGCGGTGGTGGATGAACCCAAGGGCAATGTATTTGGTTCAACAGTAGCAGCACCGATTGTGAAATCGGTGATGGAAGCGTTAATTACAATTGAGCGAATTCCGCCAAGTGAAAAATAGAATTACTAATTATCGAAAAACTGGGTCTAAAACCTCGTCCACTTCGACAGGCTCAGTGCGTCGCTTCCAGGACGGCTTTTGGTACAATAGGGATGTGGAAGGGTAATTAACCACTTAAAAAACCCGATTGCTACCTAACACGTAGACGCTGCACCGAGACCGCCTGAATAAGTGCGGGTTCTACTTTGTTGTTCCGGCTTCTACGTTTTTGTAGTCCCGATTTTGGTAAAAGATTCACGGGAACCGGACGAACAGCATTGTACAGACGCGAAATTTCGCGTCTCTTAAGTTGCAAATACTCAACCAGAAAAAGTTGCAGCAATGGCACAAGTCTCTCAAGCCATTGAAGGCTTTAAAGACTACGCAGCTTCAAACCCCCAATTGCAATCTTCTCAGGCTTTCACGAATCTTCAGTACGAGCTAGCGGGTACTGAAAATCGCATTGCTGTAGAGAGAATGCGCTATAACCAGACAGTTGGAGCCTACAATCAAAACGTGCAAATGTTTCCCAACTCCTTGATAGCTGGGATTTCGGGCCTTAAGACTAAACCTTTCTTTAAAGCCGAAACAGCGGAAACCCCTAAGATCAATTAAGAGGAATTAGAGTTTTAGGGTTGTGGCTTTAAAAATCGGTTTACTAGGATTAGGGACGGTAGGTACAGGAACAGCGCAGATTTTGCTGGACTCCCAAGGGCGTCATCCGCTGCTGCAAGAGATAGAAATTCACCGGGTAGGGGTGCGATCGCCCGATAAACCGCGCTCTGTGCAACTGCCAGATGGTGTAATCACAACGGACTTGGAGGCTATTGTCACCGACCCGACGGTGGATATTGTGGTGGAATTGCTGGGGGGGTTAGAACCAGCGCGATCGCTCATCCTTAAAGCAATTGTCGGTGGCAAGCATGTAGTAACAGCCAATAAAGCCGTAATTGCCCGCTACGGTGATGAGATTTACACTGCTGCTAACAAAGCAGGAGTTTATGTTTTGCTAGAGGCAGCAGTGGGCGGCGGTATTCCAGTGATTCAACCCCTAAAGCAGTCGTTGGGGGTAAATCGCATTCACGCCATCACCGGGATCATCAACGGCACCACTAACTACATCCTGACTCGTATGCAAACCGAGAAAGGTGAATTTGCCGATATTCTGGCAGATGCCCAGCAGCTAGGTTACGCTGAGGCCGATCCCACCGCAGATATTGACGGTTTGGATGCCGCAGATAAGATTGCGATTCTGGCTTCCCTGGCTTTTGGGGGACGGATTAAGCTGCAAGATATCTATTGTGAGGGGATTCGCAAAGTTAGCGCTACAGATATTGCCTATGCGGAAAAGCTAGGGTTTACGATTAAACTGCTAGCAAGAGCTTCGCGATATGAACCGGCAGCAGATAATACCCCAGAGGCGCTACAGGTGAGAGTTCATCCCACCCTTGTACCACAGACACACCCCCTAGCTAGTATCAGCGGTGTTTACAACGCTATTTTCGTAGAAGGGGAACCGATTGGGCAGGTGATGTTCTACGGACGAGGTGCTGGTGCTGGACCAACTGCTAGTGCGGTAGTGTCGGATATTTTAAACATTGCTGGTGTCCTCAAGACTAAAGAAGCTGGGACTCAAAAGTCAGTTCAATCCAAAATCCAAAATCCAAAATCTAAAATTGATACGCTGCATCCGCTCTTAAGCTGTTCTCATCAGCACTACTGTGCGATCGCGCCAATGAATGAGCTAGTTACACGGTTTTACGCTCGCTTTCTCACACAAGACCGTCCCGGCGTCATTGGCAAGTTGGGCACCTGCTTTGGGAATCACAGCGTTAGTCTAGAATCTATTGTGCAGACAGGCCTCCAGGGCGAACTGGCGGAAATAGTCGTTGTGACTCATGACGTGCGTGAAGGCAACTTTAGACAAGCTCTAGATGAGATTAATAGTCTAGATGCTATAGACAGCATTCCCAGCATCCTACGAGTCCTTTGAAACACATAGAACTTACGCAAGTGCTTCAAGAGTCATCTGTTCTAAAGGGTAAGGGGAAAAGGTAGGTTTTATAACAGTGACCATAATGGAAGAGTGACAATAGACCTCACCCCCCATGCACGGATAGTAGAGACGCCCTACCAGGGCGTCTCTACTGAAGGATTGCTATAAGTAATTGAAAATGGTGCAAGATAGCAGATATATAAGCCTGATAAATCCTGAACAATAGGAGGAACCTATGACAATTAAGGTTATCGGTGCGGGTTTCGGAAGAACAGGAACGCTCTCGCTTAAAAAAGCGTTGGAAGAACTTGGCTTTAGTAAGTGCTACCACATGGTAGAACTTCTCGAACATCCGGAACATGTAACCTTTTGGGAAAACGCGAGCCAGGAAAAGCCTGTTGACTGGGACACTCTATTTAAGGGTTACCAAGCGACCGTGGATTTTCCTGGCTACCGCTACTACCGTCAACTGATGCAGCACTACCCTGACGCCAAGGTACTATTAAGTATTCGAGATCCAGAATCCTGGTATGAAAGTACCTTGAACACCATTTTTAAGGTAGAGCCAAAGGGCTTGCAGAAGCTCAAGATAACTTTGCAGCTTCCCTTCTCCCCCAGATTACGGCGTCTTATTCGTATGTTCCGCTTGACAAAGGATGTTTGGCAAAGGGACTTTCAAGGGAAGTTTTCAGATAAGCAGCACGCACTCAAAGTTTTCGACCAACACATTGAGGAGGTCAAGCGCGTTGTCCTACCAGAGCGACTCCTTGTTTATCAGGTAAAGGAGGGTTGGAAACCATTATGTCGCTTCCTAGATGTACCTGTTCCCGATCAACCATTCCCTCATCTCAACGATAGGGTTACATTTCAACAAGTATCACAACAACTTTTAAACAAGAAATCCCACCAACCATAAAGATAAAGTAGTTGTCCTTAATTTAGGTACTACTTCAGTAGCTATTTTGTGGATACCATAGCTTTAGCTTAAGAGCAACTATAGCAATCCCATATTCAGTAAGTTTACTTACTTAAACTAAAAATTCATGCTGAGAAAGGCTTTTATCTCGAATCAAGGTATATCTATTATTTACAAGGGTTTCAGGCTTTTTTGTGCAATTAACCCCTTGGTATTATCTGGAGAGAGCTTGAAAGTGTTTAGCTGCTAGAAAATGTCTAAACCTAGATAACAAATTAAAGCTGCTGAAACGCTGGATTTTTAAAGTTATAAATTTAAGCTTTTTAATACGTGCTTTGTTTTCTTGTTATTTTTTATCAGCACACTAAGTGCAGAAAAAAGTTATTTCTAGATAATAAGAATAAGTAGTTCAATATTCTAATTTAATATAGGCTATAAACAGATGACAGAGCTTTCAGAGTACGAAATTATCAAATCTATAAGTCAAGAAAAAGAAAATAAAATTTATCGCGTAATAAAGCAGCAAGATAGCCGGACATTTCTGCTAAAAATTATAGACAATAAATCTTTAGATGCTACAAAAATAGAACAGCTAAATCAAGACTATAGCAAAATTAATAATTTACAAATAGAGCAAGTTATAAAAGTTTTATTTATAAAAGCTTTGGATAGCAGGATTATATTATTTTTGGAAGATTGGGGAGAGCAGACGCTTCACGAAGTTCTCATTTCTAAACCGCTGAACTTATGTAATTTTTTTTCTATAGCTATCCAGCTAGCCAGAACCATAGCTAAACTGCATCAAAATAAAATTATTCATAAAGATATTAACTCTCATAACGTTCTCATAGATACTCAAACTCTTCAAGCCAAAATATTTCTATTTAGTGAAAACCAAACGCCCGACAATCCCGGACATATTGCAGGAAATCTTGCCTACATTTCACCAGAACAAACAGGTAGGATTAATCGCCGCCTCGACTACCGTAGCGATTTCTATTCTTTAGGCGTGACATTTTATGAAATGTTAACTGGAAGGTTGCCCTATCAAGCTACCGATCCAATGGAATTAATTCATTGTCATATAGCTAAACAACCAGTAGTGCCACACCAGCTAGTGCCACAAATTCCTCCGGTGGTTTCTTCTCTCGTAATGAAGCTACTTGCTAAGGCTCCTGAAGATAGGTATCAAAATGCTAACGGACTCATAGCAGACTTGGAAAATTGTCTGACTCAGCTACAGACATTTGGGAGTATTTCAGACTTCCCACTCGGTACGCAGGATATATCAAGTCAGCTGCAAATTCCGCAAAAACTCTATGGCCGCGAGGAAGAAGTCGAGCAACTGCTGGCAGTTTTTGAACGGGTAAGGCAAGGCGCAACCGAAATAATTTTAGTTTCTGGTTATTCCGGAATTGGCAAGTCGGTTTTAGTGAATGAGATTCATAAACCCACAGTAAAAGCGGGAGGATATTTCGTATTGGGCAAGTTTGAGGAGTTGAAGCGGAATATTCCTTATACCGCTTTGATTCAAGCTTTCTCCGACTTAGTAAGGCAGCTCCTAACAAAAAGTTATCAACAAATCCAAACTTGGAAACAGAAAATTTTAGAAGCTGTCGGTTCCAATGGTCAGGTGATCATTAATGTTATTCCCCAAGTCGAACTAATTATAGGACAACAACCAGCGCTTCCTACTTTAGGCTCGGCGGAAAGCCAAAATCGCTTTAACTTAGTTTTTCAACAATTTATTGGTGTTTTTACCCGTCAAGAACACCCACTGGTCATTTTTTTAGACGATCTACAGTGGGCTGATTCCGCAACACTAAAGTTGATTAAACTACTGATGAGCGATCGCGCAGCGGGTGCGGAGCACCATCGCGATCGCCAATACCTGTTATTAATTGGAGCATATCGAGATTCGGAGATAAATGCAACTCATCCATTAATGTCAGCCGTGGATGAAATTCAAAAATACGGTGTCAGAGTGAACACCATCCCACTCGAACCGCTAAATTTAACTCAAATCAACCAATTAATTGCCGATACCCTCAAATGCGACACCGAGCGAACGCAGCCTTTGGCAAAACTAGTTTTAAATAAAACCAATGGCAATTCTTTTTTCTTAATACAGTGGCTCAAAGCTATTTACCAAGAAAAGCTCTTATTCTTTGACTTTAACACGGGGCAATGGCAATGGGACATTGAGCAAATTAGCGATACGGCAATAACGGATAATGTTGCCGATTTTATGCTTCAAAGAATTTGCTATCTAGACTATAAAACTCAAAACTTATTAAAATTAGCAGCTTGTTTGGGCAACCAATTCAATTTAGTAACTCTTGCTGATGTCTATAAAAAATCTATTTTAAATACAACATCTGAATTGAGGCAAGCAATTCAAATAGGCTTGTTGCTACCTATCAAAAATGCCTTTACCCCGGATGTGACTCAACTAACAGTTAAGTACAAATTTTTGCATGACCGAGTGCAGCAAGCAGCATACTCTCTCATTCCAGCCGAACAAAAAAAAGAAATTTACCTAAAAATAGGTCGAGTGCTGCTGAGAAATACTAGTATAGAAAAGCGAAAAGAGAACATATTTGATATTGTCAATCATTTCAATTATGTAATTGAATTAATAAGCCAGCAACCGGAACGAGATGAATTGGCTTATCTGAATCTTATAGCGGGTCAGAAAGCTAAAGAAGAAACCGCATACGAACTCGCGCTCGCCTACTTAAAAATAGGTTTAGAACTTTTAGGGAGCGACAGTTGGCAGTCGCAATATGAGTTAACCATCTCTCTCTATCTAGAAACCATTGAAGCTGAATATCTAAATACTAATTTTGAGCGAGCAGAAATCATTTCTGAGGTAGCTTTAGTTCACGCTAAAACAACTCTGGAAAAAGTTAAAATATACGCTAATAAAATTAAATCCTATATAGCCAAAACTGCTTTCAAGCAAGTCCTAGATACTGGAATGCAAGTTTTACAACTGTTAGAGGTACCTTTGTATAAAGAAGCACCTCAACAGGACAATATTGAGGCGTTAATCGATTTGCCAAAAATGGCGGACTCCTCCCAAGAGGCAGCCATGGAGATTTTAATGCTGATTGTTCCCATTGCTTTTATTACTAAAAATCCGATAGGGCTATCTTTTGTATTTACAATGCTTTATCTGTGCCGTCAGTATGGTAATTCAATTCCAGGAATTTATGCTTATGCAATTTATGGAAGTGTTCTTTGTGGACCTCTAGCAGATATAGATTCAGGATATAAATTTTGTCAACTCGCTTTAAAACTATTGGATAAGTTTGATGCTAAAGAATTAAAATCTAAAGTGTACAGTATCCTTGGTGCTAATATTCTTCATTGGAAGCACCATGTAAAGGAAACTATAAACCCCCTAGAGCAGGCACTTCAAAGCGGAATGGAAACGGGTGATATAGAGCATATTTGTCATGCAGCTTTGTTTTTGTGCGAACATTCTTTCTTTCTTGGTGAAAATCTGGAACTAGTTGCTAGCAAGCAGAAACAGTATATTTATTTAATCCAAAATTGTAAACAAGAATATCAATTATATTACACAAAAATAAGTGGACAGGCAGTCTTAAATTTAATAAATTCATCGAATAACCCGTGTTATCTGATTGGAGATTACTTTAACGAAGCAAAAATATTACCTCATTTCTTAGAAATAGATAATGCACTTGGTATTTTTTCTGTTTATTTTAACAAGCTATTGCTTAGTTATCTATTTAAGGATTACGAGCAGGCGATCGCTCATGCTTTAGTAGCAGAAAAGTATACTGCCTACTTACACGCAATGATGCTATGGGGCGAATACAATTTTTACTATTCTCTAGCCCTTCTTGCTCGGTATCCTAATGTTGAACTTGCCGAACAGCAACAGTACATGAATGCTGTTGCTGAGAACCAAAGAAGGATAAATTTGTGGGCTTATCATTCCCCTGCTAATTATCAACATAAGTACGATTTAGTCCAAGCAGAAATTTATAGAGTGTTGGGAGATCCTATCCAAGCAATGGAGTTTTATGACCGAGCCATAACAGGAGCAAAAACTCAAGGATATATCCAAGAAGAAGCCTTAGCTTGCGAACGCGCAGCTGAATTTTATCTAGGTTTGGGACGCGAAAAAATTGCTCAAACTTATATGAATGAAGCATATTCTGGCTATATTTGTTGGGGCGCGATCGCAAAAGTTAAAGCATTGAAGTTAGAATATCCCCAACTAATTTCTCAAATAAGAACCAATGACTTAACAATTAGTCATAATAATACAACAGCTTCAAACATTAATAGCAGTAGTTCGTCTGCTCTACTGGATATAGCTACGGTGGTGAAAGCTTCGCAAGCAATTTCTAGCGAAATTATCCTGGATAAGCTGCTAGTTAAATTAATGAAAATTATTATAGAAAATGCAGGGGCAGAAAAAGGATTATTCATTTTATCTAATAAGGGAGCATTGACTGTTGAAGTAGAGGTAGAAGTCAATAGCAAAGTGCGATCATTACAATCTATTCCGCTAGAAGGTTATCAAAATTTTCCTATAGCTATTGTGAATTATGTTGTCCGAACTCAATCTGATGTAGTTTTAAACGATGCTACCCGCGAGGGAATATTTACCGCAGAACCTTATATTACCCTTCATAGCTTAAAGTCGGTATTGTGTACGCCGATTATCAATCGAGGGCAACTTGTAGGAATTATTTATTTAGAAAATAATATAACTACAGGCGTATTTACACTTGAAAGGTTAGAAGTTTTAAAAATTCTTTCTGCTCAGGCTGCTATCTCTATTGAAAACGCTCTTCTCTATGAAATAGCTCAGGAAAATTTAGTTTTAGAGAAAGCCAAAGAAGCAGCGGAAACAGCAAACAAAGCGAAAAGCGAATTTTTGGCAATAATGAGTCACGAAATTCGTACCCCAATGAACGGTGTGTTAGGCATGGCGGGGTTGCTTAAAGATACTCAGTTGACAACTCAACAGCAAGAGTATGTAGAAATTATCCTCTCTAGCGGTTGCTCGTTACTCGACATCATTAACGACATATTGGACTTATCTAAAATTGAGTCTGGAAAGATGGAATTAGAATCTAAACCTTTCAAGCTGGAAACTTGTCTTCAAGATGCTTTTAATTTAGTGAGATCTAAAGCTACCGAAAAAAAGTTGAATTTCAACTACTCGCTCTCAGAAAAAACGCCTTCAATTATTATGGGCGATGTGACTCGCTTGCGCCAAATTATCATAAATTTACTAAATAATGCTTTTAAATTTACCTCGTCAGGCGAGGTTGTTCTTTCTGTAACTGCCCAGCCTGAAAACACAAAGAATGCGGTTAGTAATTTAAAGCAGACCTACGAAATTTGCTTTGCCATTAAAGATACGGGAATTGGTATTCCTCCCGAACGAATAAATCGCCTATTCAAGCTGTTTAGCCAAGTGGATTCCTCCACGACTCGCGAGTATGGAGGTACGGGATTGGGTTTGGCAATTAGCAAGCATTTGAGTGAAATGATGGGTGGCAGAATATGGGTAGAAAGCAATCCAGGGCAGGGATCTACCTTTTATTTCACGATAATCGCTCAGTCTGCCGATTTGCTCACAAGTAACCAGGATTCCTCAACATCTCTATTAAAGGAAAAGTTAGCCGAAAAATTGCCGTTAAGCATACTATTAGTGGAAGACATCGCCACGAATCAGCGGGTGATGCTACACATGTTAAAACGCATGGGCTATCGCGCCGACGTAGCTGCTAACGGACAAGAGGCGCTCGATCGCGTGCGAAGTCAATTTTATGATGTGGTATTCATGGACGTGCAGATGCCAGTTATGGATGGATTAGAAGCAACTCGTCGCATCCGTGAAGGCAGTTCTAATTCGTCCCAACCTTGGATTATCGCTATGACTGCTCGCGCCATGCAAGGCGATCGCGAAACCTGTTTCAGTGCGGGAATGAATGACTACATCAGCAAACCCTTTAAACTTGAGGCACTTTATCAAGCTTTGA
Source organism: Aphanothece sp. CMT-3BRIN-NPC111 (assembly GCA_019359765.1). Lineage (GTDB taxonomy): Bacteria > Cyanobacteriota > Cyanobacteriia > Cyanobacteriales > JAHHGU01 > JAHHGU01. The sequence goes on from JAHHGU010000002.1 coordinate 102,108, forward strand.
GTCAATATAAAGACTTGAGTAATACAACCCTTTCTATGAAAGACGATGGACGCGAGCCGCTGACTGTGAATATAAATAAAGAAACATCTGCGCTCTTGACGGCAAAAAGCCCCGCATTGGCACCCGCTATCGATACCCAGGTAATTCAAAGTTTGAGAAACATGGCAGGCGATAAAGCTTCGGAAGTAGTCGCCAAGCTGATCGAAAACTATTTAGAAGATGTACCGCTGCTATTACAAGCTATAAATGATGCGGTTGCTCGTGAAGATGCTGAAGCACTGCGAAACTCAGCCCATGCTTTAAGGGGACTCAGTGCCACTCTGGGAGCAAATCCACTTTCTCAAGTGTGCCAAACAATCGAAACGATCGCTCGCGCTGGGGATACAATTAATGCCTTCAAGCTAATTCCTAAACTTGATGCTGAATCAAAGCGAGTAGAGGTAGCTTTGCAGCAACAGCATCATTTAAACGATGTTTCCACCGACAGCCATACCGAGTTGAGTGCAAATACGTCTCGGATTCTCGTAGTTGATGATGACAATGCTGTACGGCTGGCGTTACGCTGTGCTATGGAGCAGCAAGGATATGAAGTGGTTGAAGCATCTGATGGGGAGCATTGCTTAACTATTTGCACCGAGCAACTGCCCGATATTATCCTTTTAGATGCACTGATGCCCGTGCTAGATGGCTTTAGCTGCTGCGCTCAATTACAGGCAAATTTCGGCGAACGATGCCCGCCCGTCCTGATGATTACCGCGCTTGACGATACTAAGTCAGTAGATAAGGCTTTTAATGCGGGCGCGATTGATTATATTACCAAGCCGATTCATTGGGCGGTATTGCGACAACGAGTGCGGCGTTTGCTTTCCAGTCATTGGGCAATGACTCAATTACGCAAAAAGATAGAGCATGAACGCCAGTTGATGCAACAGTTAGAAACGGCCAATCTAGAGTTGCAACGCATTGCCGCTGCTGATGGCTTAACTGGAGTTGCCAACCGTCGTTGCTTTGACGAATACTTGCAGCGCGAATGGCAAATAGCAGAACGAGAGCAAGCACCTTTGTATTTAATATTGTGCGATGTTGATTTTTTCAAGGCTTACAACGATACTTACGGACATCTGGCTGGCGATGAGTGCCTCAAACAAGTTGCCGATATAATTAGAAAGACTTTGAAGCGTCCTGCGGCTCTAGTTGCCCGTTATGGCGGTGAAGAATTTGCAGTCGTTCTGCCAAACACCGAGGTAAGTGAAGCGGTTCGGATTGCAGGGGAAATTTGCTCTTCTGTGAAAGCTTCTGCGATCGCTCATGCGGGTTCAAACGTTAGCAAATTTGTCACCCTCAGCTTGGGAGTAGCCAGTCTGATTCCCAGCCGCGAAACCTCAAAAGAAGCGCTGATTGAATTGGCAGATCGAGCGCTTTATCAGGCGAAACAACAAGGACGCGATCGCGTTGTCGCGATCTAGCGGGCTAAACTTGATAAAGCCAAAATAGAAAAAGCTTATTCTCAGTATACTGCTAATCGTTCCTTCACTATCATTAGTGATGCTTTCTTCAGCGCCAATAGCAGCTATTTCAAACCTATCAGCCCCAAAACCTGATTAATACAAATAAAGCCCTTTCCATAAGTGACAATTAGGTGACGAAGGGGAACTCATAAAAAGTAATGCAAACCCCAGCCAAATCTATAACAGAAAACTCTTTTGGTCCCCAAGGTTTTGTTGATAATGGCTCGTTGGGATGAATTATCTGACCACCCTTGGCTTGAAATTCTTCGTAAAGTTGCTCAATACCATTCACCTGAATGCGAAGAGATATTCCTTCTGATAGATGTTTATAGTCGTTTTTAACGAGAAAAATTACGGCTGAATCCCTTTCAACAATTGCCATCCTAACAGGAGTACCTTCCTTGTGGGTTGTAGTAAACCCAAGTTGTTGCTCATAGAAGGCGATCGCTTTTTCTACGTCATCACCAGCTGGAATAAGTGGGCTGATATTTCCGAGTTGGGGAAGGTGGCTCATTTCTGGTAGCTCCCTTGTTAGTCATAGAGAATTATCTCACTTTTTCAAAAGGTAGGTGTACCAAAGCGCACGCAGAAAGTGCGGACACCGTTGTACAAGGGATTTTTACATCTAGTCAGATATTGAGTCATCAGATAAAATTGCCCTCTCCAAGTCCGCTTCTGTCAACTTTGCATCTTTCAAGTTAGCCCCACTCAAATTAGCCCTGTCCAAGTCAGCCTCTCTTAAGTCTGCTAGCAAGAGATTAGCCCCTCTAAGATCTGCCTCTCTTAAGTCAGCCTCTCTCAAGTCTGCCTTAGTTAGGTCTACCCCTCTTAGATCAGCTAGTGACAAGTTTGCCTTAGTTAAATTTGTCCTCGCCAAGCTAGCCTGACTTAAATTAGCCTTACTCAAGTTTGCTTCACCAAAATTTGCTGCCGTTAAGTCAGATCTACTTAAGTTGCTTCCACTTAAATTAGCTTGGCTCAGGTTTGCCCAACTCAGATTAACTTCACTAAGCAAGCACTGTTTGAGATTAGAACACCTCAAGTTAGCATTAGTAAAATTTCTTTGACCTGCTGCATAACGCCTAAGCAGTTCATCAGCCATCAATCTGATTAACAAAGCAGCATCTGCTCCGGTATAACACCATGAAGCACCCACCAGCTTAGCTGCTGTGTTAATAGCTACCTCGTCAGCGTTAGGCACCAGAACCCCATTACACCGATCCCATTCACCGCCGAGCATAAAGGCAATCTCAGAAGCAGCTTGTGATGAGTCGAACAAAATAACGTTTGATGTACGCCTAGACCAGCTTTTGATACCAGTAAACTGGTTGAGTGCTAGGGAAAATATTTCTATTAAGTCTTTCATAAGACCTTGCCTACCATTACTACTTTCTGGTGATATGCTGCTAAAACGAAGGCTAGGAAAATCCGCTGTAACAGCGAGTTAACGTAGAAAATTAACCTCTACCATTGTAGAGCTATTACCTGATGAAACGTATATTTATAGAAGTCTAAATATAGGGAGACACTGGCTAATTATTGACTACCCTTTTCCAAAAAATGATTATCATCATTACCTAGCGCATAGCTGATGGAACCCTGAGCAAGTCAGACTTGAAGTTTCCCACTGAGAACTAGTTTAAACTCTAGGAGTAGAGAGCAGGCGCTCAAATTCCTCAAAAAGCTAGAGGTAACCTGTTAAAGTTTGAGGGAAAATAATGACGATTGCGTGCGGATTCCAGACTTATGCATAACAACCAACTTCAGAACGCTCCAGATAATCCTGTCCTGGATCAACCTGATACCGCTGTGACGGAAGATCCTGATTTGCTCAGTCCAGAGGAACTCCAATTGCAGCGTCTAGGAGGCCTTGCCAAAGAAGTCCACCGTCTTTACGCTTGGTTAGGTTTGATGACTGGCTTGTCTGTTCTTTCACTCGGTCTCCTGACTGGGTTTGCCGTGTGGCTAAAGGTAGAGCAGAACCAATTGCAAAGACAACTAGCAGCTATAAACGCCTATAAAGCAGAAACTGACCGTGTTAAAAATCTAGAGAGCCGGGTAAATGGTCTAGAAACTCAAGCGTCGCTACTGAATCAGAATGTGGGATTGCTCAATCAGCAAGTCCCTAAAGGATTAGCGACCCAAATTAAAGGTATTCAAAAGGATATATCCTCGCTTAAAACCGTTGTCCAAAACGTCGAGGCTAATGCTGTTACTCGCTCTCAGGTGGATCAAAGCATACAGAGAACGTTGAAAGAGCAAAATAAGGTAGTGAATCCTTCACCGTTACCAACAAGGTGAAGCCAAAAAAAACCTATTTTTTCTTGCCCTCTCCTGTAATACAAAGCGTAGCCGTTGGGCAAAAAACACTTTAAGCATGACAGGAAGCCCTATCAGCAATTAAATTCTTTTATCATAAAGTAATTAAATACCCTAAAATCAGGCTGAAAAGCGCATTATCTAGAAGTATGGAAAGGGGCGCTCTACCCTTAGCGCTGGTTTTGAGCCAGTTGCTACATAAACGCCGGATTGCGTTCGCACTGGACAAGCAGCATCTACAGGAACAGGCACAACCCCAGGAGCAGCAAGCCAAATGTTTGTGATTACTCAGAATGGTAAGGCTGGTTATATTGACCAAACTGGTTCGATTGTTATTAAACCTGAGTTTGATGAGGCCATGGCGTTCGCGGAAGATAGGGCGCGAGTGAGGATTGGCCCCAAGTGGGGCTATATCGACAAGACAGGAAATATCGTCATCAAGCCCGTGTTTAATAATGCTGAGGACTTTTCCAACGGGTTGGCACGGATATGGAGAGGCTCCAAGTGGGGCTATATCGATCCAACAGAGAATATGGTCATCAAACCCGAGTTTGAGGTTGCCAAGGATTTTTCCGAAGGGTTAGCAGCAGTAAAGATCGAGCGTAAGTGGGGCTATATCGACAAGACAGGAAATTTCGCTATTGAGCCTCAGTTTGATGGTGCTAACAATTTTACAAATGGGCTGGCGGCGATCGCGATCGCAAATCATTGGGGCTACATCAACAAGATGGGGAATGTTGTCATTCCAGCCCAGTTTGATGCCGCTGAGGACTTTTCCGAAGGGCTAGCAGCGGTAGATGTTGGCTCCAAGTGGGGCTATATTGACAACACAAAGAATCTTGTTATTCAACCTCAGTTTAATAGTGCTTGGAAATTCACCGAAGGGTTGGCTAAGGTGATGATTGGTGGCAAATCCGGCTATATCAACAAGATGGGGAATGTTGTCATCCCACCTCAGTTTGATGGCGCTTGGAATTTCACAAATGGGCTAGCGCGGGTGAGGATTGGCGGCAAGTGGGGCTATATCGACAAGACGGGGAATCTCGTTATCCCAGCCAACTTTACTATGGCGTCAAACTTTACAGATGGGCTGGCATGGGTCAGCATGGGTAAAAAATCCGGCTATATCGACAAAACGGGTAATTTTATCTGGAATCCTACAACCTAAGTAGTTGCCCTAGTTTCTGCCATCTGACTTTCGATAGTTATAGTTGTTTTTTTGCTGAAAAAGCGATGCCCTGGTTTAACAGACGGGCAGACAAGATGTCCGCCCGGCATAGCTTGTTTTATTTAGGATTAAAGATTCAATCCCCAATCCTAAATTGCCTTGCTGATAGCTAATGTATTACTCGCCTACCTTAGCCAACTCTGGTTGTTGCTCGGCTGGAGTTGGTTCTGAGTCTGTGATGCCGTACATAGAGTTATATAACTTGACATACTCCTTGGCTGATTTATCCCAGCTAAAGTCCATTTGCATTCCTCGCTGTTGTAATTCTTGCCATTGCGGTTTATAGCGGAAGCCTTCCCAGGCACGAACCATACAGGTGTAGAGATCGAGGGGTTCATAGCGGTCGAAGCAGTAGCCAGTACCAGCGTGGTTGAAAGGTTCGTGGTGAGAGACGGTATCGACTAAGCCACCAGTACGGCGCACAATGGGTACACAGCCGTAACGCATAGCTAGCATTTGGCTGATACCGCAAGGTTCAAAGCGGCTGGGCATGAGGAAGGCATCTGAGCCGGCGTAGATGCGTCGGGAGAGGGCGTCGTTATAAAGTAAGTAAGTTGCCATGCGACCGGGATAGCGGGATGCCATCTGCCACAATTGGGTTTCGTAGTAGCGATCGCCTGTTCCTAGCAGCACAAACTGAGCATCTGTGTAAGCCATGAAGCGGTCAAGCATTTGTAGCACCAGGTCAATGCCCTTTTGGTCTACCAGCCGCGTCACCATGCCAATGAGAAAAGCACCAGCGTTAACTTCTAAGCCCACTTCTTCTTGCAGGGCAATCTTATTGGCGCGACGTTTATCTAGGGTATCAGCGGTAAAAGTTTGAGCGATGTATTTGTCATCCGCGGGGTTATAAACCTGGGTATCGATGCCGTTGACAATGCCAGATAACTTCCCACTGATGAAAGACAGCAAGCCTTCCAAAGTTTCGCCGTAGGCAGCCGTCTGGATCTGTTGTGCATAGGTAGGGGAAACGGTGTTAACGCGATCGGCAAACTGAACTGCGGCAGCCATTGTGTTATGCCCCTGCATATACCAGGGACACCAGGTAATTTTATCTAAGTACCAACGCCACGGCCCTTGATAAGCGAGGTTGTGGATGGTGAAGACGGTGGTGATATCTGGGTCTTGGTTCATCCACACTGGAATCATGCCTGTATGCCAGTCGTGACAGTGAATAATCTGTGGCTTCCAGTAGTTCCAGCAAAACTCAGCAGCACCATTGGCAAATAAGGTGAACCGCCAATCTTCATCATCTCCAGAGTAGATGCGGCGGGGGGAGAAGGCGGGATGACCAAACAAGTACAGGGGAACATCGGTTCCAGGCAAGACGGTTTCGTAGACGGCAAAGTTCTGGAACATGGCGAAACCGTTCCATACTGGGTCTTTGGGAATCTCCATCTTGTCGGGTAACATACCGTAATAGGGCATGAATATCCGCACATCATGCCCCATTTGTCTGAGAACTTTGGGTAAGGCACCGACGACATCCCCCATACCTCCCACCTTGGCAACTGGGGCTGCCTCTGCTGCAACAAATAGAATCCGCATCTTGATTTTTTGGTTCTCTGAAATAGTTTGTTACATAATACCGAGCATCGGTACTGTAAGAACCTCACCTAAATGGAGCAAGGATGCCCACACTGTAAAACAAGGGTACCCCCGATGTTTTCAGTGTGTGGAGGAATTGCGACCAATAAATAAATTGAGCGTAGCGAATCATTGTAGTGATAAAATTGCGATATGGAACAACATGTGTTGACAATAGTTTGCAAAATCAACCCCACGCCCGAACAAGTTGTCAAAATTGAGGCGACACTTCAGGCGTTTGCGGATGCTTGTAACTATATCAACGAAGTTGTAGACCCCAAGCTTACCCACAACGTAACGATCCAAAATCAGGTTTACCGTGAAGTAAGAGAGCGATTTGGGCTTGCAGCTAACCTTGCTATTCGTGCCATTAATCGGGTAAGTTCTAATCGCAAAACCGCGAAGCGAATGAGTAAGCCCGTTAAAAAGTTTTCCCCTACTTCCGCTGAGTACGACGCGAGAATCTTCTCTTTTAGGGAGAAAGATTGGTCAGTGTCATTGACGCTAGTTGGTGGGAGAGAGCGGTTTTTAGTAGATGTAGGCAGCTACCAAAAGGGTAAGTTGTCAGGTTTTACACCAACGTCAGCCACCCTGGTTAAACATCAAAACGGCACTTACTCGGTCAATATCCAAGTTAAGAATGATGCGCCAAGTCCTCAAGAATCTTCATGTGTGATTGGTGTTGATTTGGGACGGCGAGATATAGCTGCTACCAGCGAGGGAGAAAGTTTTTCAGGGCAACAGGTTACGGAGATCAGAAACAGATATTCGCGAGTTAGGACATCTCTCCAGAAAAAAGCTTCAGAAGGCACAAGAGCAACCCGCCGTCGTGCGAGGCAGATTTTGCAACGGTTATCTGGTCGGGAGAGGCGCTTTCAATCGTGGGTCAACCATAATGTCAGCAAGCATATTGTAGGCAAGGCAAAACAGGTGGGGTTTTCAATTGCGATTGAAGATTTAACCGGGATTCGCGAACGGACGAATCAACAGCCCAGAAATAAGACAGAACGCAGACGTTCAAATTCTTGGGCATTTTATCAACTACGACAATTCCTAGACTACAAAGCTTTAGATGTCGGGGTTGAGGTCAAGAAAGTTAATCCCGCTTATACTAGCCAAACTTGCCACAAGTGCCTGCATATTCATCCAGTAAAAGGAAAGTCCTACCGCAGTGGTAAGACTTTTTCGTGTGGTTATTGCGACTGGAAGGGCGATGCTGACTTAAATGGAGCCAACGTGATTAAATTGTTGGGGCTGTCAGTAAACCAGCCTGGAGGTTCGTACCCTTCGTGTGAGCTAGGCAGAAAAGTTGAGTACTTTCAACTTAGCTTATTCGATTGGGTACAGGGCTACTAAAAGCCTACTCCATAGTCGGTACTCCGACTTGGTGTAGGTAGTTTACAGAGTAGCCCCCTCTCCCCGCAGGGCTGATTCATTCTCATGGTAGAAAAATTTATCATTTGAGAAAACCAGATTTGGGGGGTCTCCCCCCGTTGGGGGACGGTCGCGTCCCCCAAGCAGAGTCCGAAAGGTTTGGTCGGTTTGATACCTTATTTTCCTTTCTAGACAGTGAATCAGCCCTGCCTCTCCTCACGAGGGGAGGGGGAAAAAAAATACCTGCTTAGCGTTAGTCTTGTTCGCTCAGCACTTCTTTTAATTTCCCGGATCGGTTTATTAGGGCAAAAATCTCTTGTAGGATTTCGTGTGCCCCTTGTTTACGCAAGCGCTGTGCTAGTTCAGTACCAAGTTGTTCGGCATCAACAGCAGCACCAGTAAGACTATCTTTGACTACACGCTGACCATCTAGACTGGCGACAAGACCCGTTAATATCAGGGAATCACCTTCTATGGTGGTGTTAACACCAATAGGTACTTGGCAGCCGCCTTCGAGTTCTCGCAAAAAGGCGCGTTCCGCATAGCAACGTTGTGCGGTTGGGGTGTGTTCTAGGGTTTTTAGCAGTTCCAGGACTTCTGTGTCACCCTCACGGCATTCAATGCCCAAGGCTCCTTGCCCAACAGCATGAAGCGATACTTCAGGTGGGATGATTTGATGGATGCGATCGCTCATCGAGAGTCTATGCAACCCCGCCACTGCCAAAACAATTGCGTCGTACTCACCTGCATCTAGTTTTGCCAGCCGCGTGTTTAAGTTACCCCGGATATCTTTAAACTCTAGGTGGGGGAAGTGGTGGCGCAGTTGAGCCAGTCGTCGTAAGGAAGATGTACCCACCACAGCACCCGCTGGCAGGGTTTCAAGTTGCTTGTCTTTGTTTTTTTCATGCATCACTACAGCGTCTGCTGGATTTTCTCGTTCGGTGACGCACCCTAACATCAACCCTTCTGGCAACCGGGTGGGCAAATCTTTGAGGGAATGAACGGCTAAGTCTGTCTCTTTGTTGAGCATTCCCACTTCTAGTTCTTTGGTGAACAGCCCTTTATCCCCAATCTTGGCTAAGGGGACATCTAGAATTTTGTCCCCCTGGGTACTCATAGTATGGACTTCAAAGGTGCGGTCAGGAAAATGTTTCTGTAGTTGCTCCTGAACCCAATACGTCTGGACGAGGGCGAGTTGGCTTTTGCGAGAACCGATGCGAATCGTGCGGGCCGGACTGGAAACAGTTGGAGACATAGAGCGATCGCGCAAACAGAGCGAATAGAGTCACTTTATCTAGGCTACCGCAGGGCGTGACTCCTTTAAGGTCATTCATCTGGTTGGTATTTAACTATAAGAATCTTAATAGCTCAACTGTGACTAGGAAAGCGATGGCAACACGCTCCTGTTTTTCTCTACTGTTACTAAACGCAAGCTACCGCAGCGTGTAACTATAATCGGTTAATCTAGCTGAATCAATTTTACTAAGTAGCTGAGACTTAGAAATGACGCGAAAAGATGATGAAGTTTTAGAGCAAATTGCCCAGCTAATAGAAAGTTTGCCTAGCGAGTGCCTACTACAGCGTTGTTGGACAGAAGACCAAATTAAGGAATGGCACAGAGCAAGAAAAACCCAGGTTCTTCTTGCTGAAGGCTGGAGGGCGTTGTTCATCAATGGGTATGGCGATCCCATTCTTGAAGCTTTGGATAAAAAAGAGATTTCTCAACACAAATACGATTTGATGGTGTGTATATTATCTCATGACCAGGCTCAATGGGAACTTGTCCTCCTGGGAGATAAGTATGTCAGACAATTTCATTCTTTTCTACAAAATCTTTCGAAATTTGTTGATTCTTTTCCTAAACCGCTAAAACACATATGGCATAAGTTCTTTCAAAGAATTTCCTTGAAAGAGTATCCTTTTATATCGCCCTATGATTTATTCGCCGAGACTTTAAGAGAACAAATCGATGGTAGCTTTTCATGGTGTCTGGAACCCTACTATGATGTCCCTGTTAAAAAGTGGGGAGCAGCAACTAAGCAATTAAGTCAAATTTTTGAAAAAGGGATACACGATGGAATTTATCCTCAACCCAATTTGATTGAGGTTGCGAAGCTAAAAAGTAAGCTTGTTTGGCACAAAGTTGGGTTTTCATGGATGGCAATAACTATTGTTGCATGTCAAATGGCAGCGCGTAATGATCCATCACTGAGGCGTAAATTGGTTGCATATAACAAATCAATACAGGGGTGTTTTAAGTTAGCTGCCACTGTCAGCCGCAAAATTCATGGATTCGCCTGGGTAAATGGGCAAGAGATCCCCGCTTCCAATACTGGCGGGATTTACGCCAAACCTTAATAAAAATTCATATCAGGATCAAATTCGTCTACCGAAGGGAAAGCAAATTTATGTTGGAAAACATTAAAACAAATCTCTGCGGAGGTGGAGTTTTCCATGATTTACGTTTTGTTGCTTCCACAACAGGATCTTGACGTAGTTACTCAGCTGCATCGTTATCAGAATCAGATTCAAGAGCTTCAAGCTCAAGTTGAACACCTAGAGGTTGAAAATTTTAGCTTGAGGATGAATATCCGCGAACTGCAATGGCGTGTCGATCCTTACTCGCCAGATGGGGATGCTGTTTGCAATTCAGCTTGGTAGTTGAAAATCTAGTAGTCTGCAACCTTGGCTCTAAAGGTCAGGGTTGTTTTTTTATACAGATTTGAATATATCCGGTTGTAGGGATAGGGATGGAAGAATGCGATCGCAATTATGCGGGTCTGCGACCATCGCGCAGCGACGACCCAGGAGTATCGCACTCTTCCCCTTCCCTATTAGCCTTGGATACAGTAGAAACTGTAGACTCTCACCACAGCGCAGAAGTGAGGCGACCTCATGTTTACGATCAAGTACCCTGACAAGCAAAGCGAGCCGCCCCTTTCTCCGAGAGACACTCTGCCCACTATGTACGATCTGCTGAGTGAAAACCCGGAGGAACCTGGCTTGCCTGATGAATTTCACGACCTTCAATCCGAACTGTTGCGTCTCACCTTCCATCCCGCTAACTATCCTTCGGAGCAGGTGTTTAGCGGCAGCAATATAAATCTCTACTACGATGTCCGTGCCACAACTTACAGGCCGATCAACCTACTTTGCGTTCAACAATCATTAGCCCACCCCTAAATTTCCCTTCCGTAGTAAATCCTTGGGTTGTTCGCACACAATTGTTTTCATCAATCAAGTTAATCGTTTCAACGCCAATTACCACGCCAGTGGCTTTTTCGCGAACTTTGAAGATGATGAGATTCTCGTCATGTTCCTCAGCTAGCATGGTGTAGTTGCAAAAGGGAGGCTCAGAACTCTCAATTTTTATTGTACCTTCACCCGCTACAACTCCCACAAAGTTGTGGGTAATACTTTTGCCATCAGCATAGTGATAAGTGTTCGTTTGCACCCATTGATTATCAACTATCTCTTTTTTGAGAAGACCTTTGAAACGTTGGGTTTCTTTACCGTCTGCATCCAAGCTTATCCAGGTACCTTCCCAAACTCCAACATGCTTCGGAAAGACCTTAAAGTTCTCTAGCTGTTTGTGAGTATCAGCTTTAGAAATAGACAAATCTATGTTTTGTTGATTCATAGAACCTCTTTGACACTAAGCACTTACACGGGAGAAAACTGAAGGAACCTAGAATCTCCAAATACGTTCCAGGATCTAGTAGTTTTCATTGCACCCTTGAGAAATGATAATGCGCCTTGGTGCGATTGCGTACCCCCCTGTAAGCGGCGAGGGGATCAAAATTTGGCAATAAGATGTAGAGACGTTGCAGACAACGTCTCTACTTGCAGGGAACCCTGCTTAAGGGCTAGATGTTTAAACAGCAACCATTTCTTTATGCTCGATCCGCGTTCCTAAAACTTTCAGAAATTGGGCTAACCAGTTAGGATGAGCAGGCCATGCGGGTGCTGTTACCAGATTACCGTCAACCATTGCCTCGTCAACTGGGATATTGGTGTAAAGTCCACCAGCGCGGGTGACATCTGGGCCACAAGCAGGATAGGCAGTGCAACTCTTGCCTTCTAGCACTCCTGCCGCTGCCAATACCTGCAAACCATGACAAATGGAAGCGATGGGCTTATTCGCTTCTGCAAAGTGGCGGGTGATTTCCAGCACCTTTTCATTCAGGCGGATATATTCCGGTGCGCGTCCACCAGGGATGACTAAGGCATCGTAGGCGTCAGCTGACACTTCATCAAATGTGGCGTTTAAGGTAAAGTTATGACCTGGTTTCTCAGTATAAGTCTGGTCGCCTTCAAAGTCGTGAATTGCTGTACGCACCTTATCACCGGCTTTCTTATTAGGACAGACTGCATGGACGGTGTGACCAACCATTTGCAGTGCCTGAAAGGGAACCATCACCTCGTAGTCTTCCACGAAGTCACCGACCAGCATCAAAATTTTCTTTCCATCCATGTTCTAAACTCCTTGTCAAGGTTTGATACAAAATTTAATACAACTGAGTTCCTCAGCCTGTGGAAAGTTTGGCTTGATGATGGAACCCATAAACAATACGTTTCCAGTTAGATTATCTCTAATAGCACACACTAATGGGCGGTCAACGATCGAGCTAAAGATCTGCTTAATAAAGTTAGCGATCGCTCCCTGAATCTGGGGATCAAGATTTTCCAGCGTCTGCTTGAGGGTTCCGAATATCCTGCCAGATGGCGATCACAGTTTTTAAAACTGGTGCGTTAGAGTAGATATGTTTGGTTAACACCTAATTTATTAATAAGCACTTAGTAAACAGCTTGAATATAAAGTATTCAAATGAAAGGTAACTTTTTCTACTAATTACTATATAAAACTAATTAAAAAAAATGACTGCACAAGCTTGTCCCATTTGTAATACTTTGGTAGAGCATTATTCTCGATACCCCAAATACGTTTGTGGTGAGCGTTACAGGAAGGCAACAGATATTAATGGTAGAAAACTGCAATTTTACAATGCCTCGATATCAGGTGGATATATTGCTTACTATGCAGATAGCAACGAGAAAGAAGAATACGGAAGCCACGACTGTTATATAGACGGAATTAAATGTAGGGCTGGCGAAGCCAAACTTGGAGGTATAGTGATTGAAGCCGAAACATAGTAGACTTTGATGGCAAAGTTGGCTTTATACTAGCATCACGATCAGCCTGACTGGAAACATTTGAACCTGTCTTACAACCACAAAAAAACCCTAATTTTGCCAAGCAAATGACTACGGCACGCTACGTTAATGCACCGTCCGCCTGTAAGCCGACTTTCCCAAAGTCGAGATAGCACTAAGCGATCGCAACCACTATCCGTAGCCACCCAAGTATACGAACCAATAGAAACATCTTCGTGTTTATCTGTGGTTAAAATTCAAAAAATCGTATTTTTGCAAGAAACCTATTAAGTTTGTTTACGCCATTTTTGGGAAAATTGCTCCAGGGTTGCTTGAGGAATTTGCTTCTGAAGCCAATCAAGCGCCTCGTCTTGGTGAGGCTTCCCCTCATAATACTTAGAGACATTAATTAGACTGATAGCAGGCGGTTTAGATGGGTTCGTAAGCGCTTGCCAGGTTTGGGAACCAACGACTCCATCCGCAGTCATACCCAGAGACTTTTGAAAAGCCATTACAGCGGATTCTGTACCAGAACCAAAACTACCGTCGATGGGGCCAGGATTAAAGCCTTTGTCTTTCAATATCTGCTGTAGCTGTTTCACTTTTGGGCCGGTTGAGCCAACTCTTAAAGAGTCATCCCCTGGCGACCCCCCCCTTTCTGCCAACTTTTTACGAACTTCTTGACGCAAACGTGGCAGTTGACTGTATAGCCACTGGCCCGGGCATTCTGTGGGAGAAAAGTCTCTGTGACCTTTAATATTATCAGGAGAAATATTGCAAGAGTCGCAAATGGAAACACATAATTCAACTAAACTATTCCATTGTCTTTCGCCCATGTTGTAGGTCATGAACCGACCTTCATTTTCAATCCCCGGCGACTTGTTGGCCTCTATAGTGCCAGCATGGGAGGATTGCACGCAGCGACCGCGCTTAATCTTTGCTAAACTACCATGTCTTCCCTCTAGGAGGATGCCGCCAGTCGTGTTCAAAAAATTGTGACCTGAATCCCACCAGCCGAAGGAATCCATATGGCCAGCCTGGATATTGCGGGCAAGCCTTTTTCCCCCTTCCTCGGTTCCTTTGGAGATATCGTTGGGTGGATTTGGGGTATCAGTATGATGAATAATGACAAATTTTGGCGTTGTTTCCTCGGACCAGACTTTAGGGGGTCTAGCACCCCACTCGTCGGTAGAAATGACACGAGCAGTAAAAGGCATCTTTGTATTTACTCCCTTCAAAGAAATCAGCTAGGGGATGTTTATCGGGCGTGTTGAGCTTTCTCGTTAAGCCGCTTTGAGTATAGCCTACACCCGCAACGGTGAATCTGCTAAGAGGGCTGGTTGTTCTCTTAGGCTACAGAAGTGTTGGCGTAGCCTGCCCGTTGCTCGGTGCAACGTATCGCACCCCCACTGATTCCGCATCTTTCGCACCCAGCGCCACTGCATCACTAGGATAAATTTTAATTGACTTCTTGCAAAAATCTTCCGAAAAAGTTTTTTAGTACGCAGATAAAAGCAGATGTAGACCAAGATTTGATGATGATTCTTGAATCAGTTGCGTAAGTTTTCAGGGTAGAACTTGCTTTTTTAGACGTATAGCAGCCGCTCAGGGGATCAAAAAGTCTAAATGTTCGCCTGGTTGGACTTTTAGCTCCTCTAGCGAACCTTGCAGTTTCAGCTTGCCTTGCTCTAGTAATACAATCCAATCCGCCCTATTAATAACTCTAGGACGGTGGCTAATTAGAATTGTTGTTTTACCCTGGCGGTGATTCAACAAACGGTCTAAAACTTGAGCTTCGCTCACTGGGTCAAGACCTGCGGTGGATTCATCCAAAATCAGGACTGGTGGATCGTTAACAATGGCTCTGGCTATTGCCAGCCGCTGCCGTTGTCCTCCCGAAATATTAGCACCAAATTCCCCTAAAACGGTTTGATACTTATCGGGAAGTTTACTAATAAATTCATCAGCCTCGGCAATCTGACAAGCTTTGACTATTTGCTCAAAGGTAACGTGAGGGGAACCTAAGCGGAAGTTTTCAATAATCGAGCGGCTCCAAAAGTGAGCTTCTTGGGGAACGAGAATAACCTGTTGACGCAGCGAATCGAGGGATAGATCTTGAAGGTTATAAATGCCAAGGCGAATATTGCCAGATTGAGGCTTATATAGACTGGAAATGAGTTTCGCTAGGGTACTTTTCCCACAGCCCGATTTACCAATGAGAGCAACCACTTTCCCGCCGGGAATGGTTACAGAGAAATCTGCCAGTAAGTCAACTCTGCCAGCGTGGTGAAAATTAAGGTTTGTACATACGATGTTGGCGTCGCCAGCAATAATAGCAAAGGACTTTTTAATATCAGCTCCATCTTCAGGGGTGGAGTCGATCACCTCTGTGAGGCGCTCGGTAGCGGTTTGGGAGCGAGTAAATTTATCTACAAATCCAATTACAGTACCAATAAATGCTGTAAAGTTGGTATTCATAACGTTAAATGCTAATAACTGCCCAATACTTAATTCTTTGCCGATTACCAAGCTGCTACCAAACCAGAGCAAAACAATGCTACCGAGCCGAGAGACTAATCGTGAAAAAGTGTTATTAATAATAACAATCTGAATAGTGCGAAAAGTTAAGTTGGCACTCCGACCAAAGCGGCTCTGTAGTTCTTCCCAAAATTGGGGAGCGGCAGTTGTTGTTTTTAGGGTAAGCGCTCCCTTAAATGTTTCAACTAATACACCTTGATTTTCAGCTTCTAATACTAATAAGCTGCGAGTTTTCTGTTGTAACGTTGGTAAAAGAGCTATGGCAAGTAGCGTCATTGAAACAGCAATAGCTATAGCACATGCTGTCAGGCTGACACTATAAAGAAACATAAACGCAAACGATATTAAGGCAATGAATAGTTGGCTAGGAAAACTAATAACAACCTGAGAAACTAATTGATTGATTTCTTGAATATCACGCAAGCGACTGGTAATTTCGCCACTTCTACGGGATTCGTAGTATGAGAGTGGTAAGTGCAAAATTGCTCTACCAAATTCTAGGACTAGTCCTAATTCTAGACGTTGAGCAAAATGAGAAATTAGGTTAGATTGCACAAGTCCGAGGCTACTACTGACAATCTCCATTACCGCAACTGCAATAACTACACCAGTAAGTAGTTGTATGTCTCCCCTCACTAGGACATCATCGGTGAGGATTTGGATGAGGAAGGGGGAAGTAAGGGATAACACGCCAAGGACGAGATTAATTAGAAACGCTTGAGCTAGAATGGTGCGATAAGTCCAAACTGGCTTGAGGAAACGCCAAAAGCCACCAATTGGATCGTCTGGTTGGGCGAGGAAGCGAACTGGATCTGGTTCTAACAAGAGTATGACGCTATTAGTCCAGCCTTCTAATAGTTCGTCTTTGGAGAGATAACGTATGCCTACCGCTGGGTCAGCAAGGACATATTTCCTGCCTTTTTTTCCATATAAAACAACCCAATGATAGCCTTTCCAATGAAGAATTGCTGGCAGGGGTACTTTATCTAAGCTGTCTAAGATTGCAGGTGAAACTTTGGCACCTTTAGCATTGAAGCCAAGTGCTATCGATCCTTGTTTTATGCCTAGTAATGTAGTTCCTAGTTGACCAGTGCCTACAGCTTCACGTATGTGGTTGAGATTAAAAGTACGCCTGTAATGTTTAGCAATAGTAGCAAGGCAAGCTGCTCCACAGTCTTCTTCGCTATGTTGGAGAACATTGTAGTATTTCATTTTAAATGATTGTTTTTATTTATATAGCGCATTTATAGCAATTAGCAATTAGCTTTTAGCGATCCTTCAGTTATAGCAGCCGTTTTGGGTGCATGGGAACTCTTGTCGAGTGTCACTCTTCCATTATGGCAACTGCTATAACTATATAAAAGCTTAAAAACTTTTAGATAGATATTGTGATAGCAATTACAAAAATCAAGTAACATAAATAATAAATTTTAGCAAGGTTAAACTTTTTAGTAATTTTGTTAATTTTTTTCTTCGTGTTCTTTGCACCTTTGTGGTTATTTTTAATAAGTATTTTTTGCAAATCAAATAAAAATGTTTTTAACACAATAATTTTAAGTAAAAAATACTAGCATATACTTGAATAGGTTAATTAAAAAGTAATAAATATATAAAAACTTTCAAGAACAATTGCTGGAGTGATTGCTCGCTCCAGCTGAGTTAAGGGATTTCTATTCAAATGCCCAGTCGCCCCAATCACGACTTTTTCCGCTATGTATCTAGCGATGAATACCTGCCCCCCATTAGTCGGTGGACAACGCTAGGGGGTCTGTTTTTGGTTAGCACCTTTGGCGTAGCTGTCATCCTTGCTGCTGTTACAAAGTACAACGTCACGGTAAAAGCCCCTGCCACAGTTCGTCCGGCGGGTGAATTGCGAATCGCTCAGGCGTCTACGGAAGGAACGATTAAAAGTATTGAGGTGAAAGAGAACATGGTGGTGAAACAGGGAGATGCGATCGCGATCGTTGACGATTCTCAACTCCAGACCCAAAAAAGTCAACTCTCTGGCAGTATCCGACAGAACCAACTACAACTAACTCAACTCACTGCCCAAATCAATTCTCTCAATCGCCAGCGCCTAGCAGAATCCCAATTAATGAACCGCCTGATTGCAGCAGCACAAGCTGATCTGCTTCGCAACCAACGAGACTATCAAGATCGGCAAGTTACTACTCAGAGTGAAGTGCAACAGGCAGAAGCGGAGTTGCAACAAGCTCAGGCCAACTTGCAAACAGCCCAGGTGGAGTTAAAGTTTGCTAGGCAAGATGCCCAACGATATCAGCAGTTAGCACGGGATGGAGCCATTCCTCAACGTCAATGGGAGGAGAAAGAACTAGCAGCGAAGGCGAAGGCACTAGCGGTTGAGCAGCAAAAGCAAGTTGTCCAAGCATCTCAAGCTAAACGGCAACGGTCTATAGCGCTTCTTAATCCTAGTACGGCATCAGTGGCGATCGCCCAAGAGCAGATTGCCCAAGAAAAGGCAAGGGGTGACTCCACCCTAGCTAGCTTGAACCAAGAACAAGAAAGCCTGCTCCAGCAAAAAGCGGAAATTCAGAACCAAATTAATCGCGATCGCCAACAACTTCAACAATTTGAAACGGAACTCAAAAAGAGTGTAATTCGCGCTCCTGTAGATGGCACAATTTTACAACTAAATCTGCGAAACCCTGGTCAAGTGGTGCGCGTTGCCGAACCAATTGCCCAAATTACTCCCAGTAACGCCCCTATTGTCATCAAAGCTCGTGTTGCCACTCAGGATATTGGTAAAGTCGCTCTTGGTCAAAAGTCTCAAATGCGCGTTCAAGCCTATCCTTATCCCGATTACGGTGTTCTTAACGGCAAGGTAAGTGCGATCGCCTCTGATGCCATTACACCTCAAAGCAACAATGGTAATGCATCTGCACCTTACTACGAAGTGACAATCCAGCCAGAAAAAGCTTATTTAGTAAAGAGCGAACGGCAATATCCTCTTGAACCAGGGATGGAAGCGACAGCAGAAATTATTTCTAATGAAGAGACTTTCCTCTCATTTCTTTTGAGAAAGGCAAGGTTATCAGTTAATTTTCCTACAGTGCGGATTTCAGCCTTTAATAAGTAGCTTCACTGATGACAAAGTTTTCACAATATTCAACAGGGATATTTAATTATCCTTTTTGCAAAAATATTGATTTTGGTTTTTTAGAACGCAGATGTAAGCAGATGTACGCAGATCAACGCAAATGAATGACAATATAGTAGATTTATTTTAGACAAACATAGGAATAGGATTAAGAGCATCTTCTCTCAATGGTGCTTTTAACCAGCCCAATTTAACAGGAACATCATAGAGCCGTCCAGGAGCAAACTGTGCCCAAAAGTGGCGCAGTCCCGGAACCATTACCTTAACAACATTCATGCCAATATCAGGACGGGTTTGGTCAAGAACCAGAATTTCCAAGCCGTGTTTCGCGGCAATATCTACACAGTTGAGAACATCATCCCGTAAATCATCTTTCCAGTACCGAGGATAATTGGAATAAGCTTTTGGTACTGTCCTAGGGTTCGGAGCTAAATACGGCTGATTCTCCAGTGTTGCTGTTTCGCACCAGGTTTGCATATCTTGGCGAGAAAATGTAGCTTTGCCGTATCTATTAGCTGCATTTGAGAGAAACACCATTTGGTTCATCTCGGTTACTGCCCTCAGCAAGCCAATTTTTGGTTCAAAATGAGTACCAAAACCAAAAAGGATATCCTCTGGCTGTTTATTGGTACGCCTGGAAATAGCAGCAAACGTGGGAATATTTAGATCGCTGGTAATGTCTAATACCCAGAAGTCGCGGTGTATGGTTTTGTAATAAAATTTTAGGTTTCGCAGATATGGATCGTCAAAACTTTCTATAGCCACAGCTGGTCTGGATATGCGGTTATACCACCACAAAGCTACGGCATCTCGCTCTACTAACTCCATGAATCCCTGGAGAATAGCTTCCTCCTTGGTATTGCCAGCAGCGTTACCATTGGTATCCGACCAGCAGAAGCAGCAATCTGCGGGAAGGGGATAACCGTAGTAACAGTAAGCTGTAGGTACATATTTGAATGTTTGAGCAGTCAAAGACCAAACAGGTGTCCAATCAATTTCCCGTTCTTCGTCAAAGGGGTCAGGCACCCATTCTAATAAGTGGTGCTGCTGATTCCACCGATGGCGAGTCCGATATTGAGATTCGCTGTAATGCATCAAGGTATAGAGGTGAATAGCAGCCTCTCCCATTTCGGAATACTTGCCTTGCACTCGAATTTCATTTCCCGTGTAGGTTCCAGAGTAGCGCTCGATCGCTTCACCCAAGCAGCTAGCTTTAGCTTGCAGATCTGTTTTACCTTTGCCAAAGCTTTTAGGGCGTAAAGCCTTGCGTAAATGCTCTAAATCGTTGCCTTCTCTTGGGAAACTATGATCGGCTACATAAGCGTGGATTAAGTCATTTACTCCTACAAGCGGGTTGAATAAAGTTCTGACAATGCCTGTAATGGGGCTAATATGATGTTCGTATCGTCGTAACGTTTCTTCAGGCGTGCAACTGCGATAACCACCACCTGCTGCAAACAGCTTCCGCTGGTTAGTCAGCACGAGTGGTTGTGGTTCCTGTTGATTGAGATAATCTGGAGCGCCACAACATAAACATCGAGGGCGTCTGACTAAAGTATGGCGTTGCAAGTTCAAACTCACCAAGTCGAAGCTGACGATCTTGTTCTCTAGTTCGTGTTGTTGTGGGGAGATCAGCCATTTCGCTATTTCTGTTGCCGCCATATTGAAAGCAGTTTGTAACGTGGAAGGCAAAACGGAACGGGAAACCGGAAACGGCGTGGCGATGCCTGTTTTTTCTTGCAGGGATGATTCTATTTCCTGGTTACTTCTGAGACGGTGAGCTAGACATTCCCAACAACCTGTCTTGCCGGGACGAAAAAGCGGACCAAGCCAGATCGCGCCTCCGACTGGTTTCACCAGCAACCAAGGTCGTTGAGCTTCTAATGCTGCTCGGTTGAAGTCATCCAAACCACATTGTAAATAATCGTCGGTGAAGACAACCGCAAAATCACCCTCGTCACCAACGTGAATGTTTAAGGATTCCAAAGTGGAAATAAACGGTTCTACTGGTATGTTGCCGAAGGTAGTAACAGCCACTTTGGTTGCTTGCAGTCTCTGAGTAGCAACTTTAGGCTCGACATTGAGCAAATGGCAAAAGGCAGCTACTTCGGGTGGCAAGGTATCATCAGCTTCAGTAATGTATCCTTTTCTTTCTAAAAGTGTCAGCGCATAGTTAATATCAGCAGCAGTAGCTTGTCCCTGTAGTTGCTCAACAATCTTCTCAACGGTATGATGGCCATCCAGAAGAGGTGCTAACCAACTGTAAAGGCGTCCGCTCAAGGCGAAATGCCCCTTTTCGCTCAATAAGAACACGTCCTTGGGTTCGGAAACCACAACGTGGAAGTGCTCCTTGAACTTTGGCTTGACAAGCATACACTTATAATTTTTTAAACTGTATAAACACTAATTCCTTAGCCACTATCTTGAGAAGCTAAGGTACATAAGTGTCTAAATTATGAGTTTAGAGGAAACGGCTACCTTAAACAGCCGCTAAACCTCCTTTATCTTTTATTTGTGGCGCGTAGTGATTGATTTGGGTCTAGAGTTACTCCGGCAATACTCGCGTAAGTAGGATAGACTATCGAATCAGGAAGTGCGTGTATATCTATGTCAGTGTTATTAAGATCTAAAGAACCCGATATTAATGTGTCACCGTTTAGTAGTGTACTTTGTAATAATCCACCCCCATAGCTAGCTAGCTCCTCATCGGAGAGTTCCTCTATTAAGCTTTCTATATCATTGATGTTTGGTGCTTTGTCTAGCATTGTTCTTTTACTGTTTACTAGCCGTTAGATATTTATCGTACAATCTTAAATTTTTAAGCACAACAGTGTTTATACGTAAAGATCAAGAGCTAGCAACAGTAGTTGATGGATGTAAAAGAAGTGTTTGAGCTTAGCAAAAGGTATTACCAGATAATGACTTGAGGATTTTGTAATCTCCTATACACTGTTCCCTTTAGCATAATTACGTATATTTACGTAGAACACTACATCCCGCCTATAGCAATCAGGTTGAGTGAGTCAGAGTTCAAGCAAGTATTTAAAACTCAAACCTCATTTTTTTTTGCAAAATGCAGGATGTGCCCATCATATTAGTACGCTTGCAAAAGTTCATCAAAGTTTATTGATGGATTGAAAGGGCTAGCAAGCATAAGCTTTTAAATTCATACTTTTTATACTTGTTTTTCTGCGAAGCTATAGTTAAAATTACTGCATATAAAATTGGGCATTACCAGCCTATTTTACTAACAAATTAAAATTGCTATAACTTTATTATCCATCTCAGCATGAAACTACATTATCACGCTCTCTGGTTCGCTATTGTGCTGAATTCATGCTGGATGGCGATCGCCAATTCAGTTTCGGCACAGCCAACAATTACTTCAGATGGAACGCTATCAACGCAAGTAAGCTCCTCCGATAGCCTCAACTTCATAATCACGGATGGAAACCGCGCTGGAGGCAACCTTTTTCATAGTTTTAGCCAATTCTCCATTCCCACTGGTGGCTCAGCATTCTTCAACAACGCTTCAGATGTTGTGAATATTATTGGTCGGGTAACAGGTGGATCGGTATCAAATATTGATGGGTTGATCCAGGCTAATGGCACAGCAAACTTGTTTTTGCTTAATCCGAATGGCATTATTTTTGGTGCAGGAGCCAGGTTGGATGTCGGCGGATCGTTTCTAGCTAGTACCGCTGATGCTATAAAGTTTGCTGATGGAACAAATTTTAGTGCTACCCCTACTGGTGGTTCCCCTCTGCTGACATTTAAGGTTCCCGTTGGCTTACAATACAACGGCAATTCAGCAGGAATTCAAGTTCAGGGAGCAAATTTAGCAGTACATCCAGGAAAAACCCTGGCCCTAGTAGGCGGCAATCTCACATTAAATGGGGCTAGTTTGCAAGCAGAGGGTGGGAGCCTGATCTTGGGAGGTGTCGCAGGTACGGATACTGTAGAGCTAACACCTAGTTTAAACGCAGGGACTAATAGCAATACTCCAGTAGTCCGCTTTCCCCTGCAAGCGGAACTAAGCAATATACTGCTCGCTAATGGTACTCATATAACTACCAGTGGTAGCAGTGGCGGTCAGATCTCGATTACAGGCAGGCAGATTAAGCTTCAGGACTCGCGAGTTGAGGCTAATACTTCAGGGTCACAATCAGGAAGAAACTTAAATGTTTTCGCTTCAGATTCTGTAGCAATCTCTGGCAATAATGCCGGAGGCGAGTTCTCCAATGGCTTATTTGCAGAGAATAGAGGTTCTGGGACTGGTGGTGATTTGACAATTACTACCGGAAATCTGCTTGTCCAGGGAGAAGCTCGAGTATCTACAGCAGCATTTGGTTCAGGTGAGGGGGGAAATTTAACTATAAATGCTGCTAATTCTGTAAAACTCGTAGGTATCGATCCCCCCAACAATGATACTTTAGGAACGCTGTTCACAGGCTTGTTAACTGACACTTATGGTGAAGGAGCCGGTGGTAACTTGGCAATTAATACAGGGTCGTTAATTGTTCAAGATGGCGCACAAGTAACTGCGGCAACTTATGGGGCTGGGAAAGGGGGAAACATAACTGTGAAAGCCTCCCAAGAAGTGCAACTGCTTGGGGTTACGCCCTCGGATCTACTTGCCAGTGGTTTGTTTAGTGCGGCTCAGCCCGATGCTACAGGAAACGCCGGAAACATAACCGTTGACACCAGGCATTTGCTTGTTCGGGATGGGGCACAGATATTTACTGGTACGCTTGGAGACGGTAATGGGGGAAACCTGGTCGTAAACGCAACTGATGGGACAGAACTGATTGGTGTCTCACCAATTCTTTTGTTTGCTAGTGGCTTGTTTAGTACCGCTATTCCAGATACTACTGGAAGTGCTGGAGACTTGACAATTAACACAGGAAAATTGGTTGTTCGGGATGGGGCAGTGGTTCTGGCAACGACGGGTGGCACAGGTGGAGTAGGAACATTAACTGTGAACGCTACCGATTTTCTCAAACTAACTGGGGTAACTCCTTTTGACCCATTCTTCTTAGAATATTTTCCCAGTGGCATATTTGCTAACGTCACAAACGAAAACAACAGTCAGTCAGCAGGGGATATAAAAATTAATACCGGACAGCTAATTGTTGAGGGCGGAGCGCAGATAGGAGTTAATAATGAAGGGAAAGGCAATGGTGGAAGTATAAATATCCACGCCAGAGAACTACTGATTAACAATGCCGGAAATCCTAATCAAGGCAACCCAGGAGGTATTACAGCTACGACTGTATCAGGTGAGGGTGGAAATATCACTTTAGAGGTGGACAACTTATTGCTCATGCGTAATGGGGGTGCGATCGCCACTGATGCCACAGGAGGTGAGGGCAACGGCGGAAATATTAACATCAACGCAGATATATTTACGTCCTTAGAAAATAGCGATACCACAGCCAAGGCTATTGCCGGGCGAGGTGGTAATATCAACATCACAGCACAAGGCATATTTAGTTCCCCTGATAGTGATATTAGCGCTAGTTCCCAACTAGGAATTAGCGGTCAAGTAAACATCAATACACCAGCTATTGACCCCAGCAAAGGATTTGTTGTCTTGCCAACACAAGTAGTCAGCGTGGAAGGACTGGTTGCCCAAGGCTGTTCAGCAGGACGATTGCAGGCCAGCAACTTTACCGTCACTGGCCGAGGTGGATTACCTCCTAACCCTAACGAAACTCTCACCACTGAAACTGTTCTATCAGATTGGGGTACACCTGCTATTGCTTCTAGCCAACAGGTGAGTGATGCTTCGCTGCCAAGAAGTGAACCCGCAAGTGTGAAGAACACAACAGCCGGGATTGTAGAAGCCCAAGGGTCGATGGTAAGTAAAAATGGTGAAGTGTTCCTCACGGCTACTGCGCCAGAGGTTACACCTCACAACCCTTGGATAAATCCAGATTCATGCCAGAAATCTTAAATTGCTTTGGAAATCAAGCTTCTACCAATTCGGTTTTGCATTATTTCAGGTATGTTAAGCAGCACCATTGCTGTTTCCCCTTTAAAAGCCCAGACGACCGTTCCCCTACCTCCTCCCATCTCGCCGACTCCTCCCCCTCTGCCTTCACCGGAAGACTTACTTAAGCCTTCCCCAACTCCGCTACCACTGCCCTCACCGCAAGACCTGCTAACACCTTCTCCCCAAACTCCTACTAACCCTGAAGTCCCTGCTAATACGGCTCCTGGAACGATTACAGTTGAGCGTTTTGATGTCGTTGGCAGTACAGTATTCAGCAAAAGAAAGCTAGACCAGGTACTTGCTCCCTTTACTAAGCGACCTCTATCTTTTGCTGAACTGCTTCAGGCTCGTTCGGCTGTTACCAAGCTTTACAATGACGAGGGCTACATTACTACGGGAGCATATATTCCGCCTCAACCTTTCCAAGATGGAGTGGTCAGAATTGAGGTGGTTGAAGGGACGTTGGAAGGCATTAATGTGACGGGTACTAAGCGACTTAACCGAAACTATGTCAGAAGCCGCATCGCCAACGCTACATCAAAACCGCTGAATGTGCCTCGACTGTTAGAAGCTTTACGACTGTTGCAACTCAATCCTTTGATCAAAAACGTGTCCGCAGAATTATCTGCTGGATCGCGTACAGGACAAAACTTACTAGATGTACGGGTGGCAGAGGCTGACACCTTCAGTAGCCCCATCATACTTAATAATGCGCGATCGCCTAGTGTGGGAACTTTCCAGCGAGGCGTACAAATTAATGAAGCTAATCTCTTAGGGCTAGGAGATAGTATAAGTTTCGCCTACAAAAATACAGAGGGCAGCAATACCTACGATGCCAGCTACATTTTGCCTATCAATTCCGCCAATGGCACTTTAGGCTTGAGTTACAGCAACGCCAGTAGCAATGTAATTGAGGCTCCTTTCAACTTGATTGATATTGAAGCGGCTTCTCGCTACTATGACATAACATTACATCAGCCAATAATTCAAACTCCCTCAAAAGAACTGGCTCTAGGTTTGAGGGCTTCTCGCCGCGAAAGTAATACTTCCTTATTAGGAATACCTTTTCCTCTTTCTCCTGGGGCAGATGAACAAGGTAGAACACGCATATCAGCGCTACGTTTTTTTCAGGATTTTACGCAACGGGGCAATCGACAAGTATTTTCCGCCCGCTCTGAGGTGAGTCTAGGACTTGATATTTTAAATTCAACAATTAACAAAACCGCCCCCGATAGCAGATTTTTAGCATGGCGCGGGCAGGTACAGTTGGCGCGTCTACTTGCCCCAGAAACTTTATTGTTGCTACGTGGGGATGTGCAACTGGCTTCTAGAGCGCTAGTACCTTTAGAACAATTTAGTTTAGGTGGTCAAGAAAGCGTTCGGGGTTATCGCCAAGATGCTTTATTAACTGATAATGGCGCTTTTGCTTCCGCAGAGGTTAGATTACCCATCTACCGTACTGCTAGACAGCAAGGCGTTTTGCAACTTATCCCCTTCGTAGATGTCGGTACTACCTGGAATAGTTCCGGTCAAGATGCTCCCGATCCCAATACTTTGGCATCTATTGGTCTTGGGTTACAGTGGCAACAGGGCGATCGCTTCAAAGCGCGTTTAGACTACGGCATTCCTTTAATTTCTATTTCTTCAAGTGATAGAACATGGCAAGAAAACGGCCTATATTTCTCAGTTATCTACAATCCCTTTTAAGGCTTGTCAAGTCAGGACAACTGCGCCGCCGTCTGTTCCTCATAACTCTTGGTGTCTTAGTGGCGTGCGGTGTACATCTTTATTTACCACATATAGGATTGCCACCTGTTGTTGCACAAGTTCCTATTGTTCAGGCTGGCGAACGCGATTCCCCCCTGGTTCAACAGGCTAAAAAATTATACGATGCCGGACAATTTTTAGAGGCAGCAAAGCTGTTGCCACAAGCAGCCTCAGCCTATGAAGCGCAAGGGGATAGGCTCAACCAAGCCAGAATATTAAGCCAGCTGTCGTTGGCATATCAGCAACTAGGGCAGTGGGAACAGGCAAAGAAGGCGATCGCGGATAGTCTCCAATTGCTACAAGCAGCGCCCACTCCAGGTAATTCTACAGATCGCTTGAAAATACTCGCCCAAGCCTTGAACACCCAAGGCAGTCTGCAATTGGCGCTAGGGCAATCAGAACAAGCTTTGGATACTTGGCAACAAGCTACTGCCACTTATATTCAAATCGGCGATCGCACAGGAGTTATTCGTAGCCAAATCAACCAAGCTCAGGCAATGAGATCCTTAGGACTTTATCGCCGCGCTTTAACAACGTTAACTCAAGTAAACGAAACGCTTCAAAAACAACCTGATTCCCAGATCAAGGCTACTGGATTGCGTAGCCTTGGCAGTACCTTCCTCTTAGTTGGCGATCTAGAGCAGTCCCAGCAAGTGTTACAACAAAGTTTTGACTTAGCTCAAAGATTAAATTCCCCCCAAGACATCGGTGCTGCCCTGTTCATTTTAGGAAACCTAGCACGAACCCAGCAAAACACCAAAGCCGCCTTAGATTTCTACCAACAGGCTGCAACTGTATCCCCTTCCATAAAAATACGGGCACAACTAAATCAACTCAGCTTACTGCTAGATCAGCAACAATGGGCGGCTGCACAGATTTTGTCAACCCAAATTCAATCTCAGATTGTTAATCTCCCCCCAACGCGCAGTAATATATACGCTAAGTTAAACTTTGCCCACAGTCTAACTAGCCTTCAACAGGCAACCTCTACAAATACCTCTTTAGGATCAGAAATTGCCCAGATGTTGGCAACAACTGTCCAAGAGGCAAAAAGTTTAGGAGATCGACGAGCAGAAGCGTATGCCCTTGGTAGCCTTGGCGGGCTATACGAACAAACTCAGCAGTGGTCAGATGCTCAAGCTCTCACCCAGCAAGCTTTACTCTTAGCCCAAGCTATTAATGCACCAGACATTGCTTATCGCTGGCAATGGCAACTAGGTCGCTTACTTAAAGTTCAGGGAGATAGAGAAAAAGCCATCCCTGCCTACAGCGAAGCCGTCAACACCCTCAAATTTTTACGCAACGATTTAGTTGCCATCAATCAAGACATTCAGTTTTCGTTTCGGGAAAGTGTAGAACCCGTATATCGGGAATTTGTCAGTTTATTATTGGATGAATCAGAATTTAGGGGAAATAATAAAGAGCTAAATTCTACTTCTTCAATTTCAAATCGCCAATCTTCTAGCGCTAGTCAAAAGCAAATTGCCCAAGCCCGTGATGTCATTGAGTCATTACAAATAGCAGAACTCGATAACTTCTTTAGAGAAGCTTGTTTGGATACTAAGGAAACTGAGATTGACCGATTAGATCCCCAAGCCGCCATTATCTATCCAATTATTTTACCAGGCCGCTTAGAAGTAATTATCAGCTTGCCACAACAACCTCTGCGTCATTATGCAACTAACTTATCTCAAAGCGAAGTTGAAAATACCGTAAAACAGTTACGTCAAACCTTACTCATCCGCAGCAAGCGCTCATTTATGCCCTTTGCTCAGGAAGTATACAACTGGTTAATTCGTCCTGCTGAGAAAGATTTAGCGAATAGTGGAGTTAAGACACTCGTATTTGTACTGGATGGCTCCTTACGGAATATCCCTATGGCAGCGCTTAATGATGGTAAGCAGTACCTCCTGGAAAAATATAGTATTGCTTTAACACCTAGTCTCAAATTAGTTAATCCCAATCCCATACAAAAAGTCCAGCTAAAGGCACTTACGGCTGGGCTAACAGAGGCAACTCAGGGCTTTAGATCTCTAGACAACGTAGCCATAGAATTACAAGGAATTAAGTCTCAAATACCTAGTGTAATCCTCCTAAATCAGGAATTTACTACTATTAACTTTGAAAAAGAGATTGAATCAGCATCTTTCCCTATAGTTCACCTTGCCACCCACGGCAAGTTTAGTTCTAAAGCAGTTGAAACCTATATTATTACCTGGAACAGCCGCATTAATGTTAATGAACTAGATAATTTACTACAGGTTAGAGGAGCCGAGAATCAAAATGCGATCGAGCTACTTGTGCTAAGTGCTTGCGAAACAGCATCTGGAGACAATCGCGCTGCTTTAGGTATTGCAGGAGTAGCCGTGCGAGCTGGGGCGCGTAGTACACTAGCAACGTTGTGGTCTGTTGACGATGCTGGTACTGCGGATTTAATGCGTCAGTTCTATCAGGAATTAGCTAAAACCTCAGTAACTAAAGCAGAGTCACTTCGTCTTGCCCAATTATCCCTGTTGCAAAATCCTCTGTATAAACATCCAATTTACTGGGCACCCTATGTTTTATTGGGCAATTGGCTGTGATATAGCAATTAGCAATTAGCTTTTAGCAGTTGAAGAGTGATAGCAGCACTTCTGGATGTATAGGGCTTCGGCGCGAGCGCGGCTCGACTGAGCGCTCGCCGAACGTCTCAGCCGAGCGGTTGAGGTCGATTGCCTTGCGCTCGGGCGACTGCTATATCTTTCCGCTAGATTACCCGTAATAGAACAGATTGACCCTTCGACTATGCTCAAGGTTAACTTGTAGGGGCGGATTTAACCAACATATTCATGGGTAGCAGATTTTATACCAAAGCTCTTTGAGGAGGCATGGAGACAAAGGGATTATATCGTGTCCGATTGATTAGTTAGGAATTGTAGGTTGGGTTATGCGCTACACGCATAACCCAACCTACGCAGATCATACAGCGGTTCCCGCTGTTATGAAACACAGTAGCAGCAATGAGCAAACCAGTTTTCAAATGTTGAGGTTGCTTAGTGTACTCGGTTACAGCGGGAACCGCTATAAGTGTTTAAGCGGACATAATCTTATTCCTTTGTAACAGATGGTATTGCAGAGTACTGCTGAACAAAAGACTGATTTTCAAGTAAAGGTTCCTGGGAAATATCGTCCAGTTTAACAGACTGTAAGAGCTGTTTCCATGCAGGCTCAAAAGCCGCGCTATTAAGACCAGAATGACGTATATCCGCGAGGGTTGTTAGAGCATCCTGCCAGAGGTTATTTGCTGCATAAATAGCCACCCGTTCGGATGGTTGTACCTTTTCTAGCTGGCTAATTAGATTGGGATTAGGTTGAACTCTTTTGAGCCAACCCTCTACGAAAGTATCCTCAGCCCTGTCGTCATGATTACGAACAATTGAAAAGAACCAATGGTAATTTTGACCAATTTCTAATGGTTTTGCGGCTGAGGCAGGAATACTGACACTCATAATTCCAGAATTGCCAGAAATCGTGAATGTTTTTTCGTAGATTAGCTGATCGTTGCTGTCGTTAAGTACAAATTCCACTACCTGGGGTTTAGCAGATTTAGGTACGTAGAAGAATAATGTTGGATGCGCTGCTAGGGTTAAACTCAAATTAGTTTCTGGAACCAATGCAGTTAGCTGTTTTCCGGCGATCGCTACTTCTGGATTGCGCGATCCGGCTGCAACACGCCGTCCTGGTAAACCCTGTCTAGTTTGATTAGTATTTTCTGCCAGCACTAGGGTTGGTAAACTACTGGCAAATAAAGTAACTATAGAGGTTAAACCAATAACTCTGAGTGCCTTGCGAGAAATGATTCTATACATAACTATTTGATTGTTTACTACTTTATTGTTAATGCTAAACAGTATATTAAATATTCTTTCGTCAGACAAACGTAAATATACTGAACTTTCCTAGTTGATCACTAATAAAAAAAATAAACTATCTCGCCTTATGGGTAAAAACACGGAAATAAGTGCTGGAGACCTTGAGATAGCTTAAGCTGACTTTATTTTTTTGTTATAAATTCTTGCTTTTTGCTAATTGCACAAAGTTTTATTGTTTCACATTTAAGCTAAAAGATCCAGCTTTTTAATTTTTATTTAACAAAAATTTTATTAGGCTTATGCAAAAATGAGCTAAAACTTAGGGATAGTAGTTCATTCTTTTTTTTCTGTGACGGCTAAGCTATATCAAAAAATTCGTTTGCTGTTGTCAATAAAAACAAACCGCAGTCTTCGCAGGACTAGCCAATCCATAGCCGCACTTGTATTTAGACAACCTATTCTTCTTAGCAGTCTATTGATTACGGGTCTGGTAGTAGGAATAAGGCGGCTTGAAGTTCTGCAACCGCTGGAATTAATGTCATTCGATCAGATGGTACGGTTACAACCGGATGCAGGCCAAGACCCCAGGCTCCTGGTAGTAGGAATTACAGATGCAGATATCCAGGCACAGAAGCAATGGCCTCTCTCGGATAAGACGGTGGCTGAACTGCTGGCTAAGCTGCAAGGGTATCACCCCAAAGCTATTGGCTTAGATATGTATCGGGATGTCCCGCAACAACCCGGTCATACAGCACTGCTCAAGCAACTTCAAGCTCCCAACATCATTACCATCACCAAACTTGACGACGGTACAGGCAATGAAGTTAAAGCACCTCCTGGTGTACCAGAAAAGCGCATCGGCTTTAATGAGGTTGTCCTTGATCCAGATGGAGTAGTACGCCGCAATTTTATGTATGCCTCGGTAGGGAAAGATAAGCTTTACTCGTTGTCGTTACGGTTAAGCCTTAGTTTTTTAAATAATCAAGAAGTTATTGCTGGTAAATATCTAGAATTAGGCAAAAAATCTTTTGTGCCTTTAGAGGCAGATTCAGGTGGGTATCAAAATATTGATGCCCTAGGTTACCAAGTACTGCTCAATTATCGATCGCCTACAGTGGCAAAGCAGGTGACGCTGACAGAAGTTTTAAATGGACAACTAAACCCTAGCTGGGTGAAAGACAAAATCGTACTCATTGGCACAACAGCGCCAAGTATAAAAGATGTTTTCTTCACACCCTACAATGCAACGAATAACAAAGAAGCCACAACTCCTGGGGTTTTAGTTCATGCTCAGATGGTCAGTCAAATCCTTAACACAGCGCTAGACAATCGACCCCTGTTTTGGTTTTGGCCGTGGTGGGGTGAAATGTTGTGGGTGTGGGGTTGGTCACTCGTGGGAGGAATACTGGCGTGGCGCATTCAGCGTCCGTTACTGCTGATAGTAGTTACAACGGTGGCAGTGGGGGGATTATTTGGACTTTGCTTCGGCTTGTTCACTCTTGCAGGATGGATACCTTTTGTACCAACAGCAATGGCGTTGGTGGGAACGGTTAGTACAACGGTAGCTTATAAGTTATTCCATAATGCTTTTTATGATGCTTTAACAGGTTTACCAAATCGGGCGTTATTCCTGAAGCGGTTACAAGAGGCGATTGTTCGCATAAAACGGCGGGATAACTCTTTCTTAGCCGTACTGTTTCTGGATATTGACCGCTTTAAAGTTATTAATGAGAGTTTTGGACATCCAGTTGGAGATCAACTGCTAGTTGCCGTCACCCAGAGGTTAAATTCATACCTACGGTTTACGGGTTTAGTGGCGCGGGTTGGAGGTGATGAGTTTGCCATCCTGCTTGAAGATATTAACCATATTAGTCAAGCCACGCTCGTAGCTGACGAGTTGCAAAAAGAACTTATATTGCCGTTTAAGTTGAAAGGAGAAGAAATATTTATAAGCGCCAGCGTTGGCATTGTTATTAATCAAGCTGATTATGACTATCAGGCTGATGAACTGCTGCGAGATGCCCACATAGCTATGTATCGCGCTAAAGCATTAGGGAAAGCACGTTATGAAATTTTCGCTACGGGTATGCGTACCCAAGTAGTAAATAAATTGCAATTAGAGACGGATTTGCGTCGGGCAATTGAACGCCAAGAATTTCTGGTGTATTACCAGCCGATTGTGTCTTTAAAAACAGGTAAAATTGCTGGTTTTGAATCTCTTGTGCGCTGGCAACACCCGACTCGCGGATTGGTTTCTCCAGGAGAATTTATTCCCGTAGCGGAAGAAACCGAGTTAATTATTCCCATGAGTCAGTGGATATTGCATGAGTCCTGCCGCCAGATGCGTGTCTGGCAAGAGCAATTTCCTATGAACCCACCGCTGATGATTAGCGTCAATCTTTCTCTGCAACAGTTTTCTCAGCCAGATTTAGTTGAACAAATTGAAGAAACTCTGAAAGTAACAGGGCTAGATGGTCATACTTTGAAGCTAGAAATTACAGAAAGTATGGCGATGAATGATGTTGAGTCAACAATTGCTGCACTGTTGCGTCTAAAAAAATTGAACCTGCGGTTGAGTATTGACGATTTTGGGACAGGTTATTCATCTTTGAGTTATCTACATCGCTTCCCCGCAGATACATTAAAGGTGGATCGTTCGTTTGTAATGCGAATGGATGATACTAGCGAAGATGCGGCAATTGTGCAAACAATTGTCATGCTAAGTCATAACTTGGGTATGGATGTAGTTGCTGAAGGTGTGGAAACAGCAGCACAACTGGAAAAACTGCGATCGCTACAATGTGAATATGGGCAGGGTTATTTCTTTTCTAAGCCGCTTCCTAGTGAGGCAGCAGCAGCTTTGCTGGCTAAAGAACCAACCTGGTGAACTATCCTCAAACTAGATAAAATTCCTGAAGTGCTGGGAGAAAGTTTTTGTTTTCGTGACTAGGACGACTAAGTTTAATTAAAGCAAAGCGCTGTGCGGGAGTGAGGTTTGCCCACTTTTCGGGCGTTACTTCCACCTCAAGTTCTTGAGCTTTTTCCTCAACAGTCTCAGGCACTACTGTTGCATCCATCCAGGCTGGGTAATCGTCAATAGGGAGATCCTTTGGCTGTAAACCAGTGCGTTCTATAACTAACTGCCTCAAGCACTGCCGATAGGCTTCTATTTCCTCTGTTGCCTCGCAAGGCATCTTTACAAGGTTTTCACGTTCTGCTGCTGTGAACTTGTGCCAGTCTTGCAGTTTCAATTTAATACCGCAAGTGTCTAATTTCATCCGCACTTGCATCGGAATGCAACGCAAGGAATCGACGAAATCAGCCTCAAATTGAAAGAACTCAGTCATGCTATTTTATATAGTATATTTGGATACTATTATGCCGTGTATAAAAGCTCAACAGATTTAGTAATTTTATTCTAACTTTTTATTACTCATATGGCTGACCACGGCGCGATCGCACCTCCACCGATTCCCCATCTTTGAGGCCTTCTGTGTGGTTGAGCAAATTGGCTAATTATAGGAATAGTCTAGAGATATAGCAATCATTCAGTTATAGCAGCAGTTCTGGGTGCATAAGGGTGAGTCGATTGTCCTAATTATTACGGCAACTGCTATGTTGTAAATCATTGTTAATGAACGTCCATATTTATGACGCAAATTGACTTTTTTAACTAAAAGTGTAGGTATTAGTGCGGCTTGGGATGTTTATCCCACTTCGATAAATACCAGCAAAGTCATACCATAGTTTTAGTATCAAAAACCTTCAAGACACCGGAGAATTCATTATGAAGCCGAGAACATTTATTCTTTGTACATTCCTGACAATGGCAACAGTATTAGGAAGTGCTAATGTTATACTTAGCGCAAAATATATGGGAGCTCCTGGGGATGGGACGGTATTAACTGAAGATAAAATAACTGAAGATACAAAAGTTATGATTATGCCGAAAACAGTTGACAATCCCGAACCAGTTTGGAAAGCCAACAAAGATACTCCCAAGGATAAGTTGTTCGACATCAACAAAAAAATAGATCACGACTAGCTGAGGCAAAAGAAGGGCAAACTTGAAAAAGTAGAACTGATTACATGGGGAGATTATTCCAAGAGGTTAGGTACAGATCCTAAACACAATCCACAACTTTCGCCCGATCGTCTTATATGGGTTACTCAAACTTACTTTCCAGAGGGGTTTGAGCATCATAAGGTAGGTTTTATCAGAAATGCTCAAGGTATAGGGTTATACGATGCTGAAACAGGTGAATTATTGGGTACGGGATTCAAAACAGTTGAGTAAGTAGGTAGGCATAAATCAACTAGACAAAAAACCTAACCCCCTACTCCCCTTCCCTTCAAGGCTTATCATTACCCATATCTCCTAAAACTCTCACTGCGTCGTTATCCCGCCAGGGACTCAAGCCCCCGGCTAATAGCACAAGTCGGTTAAAACCGACTAAAGTTCTAAAATTCTGGTTCTTCTAGTCCGTTGAAACGGACTTTAGCTATTAGCCTCCGGTTTAAACCGGAGGCGGGCTAGTGGGTAAGTGAAAGAGGTGGGTAATAGATCGCCTTACTTGAGCGGAAAGCGTCTTTATACAGAAGGCGATGCTGAGAGCATACTAGATTTTGGGGATGGCAGCAAAGTTTCAGCCGCCTCCATCTGGGCAGTAACTGCCACTAATTGCACAGCACAGGCTTTTAATTCTGGTTGCAGAGAATCAGGACAAGATTCTGAATGGGTGAAGGCATTGGCTTCTGCATTATCTGCCCAGAGTGCGCCCCAGTGCATGGGGACAAATACTGTACCGGGAGCGATCGCCTTTGTAACTTGAGCCGGAAAACGACCTTTACCCCGGCGCGATCGCACCTCCAGCCATTCCCCATCTTTAACACCCAGCGCCACGGCATCGCGGGGATGAATCTCAATAAACGGTTGGGGATGCATCTGCCGAATTTTCTCAATTCTACCTGTCCGGGTTTGGGTGTGCCAGTGACCGTAAAGCCTGCCAGTAGTTAGAACAAACGGATAGTTGGGATCGGGGGGTTCTGCTAATCCCCGCGAGTGATAGGCACCAAACCGGGCGCGTCCATCTGGGGTATGGAAACGAAAATCTGTATACAACCTTTTCGGCGATTTATCTATAATTTTTGGTTTTGGTTTTTGGGAATAAGTTTCTTGAGTTTCCCCAACCCCTAATACGCCACGCCCTGCAATTTCTTCACCAAATGAACTAGTCTCAAGACCGGATAAATTATCCGCACAAGGCCACTGAATGGGGCCTTCTTGTCCTAGCTTTTCGTGACTAATACCAGTTTGATCGCAGGGGCGATTGCGAGTCAACTGCACGAATTCTGCATACACATCAGCTGAGTTTTGAAAAGCAAACTTATCTGCAAAACCCAATCTGCGTCCCACTTCTGCAAAGATTTCCCAATCCGCTTTGGCTTCTCCCATTGGGGGTTTAAATGCGGAACATAAAGTTATTACCCGCTCAGAATTGGTCATCACACCAGTTTTCTCGCCCCACTGGGTCGCTGGCAGCAACACATGAGCGTAGGCAGCGGTTTCTGTAGGATAGTAAGCATCCTGGTAAACTGTGAACGGCGATCGCATCAGGGCGGCCTTAGTGCGCTCCAGATCTGGCATACTCACTGCTGGGTTAGTAGCAGCAATCCACAAGAAACCCACATCACCTGTCTCTAGTCCAGTAATCATATCCCAGGCCGTGCGACCCGCATTAGGGGATATCTGTCCCTCGGAAAATCCCCAAAACTGCTCAACTTCTGCTCGGTGGGCGCTGTTCTTTACTACCCGGTATCCGGGTAGAAGATGACTTAATCCACCCGCTTCCCTTCCCCCCATGGCATTCGGCTGACCTGTGAGGGAAAAAGGACCAGACCCTGGCTTGCCAATCTGACCTGTCATCAGGTGCAAGTTAATGATGCTTCGCACCTTAGCAGTTCCCTCTGAGGACTGGTTGACGCCCATTGACCACAGGGACAAAACTCGTTGAGATTCCGCCCAGAACTGAGCCGCTATTTCCAGATCCTGCTCTTCAATCCCGCAGGTTCGCGCCACCACATCTGGCGGGTAGTGGCTAATCACTTCAGCAAATTCTGGAAAGTTCTTCGTGCATTCTTCAATAAACCCAGAATCTATATAACCCCAACGCAGTAATAGGTGAGCGATACCATTGAGTAAATCAATGTCAGTTCCCGGCCGAATTGCCAAATGCAAATCCGCTGCCTCGGCTGTGGGGGTGCGGCGCGGATCTACCACTACCATCTTGACATTTTTATGCTTTTTGTGGTACTTACGCAGGCGATTGAAAACGATCGGGTGACATTCAGCGGTATTGGTGCCAATTAAAAAAGCACAGTCTGTGAGTTCTAAGTCGTCGTAGCAGCAGGGAGGGCCGTCAGAGCCAAAGCTTTGAATGTACCCAGCAACAGCGGAGGACATACAGAGGCGGGAGTTGGCATCAAAATTATTTGTACCCAGACATCCCTTCAAGAGTTTCTGGGCTATGTAGTAGTCTTGCGTTTGAAACTGACCAGAACCGTACATACATACACTGTCTGCTCCTTGAGTCGAAACAACGGTTTTAATCTGGTTCACCACCCGCTCAAAGGCTTCCTCCCAGGAAGCACGGCGGAAGGGCTGATCTAACGAATCGCGCACCATCGGATACAGCAATCGATCTTTGCTTAAAGACTCAGCGATGGTTGCACCTTTGACACAAACCATGCCCTGACTAGAGGGATGAGCGCGATCGCCTTGCACCTTCCAGATCGGAGTTCCTTTGCTATCCCGATTAACTGGCTTACCTGGTTGGGCTGGAGGCGAAACTTCTAAGCCGCAACCGACGCCACAGTAAGGACAAAGAGTTTTTGTTGTGTCAGTCATAGCGGTTTCTCCTCATCGCTTTATCGATAGGACTGATTGGGCAGCGGATTTGGTAACAGAGGAAGCTGATGGGTTGTCTATGATATGAGACTCACAGATAACTTATCCGTTACATCCGCTACAACATCCGTTGCCTAATTTTGGGAGTAGCCTTCTATTGTGTCTTTTCCATCTAGCAGATCGGAATCTGTATGCGTTGCTAGTGCTGGGGCATCACCCTCATACTGTGCGGCAAAAGAATTATTTGGTTCTTTGAGGAAGAAGGCACACATAAAAGCGCAAACTAAGGCTGTTATGCCCATTGTGCTAAACAAAGTCGGGGCATCGGTTAAGCTGAATATTGTTAGATAAACCACGCCGCCGAAATTTCCATAAGCTCCCACGTTACCAGCAATTTGCCCAGTGATTTCCTTTTTAACCAGCGGTACTATTCCGTAAGTAGCGCCGCAACCAGCTTGAGCAAAGTAAGCAGATAACATAGTGACTGCAACCGCTAACGGGAGTGCCCAGTCCTTGTTTATTAAGTACGCCAGCAAATAGCTAACCCCAATACCCGCAGTAACAATTGTCATCGTCCACTTACGGCTACCAAACTTATCGGATATCAAGCCACCACTAGGACGAGAAACTAAGTTTAAAAAAGGATAGCTGGCGGCAATCATCCCGGCGACGACATGTTCTAGACCAAATGTTTTTTCAAAGAAGCCCGGTAGCATGGATACGGCTGCTAGTTCACTGCCAAAGTTGGTGATATAGGTGAACTCCAGCAGTGCCACTTGACGAAACTCATAGCGTTCAGATGGCGGGTAGGTTTTAGTGCCAGTGACAACTTCCTTATTAACTTCCCAGGCTTTATAAGATTGGAAGGCATATAAACCCAGTAACAGTGCCCAAATTACATACATTTGGGGAGTGTTGAGGAAGGCAACTTTCGGTTGAGCTAAACGCCAAGCCAATAAGCCTAAAGCAGCAATCAACCCGAAATTCATTACCAACATCGCATAAAAGCTTTTGGCGCTAGTTACTTCCATCCCACCATGACGCTTGGGCTTTTTGTAAACTTTGCCTGTGGGAGTGTCTTTGACGCCGTTGTAATAAATTACTCCATAAATAGCGGAGATGATACCTGTCAGGGCGATCGCTAAACGCCAGTTTGATGCCCCTCCCGCTAGAAATGCTGTCGCTACTCCAATAGTGGGCAAGGCAAACTCTGCCCCAAATGCTCCAAAGTTACCCCAGCCGCCATAAATGCCTTGGGCGCTGCCAATTTCCTTTGGGGGGAACCACTCCGACACCATGCGGATACCAACCACAAACCCAGATCCCACAACCCCCATTAGCAGGCGACTCCAGACCAATTGGTTAAAGTCTTGGGATAAAGCTGTGGCCAAACAGGGGACAGCTGCAAATATCAGTAGGACTGAGTAGGTGATCTTGGGACCAAAGCGATCCAAAAGCATCCCAATCACGATCCGTGCTGGAATCGTTAGGGCAAGGTTACAGATGAGCAATGTCTTGATTTGCACGTCTGTTATGCCTAGATCCCTTTCAATCGTTGTGGCAAAGGGAGCAAAGTTAAACCAACAGACAAATGTGAGAAAGAAAGCAAACCAAGTCATGTGCAGGATGCGGTATCGCCCCTGGAATGACAATAATCCTTTAAGCATTTATAACCTTCCTAACGGCAAAATTGATGATTGGTTGATTGTTAGTTGTTAGCTAAAAGCTAATCGCTAATCGCTAATCGCTAATTGCTCTTTAAGCATCAATGACGACTTTTCCCATTGGTCGTCCGATGCAGGTCAAAATAAATCCTTGTTCGCGATCGCTATCTTCGAGAGCTTCAGGATCTCCCTCATACTCCACTTCTCCTTCTAAAAGCTTCTGCTTGCAGGTTCCACAGCTACCGGAACGGCAACTGCTAGGAATATCAACCCCTTCTCGTTCAGCCACTTCTAGAATGGATTCGTCTGCCAAACAAGCGACTTCTTTACCTGATTTAGCGAAGGCAATAGTAGTTGTTTCGGTAGCGGCTGGCGATTCTACGGGTACTGAAAAAACTGGTTCTCCAGACTTAGCGAAGTCTATCTCCACAGTTTGATTCCCCTGTCCATTCGCTTGCGCCAAAGACTTTAGTTCTTCAAGGTTTATCGGTCGGGCGATCGCGGATGGTGTTAGTGACTGCCCATTAATAGAACCCACATCTACGCCAGCGGCTGCTGGTGCTGGCGGCTTTTCCTGTTTTGGTTGCGCCCCAAACTGCTCGATCAATAAATCTCGCAGCACTGGCTTCAGATCGTCACAAGGAATCCCCTTCTTCACACAACTACCCAGATGGGCTTCCTTACCTACCGTCCCGCCCATCCAGAGGTCAACGCCTTCTACGGCTTTGCCATCTTTGCGCGTCTTGGTACCCAGCAAGCCAATATCTGCAACTTGCGGTTGACCGCAGGAGTTGGGGCAACCAGTCCAGTGAATCCGCACTGGTTTGGCTAGAGATAGTTCCGCTTCTAATTCCTTAATTGTTGCCAGCGCCCGGTTTTTTGTTTCAATTAGGGCAAAGTTGCAAAATTCAGCCCCTGTGCAAGAAACGAGCGATCGCTGTAAAGGTTCAGGATTGATAGTAAAGCGTTGCAGTAGCGGTTCTTTGAGGAATGGGCCGATGCGAGAGTCTGGGATGTTGGGCATAATCACGTTTTGCTCGACGGTGAGGCGAATTTCCCCGCTGCCGTATACTTCAGCCAAACGTGCCAACTCAAACATATCTTGGGCATACATACGACCGATGGGAACGTGCAAACCAACGTAGTTCAAGCCAGGTTGCTTCTGTGCATGAATGCCAATGTGATCCCGCTTATCCCAGAGGATTTCATCTTTTGGGGCAGCGGTTTGTAGGGGATGACCTAGTATTTTTTCAACTTCTGCCTTAAAGTTTTCAATCCCCAACTCATCAATTAGATACATTAGCCGGGACTTTTGCCGATTTGCTCGTGGGCCGCGATCGCGATATACCAGTAAAATTGCCTCACATACGGCAACGACATCGCGAGGATCAACCCAAGCATTCAGAGGAATTGCAGCTATATGAGCCTTAGCTGAAAAGAATCCACCAACTAAGACGTTAAATCCCATCGTGCCGTTTTTATAGGCTGGGATAAACGCCAAGTCATTAATTTCCGCATGAATAGAGTTGTCGCGACAACCTGCGATCGCAATATTAAATTTGCGGGGCAAGTTAGTAAAGGAGGGATTACCTTCGCCATTGTTGGTAATCATGTCCTGAACTTTCCGAACAATCCCCCGCGTATCAATTAATTCATCGGCATCAATTCCCGCAACGGGCGATCCCGTAATGTTGCGGACGTTATCCATACCAGACTGAATGCTGGTCATACCAGCTGCTTCCAAACGCCTGAAGATATCTGGTACATCCTCAATTCTGATTCCCCGCAACTGGATATTTTGTCGGGTGGTAATGTCAGCGTTTCCCTGGTCTTGAAATCCTGTATTCTTGCAGTAGCGTTGC
Organism: Aphanothece sp. CMT-3BRIN-NPC111; assembly: GCA_019359765.1. Taxonomy (GTDB): domain Bacteria; phylum Cyanobacteriota; class Cyanobacteriia; order Cyanobacteriales; family JAHHGU01; genus JAHHGU01. The sequence continues at coordinate 142,980 of JAHHGU010000002.1, forward strand.
ACGATTTCTGCCAGCACCCGCATTTGACCGCTGGTTAAAATGCCGCTAGGCATTCGCAACCGCTGCATAAAGAAGCCCGGAGTGACTGGGCGATGGAAAAAACCTAGCCACTTCAGCCGATAGTCCCGATCTGTTTCATCCATCGCCTCCCAGCCAATTTTGGCAAAATGCTCTAGTTCTTTTTTTACCTCTAGACCATCTTTTTCGGCTTTTAATTTTTCAAACTTGTTTTTGGTTTCCTTTGGGGTAACTGTGCTTGTCATCGGTTGACCCTCCTTTTTAATATGCGTGCGGAACCATTAAATGAGCGTGCCTGAATAAATATCTCAGGTACGTTATCAACAGGTTTTTTTGTGAAATTCTTTTACCTGTTAAGTTAATCGGCTTAGTAGAATTGGTTGGTAGACTTTGTTACAAAGTCAGTAGTTTATCTTTTAATATCTGTCTTTTGAGGTAGGAAATCTAGCTCTGTAAATCTGGATAATTGACACATGAAGAAGATGAATAAAAGTACCCTCTAATCGATTGAGTAAGTTAGATTGCACGAAACACCTGCGCCCTAGTATCTGTAGATTGATTAGCAGCGCAGTGGTTTAGTTGCTTATTAGTTAAGTTATGCTAAGTCAGCCTTTAACTTAGTATATTTAGTTACAAAAACACGACAAATATGAATTTAGTGCATTAAAGTTATGCTGTTTATACATAACCTGAGCCTTTGACAGGCATTTGTTTCCGTTGCCAGAAAAAAGCAGATTAACCAAGAACGTATTAAATTTTATTCGGTTTTATATAAAAAATAGTTATATTAAATAAGCAGAGACGCGCCATGGCGCGTCTCTACAAAATCCATCTGTAGCATTATTAAATGAAATTGGTATAAGTCCTATGGATGAGCAAAGCGGCTGAAGAGGAATTCTAGGGCGTAGTTGCGGAGTTCGTAGTAGGTGGGGTCTTCCATGATGTGCTCGCGCTCTCGCGGACGTGGAAAAGGAATCTCTAACACATCACCAATATGAGCCGCAGGGCCATTGGTCATCATTACTACTCGGTCGGCGAGAAATAGCGCTTCATCAATATCATGGGTAATCATCAATACCGTGACTTGATGTTCGCGCCAAATTTTTAGCAGTTCTTCTTGCAACTCTTCCCTGGTGATCGCATCTAAAGCCCCAAACGGCTCATCTAAAATCAAGACTTGGGGTTGAATAGCTAAGGCGCGAGCGATCGCCACCCGTTGTTTCATTCCCCCAGATAGCTGAGAAGGCTTTTTATCAGCAGATTCAGTAAGTCCGACAAGGTTGAGATGCGATCGCGCGATCGCTTTTTTCTCTGACTTGGATTTGTTGGGATAAACAGAATCTATTCCTAAATAAACGTTATCAAAGGCGCTCATCCAAGGTAGGAGTGAGTAGTTCTGGAACACCATCATCCGATCTGGTCCCGGTTTGGTGATGCGCCGGGTTTGTAGTCGCACCTCTCCAGTAGTCGGTGTCCCGAACCCAGCTACCATGTTCAGGAGTGTTGATTTGCCACAGCCAGAGTGACCAATAAGGCAAACAAATTCCCCTTCATAGACGGTAAGATTGACACCCTCTAAAACTGTGGCGGGGCCGTCTGGGGTGGGATAGATTTTGGAGACATCCTCAATTACGAGGAAAGGATCGCCAAGAGAGTTTTGAGTTTTGAGTTTTGAGTTTTGAGTTTTGAGGGTATGCATGAGGAGTGCAGAGTAGGGAGTGTTGGGAGTTGAAGAGACTTATTGCGAAAATCTTGATTTGATGAGTAGAATTCTTGCAAAAATCATCAGGCAAGTTTTTGAAACGCAGAGGACGCAGAGGATAAATCTACTTTGGCAATAGGTCTAATGAAACCGCAGATGCAAGAGGTGTAATGTTGAGTATTTAACTCATCGCTTTTTGTAGTGTTTTTGCAGCATCAAGGATGATTTCTTTGACCTGGATCTCGTGGCGGATGTCTAGGCGCTGGAGATAACCCATCGGATCGTCGGGGTTAAAAACCATACCGTCAAAGAGTTTAAATGGGTCTCGATCTGGTTCTAGATCGGATAACCTTAGTTGTCTGGCTGCCTCACCATACAAATCTACTCGGCGCACCCGTTCTAATATTTCTATCCAGTTCTTGGGGAATGGTGTTATTCCCCAGCGGGCTAGCTGAGTCAAAAGCCATAAACCCTCAACTCGGCCGGGACAGTTGGTATTGTCTAGATGAAATTGGTTAAAGCGTTGCAGTAACTGGGGTGCTTCACCAGTACCGCGATTGTAAGGATCGATGAAGCCGGGACGGATAGACTCTGGCGCTGAACCCACATATTGAGGCTGGCACAGTAATTGCAGAATTTCTTCGCGATTCCGGGGTTCGTCGCAGTATTGGCAAGCTTCAAGTAATGCTTTAATCAGGGCAATATGCGTTTGAGGATGTTGATTTACCCAATCCTCACTGACACCTAGCACTTTATCAGGATTTCCAGGCCAGATATCGAGATCGGTGGCAATAACGAAACCGAGATCTTCGTTCACTGCCAGAGAATTCCAGGGTTCGCCGACACAGTAGCCGTCGATTTTCTCAGCTTTGAGGCTGGCTACCATCTGTTGGGGAGGAATCACAATTAGATTTACATCTCGATCGGGATCGATACCGCCAGAAGCTAGCCAGTAACGCAGCATCAGGTTGTGCATAGAGGAAGAATGCACGACGCCAAGGGTGTAAACACGATCTTGGGTTTGGGCAATTACCTTCTTAAAATCACTTAAAGTTCGTACCCCTTGTTCATAAAACCGCTTACTCAAGGTAATGGCGTTGCCATTGCGGCTGAGGACGAGGGAGGTGACAATTGGCAATGGTTGATTTTCACCCATGCCTATTGTCATGGCAAGGGGCATACCAGCAACCATCTGGGCGGCATCGATGCGTTTTGTGGCAATGCCAGAGGCGATCGCATTCCAACTTGTTTCCCGGCAGAGGTTAACTTCCTCAAATCCATGCTTTTTAAAAAATCCCTTTTCTTTGGCAACAACCAGGGGCGCACAATCTGTTAAAGGAATAAAGCCAATGTCTAAAGTTACTTTTTCCAGTCCCTGACGTGGAATTACTACCTTTTGCGTAGCCTTGCGTTTCTTATCCCGTTTCTGCTGATTCAGGAAGTAAATAATCTCATTCCGCATCGTGTAGTAGCTGGGATGCTTCACGACTTCCATGCGGCTGCGCGGTCGCGGGATGGGTACTTGTAGAATCTGCCCAATATGAGATTCTGGCCCATTGGTAAGCATTACCACCCGGTCAGACAACAGCAACGCTTCGTCCACATCATGAGTCACCATGATGCAGGTAACGTGGCTTTCCTCGCAGATCTTCATCAGCTGTTCCTGTAAGCCACCACGGGTTAAGGCATCCAAGGCACCAAACGGTTCATCTAACAAAAGTAATTTAGGACGGATAGCCAGGGCGCGGGCGATCGCCACCCGTTGTTTCATCCCCCCCGATAACTCACCTGGTCGCTTCTTAACAGCTTGTCGCAACCCTACCAAGTCAATATGATGCTGTACGATGCTTTTGCGATCGCCCTTGGGCAGATGTTTCATCACTTCATCCACAGCCAAGGCAATATTTTCATATACCGTCAGCCAGGGTAGCAGAGAATAATTTTGGAACACCACCATCCGATCCGGGCCCGGTCTTGTTACCTGCCTGCCTTCTAAAATCACCCCCCCGCGACTAGCTTTATCTAGACCTGCAACAATATTCAACAATGTGGACTTGCCGCAGCCAGAGTGCCCAATTAAAGAAATAAATTCTCCCTGTTTAATCTTTAGCTCAATATTCTTTAGCGCTACATAGCTACTACCATTCGGCAGGGGGAATACGCGATCAACGTGGTCGATTTCAACAAATACAGACATGAAATTAAAGTTCTGAGTTTTGAGTTTTGAGTTTTGAGTTTTGAATTGAAGACAACTATCTAGATATATGACATGAGGTTTAGTTTTGAGTTATCTACATATTTTGAGCATTGAGTTTTTATAACTCTTTTAACTCAAAATTAAGCACTTAAAACTCAAACCTACTTTTGTTCTTCTGCCACTACTTTGGAGGCAGCAAAGCTCACTATTCTATCTAGTAAGAAACCAACAACACCAACATAAACTAGCGCTAAAATAATCTGGCTCAGTAAAGAGTTGTTGTATGCATCCCAAATAAAGAAGCCAATACCGACACCACCTACCAACATCTCCGCTGCAATAATTGCCAGCCAAGACAAGCCAATGCCAATTCTTAGCCCAGTAAAGATATAGGGAACTGCTGCTGGGATGAGAATCTTCAGGAAATATTTCTGCCGCGACAGCCGCAATACTTTAGCGACGTTTCTGTAATCTTGAGGAATCTGCTGTACGCCCACCGTGGTGTTAATAATAATCGGCCAGATGGATGTAATAAAAATCACGAAAATAGCTGAGGGGTTACTTTGTTGGAATGCTGCCAGAGAAATGGGTAGCCATGCTAAGGGCGGAATGGTACGCAATACTTGAAATAGAGGATCTAAGGCACGATAAATTACCTTGTTAGTACCGATTAGAATCCCCAACCCGATTCCAGCCAAAGAAGCTAAAGAGAAACCAATGCCAACCCGTTGTAGACTGGCGAAGATTTGCAAGCCCAAGCCTTTATCTGTACCGCCGTTGTCAAATAAGGGATAGATGATATAAGGGTCCCAAGTTTCACCCAGCACTTGTAGGGGGCCTGGCAATCCTTTTGAACCGGGAGGGCAGAGAAGTTGCCAGATTACCATAAATACTGCGATCGCAATCAGTGGCGGCGCAATTATTGCCAATTTATCTTGTAAAAAGGTGGTTAGAAATTTCGGCAGCTTATTGCTTTTAGGTCTACGAGCAGTTCTAGCAGTCATTTGTTCTCCTAGCGATTAACGATTAGCAATTAGCTTAGTTAGCTGGTTGTTTTAATTTAAATTCCAGCTCAAGTCACTGAAATTTAAATTAAAATAGCTAAAAGCTATAGCCTTACTAACTGATTTATGCGGTGGTTTCTTGCTTTTATTTCTTAGCGCCCTATAGCCCTAACGCGCATACTTTACTAGTGCGTATTTGCCGTATGCAAAAAGAGCGCACGTAGCTAAGTTGCCTTAATCTTGAGGCTCTTTAAATATTCTTCTGGCTTTTCTGGATCGAACTTAACGCCATCGAAGAATGTTTCAATTCCACGAGAAGTGCTAGTAGGAATTTGGTCATCGGGAACGTTTATGGCTTTAGCCGCTTCTTTCCACAAGTCTTCTCGGTTTACTTTGTCAACAAGTTCTTTAACTTTTGTATCAGCAGGAATATTGCCCCAGCGGATATTTTCCGTCATGAACCAGATATCGTGGCTCTTATAAGGATAGGAAGCATTGTCTGCCCAGTACTTCATTAGTATGGGGCTATCTTTAACCAATGGGCGACCATCACCATAATCTATGTTGCCTTTGGCTCGCTCGATAATATCTTTTGCTGGTACTTTAAACCACTTCTGCTGGGAGAGAATTTGGCACATCTCTTCTTTGTTTTCTGCCTTTTCACACCACTGCTGGGCTTCTTGTACCGCCATTAAAAGCGCTTTTGCGGCATTGGGATTTTTATCCACCCAATCTGCCCGCATAGCAAAGCATTTTTCTGGATGATCTTTCCACAGTTCTCCTGTTAGCAAAGCGCTGTAGCCTTTCCCTTGGTTAACCAGTTGGGCGTTCCAGGGTTCTCCTACACAGAAGGCTTCCATGCTGCCGACTTTCATATTCGCCACCATTTGGGGGGGCGGAATGGGTACCACGGAAATATCCTGATTGGGATCGATACCACCAGCCGCTAGCCAGTAACGCATCCAAAGGTCGTGAGTACCACCAGGAAATGTAATTGCAGCCTTGAGTTCGTTTTTACCGCTGGCTTTGGCTTTAGCCAAGGCTTGCTTGAGTCCCTTGCTGTCTAGAGCAACCTTAAAATCCTTATAATTATTGGCTACAGAAATTGCCTGACCGTTGGTATTCAGCCGCGCCAGAATGTACATCGGTACTGGCTGCTTGTTCTTAGTCTGGCCCAAGGTCATAAAGTAAGGCATCGGGCTGAGGATATGCGCCCCATCAATACCACCACCACCAGAACCTAGCTCTAAGTTATCGCGGGTTACAGGCCAAGATGCTTGCTTGGCGACTTCCACATCTGTCATGCCGTACTTTTGAAATAAACCCTTTTCTTGGGCAATGATCAGGGGTGCAGCATCTGTCAGAGCGATAAATCCCAGCTTTGCTTTAGTTACTTCTACTTTTGGGGCATTAGCTGCCTTAGCAACAGCTCCTTTTTTAGCGCTATTGGTGGGGCCTGTAGAGCAGCCATGCATTAATAGAGTTCCTGCTGCTGCTGTTCCTGCTGTAACAATGAATTGCCTTCTGGAAAATCTTGTCATTTTTATTACCTAAGCTCTGGAAATATTGGAATATCGGCAAGTTGCAACTAAAGATTTGTGAGGTAAAACGTTATGACAACTTGATAACGTTCAAACCATATTCAGGAATTAGCGAGGCGTGGCATTAAAATGCTTGATAAGTAAATCTCGCAATACAGGTTTGAGATCTTCGCAAGGAATGCCTTTCTGTACGCAGCTGCCGAGGTGGGCATCTTTTCCAACTTTGCCGCCCATGTAAATATCAACGCCTTCCACAGCTTTGCCATTCTTGCGTGCCTTTGTTCCCATCAAACCAATGTCGGCGACTTGAGGTTGACCGCAGGAGTTGGGGCAACCTGTCCAGTGAATCCGTACTGGTTTGGAGAGAGATACTTCGGTATCCAGTTCCTCGATCAGAGATAGAGCGCGGTTTTTGGTTTCAATGAGGGCAAAGTTGCAAAACTGAGCGCCAGTGCAAGAAACAAGCGATCGCGCTAAGGAATCTGGGTTAATCGAAAAATGCTGTAGCAGGGGTTCTACTAAGAAAGCTTCTAAACGAGAATCTGGAACGTTGGGGATGATCGCGTTTTGCTCGACGGTGAGGCGAATTTCACCGCTGCCGTATACTTCTGCTAACCGCGCGATATCAAACATATCTTGGGCATAGAGTCGTCCGACAGGAATGTGCAAGCCGACGTAGTTTAATCCTGGTTGCTTTTGAGGGTAAACACCGATGTGGTCAAGCTTTTCCCAGTCGATTTCATCTTTTTCTGCTGCTGGTTGTAGGGGACGGCCTAATTGTTTTTCAACTTCGGCGCGGAACTTTTCCATACCCCATTCATCAATCAGCCACATTAGCCGTGCTTTGAGGCGATTTGAGCGCAAACCGTTATCACGATAGACTTCTAAAAGCGCTTGGCTCAAGTCCACGACATCTTGGGGAGGAACCCAAGCATTTAGGGGGATAGCTGCGTCGCAGCGTTTGGCTGAGAAGAACCCACCAACTAGGACGTTAAATCCTAAGAGATTATCTTTGTAAGCAGGAATGAAGGCGAGGTCGTTGATTTCGGCGTGTACGGAGTTATCGCGACAACCTGCGATCGCAATATTAAATTTCCGAGGCAAGTTAGTAAATTCGGGGTTGCCCTTACCGCCATTAGTGAGCGTGTCTTGGACTTGCTGTACCAGTTCCCGTGTATCAATCAGTTCTGAAGCGTCTATTCCTGCTACAGGCGAACCCGTAATATTGCGAACATTGTCCATACCAGACTGAATGCTGGTCATCCCCACTTGCTGTAAGCGGTTCAAAATATCTGGAACGTCTTCAATTCTGATACCTCGCAACTGGATGTTTTGCCTCGTGGTGATGTCGGCGCTGCCTTCATCTCCATAACGCTGCATAATGTCAGCAAGGACGCGCATCTGAGGACTGGTTAAGATGCCACTGGGCATCCGCATCCGCATCATGAATTTGCCGGGGGTGACGGGACGGAAAAAGACACCCAGCCATTTCAGCCGATGCTCGCGATCAATTTGATCCATCGCTTCCCAACCAATGCGAGCAAAGTGTTCTAGCTCTGCCTTGACTGCGAGTCCATCTTTTTCTGCTTTGAATTTTTCAAATTTGTTTAGGCTGGCTGGTGGTGTGATGGTGCTTGTCATGGGCGTATCCCTCCTGGCATCGCGCTTGAGAGCCGGCAACTAAGTGCGATCGCGACAGCGTGTGCTTGGCACATATCGCACTCAGTCATCGTTCTATGGATATAAGTTATGCGGACTCAGCAGAGAAATTCGTATATATAGTTACAAAATGTTGCGTTTTATTATTTTTGTTGCATAGCTTTAATGCAGTTTTTACATTAGACCTCTTCAACAAAGAATGTAGAGACGCGCCATGGCGCGTCTTTACTAGGGTTAGCACCTTTAATTTCTGGAGATGTCTATTTACGCACTTAGCAGAAATATCAACAGCAAAGCTGCTGCCAATTAAATCGGCAGCAGTGCGGGTGTTTTACTTGGAAGAAGAATTCAGAAGTCAGAATTCAGCAATCTTTTAATGGGGGATTCTAACCCGCCACTAATTTTAGACCGCGCTTATCGAAGATTTTGGCTCTACGAACCGTTTATTCCTCCGCCAGTCGTTTAACCTTCATCTGAATTCTGACGACTGACTCGCAGAATTGCTATTTGATAAAATTCCCCAAATTTCCCAAACCAAGGCTATAGTGGTAGCACCCTGAGTCTGCTTAAGATGATAGGGCTGGCGCTATTTCAACCGCCATCACCGCCGCCACCGCCACCACCACCACCGCCATCGCCGCCACCACCACCACCATCGCCGCCACCATCGCCGCCACCATCGCCGCCACCACCGCCGAAAGTTGGCGACAAAAACATTATTATGCAGATTATCCAGAAAAAGAACATCTGAAAGCAGAAAAAGAACATCTGAAATAAGCTATTAAATAAATCATTGCCAAAGTTTTTATCTTCACTTTGTTTTTCAAGTTGCCATTTAGGTAGGGGAATATTAAGAACGTTATGAGGAAATACAACCTGCACTTCTAGTTCCTGTTGAGGTGGTATGCTTTCACGCGCGTTAAACTCAAAAGTGTTAGAATTGCTTTGAATGGCAGTACTTGGAACGCCAAAGCTTTCAAAACTTTGAGCTTTTCCTGATAGTACCTCAGGTAGCCTTACGGTTACTTTGGCATTTTCAACTGGAGCCTTGCGCCCTGAAAATATTGCTTTCCAGTAAACCAGATCGCTAGCCCCGTCAATATGTAATCCACCGACTACGCGATATTTTAAAGTAAAAATATGCGCCTCTGGCGCTTTAAGATTGTGTTGCCATTTAATCGATAATTCCTGGTTTTCTATTCCGGTTTCAACTGAAATATTTTTATCACCTTCAAAAACTGATACGTCTGTAATCTCATCCACCTGATCGAGTGGGATAGATCGATAGCGTTGATTTGTATAGGAATGAGTAAAAACGTACTTCAGGTTTTCAGTAACGAGCATATCTCCATTGGTTTGAACCTCGATAGTTACATTGATATACTCCCAATAGAAAGGGTGAGAAGATTGTGCAAAACCTGGCAAGTTAAAACCGACACTCAGTAGCAATCCTAGACAAAATTGTAAGATAATACTACGCATTATCTTCTTACCTTTTTGAAAGTTCATAATCCAATTTTTTCCTATTTAATTGACTCAGATGTTGTAATTAAAACTTACGTATTCTCTTGATTGAGGGAGCGTAGTGCTTATCGCTTGTGCCTCTGTGTTTTCAATTTATCTGGGGCAACGGTTAGGAGCGCCCTAATCGAGGTTAGGGATTTGGCTAGGATTAATGGTTAGGAACACCATCAACTACCCGTAATGCCATTTACTCAAGAGCCGTTTGCACAGGCTGCAACTGACTGGGAGCTAGAAAAGTTGTACGCAAACCTTGCCTCTGCCAAGCAAGAAGTAGCGCCTCACAAAAAAAAAGGGCTTACAGAGGTCGAAAAGCAACACCTACGCGGCTTGCTCTGTGGTTATAGTCCAGCTGAAATTGCTTCCCAGCTTGTTAAGAGAGCCAAAAGTGTTGAAGTTGACTTGTGTAACACTTTGTATCGATACGCCGAAAACCTGACAGGTCGCCCACTAAACACGCTCGAAAACTGGAGAGATATTGTTGAATGGCTGGAAGCGGCAGGCTACAGGCGAGAGGGAGAGGAGCAAAGTAAAACAGAGGCAGAGGCTCCCGATTTCAAATTCACTGATTGGGGTGAAGCACCTGATGTTTCTGTTTTTTATGGACGTACAGAAGAGCTGACAACGCTCAAGCAATGGATTGTGGGGGATTCCCCTAAAAGCGATCGCTCTGCTTCTCGCTGCCGTTTAGTGGCGCTACTGGGTATGGGGGGAATTGGCAAAACGGCTCTGTGTGTGAGGCTAGCTGAGCAGATTCAGGGCAAGTTTGATTACCTGATTTGGCGAAGTCTCCGCCAAGCCCCACCCCTTGAAGATCTACTAGCCAACTTAATGAAATCCTTCTCTAATCAGCAAGAAAATAAAGCTGATTTATCGCGATTGCTTGATTATTTACGCTCATCACGCTGTTTAGTAGTACTAGATGAGCCAGAGACAATTCTACGCCCTGGCAATCCTGTAGGGCACTATCGCGAGGGCTACGAGGGCTATGGTGAACTACTCAGACGAGTGGGAGTAGAACGCCATAATAGTTGCTTAGTGCTGACCAGCCGGGAGAAACCAAAAGAAATTGCCTCACTGGAAGGCAACAGGGAACCTGTTCGCTCGTTAACCTTATCAAGTTTGGGGTCAGCTGCTCAGGAGATTCTTAGAGAAAAAGATTTGTTGTATGAAAAAGAGAAATGGCAAACACTCATTCAAATTTATGGCGGAAATCCCTTAGCACTGAAGGTAGTTTCTGCGACAATTAAAGATTTATTTGCAGGCAGTGTCGTAGACTTTTTAAGCCAAAGCACAATCGTACTAGGTGATATTCGCCAACTTTTAGATCAACAGTTTGAGCGACTTGCGGATTTAGAAAAGCATATCATGTACGAGCTAGCAAGGTATTCAGAGCCGATATCACTCTCTCAATTGACCGAGGCTATCTCCTTACCGGGAGCTAAATCAGAATTAATAGAAGCTTTGGAATCCCTCGGACGGCGTTCGCTGATTGAAAAAACTACAGGAGGTAGCCAAGTGCTTTTCACCCTACAGCCTGTTGTTATGAAGTACGTTAAAAAAATTTATCCAGGATGTCACTAGGCAGTCTAGGTCATTCGATTTTGGATTGTTCCTCAGACGGTCAGCTGGGGTTTGGAAGACTGAACCAATTATTTTATTTTTCAAGGCTAAAATTACGGATATTTAAATTCTTTTTGTTTTGGTCATAGCATAAGTACCAATTTTTATCTTGATGCTGCAAAAGTATGGTTTACTGCATTAATCCCAAGTGTCCTCAGCGTCAAATTAATGAAACTGCTCTCGATTGCCCATCCTGTAATACGCCTTTACTTATTAATAATAGATATTTTCTTGTCAAACCTTTACGCCCGCTAGAACAAGGGCATCCTTACGCGGAAATTTTTGAGGCTCACGATGTAAATGATTATGGACATCCGCAAGTTATCAAGGTTCTTATTAAGGATTTTACTCAATTAATTGACCTATTTAAGCAAGAAGCAAGTCTACTAATTGAGATGAAGCATCCAGGAATTCCCCAAGCACAAGAACAATTTTCTGTGTTACTTAGCAACGGGAATAGATTGCACTGCTTAGTGATGGAAAAAATTGAAGGACAGAACTTAGAGCAGTGGGTGGAGCAAAATGGACCAATTTCTGAAAAGCAAGCACTAGATTGGCTGCTACAAACTGTAAAAATTATTGATTATGTGCATCAAAGGCAGCTATTTCATCGAGATATCAAACCGTCAAATATAATGCGGAGAATTAATGGAGAACTGGTATTAATTGATTTTGGCACAGCCAGGAAAGTTACAGAAACAATAGTTAATGGGCAAAATGTTACAGTAGTTTATTCAGATGGCTACACGGCTCCAGAGCAAATTGAGGGACGAGCTGTTCCCCAGTCAGATTTTTTTGCTCTTGGACGTACTTTTGTTTACTTGCTAACAGGAAAGCATCCCAGTACCTTTTCTATAAGCGCTAAGACGGGTAGGCTAGCTTGGCAAAGTAATGAACAGCACATTTCAGAGCCGTTGGCAGATTTGATCGCTCAGTTGATGGCTCCATCGTGGCAGAAAAGACCGAAAGATACAAAAGCTATTTTACAATGCCTTCAAAAAATTGAGAATCCTAACTACAGTTGGCTACTGCTAAAAGGTACAGCGTTGGGGGCAGTTATTTTAATGGTAGCAGCGGGAAGTTATGGTAGCTATTGGTATTTAACCGGAGTTAGTGGATGTTCAACAGTTTGGTCAAGGCGTTTTCCTACCTCTGACTTTTTAAGTTGTGGTGAAGAAATCTTAGTGCCAGGATTTGCTTTAGCGGAAGAGCAACGGGGAGTTAATGCTTTTGCATCTGGTGATTATGATGCAGCAGTTAATTGGCTAGAAAAATCTTGGAAACAGCGGCAAGATCCAGAAACCTTAATTTATCTCAATAATGCCCGGTTGATGAGGAAAAAAAGTTACGCGATCGCTGTAGTTGCTCCCATCACCAATAACCGAGATACGGCGCTAGAGATTCTGCGGGGAGTAGCGATGGCACAAACAGAAATTAATCAAAGCCAAAAAATTAATGGCAGAGGTCTTAAGGTGTTAATTGCCGATGATGCTAATAACGCCGCTCAAGCTAAACAAATTGCTGATAGCCTGGTACAGAAAAAAGATATATTAGCGGTTGTTGGTCACTTTTCCAGTCAAGGAACACAAGCGGCTGCGGATGTTTATCGCCAGCACCAGTTGGTAATGATTTCTCCAACTAGTACCTCAGAATCTTTGTCAGTTTTTCGCACGGTACCGAGCGATCGCATATCTGCCCAATCCCTAGCTAGCTACCTGATAAACATTGCCCAGCAGCACCAAGCCGCTGTCTTTTACAACCCTCTGAGCAATTACAGCCAATCTCTTCGGGGACAATTCCGCCAACGCTTCCTGGCGAGTGGAGGACAAGTTGTAAAGGAGTTTGATTTATCTGATACTTTATTCACGGCAAATGTTGCCATCCAGAAAGCACGTAAACAAGGGGCTACAGCGCTGGTTTTACTGCCAGATAGTCAAACGAGTAGCAACGCCTTTCGCAACAGCTTGAAGGTAATCAAAGCTAATCAAAACCGTTATTGGATGGTGGGAGGCGATAGCCTCTACAATTCTGAACTATTACAACTGGGAGGAGAGGAGGTAACAAAACGATTGGTGGTGGCTATACCTTGGCATAGCTTGAGCAGTCCTAACTCAGAATTTCCCAACTCTGCCCAGAAGCTATGGGGGGGGGAAGTGAGTTGGCGCACGGCTTTGACTTATGATGCTACTCGCGCCTTGATAACGGCTTTAGAAAAACAACGAAGACCAAGCAGGATTGGCGTGCAGAAAGCTTTAGCAGACCCCTCTTTTGAAGCTACGGGAGCTACGGGAGTTATTCATTTTAACTCTAAGGGCGATCGCCGTGAGTCCAACATCCAATTGGTGAAGGTCTTGCCGTCTAAAGGTTCTGACTATGAGTACCGCTTTGTCCCCATCACTTATCTCCAATTAAAGTAAGAGGTAAAGCTTGAACTCAATAATCCCGGTAGTTGACAATTAAAATCTTTCATAGAAACGAACTTAAAAAGACAGAAAATTAAAATCTGTGCTTAAAATACTTCTAAATCGTCGTAATTTTTTAGCTTTAGCGGGTCTCGGTGGCTTGGCAAGTTCTCTACTAGTGGCGAACTTACTGCGGACGCGCTCTGCTAAGGCGGCTTCTTCCTCAAATCCAGTCGCCAGTAAAGAGACAAAAAACCTGGAAAATTCTATGATTAGCTACCAATTCCCAGATAACTTTCTGTGGGGTGTTGCCACCTCTGCTTATCAGATAGAAGGTGCTGCAACAGAAGATGGCCGCAAACCCAGCGTTTGGGATACCTTCAGCGCCACCCCCGGAAAAGTTAAGAATGGCGATACTGGTGCTATTGCCTGCGACCACTATCATCGCTACAAAGCTGATATAGATCTGATGGCGGAACTGGGGGTTAAAGATTACCGCTTCAGCATTGCTTGGCCTCGGATTATTCCTGATGGTCGCGGCAAAGTAAATGAAAAGGGAATTGATTTTTACAAGCGCTTGGTTGATGCCCTGCGCGATAAAGGAATTACACCTCACGCCACCTTATTTCATTGGGATAGCCCGCAAGCGTTGGAAGACTTGTACGGTTCTTGGCGGAGTCGGGAAATGGCAAAGGATTTCGCCGATTATGCGAGTGCGGTTGTGAGTCGATTAGGCGATCGCATTACTCACTGGATGACGCTTAATGAAATAGTCTGCTTTACTCATCTCAGCTATGACGTTGAACAAGATCCACCCTTTGCCCCTGGCACTCGTGTAAAATCTCGCAAAGATGTTTGGCAGACTTCTCATAATGCTTTGCTGGCTCATGGCATGGGCTGTCAAGCAATCCGCGCCGCTTCCCCCCGCCCCTGTTCTGTGGCGCTAGTGGACAATTTTTCCGTCACGGTTCCCCTCACGGAGTCAGCGGTTGATATAGAAGCAGCAAAAAAGGCTTTTCATACAACTTGGGTTAATGGCGGCATCATTTTTCCAGCCCTCACAGGTGCTTACAGTCCAGCCATGTTGGAGAAATTGGGAGCAGATGCACCGGATATTCAGCCGGGGGATTTAAAGACAATTCACCAGCCACTCGATGCACTCGGTTTTAATATCTACAGTGGCGCTTATGTCCGTGCCGCTGATAATAAACAAGGGTATGAACACCTAGAGATGCCTAAAGGCTATCCACGCCTGAATATGCCCTGGCTCTATGTAGTGCCGGAAAGTATGTATTGGGGCGTGCGTCATGTTAGCGAGACGCTTGGGCGCAAAGATTTGCCAGTGTTTGTTACTGAAAATGGTTGTGCTGCCGAAGATGAACTGAATGCCAAGGGTGAGGTAATTGATAGCGATCGCATTATGTACTTGCGGCAGTATTTGAAATCATCTCATCGAGCCATTGATGAAGGATATCCTCTCAAAGGATACTTACTCTGGAGTTTCATGGATAACTTTGAGTGGGCTGAGGGTTACGATCGCCGTTTTGGTATTACTTATGTAGATTACAAAACCCAAAAACGTATTCCCAAAGCTAGCTTTAATTGGTATGCAGAGTCCATTTGCCAGAACCGAGTAGTTTAATAAGCAATGAATCGTTACCAAACCCTAATGCTGTTTTTAATGTAATGTCACGAGTAGATGAGATTTTAAACTTTTGGTTTGGTCGCCCTGATGAGGCTAGCTATGGGAAACGCCGTCAAGTTTGGTTTACTGTAGACCCGGAGTTTGACAAACAGGTGCGAACTCGCTTTCTGCCAGATTACGAGCTGGCTACAGATGGTCAGCTAGAACGTTGGAAAGACTCACCCGAAAGTTGTCTGGCACTGATTATATTGCTCGATCAGTTCCCACGAAATATGTTTCGCGGTACGCCCCAAGCCTTTGCCACTGACCCGCAAGCGCTATCTGTAGCCCAACACGCTGTCGCTAATGGCTGCGATCGCCAGCTGTTGCCAGTGCAGCGCTGGTTTATGTATTTGCCCTTTGAACATAGCGAGAACTTAGCCGATCAGCGTCAGTCAGTGGCGCTACACGAGCAGTTGAGCGATGAGCCAGAATGTACGGACGCGATCGCCTATGCTATTCAACATCTAGAGATCATCGAACGCTTCAGGCGCTTTCCACATCGCAACAGAATTTTGGGACGGACGACGACGCCAGAAGAGACCGAGTTTCTCAAGCAACCCAGCTCGTCGTTTTAGTTATAGTGTTTTATAAGACCATCGGTAGTTTAAATTCAAGTGTTCTGCTTGCAAAAAATAACTTAGTAGAAACTACTGTTTAAGAATTACTATTATTAAATTTTTATGGGTATAATCTCTAAATTATTTGGCAGTTTAAATACTCATGCCTCTGGCTCAGAAAAAAACTCACCCAGTGCGAATCAACCATTCTCTCGTATCGCTGAGAGTGGCAGGATTATTCGTGCCTACAGCGGTGTTTTGCCCTGCACCAAATACACTGCACAACACCTACTTAGATGCGAGCATCTTCGAGACCTTCCTGGCGAAAAAGCTCCTCCTTATAAAGTGCAACCAGAATATACTCACCAAATCTGGATTTGGTATCGGACTTATAAAGAACCAGAAAAGCTTAATTTAGTATTTCGCGGACAGTTTGATTTTAATACTGCCAGTGATAAATCTGATGTAATAGCTGCGGAAATTACAGATTTTTTAGCATATTTGATGCTTCAGGCTAAAGATCCCACAGAAGTACTTCGTAATAAAGACGGTGATGTATTTTGGGCAATGGCTGTTGAAAGAAAGTTTAATAATATATTGCAGCTAGAAAAAAAATAGCTTACAGCGGTTCCCTCTGTAATGAGGTACATCCTAGAAACCCAGTTTTTTGAAAAACCGGGTTTCTGTGTTTGCTAAGTGTACTTCATAATAGCGGGAACCGCTGTATATCATGCCCGGTCGATCAACCACAATATGCGTAGGGGCGGGTTTATCAATAAAATCTGCTACCCACTTTTATTACGGGTAATCACTCAGATATGAGCGATCGCACATAGTGAACAATCGCCCCAATCACTATGTTTAAGGATAATTATTTACCACTTCTTGTAAGGCAAAAATTTACCCGACATAACAACTTTAACACGATCTCCCTTAAGATCTTCTTCCTTTTCAACATCTAAAGTAAAGTCAATTGCGCTCATAATTCCATCACCAAACTTATCATGAATGACTGCCTTTAGAGGCATTCCATAAATTTGCATAATTTCGTAGAAGCGATAAATCAGAGGGTCAGTCGGGACAACTGGCCCTAATCCTTTCAGGGGGCATTCAGTGAGTGCTTTAGCTATCTCAGGACTAAGCCCTAATGTAAACACAAGCTTACTGGCTTCATCTTCCGAAGCGCTAGCTTGACGATACATTACTGCGGCAATCCATACTTCATCACGTCCAACAACCTTTTCTAAATCCGCAAAGCTCAGCCCCTTTTCCTGTTTCGCAGCTAAAAGTGTTTGAGTAATTTCGGGTACTGACATAAAAAACTCCTGTATTTACTTGATGTGTTGACAGTGATATAGCAATTAGCAGTTAGCTTTTAGCAATAGGACTTACGCACCGAAAGTCTAAAAACTAGATCCCCCCTAGCCCCCCTTAAAAAGGGGGGAACATTCAAAGTCTCCCTTTTTAACTCTGATTTAGGGGGATCTCTGCGTAAGCCCTGAGCAATTAGCTTCTAGCAAACATACAGTTATAGCAGCATCTCGCTTGTACATAGGTGTAAGGTCAATTGTCACTCTTCCCTTATGGCAACTGCTATAACTATCCGAAAAGCGGATTTTACCGGATAAAGATAAAGATATAGTTTTGTTGTTATAAAAACTGTAAAGGGGCACACAGCGGTGCGCCCCTAATTCATTTAGGCAGACCTATCTTGTCTGCCCCGATGATAGTCAAGGATGACCTTAACGGTCTACTGAACCCATGATGATATCGATACTGCCCAAAATCGTCACGATATCTGCGACTTTTACACCTTTGAGGATTTGAGGGAGAATTTGCAAGTTGACGAAATCAGCTGTACGAATTTTCCAACGCCAAGGGAAGACGTTATCATCCCCAATTATGTAAATTCCTAGCTCACCTTTGCCGCTTTCAACGCGGACGTAGTG
This sequence comes from Aphanothece sp. CMT-3BRIN-NPC111, assembly GCA_019359765.1. Taxonomy (GTDB): domain Bacteria; phylum Cyanobacteriota; class Cyanobacteriia; order Cyanobacteriales; family JAHHGU01; genus JAHHGU01. The sequence continues at coordinate 160,840 of JAHHGU010000002.1, forward strand.
TTCACCCTTGGGAATCTTAAACGTGGGGGCGATTTTCTTACCGACGTACTGGTAATCAAAGCTGTTCCACTCAGATTTTGGCCCCTCTTTCATGCGCTTGGCTTCCAAGTTCTCGTAAGGGCCACCAGGCAGCGCCTTTAGTGCTTGGCGAAGAATCTTTACCGACTCGCGCATCTCACGAATCCGCACAAGATACCTGGCGAAACAATCACCCGCAGTTTCCCAGTGGACTTCCCAGTCTAAGTCGTCATAGCACTCGTAGTGGTCAACCTTACGCAGATCCCACTTTACGCCAGACGCGCGCAACATGGGGCCAGAAAGCCCCCAGTTAATAGCTTCGTCGCGGCTAATGGTGCCTACACCTTCCACCCGGCGGCGGAAAATAGGGTTGTCGGTAATTAAGCGTTCGTACTCGTCAACTTTGGGATCGAAGTAGTCACAGAAGTCATAACACTTGTCTACCCAGCCATAAGGCAAATCAACCGCAACTCCCCCAATGCGGAAATAGTTGTTGTTCACCATCCGATAACCTGTGGCAGCTTCCCACAAGTCATAGATCAATTCCCGTTCGCGGAAGATATAGAAGAAGGGAGTCTGGGCACCCACGTCAGCCATGAAGGGGCCAAGCCACAACAGGTGATTAGCAATGCGGTTCAACTCCAGCATGATCACGCGGATATAGCTAGCGCGTTTGGGGACTGGGATATTAGCTAGTTTTTCCGGCGCATTGACTGTAATTGCCTCGTTGAACATCCCCTCAGCGTAGTCCCATCTACTGACATAAGGGACGTACATGATATTGGTGCGGTTCTCGGCTATTTTTTCCATGCCCCGGTGCAGGTAGCCGATTACAGGTTCGCAATCTACGACATCTTCCCCATCAAGGGTGACAATTAACCTCAGTACCCCGTGCATGGAGGGATGGTGCGGTCCCATGTTCAGCACCATCGGTTCAGTTCTAGTTTCTAGTTGTGCCATCGTTCAGCAATATCTCCTTGAAGCCGATTTGAGTAGCCGCACATCCAGTGAACTACCCACACTAAATCGAAGCGATTATAGTGTGGGCTTCTAACATCGCGGGGGAATGCCTCAGCACGGACTTGCGTCCCAACTTTGGTCTTACTTCCCCTCCGTTAGCAGAAACGGCTGTTCCATCCGTCTGTAACATCCTAATGCCCTCTGCTCTGATATTTGTTGCTGCATTACCATCGCGGTCGTGACGAGTCCCGCAATGAGGACAATTCCACTCTCTAATATCAAGCGGTAACTTATCGATCTGGCAATAGCAATTAGAGCAGAGTTTAGAACTAGGGAACCATCGATCAATCTCTACTAGCTTACCGCCTTTTTTCTCTAGCTTGTAAGCCAAGAAATTAGTAAAGGTTCCCCATCCCACGTCAGATATCGCTTTAGCTAAATTGTGGTTGCGTACCATGCCTTTGACATTAAGATTTTCTACTACGACAACTTGGTTTTCGTTGACGAGTTTTCTTGATAACTTATGCAGAAAATCCTGACGGGATTTAGTCACCCGCTCGTACACTTTAGCTACAGTCGATCTCGCTTTATTTCTTGAATTACTTCCTTTCTGCTTTTTGGCTAGCTTTTGTTGCTTGCGTTTGAGGTTTTGACAGTGTTTGGCTAGGTGCTTGGGATTATTGTATTTAGAGACTTTAGTGCCATCACTCGTAATGGCAAAATGAGTTAATCCTAAATCAATCCCGATTACCTTGCCTTCAGTTGAAACTGTTGGATTTTCGCCCTCAGCTTCGGTCAGTATTGATGCAAAGTATTTTCCCGATGGATCTAAGCTGACCGTTACGGTTTTGATTGTTCCTTCTATGTTCCTGTGCAATTTAGCTTTTATTTTGCCAATTTTGCCAGGAAACTGAATAATTCCTTCAAGTACCTTGACGCTTTGAGGGTACTGAATCGACTGCTTACCATGCTTGGACTTGTAGCGAGGAAATCTAGCACGACCTGCAAAAAAGTTTTTATAGGCTGTTGTTAAATTGAGCGTCGCTGCTTGCAAAACTTGGCTGTAGCATTCAGATAGCCATACGGTTTCTTCTGCTTTTTTAAGTTTTGGTAAGAAGGCATTAAGTGCTGACTGACCAAGACCTTTACCAGTTTCTTTATAAGCCTCAATTGACTTATTTAGAGCGTAGTTCCACCACCATCTGGCACAACCGAAGTGTTGAGATAATAGTATTTGTTGCTCTAATGTTGGATAAAGCCGAACTTTGATCGCTTTGTGCAGCATCCTAATGCCTCCTTACTGCATTATACATTTTGCAATAAGGCCGTCAAGATGATTTGGAAATTTCCGTTCCTCCAATTTCCCTGCCTTTCATCCCACCGAAGACACTGAGTACAGCTATAGCGGGGGACTTCCCGGCGAGTAGTTAACCCGGTCGGGGATTCATCCCGACGCTAAAAGCATCGTGCTTAAAAGCACTTGTTCTTTCTTCGCAGCGCTTGTCCCCGTTGAAAGCTAAAATCCTTTAACCTCAACATTCCTGGTACACAGCTAGTCGAATGGCTTTCAATCAAGAAGAATTTGATACTTTTGTCAAGCGCTTAGAGGTTTTTGCTCGTCAGAAACCGGGCATCTATAAACTGCGTGTTGGTCTGCTTGCCATACTTGGCTATGCCTATATCTTCTCGATTCTGGCAGGGCTGTTGGCAGTCTTGGGCTTGATTGTACTGCTAGTGGTTTACAGCCACAGAATTAATGCCGCCATCATCAAGGGAGGCATTTTTGTACTTCTACCCACGTTTATTGTTTTGCGATCGCTCTGGGTTCCTTTTCCACCGCCCACAGGTTTAGCACTCAGCCGCCAAGACGTGCCTCGCTTATTTGCCTTAGTTGACGAACTCGCCTCTAAACTACAGGCACCGCGATTTCACCACATTCTTTTAACTGAAGAGTTTAATGCTGCTGTTGTCCAAAGACCACGTTTAGGCATCTTTGGATGGCAGCAAAATTACCTAATTGTCGGGCTACCCTTAATGCAGGGTCTTTCCCCAGAACAGTTTCGCGCCGTACTTGCCCACGAGTTGGGACACTTATCTGGAAACCACAGTCGCTTCGGTGGTTGGATTTACCGCGTCCGCAAAACTTATGTTCAGCTTTTAGAAAGACTCGAACAAAGTGGACACGAGGGTTCTTCTATTCTTTTTAACGGTTTTTTTAACTGGTACGCTCCCTTTTTTGGCGCTTATTCGTTTGTCTTGGCACGAATAAACGAATACGAGGCGGATCGGTGTGCTTCTCAGCTAGCAGGGGCGCAAAATACAGCCGAGGCTATGATTAAGGCGGAAGTCCAAGGCCGATTTTTGGATAGTTCCTTTTGGCCTAGTGTATTTAACCAAGTTGATTGCCAAATAGAACCACCAGCAGCAACTTTTAGCAGTATGTTTACTGCTTTCCAGGCTAATGTGAAAAGTGAAGAAGCTCGCAAGTGGTTTGAGGAAGCTTTATCAGAAAAAACCAGTTGTGTAGATACCCACCCTTGCCTAGCGGATCGCCTTTCTGCTTTGGGATGTCTTCCCGCACCAGGGCAAGGACTTGCTTTACTTGTCCCACTTCAGGTGAGCGCGGCTCAACAATTTCTGGGAAATGCTCTCCAGAAATTTACAGATTATTTTGACCGCAACTGGAAAGAACAGGTAGCAACGCCTTGGCGACAGCGATATGCCTATGCTCAGGAAACGCTGCAAAGTCTGCAAGCTTTGGAGGAGAAGGCTCAGAAACAGCCTTTAACGGATGAGGAAGCTTGGCAGCGTGCCTCTTGGACATTAGAGTTTAAGGGTGAGGAAACTGCTATCCCCTTATTGCGAGAGGTACTAACAATTAGCCCGGAACACGCATCAGCTAACTATACGCTGGGGCATATATTGCTGCAACAAAATGATGCTACGGGTATTGATTACATTGAAAAGGCGATCGCCAAAGATACAGATGAAGTAATTGCAGGTTGCGAGTTAATTTACTCTTTCTTGAACAACCAAGGACAAATCGAGTCCGCAAAAGCTTACCAGGAGCGTGCCCAGCAGCATTATAAATTATTGCTGAGGGCGCAGCAAGAACGGTCTTTTGTGAGTCCTAGTGACAAATTTCAGGCTCACAACTTGCCAGATGCAGTGCTGCAACAACTGTCTCAGCAGTTATCTGGTTACAAGCGCCTCAAAGAGGCTTACTTGGTACAGAAAGTAGTGGAATATTTTCCAGAAAAGCCCTTTTATGTGCTCGGGGTGAAGCGCGATCGCAGTTTCTTTGAGCTAGATAGCGATAAGGCCGATACGGAATTCGTCAATCGCCTAGCTAATGAATTAGAATTTCCAGGCGGTGCTTATATTATTATCCTGAATAATAGCACCAAGAAACTGGGTAAGATGCTGCGCCAAGTAGAGAAGGCGGCTATCTATCGGAATTGACACTCTCAGCCCTAAAGGGACTGAGATTCTGCGGACAGAACAAGCTTAGGGAGATGTTTCTTAGGCGAAACATTCCAAAGTTTAATTCTCGCTACGGTCGTCAAAGACCGTCTACCCAGTCTGCTTAAATCTATGTTTAAGTTGCTGGCTACTTTTCTTAAAATATTTGCACTACCGTTTAAATCAGCGTTGACAATTGAACCATTTGCAGTTTGGTACAAACCACGTTTAACTCGCTTCCCAGATGCTGTCCAACCCTCTGGTTTTGCACCAAATACGGGTAGAGTGTCTCCATCTAAATAGCTTGCTTCTGAGGTGTAAGATTCTTCAGTTTCTTGGAATCTAATACCGTGCAAATCACACAATTGTTTTAATCTGTCTTTTAATTTACCTAATGGCATCTGGACAAATTTCTGGTTGTTAACCTGTCCCATATTCGCGTTATTTTTAAAGCTTTCGTTCCATCCTATTACTAATGTTCCAATGCCGTATTTTAAACAATGGTTAATTATTAGCTTTGCCGCTTTGTTTATTCCATCACGCATTTGGTGGTTGCGTTTACGGGTAACTTGGTCTAACCAAGCATCCCAGTAAGCTTGTGGTTTACCTTCTTTACGTGTTGATATTTTTTTATTCCATAACTGATTCATTGCCTTCATTGCACGGGCATCAATCAATAAGGAATTGCCCAGAGTATCAACACAAGCCGCTAAGTTATCCGCAGTACCCAAATCAATAGATAGAGCTTGATTGATGTCTAGATCGTGTTGCTGTTTCTCTACTTCGTAAGACATTTCAAGGTAAAAAGCACCATTCTTGGGAAGAATTGTAAATTCCTTAACCTTTGATATGTCTAAGTTCGACGGTACTGGCAAGAAAAACTCTGAGATGCCAAACCATCTTTTAATAGTCAACCCTAGCGAAAATCTAAGTTGACCATCTATTAGAGTTGGTTTCTGCCCTCCAGAGTTGGGATAGGCGACTTTAAACAGCTTAGAACCTATCAAGTAACTGGGGGCTTTGGGCTTAAAGTGCAGTTGACCCTTGAAAAACTTAGCCCGCAATTTCTTAAAAGATTTAAACGCTTCAGACACCGACATCAATGTTTGTTGGGCAGGGATAGATGGTAGGGATTGGGCAACCAGCGACTTACTTACTGATTCTTCATAAATCAAATCAAATTTACCAGTCAGCAACTTGTTGGCTTTAAAAAAATACTGACGAGCAAAGTAAACTCCATTGTTATACAGCTTTCCCGATTGCTGGCAAAGATACTCCAATATTGCCTTTGTTTCTGGGTCAGGAGAAAGCATTACTTGCTGTATTCCCATTGATTTTTTAACTTTAGACATTGTTTCGACCTGCAATATCGTGATAGTATTATACTAGCACAATATTAGCAAATTACATATATGTCTAGAAAAAAAGGTTCTATGGTTTATCTGTCTGATGAAGACAAAGCAAAACTGGAGAGTATTGCCCAAAATTGGGGAGTCTCCCAGTCATCAGCGATACAAAGATTAATTAGGGAGTATAAACTAGAACAGAAAGACCACGGCGGTTAAAACCGCTCGTGTCGCTTATATCTCAGGGCTGAAGCCGCTGAGTTTTACGCATACCGCGATGCCCTATAAATGAACGAAATTAAAACAGACTTTCAAAGCTTACCTGATAGAGAAGATCAGGTTTTTTTTCATATTCCGGTGCTAAGTCGGGAGTTAATTGCCGGGTTGGCAGTTCGTCCGGGGGGACATTATTTAGATACGACGGTGGGAGGTGGTGGACATAGCCGCTTGATTCTGGAAGCAGCAGCGGATGTGCGAGTGACGGCTATTGACCGAGATGAGCAAGCGATCGCCGCTGCTCAAACTAAGCTGTGCCAATATAGCGATCGCCTTCAGTTTTGGCAGGGGAATTTTGCCGATTATCAGCCAAATAATATCACTTTTGATGGTATAATAGCAGACCTAGGGGTTAGCTCTGTCCATCTCGATTTTCCAGAGCGTGGCTTTAGTTTTAAGCACGAAGCGGACTTGGATATGCGGATGGATCGGCGTCAATCGCTCACGGCTGCTGAGGTAATTAATCACTGGGATGAAGCGGAACTAGCAGATATTTTCTTTAAATATGGAGAAGAACGCCTATCGCGGCGGATTGCACGCCGGATTGTCGAACGGCGTCCATTTAAGACGACAACGGAACTAGCAGAAGCGATCGCCTATAGTGTTCCCCGCCAATACCGTTATGGCAGAATTCACCCAGCTACCCGCGTCTTTCAAGGATTGCGGATTGCCGTCAATCAGGAGTTAACCTCCCTAGAGACATTTCTCAACAAAGTACCTAGCTGGCTTAAATTAGATGGCATAGTTGGGATTATCAGTTTTCATAGTTTAGAAGATCGGCTAGTAAAGCATAGTCTCCGGGAATCACCTTTATTGCGGGTGTTAACTAAAAAACCAATTACAGCACAAGAAGATGAATTAGCAAATAACCCTCGTTCTCGCTCAGCCAAGCTCAGATTTGCACAACGGCTTGAGTGACCAAAATAATTCGTAATTCCCGGTTTCAAGCCCCTAAATTTATTTATGGAAAACTCATAAATGCTCCCGCATCAATGTCCAAGGCCCTAAATTTATTTATGGGGTATTAATTACGAATTACGAATTACGAATTGGAGCGTAGCGACATGACATCCTCCCACACTAAGAGCCTATCTTTCTTGCATCCTTTTCAGTGGTTGAATACGTACTGGTATCTGTGTTCATCAGTGTTTATCTGTGGTTAAAAATATCTTAAAACCACTTTTTGCATAGGCTCTAGCTGATTCACTGCCATGGTAGAAAAATTTATTATACGGAATCCGGCTGTCAAAAGTCTGAAACAAATTAGGCATAGGTTAACCAATGATAGTTGGTTAGATTCCGAATTTCTACCTGCATATGTTGCTGGAGAAAGCGACATCGTTCAACTAAAATTGTTTCGAGTTCATCTATAGTTTCAAAATAATTATTAGCCAACGGTTCATCCACCAATTTCCATAACCGCTCAGCTGGTTGCAACTCTGGAGAATAGGGAGGAAGATGTTCTACAATCATTTCAGGAGGCAAACAAACTTTATTGCTCATATGCCATGCCATCCGGCTCGATCTTGGACTAAAAAAATCATCTTCTTGTCATTGACTCCGACTTCTTTAACCAAAGTTTCAAAAACTAGATTCAACCATCGAACATTAACCCGAAGAATTAAATACCAACCTGCCACACCATGCCAAATTTTCAACCTAACTAAGGTGAAAACTTCATATTTTTCGATCTGTTAGCGGGACTTAGACAAAAACTGAGGTAAAAATGGCTTCAAACCTAGATAGAGAAATGCTTTTAGCTTGAATGGGCATAAATATAGTATTGACAAGGGTTTCAGGCATTTTTGGGGCATTGACCTCATTTGCTTACTACGAGGGGCTTTTAGCCCCTTTAGGAGCCAGAAAATGTCTAAGTCCCATTAGCCAAAGTGCTTAGATCGTTACTAAAATATACCACGCCTCGCCGCACCTTGGAGCCTCAGTCCTTGCTGATGCGCGCTCGTTCATAACTAATCCCGTTCAGGCAAATTTGCCTGAACGAGAAGGGGACACTTTCCGTGACGAACTTAGCCGATAGAACATTACACCACTAATGTTAACCCCCGAAAATTTGACCGCTAAGAATCGGCTCGTGCTAAGGAACTGGTGAGGAGGAAGCAGGCAGATGCGGGGTTGTTGGAGTGGTGTAAGTTACAGTCAAGACCGATGTTGATAGCGGATGAAGCCGCAATGATGCCAATTACAGCCTAAAGTTCGCCGTCACAGTCAAGCTTTGTTAAGTATCTGCACCAGTTCTCTATTCCTTCGGAAGGATGGAGGTTATAAACCACAGATGCACCCTCAGTATGAATCGAATCACAATTACTTGCTTCGCTGTTGCAGGCGCTCTTACTACTGCGTTACCTGCCTTTGCCGCCCCTTGGGCTGTGGTTAGTAAACATGGTAGTAGCGAGACTCTTTCTGTTGACGCTGCATCTGTGGATATCCAAGGCAAGCTCCGGTCTTACTGGTGGGAAATTAAGCTACCACAGCCAACGCTTGAGAAAAACGTCATCATTGGCGGCTATAGGATTTTTAGCGTAGTGAACTGCATTGAGGGTACATATCAAGCGCAAAAAGTTCAAGCAATCACACCGCATAACACGGTTGGGTTTACAGTTCAGCAAGGAACCAACTCTGCGGTGCGTGTGGCAACACCGGGCAGTAACGCGGAAATAGCAATGAGAGCAGTGTGTGCTTTGTAAGCTTACCCCGTATGTTCTATCCAAGGTTACTTCACTTGAACTATGGCTCTTGAGATTTGTCCCAAATGCGGTAAGAAGTTGCACCCGCCATTGAAGACTAGCGGACGGCAGGTATGTGCTTGTGGGTGGACTGATAAGCCTGTGGTACGTCAGAAAACAGCACGAGTACCTTCCTCTACACCTTCCTTACTTAACAGGTCGATTTCAGATATTATTATTCAGCCATTAACTGCTAGGCTACAGCCTCTCGTTTCTAACAAGCGTACTTTGGGCATTGGCATAGGTGCTTTAATCCTGCTGACAACTGGAGGGATTGGTGCCTGGTCGTGGGCGCACAGAGAAATCGTCTGCTCTACTAAAGATGGAGAAACAGTTTACACTCTTCTCAATGACGTTTCGCAACAGTGGGATGACGAAGTAAAGCTGGCTACCAGTACGTCACGGATGAGCCTTACACCACGAATCGCAGAATTACAAAATATCCGACGCAAAGTTCAAAACCAGGAGTGACCTGAGTGTGCCCAGGCTGCACAATCTGAATTGATAAAAGCAATGGATTCAACCATTGATGGATTTATCACATTTCTAGATCCTGACAAACCAGACGTTTTGTCTTCAGCAGAGATGGAGATAGGGCGGAGCCACTTTCTTATGTTTAATATGGAGCTACAAAAAATTAAACCTAAAGATTGAGGCACCTAAGAAGCTACTTACCCGCTTTACACGCCACCAATGTTTTCTATTCAAGCCAAGCTTTTATCCTGGCTACAGCAGCAGCGCCGCCCGTGCCTGGTGGATGAAGTGGCAGCAGGTGTTCCAGATTTTGGGTAGTGCTGTGGCACGTACTCCGGCGAGCGTAATAATGCAAGAGGCGCTTGCGTCGTACCCCGAAGGGGGCTTGCATTGTGGAGCGAGTCCCCAATGGCTTCACCCCTACCCGGAATTTTTACAGTAGCCCTAATTGGCTGTGAGCTTTACGAGCTATATCCTTTACAAGATAGGCAGGGGTTGATACATCAATGGTTTCGCTAACAGGACACCTAACCAGATACTCAACAGTTGTTCCTGATTTGAGGTGAAGCAACGGTTTTTGGGTTATTGATTAACTCAAATATTGTCAGTAGAAATACTTACATACATGATCATGCATGGGGTTCGTTTCAAAAAAAGGGGGAGGTAGCAGTTTTGAGCCGCGCGCGATCGCCGCTATGTCAGCAATAAAATAGAAAACCTGAGCCACGATTACTTTTGAGAAGGGCCATTTTCATAAGTAATCAGCTCTAAATAATCCGCAGCGCTGCCTTGCTTGAAAGAATCGTCTGCGGTTATTCGTCTTTAGACATCAAAGTTATACGTTTTTATATACACGATGGCAGCACACAGATGGCAGTCATGCATAAGCTCTTTAATAACTGGCTTACTGCTTAAATAAGTAATGCCTATCAGCAGCCTTAATTTAGGAAATATCTATCCGAGGGTAGAAAAGTAGACTAACGTTAAAGCTAAGACCAGATGCTCAGACTTGAGCAAACCTCCACAAATAACTAGCAAATACTTTTAATGCCCAAACCTACTGCCCACTACACAAAGCCATCTGCACATCAAGAAAAAGCAATTCAGCGCTCTTGGACATGGCTGTTGCTGCTGGGTGGGCAGGGACAGGCACTAGCAAAAGCCGCAGTAATAGGACTAATAGCAACTACCATTAGTAGTAACTCCGCCCTAGCTTTACCCCAACAGGGACAAGTGGGAGCAGGTTCAGCAACAATTGCCACACCAAGCGCCGGCCGGATGAATATCATCCAAAGTACAGATAAAGCGGTAATTAACTGGCAAGGATTTAGCATTGGCTCAGGGCAATGGGTAGATTTCCAACAACCTTCTGCCACATCAGCCACCCTCAACCGAGTTACTGGCAACACCTCCTCCAATATCGCTGGTAAAATCACCGCCAACGGTCAAATTATGTTGCTCAACCCCAACGGCATCTTATTTGGGCCGACAGCACAAGTAGACGTTGCCGGATTAACAGCCAGCACGCTCAACGTTACGAATGCTGACTTTATGGCCGGGGGGCAAGACAACCTGAATACACTAGCAGGGAAAGCCGCCGCCACAGTAGAAAACCAAGGCATAATCAACATTACAGATGGAGGATATGCGGCTTTAGTTGCCCCAGGAGTAGCTAATAGTGGTGCCATCAACGCCCGTTTGGGTAAAGTAGTGCTGGCATCAGGCACAAGAGCCGCTTTAGACTTTCGCGGAGATGGCTTAGTATCGCTAGCAGTAGAACCCAGCAAAGAAGTAGGATTTTCTCCCTTAGTTAGTAACACAGGCTCTATTACCGCCGATGGTGGAGTAGTTACCCTCAGCGCCAGGGCGGGAGCTACCGTAGTCAACAATGTCATTAACACAACCGGGTTAATTCAGGCTAACTCAGCCAATGCCCAAAATGGTCGGATTGTCCTATCTGGAGGCAATGCTGGAATTGTGGCTTTAGATGGGACGATTACTGCCACGGGTAGTGCCAACGTCACGGGAAATAATATCAACGCCGCCACAAGCATCACCACGCCTACAGCTACATTTACAGCACTTAAAGATATTAACTTCAGCGGAAATTATGCTACAGGTGGCGGGAACCTGAGCTTAGTGACAGCAGGCGGCAAGGTTGATACTCAAGGAGTTACAACGAGTGGTGGCACGATAAACATTACTAGTGCCGGGGCAATTAATACGTTGAATTTAGACTCAACGTCGGGGGCACTCAATGGGGGTGCAATTAGCCTACTTGCCACAAACGGCAACATTACGACAGGCAGCATAGACACCTCTTCCACCTCAACTTCTGGCAATGCCAGTGATGGAGGGGGAATCAGCTTGACGGCAAGAGGCAGTAGCGGTGGTTCTATTACCGTTAACGGAGATGTTAATTCCACATCATCAGGAGCTGGCGTCACTCCAGGCACAGGAGGGGCTGTTAATATCAGTGCTGCTAACACTCTTAACCTCAACAGCATTAATAATATTGCTTCTAGCAATACCGGTTATGGCAACATCACGTTGACGGGGAATGAGATTAACCTCAATGGAGGAGCTAATTCCATCCGGGGTGACGGCAAAGAGGTGCTCTTACAGTCATCCTCTTTAGGTCAAAAAGTAGGCATCGGTGCTTCGGATACAGGAGCGACAGATACTTTGGATCTGACGACGACAGATTTAGCAGCTCTTAAAGATGGCTTTAGCAGAATTTATCTCGGACGCACTTTCGGTCGCGGTGCAGTGAGTATAGCTGATGTAACTTTCTTAGACCCAGTAGGGATTCGAGCTTTGGGAAGTGGGGGGACGATTACGGCTAACGGGGCGATTACTGGAGCGAGTGGTTCTGATAGTTCAATTACCCTACAAGCAGATGGTGCTATCAGTACTCAAGGCATCAGAACCTATGGCAATGGGATTAACCTTCGCAGCTTCAATGGGGGGATTACTACTAATGGAGCCAATCTCGACTCCACAAATGGGGCACTCAATGGGGGCGGAATTAATCTTGTTGCTGGCAACGGTAACATCAGTACAGGTAACATAAACTCATACTCTGTGGCTGCTAGTGGCAATACGGGGAGTGGAGGTGCAATCGCACTTTCTGCCAGAGAGGGGAACATCACTACAGGCGATCTCAATTCCTACTCTCATGCCAACACGGGCAATGCTGGTCAGGCTGGTGCGATTATTGTACTTGCAGCTACAGACAGAAGTGAAAGTGCCGGGCATATTAACATCAATGGGACTGTACTGGCTGACGCACAGGGTCAAAATAGGGCGCTTAGTGGGGGCAATCTGACTTTCAATGCAGTTGAAACCTTGACTCTGGGAAGCGTTAATAATAGTAGTCCTTTCAACAGCAGTAAATACGGCAATGTCAGCCTTCTGGCACGTCAAATTAATCTAAATCCTGGGGCGACCACAATTATTGGAAACACTATTACTACCACAGGATCGATGACGGCAGCAGATGCAGCAAATAGTTCGATTCTGCTACAGGCAAACGGCAACATTAGCATTGGAGATTATATTAAAACCTATGGCAATGCCATTAACATCCACAGCTTAAATGGTGGGATTGCTACTAACGGGGAAGCCTCCATCGACTCCACAAATGGGGCACTCAATGGAGGCGCAATTACTATTGCTGCTGACAACGGTAGCATCATCACAGATGCCATAAACTCCTCCTCTATTGCTTACAGTGGCGCAGCAGGGAATGGAGGTGCAATCAATCTTACTGCTGGCAACGGTAGCATCACCGCATATTACATAGACTCCGGCTCTTATGCCTACAGTGGGGATACGGGGGATGGAGGTGCAATCAATCTCACCGCTACTAATGGCAATATCATCAACCCACTTGAGATGCTATCTGTCTCTTCTGCTACTGGCACAGCGGGGGATGGAGGTGCAATCAATCTCACTGCTACTAATGGTATTACCACAGGTGCCCTACACTCCTACTCTTCTACTGGCAGTGGCACGGCTGGGAATGGAGGTGTGCTCTCACTCAATGCCACTAATGGGAACATTCAAATACTTTATGTACTAGACTCCTACTCTTTTACTGACAGTGGCACGGCGGGGAATGGAGGAAATATCACATTGAATGCTACCAACGGCATCACCATAAATGCTAATAGGGATATAAACTCCTACTCTTCTGCTACCACTGGCACAGCGGGGAATGGAGGTACAGTCAATCTCACTGCTACTAATGGCGGCATTCAGGCAGGTGGCATAGCCTCCTACTCTTCTGCTAGTGACGCAGCGGGAAGCGGAGGTGTAGTCAATCTCACCGCTACTAATGACAATCTCACTACAGGTAGCATAACCTCCTACTCTTCTGCTGGCAGTAGTACAGCGGGGGATGGAGGTGCAATCAATCTCACTGCTACTAATGGCGGCATTGAGACAGGTAATTTGGAATCCGGAGCCTTGTCTGGCTCCAACGGCAATGCTGGGAATGGGGGAGATATCACGGTGAATGCTACTAACGGTATCTCCACTAACGGCATAGCCTCCTACTCTATTGCTGGCAGTGGTACGAGTGGGAATGCAGGTACGATTTTCCTAAATGCTACTAATGGCAGCATTCAGGTAAGTAATTTAAATTCCACAGCCTTGTCTGGCTCCAACGGCAATGCTGGGAATGGAGGAGATATCACGATGAATGCTACTAACGGTATTACCACCAATGGTAATGATATAACCTCCTATTCTTATGCGACCGGTGGCACGACGGGAAATGGTGGTGCCGTCAATTTCACCACTACTAATGGCAATATCACCACTAACGGCATAGGCTCCTACTCTTATGCTGGTGGTGGTGCGGCTGGGGATGGAGGTGCGATTTCACTCAATGCTACTAATGGCAGCATTGAAACAGCTTATTTACAATCTATATCTCTATCTGGCCCTAACGGAAATGGTGGAAATGGTGGTGCGATCAGCCTGAGTGCTGGCACTGATGCCACTATAGGCGAACTAAATTCCTACTCTACTGCTGGCAGTGGTACGGCTGGAAATGGTGGTGCGATCAACCTGAGTGTTGGCAACATTATTACTCTCAAAGGCAACATCAATACCTATGGTGGGACAGGTTCTGGTAACCTCAGCTTCTCTAGTAATCAAATCCTTCTCACTCAGGATTTGACGTTTAATACCGATGGCGGGCTAGGTACGGATGGAAGTGTTAGCTTCGGGGTTTCTAAGCTTGCCTCCGATGTAGCCAATACTGGGCGAACACTGAGTATCTATAAAGGTAGCGGCACGGTTAACCCCAATAATTCACCTGCCAAAACTGCTGATGTGACTGTCATTATTCAGTAAGTGACATCCCCCCGGTGTTAGCTAGACGATTACGCCGGGGGGCTTACAACCCCTGAACCTTTGCTTTAGCGTAACTATCTTCATCACCGTGTTCTCACTCAAGCTCAACTCACTGGCGATCACGGGGTGCAAGTAGCAACGGAACATAGACCAAGTTAAGCCAAGTTCCTGACCTAAAGTAATACGCTCGCAGTATCAAAAATACTTGAGATGCGTGCCAAGTAAAACCCCTCTGGTCAATCGGGGGGGGGTAAAATAGATATGCGATCGCACTCTGGGATTTTCGGCATTGGCTTACTGCACCCCAACAAAGCCGAATAACTTAGCGAACCCGCCAAGTATGGCTACTATCAAACCTATTAAGACACCACGACTAAGAAATTCTTGATTGTCCAATCTCTTACTTAGTCCGTCTACTTTTTCCTCCAACCTGGCTTGACCTACTTTTAGGTCAGTTACATCCTTACCAAGATTATCAAACTTGGCATCAAGCTTATCTAGCTTTTGGTCAATCTTAGCTAAGACTTCCTTTAAATCTGACTCAATAATTAAAGACATTTATTGTCTCCCATTCCTAAACTAAATCTGCCAATAGGTCTGATATCTCGCCCTGGTGACTTAATCGATTATCGTCATAGATCATCAAAGTATTAAGGTTAGCGTGTCTACTAAGTTTCTGTACCCGTCTCACATCTCCCCCCGTCGCCTCTAAGGCAGCAGTAACAGATGAATGTCTAATCCTGTGAGGACTCAATACCTTGATGATTCCTGCCGCCTTAGCGTACTGCTGCACAACCTCATAAATAGAAGTGGTGCTAAGTCGATGTCCACTTGTAACCGAGTCCAAGGATATAAACAAAGGTTGATTGATGTTGGTTTCTCGCCTTGCCAGTAGCCAATCTTGAAGGGCGGCAGCAGTGGTAATAGATAGAGCGATCGCCTCTTTCTGACTACCTCGACCTTTACCAAGTATCCACAATCTGCGGGAGTCTAAATCTAGATCGGCAATATTCAACGATGCTACCTCCCCCCCTTCTAAGCAGGGCTAATTCATTGTCAAAGGAGAAAAATATGGGTAGCTAGAAGGTGGCTTACACTAAATCTTTTAGCCTCTAGTTTGATTGGTCTACATTCCATGAAAATCAATCTCCTTGAAGCCTTAG